>DAIDHT010000001.1:0-9616 GCA_027451945.1 Spirochaetales bacterium
AAGACTTTGAATTTTCTATACCGTTCAATCAAGAACTTTCGACCTTTGAAGTATTTTTAAACCCCATTTGGTCAGGTGGAACTATCACAGGGGTATCCGCCATCAGTGTCGATATTACAGAACGACAACGGGCCGCTCAAGCCTTGAAAACCAGCGAAAATAAATACCGCATGCTGTTTGAAAATCTCACGCTGGGTTTTGCCCTCCATAAGATGATTTTTAATGAGGCGGGTGAACCCATCGATTACCGGTATCTGGAAGTGAATCCTGCCTTTGAAAAACTGACAGGGTTAAAAGCGCAACAGCTCGTGGGAAAAACTGTCTTAGAGGTCCTCCCTCATACCGAAGAACATTGGATCCAGGTCTTTGGACAGGTCGCGTTAACGGGAGTTCCGTTTACTTATGAAAACTACTCCCAAGAGTTTGATAAATATTTTGAAACAATCTCCTTTCGTCCTGAAGAAGGGCACTTCGCCGTGCTCTTCTCCGATATTACAGAAAGAAAAAAAGCCGAAGAACAACGACGTCAACTCGATTTAGAAATCAATAAGATGCAAAAGCTTGAGTCTTTGGGCATTTTAGCAGGAGGGATTGCCCACGATTTTAATAATTTGTTGACAGGAATTTATATGAACCTGGAGATGGCTCGTCAAAGTGCCCCCTCTAGCCCTCTTCTTTCTTATTTAGATACCGCCGGAAAAACCATGGACCGAGCCAGGAACCTCACGAAACAACTTTTAACTTTTTCAAAAGGCGGTGTACCTCATAAAAAAGTAGAGGCTTTGGACGACCTTCTTCAAGAAACAGTAGCCTTTGCTCTCAGCGGTTCTTCCGTGGCGAGTGATTTTCACCTCGCCCCGAATTTATGGCTTTGTGAACTCGATAAAGCTCAAATTTCGCAAGTCATGGAAAATCTGGTGATCAATGCTCTTCAAGCGATGCCGAAGGGTGGTATGTTAAAAATTTCTGCCAAGAATCAGGTGATACTAGAAGGAAATTCTGTTCCTTTAAAGCCTGGGCGGTATGTCCAAGTGAGTGTTCAAGACACGGGAACGGGAATTCCTCCAGAACTGGTCACCAAAATCTTTGATCCCTTTTTTACGACAAAAGCTAACGGCCATGGGTTAGGTTTAGCGACCTGTTTTTCCATCCTCAAAAAGCATTCTGGTCACATTGAGGTATTTTCAAAACCTGGTGAAGGTACGACCTTCCATTTTTATCTTCCCGCTTCGACCGAAAAAGAATCTTTTGAACCTTCTAAGCCTTTAGAAAAACATCAAGGCAAAGGAAAGTTTCTTATCCTAGATGATGAAGAAGTGATCCGTGATATTCTGGAAAAGGTTCTTCAGCAACTGGGGTATACCCCTCTCAGCTATGACGATGGGGATCGCGTCCTGGAAGCTTTTCATCAAGACCAAACCGATAAGAAAGAAATCGTGGGAATGATTTTTGATTTAACTATCCCAGGAAAAACTGGAGGACGCGAAATCATCGATAAAATCCGTGAATGGAATAGGAGCATACCCATCTTTGTCTTTAGCGGTTATGCAGAAGATGAGATTTTAGTAAAGCCAACTCAGTTTGGGTTCACGGCAAGCCTCAGCAAGCCGTTTAGCATCGAAGAGATGAAGCGGCTTCTTAACCAATATTTGAGACCTCTCTAAACACTTAATGAAGTATGAATTCAACACGACAAAAACCTAGACAATTCTCTGCGTGGCTTAAAGCCGCCAGGCCCAAAACCTTGCCAGCCTCAACCTCAGGGGTACTCGTCGGTTCAGCGCTGGCATATGCAGATAAGCACTTCGACCTCTTTTCCGCTCTTGCCGCTTTTTTCGTGGCCCTAGCTTTACAAATAGCCAGTAACCTTGCCAATGATGTTTATGATTTTGAAAGCGGTGCTGACACGAACCGCACCCATGGCCCCCTCAGAGTCACGTCGGCAGGTTTACTTTCACCCCGTCAAGTCAAAACGGGCCTCCTAGTTGTTTTGCTTTTGGCGTCAGTCGTCGGAGTTGCCGTGATCATGTATAGCCATCAAACGGCTCCTGGAGCCTGGCCTTGGCTTTCCGCTTTGGGAGTCTTTGCTATCGCCGCATCTATCGGCTACACCACAGGACCTTTCCCCCTAGCCAAACTCGGTCTTGGAGATGTCTTTGTTTTGATCTTCTTTGGCTTTGCTGCAACTTCAGGGAGTTATTTTCTGCAAACAGGTACTTTAAAGACAGCGGCACTTTTGTTGTCTCTAGGACCAGGACTCATTATTGTGGCGATTCTTGTGGTGAATAATCTCCGGGATATCCCAGAAGATCGAGTTCATCATAAAAGAACTTTGGCCGTGCGTTTCGGAGAGAGGTTTGCAAAAATACAATATCTGCTTTGTTTGACTCTCGCCTATGCAGTTCTGCTCATCACCGTCACCATAAGACTTGTATCACCGTGGACTCTGCTCGTATTGCTGACTTTACCTTTAGCTTTCAAAAACCTCCGTCTTATCTGGAGTGTACGGGGTTCGGCCCTCAATGCCGTACTGGGAGGAACTGGGTTGCTTTCTTTTCTTTGGGCCTTCGGTTTTGCCTTAGGAATACTGCTGAGTAAAGCTTTTCCCTAAAAGCTAAAAAAAGCCGCCCGGTAAGGGGCAGCTTTTTCAAGAACTTCTTAAACAAGTCTTAAGGTTGGTGGAAGAGAATTTGATCCAACGACCAGGTCGAAAGCCAGAACTTCCGCGTTCCGTCCGTAGCTGGGATGCGGCCGTCTTTTTGTTCCATCCCAATATGAAACACATAAGTTTTGTTTTGTGTCTGCACCGTGAGGATTCCTTGGGTATCCTTGGCAGGATCGTAGGTTTCTCCGTCCTTCAGGTAAGAATTGACTTTAAACCCTGGTAGTCCGTCCACGTAATCTTGAGCAGTTTTGGGAAAGGTCCCATCGGACAACTTCCATTGAGGTTTTTTGTCCTTCACCGTTTTAATCAGCTCAAAGGGGGTGTAAGTTTTCTTCTCGAGGGTGTGAATCGTTCCACTAAGACTGATGCGGATCAAATCATCGGGTTTGAGCTGACCTGGAATTAAACTGAGGTCCGTCCAGGCATTCCAGCCCAGTTCCATGACGGTCAGAGGGTTTCGTTCCGTCAACCAGATTTGGGGTTGACCGTTGATTCGGACATAATCATAGCGGCCCGTATCATCGGTTGTGCCTGTTTGCAAATTGACCAAAACTTTCCCCTCGGCGTTCAAGATTTGTACCGTGCGAGGCTTCGTTAAGCCGTAGACGTCCAATTTTGTTTGGGTATTGATGTCAGCCACCTTTCGATACTTGGTTAGCTTGTTCAGGCCCTTTAAAAAGGAACTCAGACGTTCAGAATTGCCAGGATACGTTTGTGTCCCATAGGTCACGGTCCAGCCCTCCCCAGAGCGGGTTACCACCCACTTTCCGTCTGGGGTTCCGTTATCAATGATCAACTTGGTAGCTTCTTGGGGTTTCAACACTGCTAATAACGGTTGTTGCGAAGATCGAGCATCCATGGCTTGCTGACTGAAGAAAAAGCCTCCCAGCGCGGTCAAAACCAAAACAATAAGGATGGCGCTGTAGACTGTTATTTTTTTTCGGTATTCCATCTCATCGTTCTCCTAGTTTTTAAGCTCGCGTCTGCGGCGGCGTAAGAAGCGTACTAGACCTACCACCAGCACCAGCAAAGGAATCAAGGCGATATTGACAAAGGACAGGCTGAAGGCCGCCGCTTGACGTTCGGCAGTATCTTGTAACCCTGTTAAACTGTGATCACGATACGAACGAGTTTTGATGCTTAAAAGGGCATCATCTTGAGCCAGCCAATCCACGGCAGAAGAGGCAAATAAGGCATTGGCTTGACTTTGAGTGATCTTCATTAAATCCGTCAACCAGGTTGAACCACCCACAACAATTAACCGGGTTTCTGGACTCAAACTTTGGAAGGGTGCCGCATCCGCATTGGCTTGGGCTTTAGGAATGGTTGCGGTCGTGAAAGCCGAGGGGAAACGTCCCGTTAAGGCCACTGCGACAGGATACTTCTGCTTTTTAACAGAAGCATCCATGGAACTCATTAAGGCTTCGTTGGGATCAATCGTAAAATCTTTTGTCATCAACCACGATTTGGGGCTCGTGGTCACGAGAACTTCACTTTGAATACCGGGTTTTTGGATCAAAGTCAGCGGACTAGGCCACATCAAAGAAAGCCCTGCAAAGTGAGCCGTCACAGGGTTTGAAGTGTTGACATCTTGCGCTAAGATTTGTGGCCATTCGGGGTACCGTTGTAAAACCACACCCATCTGTGAGTTGAATTGAACAACGTTATTGTAAGAATCCAGCACGAGGTCTTGAGGTTCTTCCACCCCGTAAGAAGCCAGCAACTTGAGCGCGGGGTTGTCTTTCAAAACTACCGGAGGTTTGTTCGAACTAATATCGACATTCACCGAATCTAACGCCATCAGAACCTTGCCGCCGTTCATGATATATTGATCAATGAAGTACGCTGTCGTGTCGTCAATGGCCGCATTGCCAGCAACAATCAAAGCATTCAGGGTCTGGGAAATGGGATGGTCTAAAGGTACTTGTTGAAAATTGCCGAGGGCCTGCAATTGCCGCTCAAGGATCGTATAGTCTTTGTCCAGCGATCGTGAAGGATCGCCAATCATAAGCCCTACTGAGGTCGACTTCTGGGTTATGAGTTTTTCGATATGGCTGGTTAAGTCGTACTCTAAGGTTTCAAGGCTGTCGACCACCGGTAAGACTTCGTGGCGATCTAAATACGAAAGCTCAATCCCAGAATACACAACTTCTTCAGTGAGCTGACTTTGGTCGGTAACTTGAATTTGATTTCCTTCAATGCCAAGCCGTCTCATATCTTCTAACTGACCGCTGGCCTTAGGATCCACAATCTTAACCCGGATTTTTCCACCGGTTGCCGAGGCATACTCATGAAGAAAATCTGAAATCGCTTGCGTGACCGGATAGTAAGCTTCCAGTTTTTTACTGAGGTAATACGTCAGGTATAAAGGTTCTTTCGCTTGTGCCACCACATTCTTGGAGGCAGGGCTGATGGTATATACACCTGTGCTGGTTAAGTCAATTTGAAACGAGAAAATATTCAGGTTGATGACCAGGGCTGCAAAAATCCCCAGGACCAGCAAAAGGGTAACGCGTTCACGATTTTTATGCACAGCTTACCTCCACTTCCGTAAAATGAGGACCTTGGTATTGAGATAAAGGAACAGCACTGCGAACCACACGTAGTAGAGCGCGTCTTTCGTATCGATGAGCCCCCGTTGAAAATTCGCGTAGCGGGCATCGAGGCTAAAAAAGCGCAAGAGGTTCCCCACCGAATCAGGCAAACTCAAGGCCGCCCCCAAAGTGACGCTTAAGGTCAAAAGTAACAAAGCCCCCAACGACATTAAAAAAGCCGAAATGGTGTTGGTGGCCAGTCCCGACAAAAAGATGCCTAAGGCAGTCGCGGCGCCTGAAAGCAGAATTGACCCGATGTATTCCCCTAAGATTTCTCCCATTTCAAACTGGCCTAAGCCCGTTACCATCACCGTCATAGGAATGGTCAAAAGGATCATCGTGAGAATCAGGGTCCAAGCAGCCAAAAACTTAGCTAAAACTAAGTGACCGGTTCGAACCGGAAGAGTCAGAAGGAGTTCTTGCGACCCCATTTTCCGTTCGTCCGCCCAACTTCTCATGGTCACGGCGGGAACCAGAACGATAAAAGCTAAGGGGAACAAGGCAAAGTAAGTCCGTAAAGACGCTACCTTTTGGGCTAAAAATTGGTCCATCCACAAAAACCATACGGCTGTGAAAATTAAAAAGAAGAGGATAGCTCCATAGGCTACAGGGCTATTAAACAGAGAGCGCAACTCTTTGCGCCAAACGCTAAACATTCGGTTCATGAGGAGTCTCCTTTGTCAGTTGAACGAAGAGGTCTTCCAAACTGAGGGTTTGAGGTATCAGAGCGAGTATTTTGTACCGTTGAGCTACCGCCCAATCAAACAAGGTTTCTCCCCCGCCAGAATCCTTGGGAAAAGCACATTCTAAGAGCGGCTCGGGACCTTCTTCGGCGATATTTGGTACGGATTTAAGGCCAGGAAGGCGAGAAAGACTTTCAAGAGCCGTTGAGGAATTGACCCCCTTCAAGCGGATTTTGAAGCGTTCTTCACCCTGGAGATTTTTGGCAATATCCGAAGCTTCTCCTTCGGCGACGATCTGCCCTTGATTCATAATGAGCACGCGGTCGCAAATAGCTTCCACTTCTTGCATAATATGGGTGGACAAAATAACCGTTTTTTCTTTGCCGATTTCTTGAATCAAATGACGAAACTCGAGGATTTGATTAGGGTCCAAACCTGTGGTTGGTTCGTCCAAAATTAAGATTTCTGGATCTGCCAAAATCGCTTGTGCCAGACCAACCCGTTGCTTTTGACCTTTGGAAAGGTGGCCAATGACCTTATTGCGAAAGCCATCGGCAGCCGTTCTTTTTAAGACACGGTCGATGGTTTCGTCTCGTCCCTGGGCAGGCAAGCGCCGCACTCCGGCCATAAACTCCATGTACTCGAGGACCGTCAGGTCGGGGTACACCGGAGAGCTTTCTGGCAAGTAACCGATGAGCGACTGAGCCCCAAGGGGGTCAGCCTGAACATCGATACCCTTAATCCAGGCCTCGCCCGAAGAGGGATAATGATAACCGGTCAGTATTTTCATGACCGTTGTCTTGCCGGCGCCGTTAGGGCCTAAAAGGCCAACAATTTGGCCCTTACCGACTTCAAAACTAACATCGCGTACGGCTTGGAACTGTCCGTAAGACCGCGATAAGTGAGAAACTTTGATCATAACCTTCCCCTCAATCGTGATTCGGTAGGTCGATAATTTGTCCGTCGCGGGCCAGAAACGCGTTCGGAAATACCTCGCGGGCTTCGGTCAGCAGACGTTTAAGCTCTTTTTCATTACAACGCGGAGAATAGTGAAACAAACCCAGGCTCGCCACGCCCCCGGCTTGAGAAGCCATCTCGGCGGCTTGAGTACTGGTCAGGTGTTTTTTCTCTCGCGCTCCGGCTTCCAAATCTCGGGTAAACATTCCCTCGCACAACAACAAGTCTGAGCCCTTTACTTCACCGGGAATACTGGCCAAAGGAGCCGTATCGGTAACGTAACTAAATTTCACCCCCGGCCTCGGTGGCCCCAGAACAGACTCACTGGTAACCGTCCTCCCTTCAACGGTTACAGCTTGCCCAGCTTGAAGCTGAGCCCAAAGAGGTCCCATAGGGACTCCTAACTCTCGAGCTTTTTCGGGGTGGAATATTCCCGGACGAAGCTCTTCTTCAAGGGTATAGCCCACACAGACTCGGCTGTGGTTAAGGGGAAAGGAACGTACTTGGTAGCCATCACCCTTAAATACAACCTGCGGTTCCGACGGGTTACTAATTTCATGAACAATTATTTCGTAATTGACATACATTTCGAGCGAACGTCGGTTTACTTCGTAATATTCTTTCAGTCTTGGGGGGCCTATCAGGTATAACGGGTCCGTTCTATCCACTTGGCTAGAAAGCATCAACATACCTGGCAAGCCTGTAACGTGGTCAGCGTGGGTATGCGAAATAAATATTGCCGAGATTTTCTTCCAGCGAAGATTCAGCTTTTTCAAAGAAACTTGAGTTCCTTCACCGCAGTCAAAAAGGAACAAATCCCCCTCACGGCGTACCAGCGCCGAGGTTAAATGACGGTGAGGGAGGGGCATCATTCCCCCCGTGCCTAAAACAAAAACTTCCAAACTCATGGGAAAGGAACGGTAGCACAATTTCACGGCGAGGGAAAAGGGGCCTTGCCAGAAGGGCATCTTGCCCCACTCCGCTCTAGACCCTAAGATACAACCATGGACGAAATCAAACACCGTGAGCAAGTCGAACTGATCCGCGAAGTTTTTCACTACCAAAGCCGTTTTGACGGGAAAACGATCGTACTCAAGATTGACTACCCCATCTTAGGCGAACCGCATTTTCCCCTGCTGATGAAAGACTTAGCGCTTTTAAGGTCGACTGGGATTGAAATTGTCCTAGTCCCCGGCTCAAAAGAATGGATTGATGCTGTTCTCGCCGAGTATGATATCACGTCCGAGTTTATCGACGGGGTCAGATTGTCCACAGCCGAATCCATCCCTTTTATCCGCATGGCAGCTTTTGATGTGGCGACTCGCCTGATGACCCAGCTATCGGGGTTTGGCGCCAACGCTGTGGTGGGGAACTTTGTTCGGGCCAGGGGTCGAGGAGTACTCGGTGGAGTAGACTTTGAACACTCGGGCGTTGTCGACAAAATCCTTGTTGAACCTCTTCAACACCTTCTGAATCAGGGGATGATACCGATTTTTCCTTGTATCGGTTGGAACGCGGCCGGTAAGCCGTATAACATTTCCAGCGACGAAATTGCCCTGGCCGTCTGCGAGGCCCTACAAGCTGAAAAGCTCTTTTTTGTCACCCCCAGCGAGGGGTTTACCAATCAACGGTACAATTTACCTTCGGGCTTAGTTTTAACCGGAGATGGGCGTGTGGCTCGCATGTCTTTGGATGAAGCAGAAGAAGTTCTCAAGCTCAACCCCAGCAAAGGCCTCTCGTACTCACAAACCATTGAACTGAGGTACCTCAACATGGGCGTGCAAGCTTGCCGCAAGGGGTGTGAACGAGCCCATATCATCGATGGTCGTTTAGAAGGCTCGGTCCTCCGAGAAATTTTCTCGAACTTGGGAATCGGCACCATGGTGTATGACAGCGACTACGAAGCCATCCGTTCGATGCGGCAAGAGGATATCTCTGAAGTTCTTAACTTGATGCAGCCCTTAGTCGACAAGGGGATTCTGGTTCCACGCTCCGAAGAGTCGATTGCGAATGCTTTGGCAGATTATGTCGTGTACGAAATTGATGGGGTTGTCCACGCCTGCGGAGCCTTACATATTTTTGACGACCAAGCTGAACTCGCAGCCATCGCCACCAACCCGACCTATGCCCACCTGAATATGGGCCGCAAAATCTTAGGCTTTTTAATTGACAAGGCTCACCGCCTTCATTTGAAACGGGTATTTGCCTTGACCACCAGAACACTGGATTGGTTTGAGCAGTTAGGCTTTACCGAAACTGATTTAGCCAGCCTGCCCCCTTCACGCCAGTCAACCTACAACCACCAGAGGAAAAGCCGTATTTTTGCCCTGGAGTTATCGCAGGCCCACGAAGGTCCAGCTCGCTGAGTCAGTTCGCCAATATTTTTCTTGACAAACGTAGTTTGATCGTAAAAATTCAAGGTTATAAAAGGAGATTCAAAAGAACTGCCGATCGGCGAGGCGCACCCGTTGCGGCGGATGCAGCGCATCGCCGCGTGCATGAACGAGCTGAAGGGCTCGCGTCAGGCGCTGGTGTCGTTCGGTCTGCTGGCCGCGCTGGGCATGGCGCCCGCCGCGCTGCAGCGGCCGGCGCTGGAGCTGTTCAGCCGCAAGGCCAGCGCGGTGGCCACCAATGTGCCGGGGCCGCAGATGCCGCTGTACCTGGCCGGCGCCGAGGTGCGCGAGCTGATGTTCTGGGTGCCGCAGACCGGCTCGATC
>DAIDHT010000002.1:0-17601 GCA_027451945.1 Spirochaetales bacterium
TTTAAGGCTCACTGCTAGCAGTATCTCTTGCTCATATGAATATTCTTTATATCGTGCCATTCTCTTGTCCCCTCCAAGAGAATTTTAGCATACCATTTCCTATTTTGTCACTTTCTTTGGGTTTTTCTACAGCCTCAACGCCTAGTTAACCTGTAATTTCGGTACGAAATTATCAGGTTGAACTAGATGTTAGATTTGTCCAAATCTCTTCAAACTCCTGTTTTGAAACATCTGACGCAAAAAACTCTGGATCGCTGTTGATTTCTGCAAGCAGTGGAACTGGAACCCTCTCTGCCAACATAGATGTCACCTGAGGAGGTGACACTTGAAGTATAGCATAGGCTTTCGGAACTCGATTTTACGGAAGGTTCTTCCCCCCGAAAACCGTAGCATTTATGGGGTAGCCAAAGAATCCGGGATTAGTCCCATCACTATTCATGGTTGGCTTGCGAAGCTCAAAGACGGTAAACTAGATCTCAACCTAGAGGACGGTGAACCGCCCCCTGATCAGCGGGCTGCGGCCCAGAAGTTGCGTCTGCTATTGGAGAGCCACTCCTTGGCTCCAGAAGCCCGTGGAGAATGGCTCCGGCAGCAGGGACTTCACACTGAGCATTTGGCCCTCTGGGAACAAGAACTGGAGGATCTCGTGACAGACAAGCAGGAAGCCCTGAAGAAAGAAAACGCTGAACTCAAAAAGAAAATTAAGGATTTGGAGAAGCAGGCAGCTCGAGATCAAAAAGCGATGGCCGAGGCTCTTGCCTTGCTAACCCTCAAAAAAAAAGTCGATGCCCTATGGGGTGTGGAAGAGGAGGACTCGTCCCCTCAGAGCTGAAATCCGAAACTGTGGATTTGATCCGAGAGTCACGGGATCAAGGGGCTCGGTTAAAAAAAGCCTGCGAAACCCTTGAGTTGCCCTTCAGAACCTTTTTGCGCTGGCAGAAAGAGATTCGTCCCGATGGTCGTCATACTGCTAAACGGCGAATTCCTCGTAAGCTTACCGAAGAAGAGCGCGAAACATTTCTTGAGGTTGCGAACAGCGAACGGTTTTGCGATCAAACACCCGGTCAGATTGTGGCTAATCTTTTGGAAGAAGGGACTTACTATGGATCTGAACGGACCCTATACCGTCTCTTAAGGGAACGCCAAGCTTTGAGTCCTTGAACTCAAAGCCGCGTTCCTATCAAGCGCCCGAAACCGAAAGAACTTCAAGCAGATGCTCCCAACAAGGTCTGGAGTTGGGACATCACTTGGCTCAAAACGGACATCAAAGGTGTGTTTTTGTTCGCCTATGTTATCCTTGATGTCTACTCCCGAAAGGTCGTCGGCTGGTCCATCGAAGATCGAGAAGATCCAGATTTGGCCCGTCAGCTGTTCGAGCGTGTGTGCAGAGACTGTGTCGTCTTGCCTGCCTTCGTGCACGCCGATAATGGTGGTCCCATGCGTGGCCTCAGCCTGGTAGCTTTTCTGACCCAAATGCAAGTGGGGCTCAGTTATTCTCGACCCCGGGTCAGCGACGACAACCCCTTCATCGAGGCCTTCTTCAAAACTCTAAAATATCGCGTCGGCTATCCCAAGACCTTCAAGGACCTGGAATCTGCTCGGCGCTGGTTTGCGGCGTTCATCGATTGGTACAACACTCGCCATCGCCATTCTGGGATTCAATACGTAACCCTGGAACAACGGTATTCCGGTCAGGAACACCAGTTACTGGCCCAACGTCAAAAGACCTTGAATACAGCTGCAAGCCTACACCCAGAACGATTTGTCCACGGTTGCCGTCGAATAGCAGTCCAATCCGTTGTCGTGCTCAACAGGGCCTCGTAATTATATCAATAATCCAACCGAAAAGGTGCCATCTACGTTGACAAATTCCGACCTCGACTGGAAGTATAAGTTATGGACCGAGGATGAAAATCTTATTCGTGTTTACTACAAAGAGCTAGAAGGTATCTATACCCATTTACCAAGAAACATCCTGCGCGTTGATATGATTCGGTATATCTACATGCATCAATTCGGTGTGTTGTATTTAGACGTCGATTACGAGTTCTTGCGTCTTTTTGACTTCGCTCGATATGATATAGTATTACCCAACGAAGGGGACGGAGCAGAGGTTTATGTGGGGAATAGTATTCTGGCTTCCGAACCACACCATTCGTTTTGGAACTTTGTCTTGAAGGAACTAAAAGAGAATCCGCCAGTCTCCTGCAAAAATGAGTATGCCGTGATCGACCTCACCGGCCCTGGTTTTTTGACCAAGGTCTATCACAAATATTTCCTGAACGATGCGTCTTTGCATATTCCCGAAAAGCAATACTTCAATCCGAATATACCTCGAAATCGATTGGGACAAAAACGTTTAGAATCTGATGGCGTAACAATTGGCATACATCACTATCGGGGTTCTTGGCGTGATTCGGTGTCTTTGATGAAACGTATTTTAAACAAAATTCGAAAAGTATTGCAAAGATGATCTTCTTCCATACATTTGGGGGGCGTCTTGGAAATCAGATGTTTCAGGCCGCTTTTGCATCTACTTTAGCAGGACGGTACGAAAAGGTCTTGTTTACAAAAATGGAAGATTGCCTCAGAATATTGCCCCGCGCCTTTAAAGGCGGGAATGTTCTACGTAACAAATTCCTTTATAAGCTCTTTGATCGCATCCTTTACCCCTATCTGCTCCGGCCGTTAATTTTTAAGCTTCGACTGGTGACCCTTGTACAAGAGGTCAATGACAAAAAAATGGTAAACATTACACCAGGCATTTTTAAGGAAATAAAATGGGTGGAAGGCTATTTTCAAGGTCAAACCTTTTTTGACCCCCAAAAAGTTTCGGAATGGGAAGTAAACCCTACAATAGTCGAACAAGCAAAGCGTTGGTTGTCGCAAAGAGTTCCTAGGGGCCGTGTCCCTGTGGCGGTTCATTGGCGCATGGGCGACTATGAAAACTTTATAGTTTACGACAAACTGGACGCGTCACTTCCTGAAACGTATTTTGTCAAAGCCATAGAAAAAGTTCTTAGGCAGGAACCTAAGGCCTACTTTGTCATCTTTTCAGATGAACCGCACAAAGCTGCCCAAAGGCTCAAGTTAGCTAATAACGTTTACACAATATCTGACCAAAGCCCTGAAATCGATCTAATTACAATGTCACTTTGTGAAGCCTTAATTCTGTCGAATTCAACCTTGTCGTGGTGGTCAGGTTGGTTTGCTCACAAATCGGCAAAGTTGATTATCGCCCCAAAGTGGTGGATGGGTTGGAAGTCAAAGAGGACTTTTCCTGTTGCGATCGAACCTGATTTTGCAGAGTTAATTGACGTTGAATGAGTTTTCTCGGTATAACGGAAGGAGTTGTCGGTGAACACACCGCCCATTTTGTTTATTATTTTTAGAAGACCTGAAACAACCAAAAGGGTTTTTGATGCCATTCGGAAGGCCAGACCAAGCCAACTTTTTGTCTCGGCAGATGGGCCCCGTCCAGATAGACCAGACGAGACCTTGCTTTGTCAGCAGACAAGAGAAATCATCAAGCAAATCGACTGGCCGTGCGATTTCAAAACTAACTTTTATGAACAGAACCAGGGTTTGAAACGGGGTGTTACCGGCGCGATTACATGGTTTTTTTCGTTTGTCGAGGAAGGCATCATTCTTGAAGATGATTGTCTTCCCCATCACGATTTTTTTAAGTATAGTGCCTTGGCCCTTCAAAAATTTAGGAACGATGCCAGAATTTTTCACATTGGGGCGGTCAATTTCCAACCACAAGCGCAGAAACGGCCTGGGTCTTGGTATTACTCACGCTACAACCATGTGTGGGGGTGGGCTACTTGGAAAAGGTCTTGGGACAAGTACAATGCGGAGTTAACTTCACTTGAGGATTTTCTCGTCGAGGCTCGCAAAACCAAGTTTTGGGATTCCAAGAAAGAAGAAAAGTATTGGTCTAAAATCTTTCGCGCAACAAAAGCGGGAAAGATTAATACTTGGGATTACCAATGGAATTTCTCAATGTGGGCTGCGGGGTGCCTCTGCGTCACGCCAGGTGTGAACTTAGTCGAGAATATCGGTTTTGGTGCGGGAGCCACTAATACTCAGTTTCTTAGCCGCAAAGACCAAACACCTGCCGTCACCGAGCTAGGTGAAATTCAAGAAAACCCCTGGGTTCTGCGTGATGAAATTGCCGACCGGTATACCTTTAAGACAAAGTATTGGGGTTCGTTTTGGGAAAGAAGCTACCATCGAATTCGTAAAATTCTGTCGGGTTTTAGATCCAAGTGAGAGTTGTCTTTGATCACCAAACCTTTTCCTGGCAAATCCAGGGGGGCGTGTCACGATATTTTGCAGAACTTTTGACTTGGTTAACAAAACAGGATTGTTCGGTAAGGGTTCCCCTAGCCTTTACCGGCAATCGTTATCTGCACAACTTTGATCCTGTAAGGTATAAAGATTGGCTTCAAGGAAAGAACTTTAAAGGTAAGGCGTATATCAACGCATTTCTGAACCAGATTGTTTCCAGCCATGCGTTAAAAAAAAATGATTGGGATGTTCTTCACCCCACCTACTATCATCCGTATTTTATTCCCTTTCTTAAGGGCAGGCCCTTCGTTCTGACCATTCATGATATGACGCATGAATTGTTTCCTGATGGATTTTCCGATATACGGAAAACACCAGCTCGCAAAGCAAGTTTAGCCACGATGGCATCTCACATTATCACGCCTTCGCAAAACACTAAGAATGACGTAGTTCGCTTGTTGAAGGTGCCTGAAGATAAAATAAGTGTCATACCTCATGGCAACAGTTTTCGGCCAGGGGCCGTGCTTCCAAAGAAGCCAGAGTGTGAATCGGGGTACTGGTTATATGTCGGTGGTCGTGACGACTATAAAAACTGGAATTTTCTTATTTTAACCTTGCGTTTGCGTGCGAACAAAACCGATCGTTTGGTAATGGTAGGCGGAGGTCCCCTGTCGGCCCTTGAAAAGAAGGCTCTTTTTGAAGCCGGTCTTGAGGGCCGATGGCAGCAAACCAACGCTAATGAAGCGGAGTTAGCTGGGTGGTATCAATCGGCGAAAGCCTTAGTTTACCCCAGTAAATATGAAGGCTTCGGACTTCCGCTTCTCGAGGCCATGGCCTGGGGATGTCCTGCAGTTGTTGCTAACGCCAGTTCTCTGCCTGAAGTCGGCGGAAGTGCTGCCGTATATTTTGATTTAGAAAAACCCGAATCGCTGTTGGATTGTCTCGAAACTATGGAGAATGTATCTGAAAGAGAAGCTTGCATTGCGGCGGGAGTTTTGCAAGAAAAGAACTTTAGCTGGGAACGGTCGGCGTCTACCACTTTGTCGGTTTACCAGAAGCTGTTGACGAAGGCCTGACCTAAAGTAATCAAGGAGTATTTTTACGAAAGCCGTTTTTCTTGCGAATTCGTTTCATCTAACCAAAACTAAATCAGCAGATTTTTTCATCAGTCTGTTGAATGAATGGTTTGGAATAGTGGTTATTCCTCATAAGGAAGCCTGGGCTCGACTGAATTTCAAACCAGACCTTCTTGTAACATACCAACATCTTTGGAAACCCAGTGAATTAGAAGCTTTCGGCGCTCGAACGACCGTTGTGGTTCCTATGTATGATGACACGCCAAAAACCAAGGCCTTTTGGCAAGGATATCTAGGGTTCAAGATCGTGAGTTTTTCAAGCACCTTGGGTAGACAGTTGAAAGACTGGGGACATGATGTCCTTTCTGTCCAATACTATCCTGAAGTGTTTGAAGTTCGCCGCACAACGAGTTTACGAGGCTTTTTTTGGCCACGTACGGAATCGCTGGATTGGTCACACATACGACAGATGGTCATGGGAGTTTCGTGGGATGGGTTTCATTTGCATCTGACCAATCCCGAGGGTCGACATAATTTGCCGAATGACAACGAAAGTGAGGCCCTAAAGATGGAGCAGTCTGACTGGTATGAACGACCTGAGGATTATCTGAAAGTCTTAGATAAGACCAGCGTGTATTTTGCACCTCGGAGATTGGAAGGTATTGGACAATCCTTTGTGGAGGCTCTGGTACGGGGGTTATGTGTGGTAGCGCCTGACGCTCCAACGATGAACGAATACATTACTCACGGGGTTGATGGCTACCTTTATGATCCTGAGAGCCCTGCCTCCCTCGATTGGTCGAAAGTGGATTCTTTAGGTGATAAGGCTTGGGAACGAGCAAAACAAGGTAGAAAGGCTTGGGTCGAGAGCCTTCCTACCCTTAAGGCTTTTTTGACAGAATCCACACCTCGTTCGCACAATAAGTTTCATCCGTTTACGGTTTCACAAGGAAAACTTATCGCATTAGCCCGGTGGTTGAAACGTCGGTTTAGGAAGTCTGGCCTTCCCTGTCCATTCTGAAAAAAACAAATCGGGTAACCAGTCAGCAATTCATTAGACATGAGGATAAATGTTAAAGATCTTACGAAAAAAGTACGCAATACCTTATCAAACAGTGTGGTTTGATCCCAGCCCCAAGTTTAAGATTTGGCCTTTGACGGTCTATTATCAAAGTCCTTATTCTATTAAGCGGTGGGGGCTGGTAAAAAAAGATTTGTTACTCTGGTTAGCCCACTCGAAGACGGCCCGGCAAGTTACCTGGCAGCCATGAATTCATCAACAAGAAATCAGGTTAACCAAATGATAAAAGGTGATTTGGATGCCCGATTGGTCGAAATAGATGAATTTGTGGCATTTAATAATGCCTTTGCCGCCGAAAAGGGGATAAAAGGTACGAGCAAGAAGAAGATAAAGTCCTTCGGAAAGAACGTTTTACTCAGTTGCGCCGTTTGGGACAATCGCCCGCTGGTTATGCATGCCACCGTTTTGGATTTTGAGCAAAAAAAAGGAAGGTCTTTACTGTCAGCAAATGCCAGATTTAATGATCCTGAAGATCGAAAATTGATTGGAAAAGCAAATCGATGGTTACATTGGTGGGATATGTGTCACCTCTTTGAAATGAATTTTTCGATTTACGACTGGGGAGGCATAGCTGGCGACTCAAAAGATCACGATAAAGAGGGAATCGACAAATTTAAAGAGGGTTTCGGCGGAAGCTTGGTAAAAGAAGCACATTTTTATCCCTTTTTTTTAAAAGCGTTCCTTCGTTCTTAAAAGTAAGGCTAAGGAAACACCGTTGACCCCAACCACCCGGCTCACCTCGGGGTGACTTTGCCTCTACGTTGACAAATACCGACCTTGCATTGGTCAAAGAATCGCACTACTAAGAACGCCGCAGGTTGAAAATCCTAAGAGGTACTAAGCCCCGGAACGACAAGAAAATGCCGACGTTCGTTGGCGGCAACGATACCAGAGATCACTTTTGAGATAGGCCTTATCAGCAATGGCCGAGTCTGGTTAAAAGGTTTAGATGACAGAAACCTTACTTCTCACACCTATGATGAACTGACCGAATCCATGGAAAATAGAAAATGAATATTCCTGGTTTGTCAGAGCTCGATAATGCCGAAATAGAACGGGTTGTTGCCAACATCCCAGAAATTGAAAAAGTATGGGTTTTTGGAAGTCGGGCCAAAGGGAATTTTAAACCGGGAAGTGATGTGGTCCTGGCCTTAGAGGGTACAAAGGTTAGTTTTCACACGGTGAGAGAAACCTCTTTTCGCTTGACCGAAGAGACTTATCTTCCTTATAGCTTTGATATTCTTAACCTCACTGCGGTTGAAAATGAGAACCTTCGCAAGCATCTTAGTCGGGTTGCCTTGCTGGTCTATGAACGGATTTAAGGATAATTGATGGCGTCGTTGAACTTGTCTCCCCGCCTCACCGTGGCTACTGTCACCTATAACGCTGTAAATACACTTGGCCCTACGGTTGCCAGTGTTGCACGACAATCGGCGCGAAATCGTTTCGAATATATTGTTGTCGATGGCTTTTCGATGGACGGCAGTATTGACCTCATCAAAGATTTCTTTGACGCGAAGTTGGTCGATTATTGGATCAGCTCGCCCGATGCGGGGATCTATGATGCGATGAATCGGGTTATCGAGCTAGCCAGGGGCGAGTATATCCTCTTTCTCAATGCAGGGGATGAGTTCGCCGAGGCCGATACTGTTGAAAAGTTTCTGGATTGGCAGGGTGACAAACCCGACTACGTCTGGGGCGATTGCCTCATCAAGAGTCAAGGTAAGCTGGTTTCTGACCCCGCGAACAAGATGCTGCAACATATTTACCGGCAAATGACGGTAAGCCACCAGAGTATCGCGATTCGAAAAGCTCTGTTAAAGGAGCACAACTTTCGACGGCACTACAAAGTTGCTGCCGACTACGAAGTGCTGTGTCACGTAATCACGTCTGGACGGCGCGGGTTATATCGGCCCATCCCTGTGGCTTTGATCGAAGAAGAGGGTTTTTCCTCAAGAAACTTTTATATCGGTCTGCGTGAAAAGCGCACAATCAGCTATCATTACTTTCCCAAAGACCGGTGGCGCTCGGGGCCTTACTTTTTAACCTGGGGCGTCTACATGAAGGTGAAAGTCACGTTGCAGACAATACTCAAAAGCTGGCGTGATTATCTTAAAGAGGTTTATGGAGCAAAAAGCACCAGCGGAGTCAGCAAAGGGTTAAAAAGGTCATAACCTTCGCCGGCAAAAAAACCTGGCTCAGGAACACGGCAAGCCACAAAACATTTCGGCGTGCTGACGAGGGGGGCTACCGACCCAAAGCGCAACTTTCTGGCGTCTGGACGTTCACTGTCCTTGGCTTCGAGTAAAACAGTTCCCGTGGGCGTTTCGATCAGGAAGTCAATTTCAACAAGATTTTGATCACGGTAAAAAAATAAATTTCGCGAGGCTTGAACGCCTGGGGTGCGAATCAGTTCATTAAAGACAAAGTTTTCCCAGGTGGCACCACTGTTGTCATCAAGGGGTCGGTTCGCCAGGCGATTGAGGAGTCCTTGGTCGTTAAAATACAATTTGGGAGTTTTGGCCAGTCGCTTGCTAAGGTTAGCAAACAAGGGCTCCAAAAGCGTGATGACACCCGTGACTTCTAAGGTCGAAAGCCAAGCTTTGGCTGTGTTAGGTGAAATTCCCACGTCACGAGCCATATCCGAAAGATTAATAAGTTGACCGGCCCTTAGGGCACAGACTCGCAAAAAGCGATGAAAATCACGCCAATTCGTGGTTTGTAAAACCGAGCGAACATCCTTTTCAAGATAAGTACTGATGTAGTCCTCTAAGAAAGCTTCAACCTTGAGGGGATTACTCCAGGTTTCGGGGAAGCCGCCCTTCCAAACTAAGGCCTCACGTTCTTGTGGCGGCAAGCTTTGAAGCTCCTGTGCCCCCAGGGTTTCCAGCGAAAGTAGGGCGATTCGGCCTGCTAGAGATTCTTTGGCTTGTTCCAAGAGCGAAAGCTTTTGACTTCCGGTTAACAGCCACCGTCCCGGTGTTCGATCTTCATCGATCAAGATTTTAAGCTCGCGGAAGAGATGCGGTGCATATTGAATTTCGTCAAGGATGACAGGGCCCGGCCCTAGAGCTTTTAGAAACCGGGTAGGGTTGTTCTGGGCTTCTTCAGCGTATCGCAGGACATCTAGAGTTACATAAGTCGCATCAGGAAAAACCTTTCTGAGAAGAGAACTTTTTCCGCTCTGCCGTAGTCCCGTGAGTAAGACTGCAGGGCGGGTTGCGGCCGCTTCGCGCAAGGGCTTTTCGGCTATTCTATCAATCCATTTCAAGATAATCCGCAGTCTAATTGCAAATTGTCTTAAAATCAAGAGCAAGAGATGGAAGTTTCAACAAAAGAATTGCGCATCCAACCTGGAAAAATCATTGATCAAGTCGTCCAGGGGGTAGAGGTCACGGTCACATTTCGTGGAAAAGCACTAGCCAAGATTGTTCCTTTAGGTGCAGAGGTTTCGACGATCGATGACCCAGAGGCAGATATTTTTGGAATGTGGAGTAATCACTCAAGTGCAACTTCGGTTGATGACATGGTGCGACCTTTGCGACAAGGACGTGAGTTTTGATTTTTGACACCGACGTCCATATAGAGTATAGACGGTTTCAAAAGACCATGAAATCTTGGGGCGTAAAGGTGATTCATATTGACCAAGAGATTTCGGCCCGAGCCGTCTTTTACGTTCAGGAATACGCCTTGAGTCATGCGATGATGCTGGCGGATGCGCTTATAGCAGCTACGGTGGTGCAAACGAGCGAAACACTTCTAACGGCCAACGACAAACATTACAAATTCATACCAAACCTTGAAATCAAAAAATTTCTTTCGGTTTTGAACTTTCCTTTGTCGAAAGACTTCACTCAAAGATATATTTGAACGAGAAGGAAGTTTTGATTACATCGATGAATCTTCATGATTCTTCAAAAGAAAATAACTATGAAACTGGTGTCTATTTTGGCAATTCCGAGGATGATTTGAAAAAAGGAAATTTTAAAACAAAGGAAGCTGTGTTTTCTGAGATTGAAAAGAAATTCGGCTTTAAAAAGTGAAAAAATATATAGTAAACATTCTTCCTTTTGCCGAAGAAGACCTTTACGAGATTGTTAGCTACTTCTACAACGTAAATAAAGACTATGCCAACAAACTGTATTCATCCATTAATTCAAGAATTGAGGAACTAGAATTATTTCCAGAAAAAGGTTCTATTGTTCCTGAATTAGAAAAGCAAGGATTCCTGAAGTATCATCAGTTAATTGAAAGAAACTCGGAGGCCCCACGGGATCGGCTTACAGGCGTTGGTCTCAAACCACCACAAGCTGCTGTGATTAAAAGTCATGGTGGTGGACGTTGTAGGGAAAAGCAGATTCAAACCTGTCAGGTGAGTCCTTGGAAGACGAACGAAAGTGAACCGTTGATGAGGTGTCGTAAAGTTGAACGGTGAGCTCACCTGTGTCACAGTTTGTGCTTTCGCGTTACGAGCGGCACAAACAGCGCCAATATACGCCTCGCAGGTTAAGCAAATGTTCGATTGATTCTTCGGGCGATGAAAAAAAACTTGAAATGCATGAGGATTGAATGTATTATACATGCAAGAGGTTAAAATGCCGACACTTCAGGTTCGCGATTTGCCCCAAGAGATTTATAATAAGCTTAACTATTTAGCGGAGAAAGAGCACCGCAGTCTTGCTCAAGAGACGATTGTACTTCTAAAGGAAGGTGTCGATAAACGTTTGGATAATCAAAATCGAAGAAAGAAAATGCTAGAATCTTTTCAAGGGCTTGGTGTTGATACAAACGGTTTACCATCTGCAGCTGATTTGATTAGAGAAGATCGAGATAATCGATGATAGTAGTTTTAGATGCAAGCGGTGCAGTAGAAATTGCGCTGGAAAAAGAAAAATCAAAATATTTCTTGGAAATTTTGAAAAACACAGATTTAATAATTAGTCCTGATACTTTTGTTTCAGAAGTGACAAATGTCTTTTGGAAGTATAAAAAATTTCAGCAGTTTACAGATGAAATATGTATGAAAGGAATTGAGTTTTGCGTGAATTTAATTGATGACTTTATACCCTCAAAAGATTTGTGGCGTGAATCGTATTTTGAAGGTGTAAAAAACAGCTCTTCAACTTATGACATGTTCTATCTGGTAACCGCAAAAAGAAATTTTGGAAAAATTGTTTCTATGGACAAAAAATTAAATGAAATTGCAGGAAAAGAAGGTTTGAGAATATAATTCAAAGTCTACCTACAGGGGATGGTCCACTATAGTGCCCTTCCCCCGGCCTACTCGACTCAAGCATTGAGGCTGTAGAATAGGTCAGTAAGTCGACTTGGTGGGTCGATTTTCCAGAGCTGATTAGAACTATTCCGGGAAAGCGTCGTCCAGTAATAATATTACAAAATGATTTAATTAACCGGTCAAAAATTGCCACGAGAGAGCACCTAAGTCACAATTGGAATATCGGGGCGCTTCCAAAAGGCCTTACCTCTCTGGAGCCTGGGGTTTTTGTTTTAAATGCCTCACTTTCCGGCTTCTCTGTATCCAAGACGACAAATTATGGCATAAAATGTCGTCCTAGGACGACATTTTATGGAAGTTATCGCTAGGAGTTTTTTTCAAGACATTCTCAAGTGCGCTGAACGCCCCGAAATTCTGGTGTTGCACGGTGCCCGCCAGACAGGAAAGTCAACCACCCTTAAGTGGTGGTTAGAGCAAGAACGTTCACGGGGTCGTGTGGGCGTCTACCTCGATGCCGAGGACCCGGCAGTTCTTGAAGTCCTGAATGCTGGTGTTCCGAGCTTTTTAGCCTACTTGGCAGCTTTAGGCTTTCAACCAGGGCGTTTGAGTGTGGCCTTGGATGAAGTCCAATATATGGACGACCCCTCCCGATTTTTAAAACTTCTGTTTGACCACCACCGCGACGAGCTACGTCTTGCAGTTTCAGGGTCGTCGTCATTTGCTATCAAAAGTAAATTTCGGGAGTCGTTGGTGGGGCGAACCCTTCCCTTTGAGGTGCATGGGTTAACCTTCGAAGAACGGACACGGTTTTTAGGTAAGGCGTGGGATTTTTCCCTGCGCTGGCCAGCCCCGTTACACGAACAAGCCCGAATTGTGTTTACCGACTTAGCCGAAACGGGCAGTTACCCGGGACTGGTCGGGGTTGCTGACCGCGACCTCAAAGCGCGGCTTTTAAGGCAAATTCTTCAAACGTACGTGCAAACCGATGTTCGTGAGCTGGGACGGGTACGCTACCCTGATCGGTTCGAAGCCTTAATCAAGGTGCTGGCGGCTCAAGCGGGTAACCTCTTGCAAACCACCGAGGTGGCCAATACCTTGCGCATGGCACGCGAGACAGTTGAAGAGTACCTTTACCTGTTAGAGCAGACCTACGTTGTACAGCGGGTTAGACCGTTTTTTCATAACCTGAGGTCCGAACTCAGCAAGGCCCCCAAAATCTATTTTGAAGATAACGGCTTGTTGGCCTTGAGCCGCGGTCGTTCTTTTGTGCCGATGGATGGCCCCTTGTTAGAAAACGCCGTCTATACCGAACTGCGCAAAAGGGTGGGACAAGAGGGGTTGAGGTTCTGGCGGACCACTGAAGGCCAAGAGGTGGATTTTCTCGTGAACGAGGAGCTGGCCATCGAAGTCAAACGCCATCCGTTGGCGAGCGACACAAAGCATCTTCGCAAGTTAAAGTCTGTCTACCCGCATTTTCGTTGTCTGGTGTGTGGGTGCGAAGCCCCGCGCGATTTACCTGACGGCATCGAATTTTGCTACCCCTGGGAACTACAGCATTACCTATAAAAACACGAAGAGGATTCCATGAGAAAACGCGCGTTAGTCACCGGCGGTGCCGGGTTTTTAGGGTCGCACCTGTGTGACCGTTTGTTGAGCGAAAACTACGATGTCATTTGTCTGGATAACTTTTTTACCGGACAAAAGCAGAACATCGCTCATCTGGTGGGCAACCCCTACTTTGAATTGGTCCGTCATGATGTGACCTTTCCGTACTATGTCGAGGTGGACGAGATCTACAACCTGGCGTGTCCAGCTAGCCCCGTCCACTACCAGTTCGACCCGGTTCAAACCACCAAAACCAGCGTTCATGGGGCGATCAATATGCTGGGTCTGGCCAAAAGGACCAAGGCGAGAATTATGCAGGCCTCGACCAGCGAGGTTTATGGCGACCCCGAAGTGCACCCTCAGGTTGAAAGCTACTGGGGTAGGGTGAACCCGATTGGCATCCGCAGTTGCTACGACGAAGGCAAGCGCTGTGCCGAAACCTTGTTTTTTGATTACTTTCGCCAGCACCAGGTGGATGTTAAGGTCGTGCGGATCTTCAACACCTATGGACCCCGGATGCACCCCAATGATGGCCGAGTGGTGTCGAACTTTATCGTGCAAGCCTTAAAGGGCGAAGATATCACGATTTTTGGCGATGGCAGTCAAACCCGATCGTTCTGCTTTGTGGACGACTTGATTGAAGGCTTCCGACGGATGATGAAGACCCCCGAAGGCTTTCCTGGGCCGGTGAATATCGGCAACCCCGGTGAGTTCACGATGTTAGAGCTGGCCGAAAAGGTCATTCAGTTGACGGGCACTAAGTCCAAGTTGATTTTTAAACCGCTCCCCCAAGATGACCCCAAGCAACGCAAGCCCGACATTAGCCTGGCGCAGAAAGAGCTGGGTTGGAACCCGACCATTGACCTTGAGTCTGGTCTAAAACGTACGATCGAATACTTTCGTCACTCGGACCTGGAATAACAGGGTGAGCCTTGCATGACGCCCCTGACACCGTACCCGGCACAAGTCGTACGGCGACCCCCGCCGGTGAACTTGCTCCCTGAAGACACCGCACTTTTCGCTCACGAATTTGAAAAAGCGTTTTCTGAAACGGCTCCTTCGGAAGGGAGCTGGGACTACACCGGCGAAGGGCTTTTGTTAAAACCCCGAACAGGGCGTGTGGATGTTCGTTCGTTTCAAAGCGGTTGGCCCGCTGGTCTTGCTAAAAACAAAGTTTGGCTCAAGGGTCTGCTATACCGATCGTCACAGCCACGTCGACTTGTAACCCCAGCCCGCGGACGCCGCTTTTTGGTGATTACGGATGAGTTTAGTAATGGCTACTTTCATTGGGTTACTGACGGTTTGCCCAAGTTGGCCTTGCTGGGCTCCCGTCTAGCCGAGTTTGACTTAGTGTTGCCGGCCTTTACCCACAAGTTTGGTTACATGCTGCAAAGCTTGGCGGCCTGGCCGGAGCTTCACTACCAGGTGGTCGAGGCGAAAACCCGTTCGGCCTTAACCGATGCCGTTGTCCTACCGGCCTTAGCTCCCACGGGAAATTACCGGCCCGAATCCATCTTAGCTCTGGGGGATATCTGGCGAAAGACAGTTAACCCCCAAGCGCCCTTTCGTCGGCTGTATGTCAGTCGTGCCAAGGCACCATGGCGAAAAATTCACAATGAAGCCGAGGTGAAACAACTTTTACAGCGCCATGGCTTCGAGACGGTAACCTTAGAAGATCTCGACTTTGCCGCCCAGGTAAAACTCTTGGCCGAAACAAAAACTTTGGTTTCGAACCACGGGGCGGGGTTAACCAACCTCCTGTTTCAAACACCCGGCACACAAGTTCTTGAAATTCGCCAACGAGGCGATGCACACAATAACTGTTACTACGCGTTGGCCGCGGCCGCTGGGGTAACTTACGCCTACGTGTTGGCCGACCCAGTGCGTGTTGGTGAAGACACTCATACCGCCGATATTGTGGTGAAGTTAAAAGCCTTAGAAGCGGGGCTTTTGTCGTTGGTATGATTTGTGTCCGCCGAAGAAAGTTCGGCATCCCCTACCATATTCATTGGTTTGACCCCTCGCCCAAGTTTCAGGTGTGGCCGCTGACCATCTTTTACCAAAGTCCCGGAAAGGAAGCCCATGGCGGTTTAGTACGTCAGGCTTTTCACACTCTGCACAGCGATCTCAGCGTGGGGGCCGACGGGTATTTGGCGGCGATGAATTCGTCAACGCGGAACCAAGTTCATCAAATGATTCGCCAGGGACTTATGGGCACCAAGGTCGGGGTTCCCGAGTTTACTGAATTTCACAACCTTTTTGCCGCTGACAAAGCCATTGCAGGAACGAGTGTTAAAAAGCTGAAATCCTTGGGGGAGAGTGTTTGGCTTACGGCCGCTATTTGGCAAAACAGAGCTTTGGCGATGCATGCCACTGTGGTTGATCCTGAAACCGGGCGAGCTCGCTCGTTGCTTTCGGCTAGCGCACGGTTTGAGGAACCCGAAGAGCGAAAATTGATCGGAAAAGCTAACCGGTGGCTTCATTGGTGGGATATGTGCCAACTGCATGAAGCTGGTATCGGGCTCTACGATTGGGGCGGTGTGGCCAAAAATAGTGTAGATCCTGATAAACAAGGCATCAACCTATTTAAAGAAGGCTTCGGCGGCTTCCCCGTCGAAGAAAGTCACTATTATCCCGTGTTTTTAAAATCGTGGGGAGACTGAGTTTGCCAAAGGTTCTTTTTGTGACAACCAGCTTTGAAAATGGCGCCATTCCTAACATTTTGGCGGATCTGGCGCCTCATTGGCTTGAGCAAGGGTTGGAGTTTGAAGCCCTCACTCTTGAAACGATTCCCGAGGAGCACGCCAGCGTCAAAAGATGGCGTGCTTTAGGCTTGAGCCTGTCGGGTTTGAACTTAAAGGCTCGGGATACGTGGCAAGCGGTGGGCCCCCTCCGTCGTGCGATTCAACAGTTGAAACCCGATTTACTCCACTCCCATTTAGGGAGGGCGGATATCTACACAGCCTGGGCCCAAAAAAAGCTCCCCCAAGTGACCACGTTTCATAGTGTAAAACGTAATGCGGGTCGAGCAACTTTGTGGGGGTGGAAGCTTACCGACCGTCGGGTGGCGCACCGGACTGGTGTCAGCCAAGCCAGCTTGGACAGCTTTTACGCGGATGGCTTTTTACGCTCGCCACATTCGGTGATCTATAATCCTGTCGATACCCAACGGCTGAGCCCCCGCCGAACGCGGGACGAAGTGCTGAGGTCGTGGGGCTGGAGTCCCGACGTGAAGCTTTTGTGCGCTGTCGGGCGATTGGTTCCTGTCAAAGGACACTCGGAGCTGTTGACGGCCTTTGCTCAGCTTGCTCTCGATGAGCCCGCTCTGCGGTTAGTGATAGCTGGGGATGGGCCGTTACAGGAAGCGTTGAACCAGCAGATTTCTGCCCTGGGTTTGCAAGGCAGGGCCATCTTGGCCGGAGGGTGGGACGGTGTCGGGGACCTGTACCGGGCCAGCGAAGCTCTGGTGTTCCCCTCGCACTGGGAGGGCTTGGGGTTGGTCCCGCTCGAAGCTCTGGCCTGCGGTTGCCCCGTGGTTTCTTCACGGTTACCAGCGGTAAGTGAGTTCTTAGAAGAGGGCGTGAACGGCAACTTTTTTGCCCCCCAAGATAGTGCCTCGCTTGTCCAAGCCCTGCGAAGGGTGCTCGAAAACCCTCGCGCAGCTCGCGAGCGAGCCCAGAGGGGTGCCCAAATGGTACAAGAGCGGTTTTCACCACAAAAAATTGCCTCGCAATACCTCACGTTATATCGCGAGGTTTTGCTAGGTTAACTAGAGGCTTGCTATAACGTAAGAAAGAGGGTCAACTCTACGTTTACCGGAGTCTTGAACTTACGTAAGAAAATCAAAAAACCTTTTGAAGCCTTCCCCGCTCTGCTTGAGTTACCTCTAGCAGAGGCGAGGATGAGGAGAGATGCTCAAAACCCTGTTAGAGTCCTTTGTTCCCGAGCCCTGGGTACAAAACCTGGACTTTGACAAAGCCGAACGGGTTGATAAAAGCTTTGTGACCAAAGGCTTAAAGGAACGGGAATCTGACCTGATCTGGAAACTTGGCTTGAAGGGTGATGAGGTCTACATCTACCTGTTGCTTGAGTTTCAGTCGAGCGTAGATTATTTCATGGCACTGAGGGTTCTGCGTTACCTTTGCGAGTTGTACCAAAGCTTGATTGATGAGGGAAAGTTTAAAAAGGGCCAAAAGTTGCCGGCGGTATTCCCGGTTGTCTTATATAATGGTGATGAGCGTTGGACTGCCCCTGAAGCCATCGAAGATTTGATTGCCAGTGGCGTAAACAGCCAGCACCTTCCCCGGTTT
>DAIDHT010000003.1:0-126890 GCA_027451945.1 Spirochaetales bacterium
CTATACTCCTTTTGACTCATAGGGCGGTTTTTCCTTTTGGTATTGCCTGAATAACAACACCATAAAGGGCCGCCCTTTTCATGTCAAAAGCGGAACTCGGAAACCGATGATTTCCGGAACTTTATCACCGGTGATAACACAAAAAGATCTCGGCAAACCTATGAGGTACTTCGAGGATATCGAGAAACTTGAACAAGAGGCTGAGGTTGTTGAAAGGAATGTATCAGGAAGAGAGGTTGATGGAGAAAACGTCGATATTGATCCTAGCACGATAACTCTTGAAGAACTTAGTGATCGCAATACAAAAAAAGGGTATTTTATACTACTGGCATCTGGGGAGGAAGTTTTCTTGACAAGAAAAGAATATGAGTGTGTTGTAGAAGAGGCGGTAAAATACTTGAAACAGTATTATGCCGGATTAACCACTGTTCAAGAACGACTTAACTTTATGAAAGCTATGAAGGGAATCTAGGTAAGGATAAACTGGTTACTCTGAATTCGTTGATATAGTTTTGATAAGTAAGCCTCAGTTACTCTCATGAGAGTAGCCCCTTTACTCTCATGACAGTCGGCTCACGAGTGTCATGAGAGTGCCTACCTCTGCTACTAAGCTTCCGCAAGGTGTTCTACCTTGCGGTAAACACCAAAATAAACCAGCAGAACGTTCAACAAAATGCCGCCCGCGACCAGAAAGAAAACAAACCGAAGTCCCCAGGCAGAGGCGGTTTGGCCCCCTAAAACAGAGCCGGCAAAGACGCCCAAATAACCGGCGGCCATAGTAAAACCAAAAATTCGTCCTGTGATTGCCTGGGGGGTAAGGCGTTTCACCAACGAATTGAGGGCAGGGGTTATACCTCCTGTCGCCAGGCCTAAAAGGAACCGGAGGATCAACAACTGCCAAGGGTTGGTTACAAAGGCTTGCGGAAGGGTGCAAAGGCCCGCAAAAACCAGGGATACCAAAAGAATTTTATGAGGGCCTCGGCGGTCAGAAAGGCGTCCTAAAAGCGGTGACGAAAGCATCGTGGCTAATCCCGAAGAGGAAAAGATCAGACCAGCCATAAAAGCGAGGTGACTGACAGTCAAGGATAACGACGAAATATAGACCGTTAAGATAGGCTCAATGCTGTACAACGAAAGGTACGAAACAAAAAAAGACGCAAAAAGAATGAGGGTAATCGTTTTATGCGGCACCGCTTGCCAAGTTTCACGGTGTCCAGCCGTTTTTTTTGTGTCGGGAGTAAAATGTTCTTTGACAAACAGTAGTGTTAAAACGAATGTCAGGATCATCAAAAGGCCCGTAAAGAAAAAGACGTTCTGAAACCCCCAAGTCTCGCCAATAAACCCACCGATGAGAGGGCCTAACAGCGAACCGGCGATTCCCGAGGTCGCTAGGGTCCCCAAAGCGGCACCCGAATGTTCTTTATCAGTTTGCGTGGCAATGAGCGTTGTGCAGGCGGTACCGTAGCCGGTGATAATCCCTTGAAGTAACCGCAAAACCAGCAGTTCCCCGACGTTTTGCGAAAACCCCATCAAAAAAATTACCAGTGCCATACCAAGGCTGGCCCGGAGCAACATTGGCTTTCTGCCAAAACGATCGGCGGCTCTGCCCCAAAGAGGCGAAAAAACCGCCGAGATGATAAAGGTGACCCCAAACGCTAGCCCCGACCACTGTTCAACCGCCTTGGCGTTGTGAACGCCCAAATGTTGAATAAACAGCGGCATAATAGGAGCAATTTGGCTGAACCCAATACCAGTGGCAAACATTCCTAGCCAACAGACAATGAGGTTTCGCTTCCATAATTCCATTTTCATAGGCTAGTAAGAAACTCCTGCCAACCCAGGGCATGCCCGGTTGACCTGCGCTGGGATTGTTTTCCCCCATAAACAACTTTGGCTTCTGAGGGTGAAGCTCCCGTGAGTTGGCACCAATACGCGATGTTTTTGAAGTAATCTTCGGTGATTGTTTTGCCAGCTTTTAACTCAATAGGGGTCACTTTTCCGTGGGCTTCAAGGATTAAATCGATTTTTTTGGCTGATTTGTCTTGCCAAAAATATAGAGTAGCCTCATGGCCAGTGTGATAAAACGATTTGGCTACCTCCGAAACGATAAAATTCTCAAAAAGAGACCCTTTCATAGGGTGATAGGTGAGAAGGTCTTGAGAATCGATTCCCATGAGATAACAAACTAAGCCTGTATCATAAAAATAAATCTTGGGAGTTTTAATGAGACGTTTATTTAAATTGTTGTGATAAGGTCGAACTGTAAATAAAATATAACTTGCCTCTAAAATCGACAGCCAAGCTTTGACAGTGTTATGAGTTATCCCGCAATCATCAGCAATTGAGCTTAGGTTAACAGGTTGACCAATTCGATTAGCACAGAACTTCAAAAACGTATGAAACGTAGAAAGATCCTGTACGTTTTTTAGCAAGCGAATATCACGGTCAATGTAGGTGCGTACATAGTTGGAATAAAAATCTTCGGGGGCGATTTGCGAAGAAAAAACGCGAGGGTAGCCTCCAAAGCGCAAATGAGTCTCATAATCCTCAAAATCAAGGTGGGCAGACCGTAACTCCTGGTGCGAGAATGGTAGCAGGGTTAAAAGCGCAACTCTCCCCGCCAGCGACTGGGTTACTTGTTCCATCATTAAAAAGTTATGTGACCCGGTTAAAATAAACAGACCATTAGTTTTGCTTTGGTCCAGGATTCCTTGCAAATACGAGAAAAGATGAGGTACCCTTTGGATTTCGTCGAGAATAGCTCCTTCAGGGTAGCTTTGTAAGAAGCCCCGAGGGTCTTTTTCGGCAAATTCCCTGGTATCTGGCTCTTCGAGAAGAACATAGGGCTTTTGCGGAAATGCAAGTCGGGCTAGGGTTGTTTTACCCGACTGTCGCGGACCAAGGAGTACAATCGCGGGAAATTTCTTTGCCATTTCCCAAAAAAAAGGAAGTAAGGTTCGTGAAACCATAGAGTCATTGTCCTTTGCGACCTTTTCCTTTGGATTTTTCATACAGGTAGCGTTTGATTTTCATAGTCGCGGTCTTTTCAAAGGGCTTGTCTTGAACCTCAACATGGCTGATGTGGCTGAAGCGGGCTAGGCGTTTGTTAATCAAGTGTTTCATGTTCTCGAGGTAGGCCTCGAGGGCCTTTCCCAAATCTCGTCCCCAGGGTGCCAGCTTGTCGGGCAAGGTTTCATGATCGACGACGACTTTGGCCACAAGGTGCGAACCGTTGTGCAAAACTAGAGTTTCCACGATGAGTTGGTCTTGATTGAACAGAGCCTCGATGGGTTCAGGGTAAATGTTTTCTCCACCCGGGCCCAAAATCATATTTTTTGACCGACCCACGATGTGTAAGTGTCCATGGCGGTCAAAGCGACCAAGGTCGCCAGTTCGCAGCCATCCATCGGCACTTAAAACCTCGGCGGTACGTTCGGGGTCTTTATAATACCCCAGCATGATGTTGGGGCCTTGCGCAAGAATCTCGCCAGCCCCCTCCTCATTCAATGGTTCAGCAATTTTGATCCGCACACCAGCGAGTACCTTGCCCGTAGAAAACAGCTTGACTCCCAGATGGCCAGCCAGCAGCGGGCTCGATTCGGTCAGCCCATAACCGATGGCATACGGAAAGCCTGACTGGTGAAGAAAGCGGGCTACTTCGGGTGCTAACCCCGCACCCCCTATCCCAAAGAAGTGAAGTCGACCGCCCGTCAAAGATTTGAGCTTATGGCCGGCACTTCGCAAGATAAGCGAGTGCAAAAGGGGAACCTTGAGCAAAACCTTCACAGGCTGCTTTTGCAGGCTAGGCAGAATTTTTTGCCGGTAGATTTTTTCAATAAACAGAGGAACGGTAAGCATGGCATGGGGACGTACAGAAGCCAGTGCTGGAAGCAGAACCGCCGGAGCGGGCGGCTTTCGAAGGTAGCTCACCTGGCAACCAAGAGAAAGAGGTATTAAAAGACCAAGCGTACACTCATACGTATGGGCAAGCGGGAGTACAGACAAAAGACGGTGCCCTGGCTGAAGCCTGGGTATCGGGGCTGCCGCTTTGACGTTGCTGGCCAGGTTCCCGTGGCTAAGCATGACCCCCTTGGGTTTGCCCGTGGTTCCAGAGGTATAGATAATCGCCGCTAAGGTGTTTTCGGTAAGTGGCGGGCCTTCCTGCACTGCTAAGGGAGCTAAGGACGTTGCTTCGGCTAACTCCTCTAAGACCAACACCGTTACCTCTTGGATTGCGGTCTTGAGCTCGTCCGGTGCTTGGAGAAGATAATCGACCCACGCCTCTCGTAAAGCTTTGCTGACAACCAAAACCTTTGCGCCGCTGTGCAAAAACGCCTGAGCGGTATCGGCTGCAGGAAACTCGGGTAAGAGGGGAACAATGACCGCCCCCGAGGTTGTTACCGCCAAGTAAACAGCACCCCAGGCGGGGTGGTTGTGTGACCATAGGGCTAAACGATCCCCTGCTGTCAACCCCAGCTTGGCGAAGTGTTCTTGGAGGGCTCGGATTCTTTGATCAAGCTCCGTATAGGTCCAAGCGGTCTCGTCGACCCAACCCAGAGCAGGGCGTAGGGCATGACGACGAACAGCCTCGGCCCAAAGTTCAAAAAGTGTCATGGGTCACCGTGAAAAAATTTGAAGTTTGCTGAAAATAATCTTCAGCAGAGGGAGGATAATAGCAGTTGGAGGCATTCGATGAAAACCCTAATTGCTTTGGTCGGTTCATTGGTGGTGGCCGCTTTGGCTAATTCCTGGTTGGTTAGTATCGGTGGTAGTAGCGAAGTTGTCCAGGTACTTTGTACTGGTTTGGCGATCTTTTTGTTTGTGGTATCGCGAATTCTCATTGCTTTCATTTTTCCTGACGGTTGGACTGAAAAATATCAAACCCCGTCCTGTCTTCACGATTCAACACCCCCGGTTGAAAACTACTATATTGACAGGCGAACCCAGTACGTCGATCAACGGAGTATTCATTTTCATAACGACAAAGAATTACCCTAAAGGACAAGTGTTGCTGAATCCATTTTTCACCAGAAGAGGTATATTCCCCCTATGACTATTGAACAGGCGATCCAGCAATTTTGGGAGTACCATCAAAATCGCATCCTTTTTCGGTGGCTGTCGAAGAGTCCAATGACACGAGAGCTGTTTTTCGCTCTGGGTTACTTTTGGGGAAACAGCTTTGCGCCAGCAATTCTTCCTTTTCTGCAGGCTTGTCTTGAGGGTCTGCCGCAGGAAGATCGAAAGCCCTTGCACCTTGCCGGGACGTTTGAAGACCAGTTGGAGGCCATACCCACCCTTCTTCAAATCTCGGGTATTTCTTGGGCCGATGAGCGCTTAGAGCCTTTGTGGAACTTTCTCAAAGAGACCTTTCCCCCTGAGCCACCGCTCGTCGAGCATCCCTATTTTGAAGATTTAATCCAAACCATGAAGTTATCGGACAATCAGCGAGAAATCTTGGTTTTGCTCTTTCTTGTCCGAAGAAACGAAGCCTGGTCAGATTTTCTTGAAGCGCTCAACGAAAAAGAAAAAGAAAAGGCCATCCTGGTTGCCTGTCCGTCGTTAGTAGTTCCGGTGTCGCGTTTTTTTCGCAAGACGAGCGACCTCCGCATGAACGGTTTAATCATGCCTGATCGCCTTAACGGGATCAATTTACCGTTTGTGAATAGTCATTTTGCCCTTGAAGCAGATGTTTTTTTTACTCTCAATGGCGACACCGAGGGCGGGTTTCGCACGCTCTTCTTTCAACACCTACAAAAACCGCTTTTTTCACTCGAGCAGTTTAGCCTTTCGGAACCACAACGAGATGCCCTGTGCAGTCTTTTAAAAGCCCCCCAACCCTGTCGAATTTTGTTTCATGGCGTACCGGGAACGGGTAAAAGTGAATTGGCAAAAACTTTGATCACCTCGGTTGGCTTAGAGCCTGTTTTTCTCAAACCCTTTGAGGAAAGTTCCCCCCTCGCGCAATTTATTCGCTTGTCGATGGTAAAAAGTTTTGTAAACCCAGCGAGTCAGGTTCTTGTGGTTGACGAAGCAGACGCTATTTTAAATACCCAAAGACTGTTTTTTTCAGAAAACGGTCTCGACAAGGGGCAACTTAACCAGTGGTTGGATAGCTACACCGGAAAAATCATTTTTATTGCCAACCAAATCCGTTTCACAGAGGACTCGCTCTTGCGTCGGTTTCAACTGACGGTAGATTTTCCCGAAACCACCCCTCTGCAGAGCAAAAAGTTTTGGTCGAATTTGGCGACCTCCTACCCCAGGATAACCCCAGAAGAGGTTCAGCACCTGGCCAGCCGCTTTCCTGTCACCCCAGCACAAATCTCGCAGGCTCTTACTTTGGGGCAAACGATGTTAGAAGCAGGTCTACCACGCGAGCGCATGATGGCCAGTGTCAAAGCCTGCCTGACGGCGTCACAAAAAATTCTGGGCCGCAAACCTATGTCCTTAGTTAATCAGGAATTGCCCTACAGTTGGGACTGGATCAATATCGATACCGACCCCCAACAACTTTTAACGTCCCTGATGGGGTGGAAAACTTCTAGCAAAGTGGGTATCGCAGCCTTATTTTATGGCCTGCCTGGAACAGGAAAAACTCTTCTAGGCCGAAAACTTGCCGAGCTTCTCGATCTACCCTTGTCCGTTCAAAAAGCCAGCGATCTTTTGGGGCCGTATGTGGGGCAAACGGAGCAAAATATCAGGAGAGCGTTTGCCGCTGCCGAGGGTGGGGTGCTGATGATTGATGAGGCTGACAGCTTTTTTCAAGACCGAAACTTAGCCCACCACCAATGGGAACGAACACAGACCAACGAAATGCTCTCGTGCCTCGAAGACTTTAGTGGTTTGTTCATCGCTACAACGAATTTGCCCAAGATTTTTGATGACGCCAGTTACCGCCGTTTTGCTCTCAAAATTAAATTTGAGAGCTTGCGCGAAGACCAAAAGTTGGGCCTGCTTCAGGCGTACTTTCCGCAAGGGGACTGGACAAATTACAGCCAAGAGCTTCAAACCCTTATGCTGACGCCAGGGGATCTCAAGGCCGTCTACCAGCAGTGTCAGTGGGGGGCACCGGCGGACCCGGCTCACGTTATCAAACTTTTACGGCAAAACCAGGGACTGAGTCAGAAAGTCAAACCCATAGGGTTTTGAAACTCTAGTATATGCAAACGAGCTGGTTCAAGAAGGCAACCCTGTGCCGACTACAGGCCGTGAGCTTTTTTTACGAGCTCTTCGGCCTGCAACCAATCGGTTAAGCTGTCCCCTGGTGCGGCGGTTCGGGTACGTTCCAGAAACAGCTCGTAAGCCTTGCTTTCGACTTCACGAAGAAAATCTTCTAAAGCTGGCGCAGTAGCACTGGCTTTTTTGGCGGGAGCCTTTTTGGCAGGGGTTTTGGGTGAGGGTGACTTCTTATTATCCATAAACAAATCCTAAACCTCGGTTCCCGATGAGTCAAGTTCGCCAAAGCCGGTTCGTTGCACGCTTAGACTTTGTGCCCGTTGAAAAGCGCGGCGATCTGCTGGGCACGACGCTGAGCAATCACGTTACGTTTCAGCTTTAGGGACGCGGTCACCTCGACCATGGGCTCAAAGGGGCGGGGTAAAAGCTTAAATTGGTAGATCCCTTCGTAGGGTTTAAACCCACTTCGCGGGTTAATTAGGGCCTGAATAATCTCGCGGACATATTCAAGAATTTGGGGGTTTTCTAACAATTCTTCGCGGTCCATGTACGAAATTTGTTTGGCCCGGGCCCATTCTTCCATGAGGTCAAACTGAGGAACAATCAGGGCTCCAAGGAATTTTTGATCTTGCCCTACCACCATGACTTGATCAATAAAATCGGCCTCAAGGAGGCGTTGTTCGAGAGGGGCTGGCTCTACGTTCTCACCACCTAAAAGAACGATGGTGTCTTTTGAGCGCCCCACCAACCGAAGTTCGTTTCGCACTGTGGCCACGGCTAAGTCCCCGGTATTGAGCCAGCCATCGACAAGGACTCCAGCGGTCATTTCGGGTCGCTTGTAGTAACCGAGCATAACCTGGGGCGTGCGGACCCACAATTCCCCTTTGTGTCCTGCCGGCAGAACTTTACCTGTCCCTTCTTCACGAATTTCAAAGCGAATGTCGCGGAGCAAGGGGCCTACCGTATGAGGAACAGGATGCTTAAGAAGGCGAACCGACAGCACCGGTGCTGTTTCGGTCAGGCCATAGCCTTCTAGCACCAGAACTCCTACGGCGCGAAAGAACGCATCAACATGTCCGGGTAGGGCTCCACCACCCGAAATACCGGCAAGGAAGCGGCCTCCTAAAAGTTGTCGCAACTTACGAAAAATAAGGGCATCGCCCAAGGCGTGGAGCGGCCAAAGCAGGGCGAAAGGCAGAGCCGCGCTGGCTCTTTGTGCCCAGGGCATATAAGGGGTAAAACGGGGCCAACGGTCCAGCAATTTGTCACGGTAGTCGGCATAGTGAGTTCCTGCCGTTATAAAGAAGTCAAAAACACGTCGAACCAAGCGCCCCTGTTCTTTGACCTTGCGAAGAATTGCGGCGCGGATACTCTCCCAAATTCGGGGAACCGAGATAAACCAGGTCGGTTTGATAGCCGCCATATCATCGAGCATGACTTTGCCAACGGGCTTGGAATAGCAGATTGAGGCCCCGCCGCCCAGAATGATGTACTCGATGGCCCGCTCAAAAGCGTGCCAAATGGGAAGCACGCTTAAAAAAATATCCTGAGGCAGTAGTTTGAGCACTTCGAGGGCTCGTTCCATTTGAAACAAAAAGGCACGATGACTGAGCATCACTCCTTTGGGTTCACCGGTAGTTCCCGAGGTATAAATAATCGTCGCCAAGTCCTCTTCAGATCCCGCCGAAACCTCGGCCTCAAAAAACGAGGGCCTTTTGAGCTTTTCATGCTGGCCCAGCGTCAGAACTTCTTCGAAATTTAACAATTGAAGCGAAGAAGGGGCACGCCGATGATGCCCTAAAGAATTGTCGAGAACGATGACCGTGCGAAGTGCGCCCAGCGACGAAAGGTTCATAAGCTTTTCAAGCTGGGTTTGGTCTTCGACCAACGCCGTCTCGCAGTCGGCATGGTTCACGATAAAAGCCAACTCGTCTTTGGTGATATCTGAACCCCGGGGTACATCAACGCCACCCAGGCTTAGGATTGCCAAGTCGACAACCAGCCATTCGGGCCGATTATCTGATATCAGGACGGCATGCCCCCCGCGCTTGACACCAAGAACGGCAAGCCCTACGGCAAACTCTTGGACTTTGTTCCAAAAGTCCCTATAGCTGACTTTTTGAAAGGGGTTAGCGACACTGGCCCCAGCGGTTGCGTTGGCTTTAAAAAATTGGACTGGTTCAGTCTCACGTTGTTGGACAACCTGCCGCACCCGCTGAGGAAGAGTTTGCCCCATGAGCTTTAGGCCTTTTCAGCCGAACCGACGACGCACATCCACTCGGCTTCAGCAGCTACCTCGTCACCGACAAGAGCCCGTCCACTTTGACGGAGCATACGGGCCGAAATTCTCAGGTTGGTAATTTCGAGCCGGACTTTGTCCTGAGGCCGGACCTGGCGGCGAAACTTAGCTTTTTCGACCGTGGCCAAAAAGAAAAGGGCGTCCGCACCCAAAAGTCCTAGCTGACGAACACCGGCACCACCGGCTTGAGCCAGAGTTTCGACAAGGATAACGCCCGGAACAACCGGGTAACCGGGAAAATGCCCGGGAAAAAAGAACTCGTCCTCGCGGAACGTTTTCCAAGCCACAATTTGTTCTGAGGTGGCTAGCTCAATTTCATCCACAAAAAGAAAAGGCTTTCGGTGGGGGAGAAGGTCTTCCATGGGGTTCATGAAAATGATCATACCGGGGAAAGGGGAATTTTGCCAACTAGATTTTCACGTGGCTTGACTTTCATAGGCTTGGGTTTATGCTAGATTGACAGGGAATTCTTGTCATGGTACGTTCCTGACTGTTTTGAGGAGTTGAAATGGATACCAAAGACATTGTGGCGATTCTAGAAAAGTTCAACGCGACTGGCCTGGCGGAAATGAAATTCCGAGAAGGTTCCGTGGAACTGCATGTCAAACGCCACCCTGATACCGTCTATGCCGCCGCACCGGTTGTACATTCTGCCCCCGTACCGGCCGCAACGGCCCCCGTTCCTGCTGGTTCACAACCCGCACCCTCCGCTCCAGCTCCTGCGGCGGCCTCTGCTACCGGAGAAATCATCACCAGCCCCATTGTAGGCACGGTGTACCGTACCCCAGCCCCCGACGCCCCTCCCTTTGTAGAAGAAGGAAAGGTGGTTAAAAAAGGCGAAACCTTGTGCATCATTGAAGCGATGAAAGTCATGAATGAACTTGAAGCAGAATTCGATTGTGAGATTATCCGTGTGTTGGCCGACAATCAGGCCTTTGTGGAGTATGGTACTCCGCTGTTCGAGGTCCGCCGGAAATGATTCGATCTCTTCTCGTCGCTAACCGGGGAGAAATCGCCGTACGCATTATCCGTGCTTGTAAAGAGTTAGGAATTCGTACCGTCGCTGTTTACTCCGAAGCTGATCGCCAGGCTTTGCATGTCAAAATGGCCGATCAGTCAATTTGTATTGGGCCTCCGCCTTCAAAAGATAGTTATCTCAACATTCCTAACATAATCTCCGCTGCGCTTCATGCCCGGGCCGATGCCATTCACCCAGGGGTGGGCTTTTTGTCTGAAAACGCTGAATTTGCGCGTCAGGTTCAGCTGGCGGGCTTGGTTTGGGTCGGTCCTGATCCGCAGGCCATCGAAATGTTGGGCGATAAAGTCAGTGCCAAAGCTAATGCCAAAAAGTATGGCGTGCCCTGCACTCCTGGCCTCGAGGGCGCTGTTACCAACATTGAAAAGACCGTGGAAGCTGTTCGTGATATGGGCTTACCCGTCATCATCAAAGCCTCCGCTGGCGGCGGTGGTAAGGGGATGCGAGTTGTTCGTAAGGTCGAAGATCTGGCGGACAATATTCGGATTGCGAGTTCTGAAGCTGAAAAGTCCTTTGGGGACGGCACCGTTTTTATCGAGAAGTATCTTGAGAACGCCGCTCACGTCGAACTTCAGATGATCGGCGATAAGCAAGGTAATGTGATTTATCTGGGTGAACGAGACTGCTCGGTACAACGTAACCACCAGAAGCTCGTTGAAGAGAGCCCTTCCCCGTTAGTTACCCCCGAAATTCGTCGTCGTATGGGCGAAGATGCTGTCCGTTTGTTCAAAGGTATTGGCTACTTTGGGGCAGGAACCATCGAGTTTTTGTTTAAAGACGGCCAATACTACTTTATGGAAGTCAATTCGCGGATTCAAGTTGAGCATCCGGTTACCGAAATGATTACCAACGTCGACTTGATCAAAGAAATGATCCGGGTAGCCAACGGTGAGCCCTTGTCGGTAAAACAAGAGGATATTCGGTTTGACGGGTATGCTATGGAGATCCGTATCAACGCAACGGCCCCTGGCACCGTGAAATATTACCTTCCCCCCAGTGGCTTTAAAGTTCGCGTGGATAGTTTTCTCTACACCGGGTACACTGTGCCCCCCACGTATGACTCGATGGTCGCTAAGGTGATCATTGGCGCCCCGACCAGGGCCGAAGGCATCAACAAAATGCTTTCTGTTCTTGATGAGTTCAAGTTGGAGGGTGTCCCTACCAACCTCGAAAGTCAAAAAAAGATCATCAATACGTCGATTTTTCGCAAAGGCGGCTTTGGGACAAATGTCCTTGACGCCATTATGAAGGAGATCGGCTAATGGCCCTATTCTCAAACCTGTTGGGTAGGATGTTCTCGGGCAAAAAGCCCGCTCCGACTCAGGTGGTTCCGTTGAAAGACGAACGTACCTTTGTCGCACAAAAGCACTCCTGCCCGGCCTGCCACACACACTTGGATGAAGGTGAGCTGGAACGAAATTTGTTTGTCTGTCCGCAATGCAGTCACCACTTTCGCATTACCCCTGTGGAACGAATCAAATTCTTGTCAGACCCTGGAACGTTTCAGGAGTTTTCGTCAGAAGTTCAAACGACCAATCCCATTGGCTTTCCGGGTTACGAGGCTAAGCTTAACGAGGCAAAAGCTGCCACTGGTCTTTCTGACGCCATTTTGAACGGCTTTGTTCAGGTTGACGGTCGTAAGGCGATTTTCTCAATCATGACCTTTAAGTTCATGGGTGGTTCAATGGGGTCGGTCGCGGGTGAAAAGCTTACGAGGGCCTTACTGACAGGAATCGAAAAACGTCTGCCTGTGATTTTATTCACGACCTCGGGCGGAATGCGCATGCAAGAAGGAATATTCTCGTTGATGCAAATGGCAAAGACAAGCGCCGCCATTGCGCAAATGGAATTGTCACAGATTCCGCTCTTTGTGGTGTTGACCGACCCTACCTACGGTGGAGTTACCGCCAGCTTTGCCATGCTGGGTGATGTGATTATCGCCGAGCCGGGGGCTAGCATTGGTTTTGCGGGACCTCGTGTTATTGAGTCCACCATCCGTCAAAAACTCCCCGAAGGGTTCCAAAAATCAGAGTTTCTGTTGCAAAAGGGCTTTGTTGACGCCATTGTATCCCGTGCCGACTTAAAAAAGACCTTGGGCTTTCTTATTGATACCCACATGGCCCGATTAAAGGTGAGATGATGGATCAGACTGAAATTCAAAAAAAGATCCAAGAACTGCAATCCCTGGCCGAAAAATCCAGTGTTGATATTCAGTCGGATTTAAAGCGGCTTCAAGAAAAACTCAGCGAAGGCCGCGTGACGCCCCAGGAACTCTGGAAACGAGTTCTTTTGGCTCGTAACTCTGACAGGCCCACCACCTTAGAGGTGATTTCGCATATTACCGAACAGTTTCTGGAGCTTCATGGCGACCGCGTCTTTGGTGACGACCCCGCCCTTGTCGGGGGGGTCGGCTTGATGGATGGGCGTCCCATTACCTTTATCGGCCACCAAAAAGGCCGTAACATGAAAGAAAATATTCGTCGTAACTACGGTTGGGCGCATCCCGAAGGCTACCGTAAGGCCCTTCGTTTGGCCCGTGAAGCCGAAAAGTTTGGACGGCCCCTCGTGACGTTTATTGACACCGCTGGTGCCTACCCCGGTCTTGCTGCCGAGGAACGGGGAATCGGTGAAGCGATTGCCCGAAACCTAAAAGAGTTTGCTTTGCTCAAGATTCCGGTCATTTGTTTTATTTTAGGCGAAGGTGGTTCCGGTGGTGCTATTGGCATCGCTGTAGGGAACGAAGTCTTTATGCTCGAGAACTCCTATTACTCGGTGATTTCTCCCGAAGGTTGTGCTTCGATTTTGATGCGTGACCCCACTAAAGCCCCCGAAGCGGCAGCACAGCTCAAGCTGCAACCGCAGGATCTGTTGAGTTTTGGTATCGTCGATGGCATCATTCCAGAACCGCCGGGAGGGGCTCATACCGATCACGCGTATACGGCCGCCAATATTAAACAACAGATCCTCGAATCCTTAAAACGGCTAGAGCAAAAAACTGGTGAACAGTTGGCTCGTGAACGCATGACCAAGTTTTTGGCCATGGGTAGGTTTGTCGAGGAAGAGGGCAGTAAGCAGAACTTTTTTCAGCGTTTGTTCGGCTTGAATCGAAAGAACTAAGAAGCCTTTGGTCGCTCAGTTCGTTCACACCAATGGATAGGGAAGGTAGAGCACGGTGATTTGGTTGTGGTTGGCCCCGATAATTCTCCTTGTTCTTCTCATTGTGGGGTTTGTGCTCTTCTTGCAATCGCATGGGGGCGTAAACTTTCCGTGGGTACAGTTCTATGCCCGGGGTACCGAATCTGGTTTTGTGTTTCGCGAGATCAACACGTTGCGAAAGGCCACCGTTGAAGCCAGCCTCGAAAACCCTGTTTCCATTTTTAGCTCGGTGAAGCAGTTTGACCGTACCATTCGGGGCGTTGTCACCAAAATGCGGGCGACCTCGCAAGTTAGCGATCCTCCCGCCAATAGGTTTTTGGGGCAGTTGTACGATTTTCGTAAGAGGGTAGAGTTCAACCTGCCCAAGTACCGGTTAGGGATTCAATCGACCCGTGAGCTGATGGCATCACAAAAAATTCGTCTCAGCTTGCCCGGTGGGGGAAGCTTTATGGCCTCGGTGGTCGAGAACTTACGCAAATACATGGCCATTTCGTATCCGGTGGGAAAGACTATGCCGCCCGGCTTTAGCTGGAAGAACCAAAAAATCACAGTATATTTTTGGCGCATGGAAGATGCAGGGTATTTTTTTGAATCCAAAGTCCTTGAAGATTTTCTTGACCGTAAGTTTCCTATTCTCTACATAGCCCATTCTGATTCTTTGATTCGCAGTCAAAAACGGCGCTCGGTTCGGGTCGAGACAAATCTTGGCTGTTCACTGTATAACCTTTCGTCGATCCAGAGCGCAAATGAAACTGTAGAAAATACTCCTGGGTATCGAGCTCGGTTGGTTGACATTAGCGAAGACGGCTGTGCCTTACTGGTAGGCGGAAAAGCAAAAGTGGGCATGCCCATTAAGGTGCAAGCAACGTTAACGGATGAGCCCCTGGTAATGTGCGGGATGATCAAGGGAATTACCTTCGATGAAAAAAAGAACCGCTCGATTTTGCATATTCAAGCGGTTCCCCCTTCGGCTCGCGTGCGGAATGCCATTCTTACGTACGTCTACAATATCTTTGAAGACCGCAAAGAAGCCCCACGCCGGGGTTCAACCATTCGTCAGTCACCCCCCAGCTAAGAAGCTTAAGTTAAAGGGCCGTTAGTTCAGGGTCACTTCTTCGGGTTCCGCGCTATGTTTGCGGTAGGTGAGAATACTCACAACAGCGGCCGCCAGGGCAAGAATAAAGCTAAAGAAAAAGGCCACTCGTATTCCCTGAACAAGGTCAGCCGCTACAGCGGGCACCGAAGTCAAACCGCCCCCGTATAAAAAGATTTTCGCCATTAAGTCGACGGGGAGCCGAGACAAGACAAACGGAAAAACAATCGCTAGGGCAAGCATCTGGCCGCCATTGGTAACCAAGATTCTAGTACCGCTCACCGTGCCACGATGGTGGGCATCGACTCGCCCCATAATCAAACTGATATTAGGGCTGTTGAACAAGCCACTGCCAGCCCCAATTAAAATCATTTCGAGGGCTAAAAGCCAATAGGGGGTATGCAGATCGACAAAGGCCATGCCCAAAAGTCCCAAGGCCGCCACCAAAAGGCCTCCGGTGCTGAATAGGGCCGCTTGTCCTTTGTCGGCACGCTGGCCGGCCCAAGGCGAGGTGATCAGCATGGCGATACCAAAGGGGGCCGTTGCTAACCCCGCCATAAAGGGATTCATCCCCAGTGGGCCTTGAAGGTAGAACGTTAACAAGAACAGCACCGCACCGCGAGCCAAAGCGTTGAGACCAGCCGAGAGGTTGGGCAACGAAAGGCGAGGGTTGGTGAATAGTTCCAGGTGCAGAAAGGGGTGGGCGGAGCGGCGTTCCAAGCGAAAGAACAAGACTAACAGAACCAAACCCACAAGACCCAAAAGCCCCGCCAACCGTAAGTCTGAGCCGGGGACCGCTAAAAAGGACACTGCGGTCAAAAACAAGGTTAACCCAATCATAAATAAAAGCGTTCCCCGGATGTCGAACGTTGCCGTTTCTTTTACCCCCCGATCTTGAGCCAGGGTTCGCATTGCCCACAAAGTACCAACCACTCCCAAAGGAACGTTGATCCAGAACACCCATTGCCACGAAATCCCCGTTAAAAGTCCCCCGACTAAAGGCCCTAAAATAAAGCCTGAGGCGGATGCCATTTGATTGACACCCAGGGGGGCCCCGGTGTTTCCTTTGCCAAACGCATCGGTAACCAAAGCGGTACTGTTGGCGATCAAAAGTGCTCCCCCTAGCCCCTGGACCAGCCGCCAAGCCAAAAGGTCCCAGCCGTGCCATTGCGGAGCCGAAAACCCCGCTCCTAAAGACGCCACGGTAAATACGGCAAAACCAAGGGTGTAGAGGTTTTTGCGGCCCCAGCGGTCCGAAAGCCTACCAATAAGGGGAACCAGGGTGGTGGTAATCAGCAGGTAGCCTAAAAGCACCCACAAGATCGTTTCAAAGGTGGCATGCAGACCCAAAAGAACGTCGGGCAAGGCCAAAACGAGAGCCGATGACTGAATATTGGCTAAAAACGCGCCAAGAGTTGTTACGGAAACCACAGCCCAGGGCGAGACGGTTTTCGTTGAATTCATGAGATCCTCCCATCAAGCTGGTGAAAGCGAAGAAGTTCCATGGCCGTTGTCAGCAAGTCCAGCTCTTGCTGTGTCCAGGAGCTCAGGGTGGTTTTTACCACTTCGACGCCGTTTTGACGGACTTGGCGGACTTTTTTCACGCCCGCCTCGGTCAACGAGACTAAAATGGAACGTTTATCCTGAACCGAGTTCTCACGGCGGACCAAGCCTTGCGACTCTAGGGCATCGACAAACCGGCTCATCGTCGGCGCCTTGACCCCTTCTTGGTCTGCTAAAACTGCCATACTGCTTTTGCCGTAATCTTTCAGGTATGACAGAACGCGGTATTGCGGCATGCTAAACGAAGTTTTCGTCGAAGCAAAAATCACCGCCCGTAAGGCTCGGTTAACTTTGGGAATGGTTTCGAAGAGAGCTTGCGCCGCTCTTTGAAGGGTATTGTTCATCGCACCTTTCCTTAATTAGCTTAGCTAAGCTAAATATTCTCAAGTTCAGGGGGCTTCGTCAAGAGGTTCGCTTCGCTTTTTTGAAGCGGTGGGGGCTTAACCAAAGTCTTAGACAAAAGGTGGGGAACCTAGCAGACCCAGCCGGAGGCTTGAAATGAACGCTGTCAACCGTGTGGCCGGAGAATATCCGGCAAGCTTGCTTTTGCTGGTAGTGCTTCCGTGGCTTTGGGGAGGGGTAAGCGGCCTTGGGGTTGTGATCGTTTTCGTGGTTGGCGGGTTATGGGTGTTCCTGGCGCGGGGGCGAAAAGATCTTTGGGTAACAGCAGTATTGCTCTTGGCCCTGGGGTGCTTGAGGGAGGGCTGGGAAGAAACTCGTCGCCCACCCGGAGTATCGATGTCGATGACCGAAGTTTGTGGGTTTGTCGAGCGGGAGGCTTCGCTTAACGCATCGGGTGAAGCTCGGTTTTTGCTTCGCGCTCAACAGTGCCGCTACACGGAGGGAAAACGTACCCTAACGGTTCCCGCCGATTTTTCGTTGACGGTGCGTAACTGGCGGGGAGCTTCGCCCCCTTGGGGTCAAACGGTCGTTTCGAAAGGTTCGCTGAGCGAAGGAAAGGATGGATGGCTTTGGCGGTGGCAGTCCGGGAGCTTTCAGGGTTGGGCCCTACCAGGCTGTGATATTCGGGCCAGGTTTCGGGAGCGGATTTTTGGTTCCTTAAACCGCTCGGGTGAACGGCAGGCGGCTTTAGCTAAAGCTTTGCTTTTGGGTGCTACCGACGAGTTAAGCCCTGGTGAGAAGCAAGCCTTTCGCCAATCGGGGACCAGCCATGTCCTGGCCCTGTCAGGAATGCACCTGAGTTTGTTGGCCCTTGTGGTTAGTCGCTTTTTACGCGGCAAGTGCCCGCGCCTGGCTATGGTAGTGGTGGTTCAAATTGTTCTGGGTGCCTTTTGCTGGCTGGCAGGCCCTTTACCGTCCTTGTATCGGGCGTGGATGATGGCGGCGGTAGGTAGTTGGAGCCTTTTGACCTGGCGAAAAGCCCCGGCAATCGAAGTGCTGTCGTTATCGTATTTGTTGACCGTGTTGTTGTGGCCCGACATGGTGAGTTCCCTCTCGTTACAGCTGTCAGGCGCGGCTTTAGCGGGGCTTTTGCTGGTTTCGCCGTCCTGGGAACGGGCACTCCGTCCATATCTGGGACGGTGGGGGGCCGGAACGGTGGCAGTCTCGGGTTCGGCGGTTTTGACCACGGCTCCCTTAGCAGGGCCACTGTCAGGGGGACTGTGTTGGGTTGGGGTCCTTTGGACACCTCCTTTGGTCGCGCTGACGGGGGTGTACATGCTCGTTTCTTTGGTTTTTTTAGTCGTCTCGTTGATGGGGCTCCCGGGCGAAGGTCTAATCAGACAGTTTTTAACCTTACTTTTTGATACCACCTTTACGATCGCGCGAGCTGGCAATTTCCCCCTGTTGCCGCTCTTTTGGGCATATGCCTTGCCACTGGCGGGGGGAGTAGGATTTCTGGCGGTTATCCTCTATAAAGGACGCCGGAGGACTACTCTGGTGCCACTTAATTATGATTCTGCCGCCGAGTTACAAGCCTACCTTGAGGGCCGCGGGTTAAATGCCCTGCGCCGGTGGGGCCAGAACTTTCTTATCAATCCTGGAGCCCGTAAACAGATCCTTAACGCCGTGGAGCTGGCTCCAGGCGAGCCGGTTTGGGAAATTGGCCCTGGCTTGGGGGCGTTGACTCATCAACTGCTGGCCGAGGGGCACCCGGTCACCGCCTTTGAGATTGACCCTGGCTATATCGAAGTTTTAAACGAAGAGCTTGGCAAGGCTCCTGCTGGTTTGTGCTTGGTTTGGGGAGACGCGATTAAAACGTGGCGCCGCGTGCGTGACGGGATTCCCCTAGAGCCAGGGGCTCCCGAGTGGCCTGACTTCTCCCAAAAGGTTCAGCGAGTTGTGGGGAACCTTCCGTATAATGCGGCCAGCGCGATCCTTGGCGATTTTCTTGAAGGGGGCTTTGTTCCCGAGGTGTTTGTGGTTACCGTTCAAAAAGAAATGGCAGATCGTATGACGGCACAGCCTGGTACCAAGAACTATTCCAGCTTTTCTGTGATGATTCAGGCCGCCTTTTCGGCAAAAGCCGTTGTAACTTTGCGCCCTGGGTCGTTTCACCCGGCGCCCGAAGTCACCAGCACGGTGGTACAACTAAAAGCCCACCATCGGTGGCCCCACCTGTCAGGGGCGCTATTTTCGCGCTTTGTGCGGGAATGCTATTCTAGTCGGCGCAAGACCCTTCGCAACAACCTTGGACGGGTAGCGAGTGCCCTGCATGTGAGCGATCAGCAAGTAACCGAGGCCTTTCTTGCCGAAGGAATCAACCTTTCTGCCCGAGCCGAAACCTTGGGAGTTGAGCAGTTTGTTGCGGTGTTCCAACACTTACCTGAGCCTCGCTGAGGATTTTTTATGACCCTGCGTGCGATTACTGAACTTTTTATTTTTGCCTATGGAGTAGCCTTTTTTCATGTCGCGGCGGTGACTCTGGTGGCAAAGACCAAGACTCCTGTTCAGCTCGTTTACGCCTACTTGGCCGCTGATTTTGGGCTATTGTGCGTCACAGGCTCTCTTGGGGTGCATTTTCATGATCAAAACGTCGTCCTTAACTTGGTTTCGAATATCGCTTTGGCCGCTTTGGGGCCTTTAGGGTCGTGGTTTGCTTCGGTCTATTTGGGGGATGAAAACCGCCTGAGGTTAGAGGGAGTCATCGGCTTGGCAGTCCTGGGTGTCCTGGGCGGGGCGTTGCTTAGGTACGTTGGTTTCAGTTGGCACTTTTCGTTTGCGACGGTCTATACCACCTTAGCCATCGGTTTGTCCGTGACGGGCGTTTGCCTTATGAAAAGGCTGGGGAGTGTGGCGGCTTTACCCAAACCACTTAAAGGATTTTTTCTTAACTATTGGGCGGTCATTCTTTTGGTTGTTTTGATGTTGGTCGGGTTTTTGGTAAATCAACAGCGGTTTGTTGATGTGCTATGGCTATTATGCTTACTGGCAATGTTTGTTTTGACGCTCGTGGTCAGCCGTCATCCTGAGCTTTTTCAGGGAATGCAGAGCCTGGCCGAGGATGTACGCCGCTCCGTGTCCAGCCGGCTCAAAAGTAACGAGGTTGATAGCCTCGTTCAGCACTTGCAGAGGGTTATGGAAACCCAGAGGCTTTTTACCAAGCCCAACTTGAGGCTCGAGGAGGTCGCTGAGGTTCTGGGGATTTCGGGGCCTCAGCTGTCCGAGCTGATCAATCGTTACCTAAAGCTTGGCTTTTCGCAGTACATCAACGATCTTAGGATTGCCGAGGCTCAGCAAATGCTCAAGAATTCCTCTACCCCGGTTATCGAGGTGGCCTTGCAGTGCGGGTTTTCTTCCAAAACATCGTTTAATCGGGCCTTTCGGACAAAGACAGGGCTTACACCCACTGATTGGCGTAAGCCCAACTCTTCGTCTTAGGTTGCAACAGGATAGGAGGCTTTTGGCCGCAACTTGGCTAAGAAATAAGTTTTAGGGCCTGGCGAACGATTTCTTTTTTTCCGTCATCAAGGGGGGTCATCGGGAGTCGGAATACCTCTTGGACTTTTCCCTGCAAAGCGAGAGCGGTCTTGACGGGGATGGGGTTAGTATCAATAAACATCGCTTTAAAAACGGGTAAAAGACGAAAGTGGAGCTGTCTTGCCGTGTCCCATTGACCTTGTGCGCAGGCGTTGATCATGGCCAACAGCTGTCGGCCCACGATATGGCTTGCTACCGAAATAACCCCGTCACCACCTAAAGCCATCAACGGGAAGGCGAGGTTGTCGTCACCTGAAAGGACTGAGAAACCGGCGGGACGACGCGCAAGCACCTCCATCATTTGGCCGACATCACCCGAGGCTTCTTTGACCCCCACGATACGGGGGTGCTGAGCCAGCTTGATTAAGGTGTCCGTTTCGAGATTACGAGAAGTTCTACCGGCGATGTTGTAGATGAGGATGGGCAAACTGGTCTTTTCAGCAATGGCTTCAAAATGGCGGAACAGCCCTTCTTGATTCGGTTTGTTGTAATACGGAACGACCTGGAGACTGGCGTTTGCCCCTGCCTCTTGAGCTCGCTTGGTAAGTTCGATGGCTTCTTCGGTGGAATTTGACCCTGTACCAGCAATGACGGGAACACGTCCGTTGGTCCAGGCCACAACACGCTCTATGACTCGGGAGTGTTCTTCGGGCGAAAGGGTGGGGCTTTCTCCGGTGGTTCCCATCGGAACAAGACCTGAAATCCCCAAGCCAATTTGTTCTTCGACGAGAGCTTGGAGTGCCGGCTCATCAACTTTACCCGAGGTCGTGAAGGGGGTGATAAGGGCGGTATAAACGCCTTGGTACGACATGCGGACTCCTTAGCCGAGGGCCTCGGCAAAATAGCTTTTAACAAAATCATCGACCGAGAGAAAGCCTTTTCGACCGGACCCAAGCAACCATTCGGCTGCCATGACGGCGCCAAGTGCTAAACCGGATCGGTTGCGGGCAGTATGTCGAATTTCGAGAGAATCAGCGGGTGAGTCAAGTAAAACGCTGTGTGTTCCCGGTAGAGTTCCCCCGCGCACTGAGGCGACATGGAGTTCCTCGTCGCGAATAGCCCGGTCAAGACGACCCGTATTGATTTCTTTTTTGCGGGGCAACACGTTGAGAATTCGTTCTGCTGTGGTTAAAGCGGTCCCTGAAGGGGAATCTTTTTTTAGTTTGTGATGCCATTCGGTAAGCATGATGTCGTATTCAGGCAGGCTAGCAATGAGCGCAGCCGCTTTTTCGGCCAGGGCAAAAAACAGGTGAGTCCCCAGAGCAAAATTGGTTCCCCAAAGAAGGGTACTTTGGTAGCCTTCGACAATTTGCTTAACCTCAGATCTTAGTGCGTCCCAACCTGTCGTCCCTAAAACCGCAGGAATACCCACGGCGGCATACTGTCGGGCATGACCGAGCACAGCCTCAGGAAGCGAAAACTCGATGACCATTTCAGCGGAACGCAACAATTCGGAGGTTACTTCGCGGGCATCCCCGGCTCCAGAGGTGTCGACACGCGCAACGATTTGATGGCCGCGCGCTTTGAGGTATTCTTCGACTTCGTGGCCCATTCGGCCATAACCCACGATCAGTGTTTGCATATGTGGGGCAGTTTACTGGTAACGCCAGGACCTGTAAAGACGCCAGGAGGAAGGCAACGAACGACCAAGAGCTCCCTAAGGAAGGCCCAGGGAAAAAGATTTATTAGTAAATTAAGTTGATTGACAAAGTTGACTATTGACAGAAGGAACATTCCTGTTTAGCTTACAAGTATGCTCCTCGGGGGTGAAACCCGAGGAACAGGTGAGGAGGAATCATGAAATACGAAAATATTTTGCATACAATAGGAAATACCCCCCATGTCCGTCTCAAAAAGCTCTTTCCGGGCCAAGAGGTTTGGATCAAGTTGGAGCGGAGTAATCCGGGCGGCAGTCTGAAGGACCGCATTGCGTTGGCCATGGTCGAGGACGCTGAAAAACGGGGCCTTTTAAAAAAGGATACCGTGATTATTGAACCCACCAGCGGGAACACCGGCATTGGTTTAGCTATGGTGGCTGCGGTAAAAGGCTACAAACTGATTTTGGTCATGCCCGAATCAATGTCGATTGAACGACGACGCTTGATGTCCGCTTACGGTGCTCAATTTGACCTCACCCCCCGCGAAAAGGGGATGAAAGGGGCGATTGCTCGCGCCCAAGAGTTGCACGAACAGAACTCTAACTCTTGGATTCCCAGCCAGTTTGATAACCCCTCAAACGTTACAGTGCACCAAAATACGACCGCGCAAGAAATCTTGAAGGACTTTCCCGAGGGCCTAAGCTACATCATCACCGGAGTGGGTACGGGGGGGCATATCACAGGCGTCGCCGAAGTCCTCAAACCCAAGTTCCCCGCCCTAAAGGTCTTGGCTGTAGAACCCTCTCAGTCCCCCGTCTTATCGGGAGGACAGCCTGGTCCCCACCCTTTGCAGGGTTTAGGAGCCGGCTTTGTCCCTGGCAACCTGCATCAGCAAATTCTTGACGGCGTGATTACCGTGACGAAAGAAGAAGCCTATGAATGGGCTGTCCGCTTGGCTCGTGAAGAAGGCATCTTTGGCGGTGTTTCTACGGGAGCCGCGCTGGCTGCGGTAGCGAAAAAGCTACCCGAGGTTAAGAGCGGTGAAAAGATCCTGACCTTTAACTACGATACCGGCGAACGGTACCTGTCGGTGGACGGTCTTTTCACCTAAGCTCTTTTTGAACAGCCGCTTTGAGGAATGAACCTATTAGAAGGCTGAAACGAACCCCGTTGTTCCGAAGTCCACCAGCTCCATGCTGGTGGACCCCTTATCGCTAACGGATTTTACCACGTGCCAAAGGGGAACTCGGGTTGACACCCAGGCCATACCCGCTTCAGAGGTTTTGCCATTCGAGACGTGGGAGCTGACTTTCCAGGTTCCCAAGAAGGTACCCGCTGGTACCGTGATGCTTCCGCCCTTTTCAACGGATGAAACGTCGGGTGAGCCTCCAGTCAGTGCCGCTTTACTCATGTTCCCCATCATTCCCAGCATTGAGCCCTCAAGTTTGGTAATTTTGCCGTGTTCGTCTTTTATCTTCATCCACAAGATTTTTTCACTTTCACCCTGCGCTGAGCCGAGAGCCTGGTTAAGATTTTTTACGGCCATTTGCATAGCGGAGCTGTGATCTTGGGTGTAGCTGTCGAACTCATAAATCCAGGCATCGTCCGTTTTACCGACGACAGCTAGCTTAATTACCGAGGAAATTTGTCCATCTTTGAGGACTTTGTAGACTGCCCAGTCGCCGACTTGTACGGCCGAAAAATCTTGGGGGCCTGAAACCTCGGCACTAGCCGGGTAGGTTTTTGCCGAAGGCGTAAGGTTTTGGACTTGAGTGAGTACCGCAGCACCAGAGATGATCGGTGAGTCTGAAGCGGTAGGGGACTCTGAAGCCGCTGGGGACTCTGAAGTCGTCGCTTGGTTAGGAGGATTTTCTTGGCCCGTCGGCGAATGAAGGATCATATCGGCGACCTCCAAGCTAGAACAGGCCGAAAGGCTCACAGAGAAACTGAGAACGACCAGAACTCGGTAGAGCTTAACCATGATGAAATCTCCTTTTTTCAGTGAATTTTCTTAAAGCTTACTTCGGATTACGGATTTATCAAGGACGGCTTTCCGGTTTGCCTCAAATTATGTTAATTTAAGTTGTTGGGAATAAAAAAAATCAGCCTGTTTCAACGAAAATTCTGTTGAAAAATTAGCTAAGGAGTAAGGGAAATGCCGGTCAAAATTCCTGCGAACCTCCCCGCAAGGGAATTGTTAGAAAAGGAAAATATTTTTGTCATGACCGATGATAGAGCGGTTCATCAAGACATACGACCCCTAAAAATCGCCATCCTTAACCTTATGCCGACAAAAATTCAGACAGAAACTCAGTTGCTGAGGCTCCTAGGAAACACCCCGCTTCAAATCGAGATCACCTTTTTACACATGGGTTCGCATGAAACCAAAAACACTCCCAAAGAACACCTGTCTGCGTTTTATAAAACCTACAGTGAAATTCGCCATGAAAAATTCGATGGGTTGATCACCACCGGAGCTCCTGTAGAACTGTACGATTTTGAAAAGGTCGACTACTGGGCTGAACTGACGGATATCTTTACGTGGAGTGAAACCAATGTGTATTCCTCCCTGCATATCTGCTGGAGTGCACAGGCAGCGCTTTATCATTTTTTTGGGGTTCCTAAGGTATCGCTTGACCAAAAACTGGCCGGGGTTTTTCAACACGAGATTCTGGAACCTAATGAACCGATCGTTCGAGGCTTTGACACTTGGTTCCCTGCGCCGCACTCACGGTATACCGAAACGCGACGGGAGGATATCTTAGCTATTCCTGGTTTGCGTCTAATTGCGGAATCTCCGGAAGCGGGGGTGTTTTTGGTCACAACCGAAGACCGTAGACGGATTTTTGTGACCGGTCACCCGGAATATGACCGTGATACCCTCAAACGGGAGTATGAACGCGATACCGCCACAGGCAACCCCGGTTACTTGATGCAGAATTACTTTCCACAGAATGACCCGCACAATTTGCCCGAGATCACCTGGCGATCCCATGCGCACCTGTTGTATGCAAACTGGTTGAACTACAGCGTTTACCAGCAAACACCGTTTGATCTTGATGGGATCTAGAGTCCCTCGGGGTTTGAGGAGATTGTCCTAGGGGGTTAACTGGAAAAGCTGATTAACCTGCTTTGACCAGGCTTCGCCCCCTTCCAAGGGTTCAAAGCAGAGAGGGGGGGCCCCCGTAGACCATTCTAACGTGATAAAATCGTTTTCACCGGCAAAGAGGCGCTTCCAGAAGGTTCCTTGATGGAACCGACAGGCTAGCACTTCTGAACGGTTAAAGCCCAGTCGGCGGGGTTGATCGACTCTGTCAAGTTTAATCATGGCAGATAGCACCCCTTGGCTGGGTTCATGCCGATAGTGCAGGGCGTCTTCGGTTAAAATATACATCCCCCATTCGCCAACCGGAACCCCGGCTGACGAAGTGAGAGCTTGTCCTAGGATCAGAGCAAGGATGGGCGAACCCAGTTCCTGCCCTAAAACATGCCAAGCGGCTTGTTGGGGGGATGTCATGTTCTGGCCCTTTTACCGAGCTTGGCAAAGAATGACTGCACAGGTGTTTACAATGTCGTCGACACTACAACCACGGGACAAGTCACTGCAAGGTTTGGCCATTCCCTGAAGGAAGGGACCATAGGCTTCGGCACCAGCAAGTCGCTGGACTAACTTGTAACCGATGTTACCAGCACCCAAATCAGGGAACACCAAAACATTGGCTTTTCCGGCAACAGCAGAACCCGGTGCCTTCTTTTGTGCGACCGAGGGGACAAGGGCTGCATCAGCTTGCAGTTCGCCGTCAATTTTAAGCTCAGGTGCTTTGGCATGGGCTAAACGCACCGCTTCAATCACCTTGTCGGCATCCGGATGGCTTGCCGAGCCTTTGGTTGAAAACGACAGCATGGCGACGACAGGTTCCGCCCCAACATAGGTACGAAAAGACTGGGCGGCACTGAGGGCGATTTCAGCAAGTTGTTCGGCATTGGGATCGGGGATGATAGCACAGTCTGAGAAGACCATCATGCCCTCGTGTCCCCATTTTTTATCGGGAATTTCCATCACAAAACAGCTAGAAGCGGACTTAACGCCCGGGGCGGTTTTAATAATTTGAAAAGCGGCGGTCAACACGTTGGCGGTGCTGTTGTCGGCTCCGGCTACCAAGGCGTCGCTGTCGCCACGACGAACCATCATCGAGCCCCAAAAAAGCACGTTTTGGATCTTTTTTTTGGCCTCGTCGAGACTGATGCCCTTTGCCTTGCGTAGCTCGTAGTAGTCGGCGGCGTAAGTGTCTAACAAGGGGCTGACAGCGGGGTCAACGACGTGTATGCCGTCAAGACTGACGTTAAGTTCTTTTGCTTTAGCGCGGATAGCCGCTTCGGGTCCCAAAAGGACAACTTCACGAGCCAATCCCTCGTCCACGATCTTCCTGGCCGCGGGAATGGTTCGAGGTTCAGTCCCTTCGGGCAGAACCAGACGTTTTTGCAGGGACTTCGCTTGAGCCCGCATTCGTTCGGTAAAGGTCATTTCTATCTCCTCGGCGTCAGTGTAGCATGAGCCTGATGGGGCTTGAAAGGGGGCGAACGCCAAGATAGGATGCGGTTATGAACGTGGGTGTTTACGGCCTAGGCCGCTTCGGTAGCTTTTGGGCTTCACTTTTAGCGAAAAGACATCAGGTTACTGTTTATAACCGAAGCACAGGCCGCGAGGTTCCCCCGGGCGTTAAACGGGGCTCTCTTGAAGAGTTAATGGCCAACAACGACACGGTATTTCTATGTTGTGCCATAAGTGCCATGGAGCCTGTACTTAACGAGCTTCGTCCGTTGGCTCGACCGGGGCAGGTGATTGCTGATACGTGCTCTGTAAAGGTTGTTCCCGCTCGCCAAATGCTGTCCATTTTGCCCCCAGAGGTGTCTTTGTTAGCTACCCATCCGATGTTCGGACCCGATTCAGCTCGGCAGGGTCTCAACGGACTGCCTCTAGTTTTGCATGACTTACGGGGGGCCAGAGAAGCCTTTAGTTTTTGGAAACGTGATTTTTCAGAGCAAGGTTTGTCGGTAATCGACATGACCCCCGACGAACATGACAAAGCGGCGGCCTATACCCAGGGCGTGACACACTTTATCGGCCGGGTCTTGTCTGATATGAATTTAACCGACCACCCTATCGCCACTCAGGGGTACAAAAAGCTCTTGGATATTGTGCAACAGACCTGCAATGACCCGTTTCAATTGTTTTTGGATCTTCAGACGTATAACCCCTATACCTCCGAGATGCGAGAGGACTTAAAACGCTCGCTCAACCGGATCCTTGATCGACTCTCGGGCTCGCTTGACAGCGTCTCTGAGCGCCGCTAGGATAAATCTATGTCCGAAACGCAATACCTGGACGTTGATGAGCGCGAGCTCGATACGGTTCTTGCTGAAAACTTTTCGTTTGAAGGCGAATTACGCTTTACCGAATCTTTAATGATCAAAGGTGCCCTTCGAGGTGATGTTCGAGCCACCGGAGACCTTTATATTGGTGACAAAGCGGTAGTCGAAGCCCGAGTTGAAGCCCGTGTGGTTTATGTTCGCGGTAGGGTAGTGGGCAACATCATTGCCAGTCGCCGCATTGAACTATCTTCTAGCGCCGTTGTCGAAGGGGATATGACTTGCCCTGAAATCCTCATGGAGGCCGGTGCGAAATTTAATGGAATTTGTACCATGCCCTCTGGAGGCGCACAGTGAAATACTCGCGTTGGTCTTTGCCTGCCGTCCTTGTGATCTTTACACTTGTTTCCGGGCTTGCCCCGCTGGCGGCAGATCCTCCTGATGCTTTAGCGGCGTATCGGAACGGTAACTATCAGGATTCTGTTGCAATTTGTCAAAATGAGCTCAAAGCTAATCCCCAAAACATGGACTCGTTTGTGGTGTTGACTTGGGCTTTACTTAAACTTGAAAAATATCAGGAAGCCTTGGATTACACCAATCTGGCCCTCAAGGTAAATCCTTACGATTTCCGCGTCATCGAAGCACAAGCTGAAGCTCAGTACTATTTAGGAAAGAACATTGATGCTTTGCATAACTTTGAGCAATACGTGGTTTTAGCCCCCTCCGGTGATCGGATTGAGAGGGCTTACTATTTTATGGGCGAAATTTATTTGCAGTTGGGCGAATATAACCATGCCGATATTGCGCTGACGACAGCAGTATATCACGCTCCTCAAATTGCCGCTTGGTGGGCACGATTGGGGTATGCCCGTTACCTGGAAAAAGATTATCCCTCGGCCTTAAAAGCCTACAATGAAGCTCTGAATCAAGACCCCAATAATTCTGACGCCCAGCGTGGCAAACAGCAAGTTCAACAGGCCATGGCGTCTTCAGGTACCTAAGAGTTACTTTAAGGTTCTTTGGCGTTAAGTCTCGGAACACTCGTTTGCTTTTGCGCCGTCGGAGTCAAGAAAGCTAGCTATCTGCTCACTTTGCTTATCTGTTAGGTCAAGGAACTCTACTCCCGCAAGCCAAGACGGGATTTCGGCGTGGTCGGGCTTTGTCCAAATAATGAGTGCTTCGATGTTCAAAATGATAGGGTCACGTGGCGTGCCCAAATTAAGCATTAAAAATAACCGCTGACCTGGCGACAATGGGCGCGGCACACGGCACAGTAAGCCATTGGCGCTGATATTGAGACCTTCGGCCGGGAGAAACTCTTCGCGGTTAAAATCAATTTTCACAAACTGCCGGATTTGATAACGAGCTTGCTCGCGTTTTTCTTCCATATTCGCCTCTAGAAAAAGTATAGCTTGCTATGCATCGCTTCGCCAGAGCCTGTTTGCTTCGTCAGAGCCCTTGCTATCGCACACTTCTAGGACGAAAATAAAGAGAGGGGGAACGCCATGAGCCAAAACAGCCTGATTCAAAACACCATCCACGATCTTGAAGCAAAAATTCAAACCTCAGAAAATTTAACACCCGGTCAGAGGGTAGAATTGCTCAATTTGGTGAAGAGTTTGAGTTCTGAAGTTGATCTGCTGGCCGTAACCCATCAAGAAGACGCTGGTAGTATCGCCGATTTTGCTCAGGTGACGACCAATCAGGTTTTGAGAACTCAACAAAACCCTGCCTTACTGAAAGCCTCGGTCACGGCCTTAGAAACTTCCGTCGAGAAATTTGAAGCCAGTCACCCGTCACTGACTCAGGCTGTGAATACGTTTTGCAATTACCTTTCTGGAATGGGGATTTAACCAAGGTTTCAATAACCCCAGAAACTAATAAACGCCGGGAAAGAATTTTTTTACACGTTTTTGATAGGCGTCATAGTTGGAATAGCGTTGATTGAGCCAACGCTCTTCCGAAGCGGCTTTTCGGTCCATCCAAAGAACAAATATCACCTCAAGAACGCCGGCTGGCCAGGACAGCCAAAAAGCACACCAACCAACGCCGGCAAGTAGCAGGCCTGAATAAATAGGATGTCTGACCCAGCGGTAGAGGCCTCGGTCCACAAATTCTGCGTCGTCTTTTGGTTTAGGAAACACACTCAGATTGTTGCCTAAGTTGAGCACAGCGGCTACCGAAACTCCTCCCCCTAAGATCGTTAGGAGCAAGGCCGGCCAAAACCAGCCCCGGCTGTTAAAGGGCCCCGCAAGCAAAAGTAAACCGCCCCAAACAAACTGACCAAGCACCCAAACCTGGCCCCTATCATTTTTGAAAAAGTTTGCCATTTGCTTTACTCTTTTGACACTGTCCGTTTTTCAAATTTTCTTACAATGATGGTATCAACGCGGTTGCCGTCCATTTCGCTGATTTCAAAATAGAACGTTTTCCACACAAAATAATTTCCAGGAGCAGGAATGCGTCCCATCCGCACAAGAATGAAACCTGCAACCGTATGGTATTCCCCCTTTTCATGTTCCCACTCTCGCTCACAATCAAAAAAACGGGCAAAATCAGCCATGGGCAAGGCCCCGTCCACGAGGTAGCTCCCATCGGAACGACGCATCAGGCGAGGCGCCTCTTTGTGATGAGGTACTGCGGCCCCAAAAAGCCTCTCAAGGATATTTTGCATCGTCATGACGCCTAGCAGTCCGCCGTACTCGTCGATAATAAAAACCAGGCTGATGTTTTTTTCTTTAAAAATCCCGAGCACTTTAAGGGCGCTGACGGTTTCAGGGAGAAAGTGGGGAGGTTCAAGGTAGTCTTTCAAGGAAGTATAGGTCCCCATAGCCATGGCTGTGAGCAGGCGTTTGACTTCGGCGGTACCGACCACGTTATCCATGCCTCCGGCACAGACCGGAAAACTCGATTGTTGTTGATTTTCAAGAATAAACTGTTTGACCTCAGTTTCGGTGGCGTCTTTTTCAAGATAGATCACATCAACGCGGGGTGTTATGTACCCGTGAGCCCCTTTATCATCGAGGTAGAGAACATTCTCGACAACCAGCTGTTCCACTTCTTGAAAGACGCCGGCTTTGCGACCTTCTTTGAGCATCAAGACCAGCTCGTCTTCGGTAACTGGTGGCTCGGGTGTCTCATGAATTTTTAAAACTTTGAGAATCAGTTCAGTTGAGCCAGTCAAGAGACGCTCTAAGGGACGAAACAAGAGCGAAAAGATTCGGACGGGGTGAACAAGACGAGCTGCTGCTTTCTCGGGGTTACTCAGAGCCACTCGTTTAGGGACAAGTTCCCCGACAATAATTGAAACGATGGTTATCCCGACAACAACAGTAATGAGGCTCACCAGGGAGGCATAAGGGGCTAACCAGGGGATGGATTTTAAGTCAAGCGACAGCGACTCTGAAAGCGTCCGTTCGCCTAGGGCGCCCGAGAGGATGCCGATCAGAGTTACCCCTACCTGCATACTCGATAAAAAGGGACCCGGGTGGGCTTTTAGCTCAAGGACACGTTGACTACTGGCATTACCCTCGCCAGCCTTTTGCTGAAGGCGGGCCTTTCGCGAGGCCACAATAGCAATTTCGGACATCGCGAAAAAGCCGTTTAAAAGAATGAGGGCAAAGATCACCAGAGCCTGAAACCAAAATGAATTCAGCATGGTTTAGCTTGCCCTAGAGTTAAACTCCGGCTTCAAGCACCTGCAAGGAAAGGTCAGCTTCGTAGTCCACTCCAGGAAGGGCAAACCCATTCAACTGAAGAAAGTCTTGCTCAAACCCTGCAATATCGGCAATCTGCATCAAGTTTTCTGCAGAAACTTTGTCCCAAAGCCCAGCAATTTCTGCCTGAACGTCAGGTCGCATTTCCCAATCGTCAATACGAATCAGCCCTTGAGCATCGGTGGGAACGGTGGGGGCACTCAGCCGGTCACGGAACAAGCGATCGATTTGTTCAATACAGCCTTCATGAATACCTTTAGCTTTCATAACTTTGTACAGCAGTGAAATATAGAGGGAGACTGCGGGAATGACGGCGCTGGCACGCGTGACCAAGGCTTTGTTGACGCTGACAAAGGCCTTTCCGCCTAGGGCAGCCAACGGACCTTGATTGAGAGCTTTTACGGTGCCTTCCAGGTGTTCTTTGGCTTTGCCAATTGTCCCGGAACGGTAAAAAGGATAGGTCACCTCTGGTCCAATATACGAATACGCCACAGTGCGGAACCCAGTTGCAAGCAACCCCGCTTGCGCAAGAGCTTCAATCCACAATTGCCAATCTTCACCCCCCATGACTTTTACTGTAGCGGCGACTTCCTCGGGAGTTGCAGGATTGACTGTAGCGATTTTGACTTCCCCTTTAAAGGGATCAATCGATTTTGCCACATAATCATGGCCAATCGGCTTGAGGACCGACCGATATTGGACTCCATCTTTGGGGTCAGTTCGAACAGGGCTGGCTAAGCTATAGACTAAGAGGTCAATTTTACCTAAGTGAGTGCGCACGGCATCAAGTACCGCCGTTTTGGTGTCGGTGGAAAAGGCGTCGGCATTGAAGCTTTTGCTAAACAACCCTGCCTTTGCGGCTAAACGGTCAAAGGCAATCGTATTGTAAAACCCAGCTGTTCCAGGACCTTTTTCACTTCCTGCTCGCTCAAAAGCAACACCGATTGTTTTTGCACCACCTCCAAAGGCAGCAACGATACGACTGGCTAGGCCGTAGCCGGTTGAAGATCCTATCACAAGCACATTCTTGGGTGCCTGTGAAAGGGTACCCTTAGACTGGACGTAAGCAATTTGGCGCTCTACATCGGCGGCACAACCTACAGGATGTGACGTTAGGCAGACATTATTGATGATTTTAGGTTTGACGATCATAGTTTGTTATTATGAGAGGAAATCTTGCCAGGCGTCAATCCGGTAAGGTTAATCGTTCCAAGGTGGCAAGAAGTTCCAAAGCCTCGGCGCGGGTATTTCCACACATAGAAGGCTCTGGATTCAACGAAGAGCAGACTGAAGGACGCCTAGGGTCACCCCATAAGCGACACAAATTTCTGCTATCAAGGTGAATGCAAGGAACCCCTGCAGGCTTGGCTAGAGAAGAAATCGACGGAGCTATACAGCAGGCGCCACAGCCGGCACGACAGATCACTTTTTCAAAGAGTTTACCACTCGCTCGAGAACTTTTTCCCGGTCGAGGGGTTTAACAATATAGTTCTTTGCCCCTTTGACCAGGGCATCTTTGACGAGGTCTTGTTTTCCTAAGGCACTCACCATAATCACCCGTGCCTCGGGATCAAATTCCCTAATTTTCTCGAGAGCTGTTACCCCATCCATCTTGGGCATGGTAATATCCATGGTCACCAAATCGACGTTGGGAAACAATTCTTTGTATTTTTCGACTCCAGCTTCTCCGTCGGGAGCGGTTGCTACGACTTCAAACCCTTCGGAGGTCAAAATCTGACCGATCTGTTTGGTGACAAACATCGAGTCATCGACGACCAGAACGCGGTAAGGTGTACCGTCGTCCTTAATGCCGTCAGGCGTTTTTGCGTTGATGGTTGGAAAATCCACCTTGTTCTTCATGCTTATCTCCTGAAGAGCGGACTAGTACTAGTGTAATGTCAGTTGGCAAAGGAATCAAGGACTGGGTTTGCAGGTCTAAGGCTTCATGGTATTATTCCGTATGCGTTTGACCGTTCCTGCCAACTACGACCTCGAAATTCTACCTCAATTGAAGGCCGCTGGGGCTTTTGAAATTTATGGAAAACTTCCGTTTGACTCGGTAGGGGGGGGGCGCCCCTCATTTATGGCGACTCGGTTGTCAAAAAAGGGACTTGCCACCTACATCCAAGCGGTTCATGCCGCAGGGATGGAGTTCAACTACCTTTTGAATGCCGCTTGTTTCGGCAATGAAGAGTGGACCCCTCGTTTTCACCGTCAATTAGAGGCACTGTTGGGGTGGTTAGAGGACCAGAAGGTCGATACGCTCACCATTACCGCCCCGTATTTAGTACAAATTGTTAAAAAACGGTGGCCTCGCTTCAAAGTCAAGGTGGGGATCTACGCTCAAGTCGATACTGTCAAACGAGCCCGTTTCTGGGAAGATCTGGGTGCAGACGCCATTAACTTAGAGTCTTTTTCGATTAACAGGGATTTTGAAAAGTTATCAGCCATTCGTCAGGCGGTTAAGGCAGACTTGGTGCTTATTGCCAACCATTTTTGCCAGCCGAACTGCCCCTATCAAATTCAACATCAAAATGGTCATGCGCATGCTAGTGTGACCAATCCGAAATTCTACATCGATTACCCGATTATCCAGTGTCAAAAAAATCGTCTGACCCACAAAGAGTTGTTCATTTCAGCGGGTTGGATTCGCCCCGAAGACACCCCTCGGTACGAAAATATTGGTTACACGACCTTTAAACTGCTGGAGCGGAATATCCCCTCGTACGCCTTGGTTCAAAGGGCGCAGGCTTACCATGATCGTCGCTGGGAGGGGAATTTAGCAGATTTACTCCTGTCTTGGGGCTTTCAGAAGCCAGCTCCCCGGTTTGAACGCTGGTGGTGGCTTAAAACATTCCGTTTCTGGAAAATGCCGTTAGGCCTGTCCGGGTCTGCTCTCAAGTTCTTAAAAAATCAAGGAATATTTTTTTCTCAGGAAAAGAATCCTATTTACATTGACGCCCAAAAGATTCCCGCCAATTTTCTTGACCGTTTCGAAAAAGTCAGCTGTCTTGACCAAGAATGCGACAAGTGCGGGTATTGCCAGCGCATTGCGGATCAAGCGGTCAGTATTGATCCAGCGTTTCTTCAGGACATTCTACCGGTGTATCAACAGCTTGAAGGGCAACTGGTGGGGGGGCAAGCCTGGGGTCTTTCATCACGCGGAGATTAAACCTGAGAGCGGTGGATAAACCTCGGGAATAGCCCTTGCGGGGCGTGGCCCACGAACCTCAAGGGATGCCCACGAACCTCACGGAATAAAATGTTTAACCCAGCCCCAAGTGAATTGCCCCGTCGCCAAAATGAGACCAAAGGCCAAACCGGCGGTGACGGACGACATCAGATCAGTACGCATCGAAACTTCGGCCTTTTGATTCGACGCTTTGGCCACCATTTCAATAAGGATAATGGTAATAATCAACGTTAGCACCAAGGCTAGCAGGAGGTAAAACCGTCCCTGCTTTTGAAGGGTGCTGAAAGCCCAGTCGGATACGACAAAGATGACCGAGGATAAGATGTTTCGAAAGAAGGAGCTGACAAACTGCCGATTGTTGATGCCTCGGTGAAGAATGGCGATAGCAAGAAAAACAAAGAACAGAACCAAGGCGGCAATAGAAACACCCGTCATGACTTGTACTGAAAGCGTCGAAGTGGCAAGATTTACATCTTGATCCACGTAGGCAATGATCGGGGTAAACACATGCCAAATGCTTTGCACGGTAAAAAGGATGCTAGCGATGGCAATGGTAAAAAAGATCAACCGAAGCAGGTTTTTAAGAAACTTTGTTAAACGAGCCATAGCTGTATTGTACGCGTGCGAAGTGTCGGATTCAAGGCACGAGATTTCTGGAACTCCTCATAAAAATTCATTAAACTTAAAAAGTTGAGCTATTGGGCTCGACAGGAGTCCCGTTGTGTTGTCACGAGCCACCCCAAGTCAACTGTTGAACGATCATGAGCTGGTACAAAGCCAAGCATCTTTGACACAGTTCGCCTCGGCCTTGAACGGACAGATCTTGGTTTTGAACGAACAAAGGCAAATCATTTGGGCCTCAGAAGCGTTTTGTCAGAGTTGGGAGCTTGGCCAGCTTCAGGATTACCTAGGTCGACGGTTTGGTGAAGCCTTGGGTTGTTGTCAGGTACAGCAAGGCCCAGACGGTTGTGGCACTTCTGAAGCCTGCTCGGTCTGTGGAGCCTTTAGGACCTTGATCGATAGTAGACAACAAAATAGACGGGTGGTAGGTGATTGCCGTTTAACAATTCAGCGGGGCAAATCGTCGTCCGCCTTAGATCTAGAGGTTTCCTCGGCACCTTGGCAGTTGAATGAACGCAACTTTTTGGTTGTGTCCCTCCGCGATACTAGTCATGAAAAGCGCCGAAAAACCTTAGAGCGGATTTTTTTTCATGACGTCGTAAACTCTGCTGGTGGGCTTCATGGAGCTCTCCAGATTCTCACAGAAATGGCAGACTTAAATAACACCGATTCGCGTGAGCTGTTGACGCTCTCTCATCGTTCCAGTGGTGACCTTCTCGATGAAATCCTAGCCTTTCGTCAATTAAAAATGGCCGAATCAGGTTCTTGGGTACGCAATTCCGAGCCTCTGGATGCGGGTGCCTTAGTCCGCGAGGTTTCAGACAAAATGAGGGTGCATTCGGTCGGGCATCAAAAATCTATCACAGTCGTCGTGCCAAGTGATCCGTTGCCCTTAGTCAGTGATAAGCTTCTTCTTCAGCGCGTGTTGGTGAACATGCTCAAAAATGCGCTCGAAGCGGTATGTCCTAGTCAAACCGTAACGATCAGCGGCGAAAGTGTTAAGGCTGGGGTTCGTTTTGCGGTTCATAATCCTGGGAGCATTCCTCGCGACGTTCAGTTGCAGATTTTTCAGCGTTCGTTCTCGACAAAGTCCCCCGACCGAGGTCTTGGAACCTATAGCATGAAGCTTTTGGGGGAATCTGTTTTGGGAGGGCGTGTCTCGTTTTTTAGTGGCCCCGAGGGGACAGAGTTTACCCTCTGGTTACCCCTCGAGCCACCCGAAGAAGCCACTTAACGGGAGCCCGTTAGAAGGAATTCGGTGAGCTTTACCTTAGGCCATAATCGCTTGCACATCCGCCTCGACGGTAGTCGTCCCCTGAATCCCAAAGTTCTTCACGAGAACTTGAGTGACATTGGGTGATAAAAAGGCCGGGAGTGTGGGGCCTAGGCGAATATTCTTAAAGCCTAAAGCCAACAGGGCCAAGAGTACTGCGACAGCTTTTTGCTCGTACCAAGCAATATCAAAGGCCAAGGGCAACTCGTTAACATCGTTCAAGGCAAATACCTCTTTCAGCTTGAGGGCGGTGAGTGCTAGTGAGTAACTATCGTTGCATTGTCCGGCATCCAACACCCGCGGGATACCGCCGATGTCTCCGAGATTGAGCTTGTTATAGCGGTATTTGGCACAACCCGCCGTCAAAATGACAGCATCTTGGGGCAGGGCCTGGGCGACTCCTGTAAAATAGTCGCGTTCCTTAAAGCGCCCGTCACAGCCTGCCATGACCACGAACTTTTTGATGGCTCCCGATTTAACTGCCGCAACCACCTTGTCGGCCAATTTGCTAACTTGGTCGTGGGCAAAGCCGCCTAAAATTGTTCCTGTTTCAAGTTCTTGAGGAGCCGAACAGGTTATTGCTAACTTAATCAGTTGTGAAAAGTCCTTAGCTTTCCCCGCAGAAGCTTCGGGGATATGTTGACAACCCGGATAACCTGCCATTCCTGTTGTAAACAAGCGACTCTTGTAGCTGTCCTTGGGGGGCACAATACAGTTTGTTGTCATCAAAATTGGACCATGAAAACTTTCAAATTCTTTGTCTTGGTGCCACCAGCTTGAACCATAGTTCCCGATAAAGTTTGCATACTTCTTAAATGCGGGATACGAGTGGGCGGGAAGCATTTCTGAGTGCGTATAGACGTCGACGCCGGTACCTTGGGTCTGTTTCAGCAATTCTTCTAAGTCTTTTAAATCGTGGCCTGAAATTAAAATTCCGGGGTTTTGTCGAACGCCCAGATTAACCTGTGTGATTTCGGGGTTCCCATAAGTAGAGGTGTTCGCCTTATCGAGTAGGGCCATGCCGGCGACAGCAACATTTCCTGACTTTAAGGTCAAGGCTACCAGCTCATCCACACTTAGCTGTTTTGTCAACGCGGCAAGCGCTTCAACAAAGAACGAATCGACTTGGGCGTCGCGGTGTCCTAGCACAGCGGCGTGTTCGACATAAGCCGCAATGCCTTTGAGTCCGTAGGTAATTAGCTCTTTTAACGAGCGGACATCAGGGTCTTGTTCGGCAAGTACGCCAACAAGCAGGCTCTGAGCCTCCCATTCCGCGTCAGTTTTACCATTCCAAGACAGGTAGTCACTGCTTGTTTTGGGGGTAAAGCGGGCAACCAAGTTGTTCCTCAGCGTGAGAGCTTCACGGACAAGGGCCTTAATTCGGTCGGCATCAAAGTTGGCATTGGTGATTGTCGCAAATAACGAGCGGGCGAGAAACCGTGTTTCATACGTTAAATCGGTTCCCACGGGAGCGTTCTGTGCGGCAAGCGCCAAACCCTTCAGGCTCCATATCAGCAAATCTTGTGACCCGGCGGTTTCTGGGGTCTTTCCGCAAACGCCCCTCAGGGTACATCCGGTTCCCTTAGCGGCTTCTTGGCACTGAAAACAAAACATAGTCTTTTCCTCCTGGCGAATCTGTGCTACAAAGCTATGTTAGTAAGCGTATACTTACCGTAACCTGGGTGACGATATTTCCTAAAAAAGAGGAACGGGTTTGGAATTTTGGAATCGCATTGAGATTTTTGCTCGAGCTGGTGAAAAGGAAAGTCTGAAGTTTTTAGCAGAATACCCTGGCCGGCGTGTTCACTATGCCAAAGGGACAGTGTTGCACTTTGAAGGTGATATCCTGGGGTCTTTTGAAGTCCTTCTTAAAGGCCGCATCGAAACGCGTTTGCCCAGCAGTGAGACTCAAGAAGGTTTGGCTGTGGATTGGTTGGATGGCCCCGCGTGCTTGGCACCTGCTCCGAGCTTTGCGCAACCTCCGCTTTGTCCCGTACGCGTTACAGCGACAACTGATGTGGAACTTCATCTGTGGCCAACCGAAGAAGTCTTGGAGTTCGCCGGTAGAAACCCTGTTTTTCTTCGGGCACTTTTAGCGACGGTAGCAGGAAAATTAGCCTTTCTTGCCGAGCGCCTTCATGAGCAGAATACGTTTTCGTTGCGCTGTAAGGTTCTTTCGTATTTGCGTGCCCTGCCCCAAGAAAAAGATGAGGTAGGCCCCTTTGTTCGTCTACCCCTGAGTAAAGAGGCGTTAGCAGGGTACTTTGGGGTGGCTCGACCGTCCTTATCCCGGTGTTTGGCCAAAATGGAACAAGAAAACTTGCTTTCTGTTCAAGGAAGAGTTGTACGTTGGAAAACAGGAGCTTCGAATGATGCTCTCTGAACGTCAAACGACAATCTTAGAAGCAACGCTCCGCGTCGTTGCGCGTGACGGCCTTAGCGGGTTTACCATGAAAAAGGTAGCCGCTGAGGTAGGGGTGACTGATGCGGCTTTGTACAAACACTTTCGAGAAAAAACCGATATTTTTGAGGCTTTAGCCGCCTTATTTCGTGAACGAACCCTAGATGCCTTGATGGAAATTGCTTCTCGCCCGGGAATGAGCGCTCTAAAAAAGCTTGAAGCGTTTGTTATGGACCGAGCTCATCAATTCCAAACTCAGCCAGGGCTTACGGTAATCCTCTTTAGTGAGGAGTTATTTCGTGGCGAACCGACTATCGCCGCGCTCAACTTCGAGACTATGGAACGCCACGCTCAACTGTTAAGAACGCTGGTTGCGGAAGGTCAAGCTGAGGGCTCAATTCGTGCAGACCTCAACCCCTATCACGTTGTTTTGTTATTAACGGGGCCTGTTCGAATGCTCGTTGAAAATTGGCGTTCCCAGCCAGAAGAGGTGTTGGTTGACCGCATCGGGCAGTTCTGGAATACCTTTGCGAGATTGATGCACCCATGACAAATCGGTGGTTGTTGGAACCGTATGACTCAGTCCTGCCCTTGTCAAAAATGCGTACTTGACAAAAAATTCATAGTAAGTAAGTAATCACTAACTAGAGGGTTTGAGCATGGAAAGGCTGATTATTGAAATTGATGAAGAGCTTTGCAATGGGTGTGGTGAATGCATCCCCGGCTGTCATGAGGGTGCTTTGCAAATCGTTGACGGAAAAGCTCGCCTTGTCGGTGATGCCTTGTGTGACGGCCTCGGAGCGTGCCTAAGGGATTGTCCCCAAGGGGCCCTTCGTGTGGTCAACCGTGAAGCTGAAGCCTTTCGAGAAGAGCTTGTTGAAGTTCCTCAACTAAAAAGACCAGTAAGCCCACCAACGGCACCAGGTTGTCCAGGAAGCCGGGTGCGTATGCTAGGAAACCCGTCGCTTCAAAATTCTGGGAGTGCTCTTCAGCAATGGCCGGTGCAGTGGAACCTCGTTCCTGTTTCTGCGCCATTTCTTGAACAGGCAGACCTATTGCTGTGTGCTGACTGTGTACCCTTTGCGTACGCTGCCTTTCATCGACAGCTTTTACCAGGTCGTGTCCTGATGGTAGGGTGTCCCAAATTTGATGATACAGCAGCGTATGGCGAAAAACTCACTCGAATTTTGCAAACGAGAACCATCCGTTCGATAACCGTTGTTAAGATGGAAGTGCCTTGCTGTTCGGGTATCGCCGCCTTAACTAAGCGAGCAATCACCGCCAGCGGCAAAACCGTTCCATATGCCGAAGTGACAGTAACGGTTGACGGGCATCTCACTTAAAAAAAACGCGAGGGTAAAAGAGCTTGCCCCCAAACAAAATAAGCCGTGGAATCGAGGACGAAAACCAGCCCCAAAAGGGCGGTAAGCCAACTGTTAACTAATGCTCCCCACCTCGGAGTGTGAAAGTGCAGTTTTGCCTCGATATCCGTCACGTGGTTTCGTAAAAGTAGGTACAGGACGAGCGGGATCAACATCGGAACGGCGTAGATCACGTTGTAGTACAAAACTCCCGGTAAGGCTCCCGTGTTACCGTAGGCTTGGCCAAGTTTCTCGAGAGCTCCCAGATAGGGTACTGAAACAGGAAAGCCTGTTACGCTCAGAAAGGCACCCAGGGCAAACGCGGTCAGGGGGTTCAAAAAACGAATTAACAGGGTAAGTCTTTGAAACATCGGGGAAAGTCCTTGTTTTTGACTGCGAAAGGCAAAAACAATTCCTAAGACAACGCAAAGAGCCCCAAAGGCCAGCTGAAGGCCATAGTAACTGGGGTCTGGTATCGAATTCATATTAGGAAGAATCTGGGCTAACCAGGCGTTTACCGCTTCACGGTGGTAAAGAAAGACCAACCCGCAGGCAAAATAGGCCAGACTTGTACCCGCGAAAAAGGCAAGCGCGTGAGCTAAAGGACGTCGAGTCGAGAGCAAAAAGACAAAAACGACAATCTGAATAGCAGTAGAAAGGCTGTCAAAAAGCGCTGTCGACGTGAGAAATATCCAAAAATCCGGCACAATTTTCTCCCTAAAGAAGTTCTCGTGAACTTGATCCGTAGGGGATATAATGATGAGAGAAGCAGTCTCGGACAAGGGGGGCTTATGAATCCCAACTCTGCGAGCTGGCAGACACAATTTTCACAAGGTTTTGGCGGGAGTCTTGATCCGTCGGGTTTTTACCTGGGCGTGCTGATTCTCGCGCTCCTAACCACAATCTTTATTCTGGCCTACCGAGGCTTTCAAAAGCGGCGAGGTCAAAATATGCTCTTGTCAAAGCGCCATTCTCAGCAAGAAGCATCGTTGAATCTTGTTCAACAGGTAGCCTTACATGACCTTATCGACGAATTCCGGCGACGGGAACCTGCGGCTCAGGCAGTTCCCGCAGCAGTCCTTGAAAAGTTTGCAGAGTTTTTTTACGCGAGAAAGTCTCGGCTTAAAACCAGTGGTAAAAACTCTCAAGCTCTGATGGGGTCGCCTTACCCTTTGCATACCGGGGACTCGGTCGAGGTGGATTTGATTGAAGCCAAAGGGGTCTCGTTGGTCTCGTCCGTGGTGACGGGGATGACGCGAAAAGGATTCACGGTCCTCGTTCCCGAACCTTTGGCTTCTACGTTGACCAAAGGTCAGGCCATGTTGGTTAACTACGCCTCGGGAACTCATTTTTTACAAGGCCTAACGGCGGTAGTCGAAATTCAGCCAGCGGGAGAAATCCTCTTGAGCCCCTTGGAACGGTTACGCCTAACCCGAGAACGGAGGTGGCCACGTTTGCCTGTTCAGACCGTTGCGGGTAGTCTTACCGAGACAAGAAGCGGTACAAGACGTCCTGCCCGGGTGCTGGATATTAGTCACGATGGGGCTCGGGTGAGGGTCTCGTCACCGCTCGAAAAAAAGGCGGTTCATCAGTTAACCTTTGAAGCCGAAGCCGGTGGGAAACGCTGGGTGTTTGGGCCCTTGGAATGTGTGTGTCGGCAGGTTTTTGCCGGTGAGCCGGGCGGAATCGAATACGGAATGGGTTTTCTCTACTTAGACACCGAGTCCAGTCGAAAGCTGTCAAGTTTTCTCAAGGCTTCGGTTCAGACCTGGGAGAAAACCCCCTAACAGGATTTTCTTAACGATTTCATAAATCTCTTTTTTGGGCCGTCGTTTCCCTTGCGGAAAGCATCTCTTTGGGGCCCAATTTCCCTATGGCGAGAAAATTTGGACCGCTGAGTTGGGCCAGTCGTTGGTTTGCCCCCTCTTGGATGAATACAGACATCGCACGGGTTTTGATCGCACACGCTCTGATGAGTGCCACACAGGCTATGGCGGCCATTCTTGTTCCTATCGATCTGGCTAAACTGGGTTTTCATGGGGTGTTTATCGGCTTGCTGTTCACAGCGACGGCGACGGCTTCGGCAATTTTGACGGCAGTAATAGGGTTTTTGTCGGATCGCTTCGGGCGTCGTTCGTTTCTCGTCCTCATGCCTCTCGTTACTGCCGCGGCTTGCTTTATTTTTGCCCTTAGCCAGTGGGGGGCGTTTTTGTTTGTCAGCGCCGCTTTAGGAGCCCTGGGGCGAGGAACTGGCGCCGGCGCGGGTACTGTAGGACCTTATCAGCCGGCAGAACAAGCGTATTTGACCGCCCGCATTCCGTCGACGCACCGAAATTCTTTGTTTGGACGCCTAGGTTTTGCCACCTCCTTGGGAGCTTTGATCGGTGGCGGCCCTTTGATTTACCTGACGGTTGGGCTTACGCCTCAGGCCCAGCAATTTAGCGCGGCCTTTTTTGTTTCGGGTGCTTGTGCGCTGGCGGCTGGGTTTTTAGCCATGGGTATTGCAAAAGATAGAAAACTTCCTTTAGAGAAATCTCAGGCAACCCCTGTCAACAAAGACGCCTCTCCAGCTCTTCCCGGTGGGCAGGTTAGGCGACTTCTGCTTCAATTGGCCCTGACCAACAGTCTAAATGGGTTTGCGGTGGGCTTTTTTGGCCCTTTCATTACGTATTGGTTTTACCGGCGGTTTGGTGTCAGCGCGGTTGAAATCGGACTTCTGTACATGCTCATCAATTTTGTTTCGTTGGTCTCGAATGTTTTTACGGCCCGTGTGGCTTTGCGCTGGGGTGTCGTTCGAAGCATTGTGGCCACACGAGTCGTGCAAGGTTTGATGATCATTCCCATGGTCCTTGCCCCCTTCTTTTGGCTTGCGGGCGTTCTTTACGCTTTAAGAATGATGGTACAACGCTTGGGCCTGCCCCTAAGGCAGTCGTACGTGATGGGGATTGTTCCTGATGCCCAACGAGGTAAGGTGAGTTCGTTGAGTAACTTGCCCTCGCAAGTCACCTCGGCGATCAGTCCCTCTTTAGCGGGGCCCATGATCGAAAACATTTCGTTGAGTTTACCCTTTGAACTAGGGGCTGTGATTCAGACCTTGGGTGCCATCTTGTTTGGGGTATTTTTTGGCAAAACTCGCCCTCCCGAAGAACATGAGGGGCCCCCATCAAAGAGCTGAGTTCTCCAGTGCTTTGAAACACCGGAACAGAGCATATTTTTCGTCATATGCAACCGTGGCAATACGCGGAAAAAGTTCTTTTAAAAGCTTGTGGTGCCCGAGGTGACGATTAGCAACCACCCAAAGCTCTCCGTTGGGTTTGAGTACCTTCACGGACATTTGAAACATTTTTTGCGCGATAGAAAGGGTCTGAGCGTTTTGAAAATGGAATGGGGGGTTGCAGAGGATCAGATCTACCGAGCCTTTATCAAAGTCTTCTAGACCATCGCCACAAAGGAATTTACCCCGTCCACCCATCTGATTAATTCGAAAACTTTCTCGGGCCGACCAGACTGCAAGAAAAGACTCGTCAACACAAAAGATCTCGGCACTTAATGAGCGTTTAGCAGCCACCAGCCCTAACATCCCATTGCCACAACCCAGGTCGACAACGGCACCATTGAGGTGGGAGGCTTTGGGAAAATGCTCTAAAAATAAACGGGTACCACCGTCCAGTCGACCGGCGCAAAAAACCCCGGCATGCTGAATGATTTCGAGGTTAAGCGAGGGAATTGACCAGCGAAAGGGAAAGCGAGAGGCGGGACGGGGTTGCGGTTGAGGCTGGGTATGAATCAACCGGGCTTTATAGTCGGCCGGAGTGGTCGTCGTCGGGCCGAGTAGATTCTCGATTAACGTGAGAGTTGTTGTATGGATCTCTTTGGTCATCCCGGAGGCGATGAAGGTCCCTTGAGCTGAAAGGTACGAAGAAATTTGTGCTAGTTGGTATTCTAAAAGGTCCGCTGACCGAGGTAGTCGATACAACACAACTTCTCCTTCGGGGACACTGAGGCTGTCCAGAAGAAACAGGTCTTGGTCATCTAAGTGGTTTGCTTCGACATTCCAGAGGGTAGCACGCTGAGAGAGGGCTGAGTCCGAAATTTGAGCGACTTTGTAACCGGCAATGAGGAGGGCACAGGTAAGGGCTCCAAAAGCATCATTGTAAACCAGAACTAAGGTACCCGTTGGTAAGCGGCGTCGAGAAAAATCTTCAAGAAGAAGAGTGTCAGCACCGCTCCACGCTTGCAGAGTAGGATCATCGTCGTAGGGAAACCGTGAAAGCGATAAAGGGCCCCACGGGGTGGTCCAGGTTTTCATACTTCTACTTTAACATAAGATGGCTTGTTCACAATGGGGAAGTTTTGCAAAACCCTGACTTATGATAAAACCAAGCTCAGGAGCTGATATGGAGCCCTTCTTTCTTGATCCGTTTCCCTCGAATTATGTCCTCAAATCCTTACCTTTAAGGTTCGATGGCGTCGATTTGACCCTTAAAGTGTCACATGCGTTATTCTCAGCACATCAAATTGATGAAGGCACCCTCCTGTTACTCAAGACCCTGGCCCAAAAGCGGGTCGAGTTAACCGGAAAAGCCTTGGATTGTGGTTGTGGAACGGGCCCGCTCGCCCTCGCCTTAGCCAAGCGTTATTCCGGCTTAACTGTCGAGGCGAGAGACCGGTCAGCCTTAGCGTGTTCGTTTACGGCCGAGAACGCCCGGGCCAATCGTGTTGCCATTGAGGTCAAACCAGCACTTTTGGGTGACACTGAAGAGCACTCCTTTGATCTTGTTGTTGCGAATATTCCGGCCAAAGCGGGGCCACCGGTGTTGCGGTGGTGGTGGAGACGCCTCTTGGCCTCGGTAGTCCCCGAAGGCTTGGCAGCAGTGGTTGTAGTTGCCCCCCTAGCCGAGGCTACCTTACACGATGCCCAAGACGCTGGTTGGGTGCTTGATCTTCAAGAAAAAACTCTGCGGTATGCGGTGTATCACTTTCGACGACCTGCGGGAGCCGCATCACAAGACGATCCTTCGGCCTACCCTCGTCACCAGCAAACCTTAACTGATGGAAGACGAATGACCACGTTCTGGGGTTTACCAAACTTTGACAGCCTCGATTACCCTCTTCAGACTCAGGCTCGGGTGCTTGAAAACCTCACAAAGCTCAAGGTTGACCGAGTTCTCGTTTGGGAGCCGGGCCAGGGGCACTCTGCTGTGATGGTAAAAGCGAGTGCTTTGACTCAGTGTGACCTTACGGTTGCGGGGACAGACCTGTTGGCGTTGCGAGCTACCCAACACAACGTCTCGTGTCAGGCCCTTCTTGTGGCAGATTTTGCTTTGTTGAACGGTCACCTCCCTCCCCAAGATTTAATCATCATGAATTGGCAGTCCCACCCTCGCGTACCCTGGATTTCTTCGGTGCAACAGACTCTAAAAACCCTTGTATCGCCTCGGGGTAGGGTGGTGCTTTCGGGGACTTCGACGGATATGGCTCGGTTTCTCGAGCAGCATCGCGGCTTTCGGCTTTTAGATGAGGCGAAATGGCGAGGCTTTCGCTCGTTGGTGTTAGAAAAGCAGTAAAGAAAGTACAAAGCATGGCACCCAACCACCCTTTGAGGATTGTTAACGGTGTGCAGGACTTGCCGGTTGGTGAGTTTTTGTGTCATAATTCAGCTAGGTTTAACCTGAACGGAGAGTATTATGCGAATTACAACCAAGGGCCGGTATGCACTAAAGGCCATTTTATTTCTCGCCGTGAATGCTCAGGGAAGCCCCATCTCCATCAAAGATATTGCCAGTGCTGAAAAGGTTTCTCCTGAATTTCTTGAGCAGCTTTTCTTTAAACTGAAAAAAGCCGGCATTATCACCTCGGTACGGGGGCCAGGAGGCGGGTTTTCCTTGAACCGTCCGCTAGAAGAAGTCACGGTCAAAGAAATCTTTGATGCGGTGGGCGAAGGACTCGACTTAACCCCCTGTACCTCGTGTTCTGACAATGTCCCGGTGTGTACCGAGGCCGATGAATGTCTGACCTACGATGTCTGGAAAGCGGCGGCAGATCAAATTCAAGGCTATTTTTCAAGCTTGACATTACGAATGATCCTGGAAGGCAAGGCCAGGCAATTCTGGGACCCCACCTCTAAAGATACCGTTTCCGCTTAACTGTATTTCGTGCAAGAGCTCCTAGTCTCCACAAGACTTAATCCCGTTTTGGCGCTGTTTCTAGCGTGTATAGCTTTGGTGGCAGTGCTTTGGTCGGTTTTGTGGCTGTACTTTTTGCCCGGAGGTCGTGGACTGTGGCGCTGGGGGCCCCGAGGTTGGCGAATCCCGGTAGTTCTTGCTGGTCTTCTTCCTCCCGCTTTGACTTTGTTAGGGTTTTTACCCCTTGCTCAGGCCGTTCAAAGGGGGTTGAGTTTTGCAGGAGCAGGGCTAGGGCTTTTTGCTGGACTCTCATTAGGTTTTTCTGCTTGGCAACGTCATCAAAGCATAAAAAAGTTCACCCCACCTTTGGGTCCCCGGTTACTTAACCTTCAAAAAGGTCTACAGGTTCAAGGGGCATGGCGCCTCATGTTTACCTCAGACCCTCACTTTGATGCTCCTACCTCTGATACTGGTGTGTCGATGGCCCTCTTGAGACGAGCGGCAAAAATTCCCGTACAGGCTCTGGTTATGTTGGGGGATTTTGTTGAGCGCGGTACTGCGGGCTGGGGACTAACCCTAAAAGTTCTCCGTGAGGGTTTAGGAATACAGGTACCTCTCGTTCCCCTTTTGGGAAATCATGACGCGCTTTTTGGTGGTCACAAGTTGTTTTTGAAGGCTTTTCCTCCACAACCCACCAGTTCTGGCTCACCTTGGTTTTACACCTGGGACGTTGTGAGTTCTGAAGCGGTAAGCGTTCGCTTTTTTGTCTTACATTTATTGTGGGGTACCGAGACCTTCGATCAAGCCCAACGCCAATGGCTAGAGCGATCGTTGGCCGAAACCCCGCCGGGTTGGATGAAAGTGGCTCTCTCCCATTGTTTTTTTGCCAGTTCCGGATGGACGGATGCCCATAAAAGACCGTGGTTTGACCACCCTGAAACCTTGGCGGAGGTAGCCCCTTTGCTAGAGGCCGGAGGCGTTAGCTTGGTGATCTCGGGCCATCAACATCAGTTAGAAGAGCTGTCGTATCGAGGAGTTCGGTATGCGGTGGTAGGCGGAGGGGGCGCCGTTGCGCCGCCCGTAACCAACGAATCCCCTGCTTCGTTGTGGCGAGCTCCTAGAAATAAAGGCTCGCTTGTGCTAGCCGGCTCTTCACAAGGTTTGGAGCTCATTTTTGAGGATGAATGGGGTAAGGAGCTTCACCGCGCCCAGCTCAGCCCGAAAGCCTAAAGTCCCCAAGCCTAGATTTGATAATCAATAATGAGAGCGTCCCGGGGCATAATAATTGGCTCTTGAGGACGATTTTGGATGATGGAGTAGGGTGGCACCGAAGCCGTGATCCAGCAATTGCCCCCCACTGTCGAATGCTTACCAATGACGGTTTCTCCGCCTAAAATCGTCGCTCCCGCGTAGATCGTGACGCGGTCTTCGATAGTGGGGTGTCGTTTCTTGGCCTGCTCGTTTTTGCGCACCGATAAGGCTCCCAAGGTAACCCCTTGGTAGAGTTTTACTTCATCGCCAATGACACAGGTTTCTCCGATGACGATGCCTGTTCCATGGTCAATATAAAATCTGCGACCAATTTGAGCTCCAGGGTGAATATCAATTCCGGTCTTGCGGTGGATGATTTCGCTCATCATGCGAGGAATTAACGGAACTTGAGCTTCATATAAAAGGTGGGCAAGGCGGTAAACCAAAATCGCTTCGACCCCTGGGTAAGCGAGAATGACTTCGGCTGCTGACTGAGCGGCTGGGTCGCCATCAAGAATGGCCTGAACATCTTCTTGAATTTGTCTGCGGATGTGCGGAATAGCCTTGAGTAGATCGAAGGCAACCCTCCGAGCCTGTTCTTGCACCTCTGCCCCTAAAGGGTGCGAGGTTTCTTTACAGCGTGAATACCAAAGTGCACGTTGAATTTCTCGCATCAGGCCTTTGGCGGCACGAAAGAGGTGCTCTGCGGTCGCATACGGAAGGGTGGCCTCATCAACCACCTGCAGGGTCTTATAAAAGCCGGGAAAAACGAGGCTTTTGAGGTCTGAAAGCAGGTTGTCTACCGATTCCATCGAAGGGAGCCGCGTTTCATCGACGTGGTTAATACCCCCTACCTGATGATAGGAGTCTAAAAGAGCTTGAACAATGTCGTGAACGGGTTCGGGAAACGTCATGAGACAAAACTAGACAGGGCTGAACGAGTTGTCAAGTCAGAGCAGTCGACGGTTTAGGGATGCCAACGTGAGCTTGGGTCGTGGGGAAGAGCCCAAGGGGTATCGCTAACCCAATTTTCAGCAGGGGGGTGTCGCTTTGCATCGGCGGGAGCAGGTCCGGGATGATCGGCAAGCACAGGGTTCAGCCAGCGGAGGAGCAATTCTCGCCTTTGGGCACCCTTTCGCCCTTGGTGAGAAAGGTCTTGCCACGAGACTCCCCACCGTCGTTGAGCTTCGGTATTCAACCACCTCAATTCCTGTGCCGAAAATTCTTGGGGTTGGGGTTGACTGTCGATAATTTCACGCGATTTGTGCGTGGCATCTTCGAGAAGTGGGATAAGGTGGGGCTCCACGGCAAAAAGCGAAGTGGCTGTTAGCAAAAAAACCGCAAAGCTAAGTTTCATGAAGTCTTCTTAGCGGTGGTGCAGAACCCCAATCCGCGGGCAAAGGTCGCTTAGCGGACACAGCTGACAGTGGGGGCTGGCTGGGCCACAAATGGTTTGCCCAAACTGAACCAACAGCTCATTGACCTCAATCCAAATTTCCTGGGGCAGAAGAGCTTCTAAGGCCTTTTCGGTCTCTTCAGGTTCATGAGTCTGAACCCAGCCCCAGCGGTTCGCAATGCGGTGTACATGGGTATCAACACAGATGGCCTGTACACCAAAGGCTAGGCCAAGAACCAAGTTCGCAGTTTTGGGACCTACACCTGGTAAGGCGAGAAGAGCTTCTTTTTCTGAAGGTACGGATCCCTGATACGAATCTAAAAGAATCTGAGAAATTTCTCGGATATGTCCCGCTTTTGTTTTGTAAAACCCGACGGGAAAAATGGTTTGTGCGATTTCTTCTTCGGACAGGGTTAGCATGGCCTGGGGAGTCGCGGCTTTGGCAAACAGGGACTTACTTGCTTTCAACGTTACTTCGTCTTTCGTCCGGAGGGACAACAGAGTGGCGATTAAAATTTGAAAAGGGCTTGCCCCCCCGGCATCTAAAACATTCAGGCTAGGACGATCGTCGTCAAGAGTTTGACGAAGCGTTTCAAACGCCTTCTGCCAGGTCAAAGGGGATGTCACTCCTCGTACTCTTCTTCTTCCTCTTCTTCGGGTTCAAATTCCTCTTCAGAATCCTCACCAAAAGCAGAGGCATGAACCAACTTGGCCAGAGGTTCAAGTTTTTCGTGAACGAGTTTTTCGACTTCGGTTACGGCAATATCTAACGAAAAGGCAACCTCATCGATGAGCAGCTTCATCGCGCTATCATAAAGCTTTCGTTCGAGAATTGGTAATTCTTTCACTTTGCTACGGTGATAAAGGTTGCGCACCACGAGCGCTATGTCCGTGATATCTCCGTTTTTGAGAAGATCTAAATTCATCTGATAGCGAAGCTTCCAGTCGGCAGTCACAGGCTCGTATTCGCTCGAAATAATAGCCAAAGCTTCTTGAGCCTTTTCTTGCGGAACAATGCTACGAATGCCAATCTCGACAGCCTTGTGCACCGGGATCATGACAATCATATCAGTGACAGGTAGGTAGATCTGGTAATACGGTGTTGGCTTACCTTTGAAGACCTTTTCTGTAATCAACTGTATAGTACCTACACCTTGCAGAGGGTAAACTACCTTTTGGTCAATCTGGAAAGGGTAGGTTCCGTTGGGAGAAGTGTCTTCAGGCATGCCCATGATGATAGGTCATTTTTGGTGAAAAGTCAAACCTTACCGCATTCTTCCAGGGTTGCAAGGGTTTCCAATAGAGGTTTTTGAACGGGTGGATATCCAAGGGGTTCGGATACCAACCGCCAACCAGTTCTCGATCGATCAAATTGAACCCTGGCGAGTGGCTGAGGGGGAGGAGTAACCCGTTATCAAGGAGGTAGCTTTCAGCCTTGGCAAGCATCTTGTAGCGCGCTTCTCCTGTTAAATGGGCAGCCTTGCTTAAAAAGCCATCATAAACAGGGTCAGCCATCCCAAACGAGTTCAACGAGGAATCCTTTTTCCAGAGCAAGAGAAAGGTGGTGGGGTCCAAATAGTCGCCAACCCAGCTGAAATACCCAACCGTGTGGGGAACCTTGGCAATTTTGTCGTAATAAGAGCCCGATATCAACTTTTCTTTCACAGTAACCCCGAGAGTACCCCAGGCTGTTTTCAGCAGATTCATTATCCTTTGACTTTCTGACCCATCGGGTAGGGCAAGGGTTACCGGGGGTAGACCTTTGCCGAGGGGGTACCCGGCCTGGGCAAGGAGTTTTTTGGCTTCGGCCACGTCAGTCTGAGATTTTATCTTTGGAGAGGGGTAGCCTTCAAATTCGGGAATGAGCGTCGTACACGGTTGAATGTAGGGTTTTCTTAGCTCTTCCACGGGAGCGGCAAGCCAGAGGGCTCGGCGAACCAAAGGATTATTCCAAGGCGAATGCGCAACCCTAAAGTACAAAAACGTAGTTCCAAAGAGGGGAACCGCAGAGATGAGTTTATCACTAAGGATGGCAGACCCATCGATACCATCGGCAAGCCAGTCGTAATAGCCATCTTTAAATTCTTGGGTCACTTTAACGGCATCATCGTTGAAGGTAAAAACTAAATGGGGAATCTTGACATTAGCACGATCCCAATAGGTGGGATTTTTGATCAAATCCCAGCGTTGAGGGGTTCTGGTCAGAACCAAGTAGGGGCCATTGGAGGCGGGAAAGCCTTTTCCGGTCGCTAAAAAATGAGGATCGAGCGGAACAAAGGCATAATGACACAAAATGGGAAACAATTCGGGTGCAGGTTCTTTTAGGCTAAGCACGAGGGTTTGTGGGTCTTTAGCTTGAATACCCAGCTTGGTTCTGTCGGTAAGTTTACCTTCGCGCCATTCTTTTGCTCCTTTGATCATGTCCAAAAGTGAGGCATACGGCGCCTGGGTGGCCGGTGACAATAAGCGTATCCACGTATCCACAAAGTCTTGAGCAGTGAGGGGGGTGCCATCCGAGAACTTGAGCCCTGCACGGAGGTGAAAGGTGACCGTTTTTCCGTCGGACGAGGTGGTCCAGCTTGAGGCGGCACCCGGTTCTGGCCTCAGCGAATACGGATCATAAACGACAAGCCCTTCATATAAGGCCGTGTAGATTTCAGCTTCGATGGTTGTCTGACTTTTTTGTGGGTCAAGGCCAACACTAACGGCTCCAAAGTTTACCCGAAACGGATGACCAGGATCATTGGGGTCGGAGGCTTGAGCCTGTAAGACTCCCGTGTTGAGAAAAACCCCGGTAATCAGGCCCCAAATGAGTGCTATTTTTTTCACTATACAACTCCCGCCAAGCTTACCACAGTAAACTCCTTTGAATGCGTTATGTAACTGAGAATTTGTTTGTTTGTTTAGCCTACGTTGGCGCCAGGCCCAGAACCTTCACCTTTTCGGTACCAGGCGACGAGCTCCTGCCAAACCTCACGGGTATTGGTCATCAAGTTCGCCGCTTCTGCCAGGTTGCCCCCTCGTCCTGCCATCTCTAGTTTAAGCGCCGCCATCGAAAAAGGAAGGGCGTAAATGCCGCGAGCAGCCCCTTTTAAGGTGTGTGCGAGACGAAAGCACTCAGAAGCATTTTGGGACTTAACCGCCTCGTCGAGCTGACTCATCAGGGCTTCAGACCGCCTCAGAAAATTCTGAACCATATCGTGTCCCGCTTGAGGACTGCCATACAACCGAAATAGCTCCCGCCAATCCAACGGAGGTCCTACTTGCAACGGCGTACCTTGGGGGAGCATAAACCCAAAGCCCGCTCCTTCGGCCATCACCAAGCGTTGAAATTCCGGTTGCCACGAGGGCAAATTTTCTGGGGCGAACTCAGGAGTGAAAACCTGCGGTGCCAAGAAACACCATTCTTGCCTTCCGTCGCTTCCGCTGGCTAGGGTGAATTTTACGGTGATGACAGTTCGCCCTTGCGCCAGGTCGGCAAAAAAGAGAAAAAGTTGATTTTTTAAATGGGTACGTCTTGCCTTAGCACTCAAATCGTTGGGGGGAACAGTACCCTCAAAGCGACAACCCAACGAGGGAAGAGTAAGGGAAAGATCCTCAAAGAGCTCCTGAACAAAGGGAAAAACCGGAAAATCCTCGGGTAGGTCGGGCATATCCTAAATTTAAATAGAAGCGGACCTAAGAATCAAGGGCATTCAGAAAAAGACTCTACCTGGTAAGTCCAAAGCTTGGCTTCTTTTTGTCGCCAGGCCTCGAAAGAACAGCCGGCCTTGCGTGACAGCTCCCGAAAAAAGCGTTCGCCGGAAATTTGTTCCCACACCTGGGGTAAAAAGGTCGCCTGTCTCCCCTGATACTTCAAAATAACGCCTTGCGGTTCTTTACTCTGCCAAGCTAAAAGCTCATCGGCAGTCCCATTCCATAGTTGGGGAAGGGTCAATAATGAGATTTCAATGGTGATTTGGGGTTCTTCAGCGGGGGTGAGCGGGGCAAAACGAGGGTCCTCAAAGGCGGCCGCATAGGCATTGCCCTGAATGTCATCGGCCAGGGAACGATAAGGCCAAAGGGTGCCGATGCAACCGCGAAGATTCCCGTGCTGGGTCAGCGTAACAAAGCATGACGCTGACAGGGGCGGAAGCCCGCTTACCGGAAGGCCTTGGAGGGTGCCATGGGAACGAATCGTTAAACGAGCTAGTTTCAAACAGGCAAGCCTTTCGGTGTTGCTCAGCATGCTACCCCCCAGGCCAAGGCGGCATACCCCACAACGGACGTGGTGTCGTTCGAGGCCACCGCGCTGGTTTCGTAGTGCAAAAGTCGACATTCCCAATGCTTTTGTTGGGCGAGAAGAACTAAAGCCGCTAAGGGTACCCTGCCGCAGGCTTCACCGCTAAGGACCTTACCCACCCGTCCAGCTTGTACATCGTCAAGATACTGCCTGTCACGACGTTGGGCTTCGTCCAAGGGGTGGTAGTGAGAAAGGTCAGTTGAAACAATAATCAGAGGCGGATTTTTGGGGCAGAGGACGTTGAGAACTGCTTCAGGGTCAGTTTGGCCAAAGAGTACTGCCTCGACCACCGCTTCAGGAGCAACTTCACGCAGAAAGGGTAGTTCCACCTCTAAGGAATGTTCAGGTCGATGAATTTTCCTTGAGTCTAGCTCGGAAACAAAACCTTGAGCGCCCTCTTTGAGGGCAAACTGAGAAAAGTCCTTGCCTGGCAAGGCCCAGGCCGTATACGGGTTTGCGGCTAGGCCCGAAAACGCAAAGTGATGACTAGGTCCCCACAAAGCGATCTCGGGGGGCGACTGTCCCGCTAGCCAGCCAAAACCGTAGCCCGCTGTGGTTGCCGAATACCGATACCCGGCATGCGGAACAGCGAGGGCAAAACAGTGAAATCTTTGGGGCTCTTGAGGGGACTTTCCTTCGAGCTTTTGCCGAACAAGCTTTTGAAGTTCTTCAAAAGTTGCCGGGTAGAAGCTCCCGGCCCCGCAGGCGGGTCGAATCGAGGGGTTCATGACCAGATACCGGGAATGGTCGTTCCACACTGACACTGACCCTGAAAGGCCCGAGAATTTGAGCCCAACGGTCGCTCGACAAGAAGCGCTTGGCACTCGGGGCAGGTTGTATTGTCGCCGCCAAGGCTTCCTTCCCCGCCAAGATTACCAAGATAAATATACTTTAAGCCGGCTGCGAAACCTTGTTCTCTGGCCTCCTGTAAGCGTTTCTTGGGGACGGGAGGCAGCCGATACCGGTAATCGGGATGGTATTGGGTCAGATGCCACACGGTAGAACGGCCAATGCCCGCCAACCAACGGGCCATGTCTTCCAGCTCTGACAGCGAATCATTAAAATCGGGAACCACAAGGGTGGCCACTTCGGTCCAGACGCCCTCTGAACGAAAGGTTTCGATGGCCGCCAAAACAGCTCCGAGCTCTCCGGCGACCACTTTTCGGAGCTTCTCCGCCTTGAAACTTTTCAAATCGACGTTGACAGCATCTAAAAACGGGGCTAACGACCTTACCCCCCGAGCACCCAACGAACCGTTGGTGACTAAAACAGTTTTGAGTCCTGCCTCGCGGGCCTGCCAAAAGGTTTCTCGAACAAATTCAATGGCAACCGTAGGTTCGTTATAGGTCATAGCCAGCGAAGGCGCTCCCGCGTCCAGGGTCATTTGTATAAGCTCGCTGGGGCTTGTGGGACGGTATTCGTGGGGTAGGGGAAGCTTTTGCGAAATGGGGTGGTTTTGGCACCACGGGCAGATAAAGTTGCACCCCCAGCCGCCGAACGACATGACCTGACTGCCGGGTAAAAAATGATATAAAGGTTTTTTTTCAATAGGATCGTTTTGCCAGGCGGATAAAAGTGCCTCATAGGGACGGACCAGCTTGCCATTTTGGTTAACGCGAACCCGACAAAATCCCGTGCCCCCGGGGGGAATCACACATTCTCGAAAACAGGCCAGACAACGCACCGCATTGTCTGGCGCAGGTACCCAAAAAGGGGTTGCAAGAGTTTGAGGAATGGGGGCAGACAACATCGAGGAACTCATCCTAAAATTTTAGCCCGTTGTAGGGCTTCTGTCCATGCGCTGGGGTTAAGGGATTCTTAAATGCGACAACAAGGATAGCGCAACGCCAGCGAGGCCTCCGACCACGGCTCCGTTGACACGAATATATTGTAGGTCTTGGCCGACAGCCCGTTCGGCCTGCTGAATGAACAGATCGGGGTCGATTTTCGTCAGAAGTTCCCCCACGGCCTTGGCGGTATGCTCCAAAGCCTTGGTACGGTCGATAGCCAAACCCAGCCAACGACCGATCGCTTTGTTCAAAACCTCGGGCTTATCCGAAGGCGCTTCGAGTCCCTGAGCAAGAATTTTTAACCCCGAAGCTTTCAGTTCTTCGTCGGCTAAACTCTCTTGAAACAACTTTTCGAGGGTTTGACGCCGTTCCGAAGACGGCAAAGTCAAATCAAAGGCATACAAAACAAGAGTTTGACGAAAAAATTCTCGTAGCGGGTGGCTAAAATCACTCTGCAAACGTTCCAGCTCGGTCAGTCCGGTTTCAAGAACCTTGTCGATTGTTCCTGACCCCAGAAACAGGGCCTTCCAGCCCGCCATTTTTCGCACCAAATCGTTGAGGTACGCCGTCAACGTCGAGCGGTTTTTTTGCACAGCCTCTTTAAGAACTCCTGCCACCGCGGTACCCGCCGTCTTGTCCCAGCCTGCCTCAAGCCCATGGCGAAGTAAGTGCGAAACCGTGGAGGGGGCATCAAAATGCTCAAGATGACGCCAATTGCTGTCAAGAAGCCCCACAAAATCGACTTTTTCGAGCTCGGCGGTCAAAAGTTCTGGGGTGAGGAGTTGGGCCACAAAGTGCGGAACCGCCTTGGCAACGTCATCCTTGCGCCTTCTTAGCACATCGACGTGTGGTAAGGGGAGGCCTAAGGGGCGGCTAAAAAGGGCCGTCACGGCAAACCAGTCCGCCAGCCCCCCGACGAGAGCCGACGAAAACAGCGCGTCGGCCAATTGCCAAAGGTTAGGGAAAGCCTGACTGGTGGTAGGCCACCAGGGCTGAAAGCGGACAAAGAGCCAACCCAGAGCCGCCATTAGCAAGGAGACCGTGCCCCAGTGATTGCGTTTCATGAACTTGCACCTCCCCAGCCTCTTAGTTCCAAAGCCTGGGCAGTATCTGCGCCGCGGGTTAACAGAACCCGCAAAAGAACGATTGTCCAGAGGTTGACCATGATCAGAGAGGGGCGAGGCTTTACCCCCCTTAGAGCAGCTGCGTCTTTCACCATGGCGGCTCGGTCGAGGATGCCAGGAATGGCGCTGATGGTTAACGAGACCAAGGCTGCCGCTTGCAGGGCTCTGGTCCTTCCCAAGGGACGGGCCAGTTGGCGTACTGCCTGAGCGATTTGGCCAGGGCTAGTGGTTAAGGTTAAAAGGTGTCCCGCCTCAAAAAGAAGGGCGACACGAAGGGTTTGAAGTCCCGCATGAACCACGACGAGTCGGGGGGAGGCTCCACCGAGAAGGGGGCTTAGACTCAAGAGGCCGAGGACGAGCAGAACGGGAACGGGGCGCCACAGGGCGGAAAATGGGGCGCGAATTCCCGCCCAGAGGGCAACCAAACCAAGAGCGGTGGGAGCCAGAACCCAAAATGAGCCTTGGGTCACCACGAACGAAAAACACAGGGCCCCTATTAACTTGCTCAGCGCTGGCAAGCGGCTCAAAAAATCGGAACGTGGCTGATAATGAAACAGGAGGGGGCGTCCCATTTTAGCTGTGCGACCTTAGCCACGTCAGTTCAGAGATCTGTTGGGCTACAACGGGCGGCCGAAAAACGCCTGCCTGGGGGAGGCTTTCCCAACCCAGGACTGGTGTGCTATCCGAAAGAATTTTTCCATCCTTCCAAAGGACCAGACGCTGGGCATGGGCTAAACACTTTTCGACATCATGTGTCACCAAAATAATGGTTCGACCCTCTTGGTGGAGCGCCAATAACACCGAGAGAAACGCCTGGACACCCGGCCAGTCCAAGCCAGAAAAGGGTTCGTCGAGCAACAAAATGGCAGGTTCGAGAGCCAAGACTGCAGCAAGGTTGAGGCGGCGTTTTTCACCGCCTGACAAAACGGCGGTTAGGTCTTTTTCTCGACCGGCTAACCCGCACCTCTGCAGGGCGTGCTGTGTTCGTTCTTGAACCTCACGTTGAGAAAGCCCTAGCTGCCTTGGGCCAAACGCCACATCTTCTTCAACCGTGGTCCCCAGAATTTGGGCCTCAGCATCTTGAAACGTCAACCCGAAGAAGGCTCTGCTTTTTGTCCAATGGCGTTGGGCGGGTACCCCATCAAGGCGGACCTCGCCGCTGTCGGGGAGCTCAAGACCGACTAAATGCTTAAGAAAAAGGGTTTTACCGCTGCCGTTGGCCCCGGCCATGACAGTAAAACTGCCAGGCAGAAAGTCTAGACTCACATCATCCAGGCCACGATGGCCATTGTCAAAGGTATGAACGAGGTGATGCGCTTCGACAGTGGGGATGTGAAGTTCTCTGTCTTTCATTCTCGAGGTCGGTGGGCAGTTTTGCGTAAAAGGGGCAAGCCTTGAAATAGGGTTCTTGTCAAAACCAACACGAGAGCACCTTTTATAAGGTCGCCCACAAAGAGCGGAAGCATACTCGCTGTGGTGGGGATCAGGGGCGTGCCGGCTGAAATGGCATAAATGGGAATGCCGAGGGCGTAGATGGCAAGAATGCCCAGCAAAACTGCAAGCCCATTGCGGGCCAGCGATTGCCCTTTTTTATCCCGTACCAGCCCTGTAAGAACGACCGCTAAAAGAAAGCCGAACAAAAAGCCCGAAAGGGGGCCAAAGAGTATTGTTAAGCCACCGGTTCCGCCAGAAAAAACAGGGAGGCCCAAGCCGCCGATAAGCAGGTATAAAAGGACAGAAACTCCCCCCCAGAAAGGTCCCAAGACCAAGCCAGCCAAAAGAACAAAAAAATTGCTCAAAACAAAGGGGATCCCCCCCAGTGGCACCGCCAACAGAGCTCCGGCGGCTATCAAAGCGGCGAAGAGTGTTGACCACACCAAGGGCACGAGGTTAGGAACACCTGAACCTTTTGTACTCATAAATCGACTCCCTCCTTTTCCTATCGGGAAAGCCCTGGCCAGGTCAAGGCCGCAAAGCTTAGTGTCCCCTCCAGACCCCGCCTTGGCGGAACGGTACCGCCTCATTGAGTTCTTGAACCCGCTGTTCTTCTTCACGGTTCACCTCATCGATGTACCATTTGAAGAGCTCTTCGCTGGCAGGGTCAAAAAAGCGATGAAGGCTGTAATGCACCTCGGATTCAAACCCTCGGCGAACCTTGAGGGGACTCCCCGCTCCCGGGTCAAAAGCGGAAATTCCGTGTTCGATGGCCCAGCGAAGGGGGGCGTAATAGCAGATATTAAAGTATTGAAGGTCTACGTGTTCCACTTCGCCCCAATACCGGCCAATAATTCGTTGACCGTTTCGTAACAGAAAACTCAGGGCTTGCGGTTGGGGGTCGGGGTCACGAAAGGTTGCGGCAAATAACAAAAAAGGTCGAAGGGCGTCTAAACCCTCAAAAAAGGCTGGTTCTAAAAAGCGGGCGGCCCAGGGCCCAAATTGGGCGTTGGTTTTGTCGTAAAGAGCCCCCATCAGCGAAAACCAGTCCTCGGGGATGTCGGGCCCTTCAACCAATTGAGTTCGAAATCCCTGACGCTCAAACCCCTCAATTTCACGACGGATATTGCGTCGTTGATTTTTGTCAAAACAGCCCAGGTAATCTTCGAAACTGGTTAAGTCTCGGTTCGTCCAAAGAAAACTTTGGTGACTCCAATGGTACCAGTTCGGCTCCCGTTTTAAGAGTGTTTCAGCCCATTGGGGGGCCACAAAGTTGAACTGAAGGCTGGCGGCTTGTTCTTTTTGTGCCAGCTTTTCGGCTTCTTCAAGCCACCGGGCCGTCAAAGCTTCAGCGTCCTCCCCGGGAGCCGTAAGAACTTGCCAGCCTATCGAGGGGGTGGCTGGGCTCATTCCCACCAACTTGGGGTACCAACGCCCACCATGGCGTTTGGCAAAGTCCGCGAAGGCGAAATCATAGACAAATTCTCCCCAGCTATGACTCTTTTTATAAAGGGGGGCCCCGGCAACGAGGTCCTTGCCTCGCCACAAGGTCAAGTGGCGACCTTCCCAACCGTGTTCGGGGGCAATACTGCCTGAACTTTCTAACAGGTTTAACCAAGCCCATTCTAAGATGGGGGTGTAATGAGGGGCGGTAAGCACAGACCAGGCTTCGCGTGGGAGGTCGGCCATGCGCTGATCAAGACGAACAGTCAGCTCCATAGCCAAGAATATACGTAAAATTCCGCAAAAGCTTAATTTTTGGGCTTACAATGGGTTTGTGGCGCTTCCAACGTTTCGCTCAGTCATTTCACGGGTGTTGTTTCAGCTTCTCGGTGTCTTTCTTGGCGGGTTCTTTCTGTTATCTGTTCTTGTCTTGATGGCGTTTGAGCGTCGAGAAAAGGAACAGCTAGCACTGGCTGCCAGGGGGTGCGGCCAGGAACTTTCTGATTTTCTTGATCGCCGTCAGGTCAATCTTAACCAGTTAGGCTTAATGCTTTCGACGTTTGACCCAACCCTAAAAAGTCCGGCAACGCCACAACTCTTAAAACATTGGGCAGAAGGGGGGGCGAGTTTTCGTGCTATAGCCCTTCTCGGTCCCCACCAGACCCCAACGCTATTTTGGAGTCAGCCGGATTTGCCTGAACAACTCACCCCCGAAACTTGGGTTGAGCTTCGGCAAAAAGCCAAGGGTTCAGGGGTGGTGGTGGACCAAAAAGGAAGACTGTTCTTGGTTCGGCAGTTTTCCTTCGGTTGGGTGGCGGCCCAGCCCGATCAAAGGCTGTTGGTGCATAACCTCCAGGAATGGGCACAGGCCGTCGATGGACGAGTCCAGGTGCGTGACGATCAGGGCTTTAGCCTTCTTGATACCGCCAAAGGCCCGGTCGAAAACGGCCTTTCTGTGTCGTTGACCTTGCCTCAGGGCCCTTGGACGCTCACGCTTTCGCGTTCGTGGAGTGAGCTCCTGGCACCCTATTTACCATTCTTAATTTTGCTCTTTGTTCTGTACGTGGTGGCGGCGGTGACTGTGCTTTTGTTACGCAAATTCCTCATTGACAGATTGTTGCAGACGCTCGATAAGTTTCAGCGTGAAACGGTCAAAATTGCCTCGGGCGATTACTCGGTGACCTTAGAATACACTCCTTTTCAGGATCTTAATCACGTTTTAGAAGAACTCGAAGACCTTCGAGAAAAAATCTGGCTCCGTGAACAAGACCTCAGAGATTCCGAGTACCGCTTCCGGAGGATGTTCGAGGATGCTCAAATTGGGATTCTTCACTCTACCCCCGAGGGGGAACTTTTAGACCTCAACCAAACCATGGCCAAAATTCTGGACTTTCCCTCACCCGCCGAGGTGAAGGGAGCGTACTTTAGTGCCAGCGAGTTCTACGTTCGTCCCGAAGAACGTGCCCAGGTGATTGCAATGCTCAAGGCCAGTGAACATGGCAAGGCCCAAGCGAAGACCCAGTTTTGGACGCGCGGTCACGCAACGATTCGAAAGGTAAACTTGTACCTGAGCCAGGTGTTTGACCCCAAGCGCAATGAGTTTGTTATCGAAACGTTTTGCGAGGATATTACAGAAGTTGAAGCCGCCGCCGAAGCGATTCGCCGCGTCAATGAAGACCTTGAACAAAAGGTCGAAGAACGCACCCGGCACCTTGAAATTGCCCTCGGAGACCTCAAAGCGGCCCAGGAACAGCTAATACAAGCCGAAAAACTAGCGGCGTTAGGCCAACTCATCTCGGGGATCGCTCACGAAATCAACACCCCGTTGGGGGCCATCGCGGCTTCGAATGATAATGTTCTTGCCCTGCTCAAAAAGGTGCTTGAGTCGTTGCCGTGGTTGATGCAGGTGTTGTCGTTAGAACAGCGAGCGTTGTTTTATCGGCTGTACGAAGTGGGTAACCGCGAAATCTTGTTGGTTTCAGGGTCGCAACTACGGCAAAAAAAGAAGAGTATTTTAGGCTTCTTTGCCAAGTTTGGCGTAGAACCCGATGAGGAGTTGGCCGATAACTTGGCCGAGCTGGGCGTTGAAAACGAGTTGGAACCGTTTTTGCCCCTTTTGCGCGACCCCCTGGGTAAAGACGCCGTGCGCATGATCAACGAAATGCTCAGCATGGAAAAATCGTGTGCCATCATCGACCAGGCCTCGGACAAGGCGGCGAAAGTGATTCAAGCTCTGCGCACCTTTAGCCACCAGAACCAGGAGGAGCCTTACCAGGCGGTGGACTTGGCCGAAGGTTTAGAAACGGTGCTGACGCTCTTTCAAAACAAGATCAAACTGGGGGTGGAGGTGGTTCGCACCTACGGTGCTTTACCGCCTGTGGCCGGTTACCCGGACAAACTGAACCAAGTCTGGACAAACCTCATAGCCAACGCCTTACAGGCCATGGACTACAAGGGGCGTCTAGAGGTTACCATCTCAAGCGACGGGCCATGGGCGCGAGTAGATATCGCCGATACGGGGCCGGGAGTGCCCCCCGAAGTTCAAAACAAGATTTTTGAACCTTTCTTTACAACAAAAAAGCCGGGAGAAGGAACGGGCTTGGGTTTGGATATCAGCCGGAAAATCATCGACGATCACCACGGTACCTTGACCTTTGTCAGTGAGCCGGGACGAACCATCTTTACGGCAAGGCTCCCCCTGGCGGTGAGTGTTTAAACTCTAAAGGACTTAATCGCAGTCGATACACCCTGATTCGAGGGGAGCGACAGACTGCTCGGTGGCATTGATGCGTTCACGAATGTCTTGCAGCTGGGGCAGGTGCGCCTGAAACGCTTCAACTACCCTAGGGTCAAAATGTGACCCCGAGGCTTCTAAAATCATAGCGGTTGCCTGTTCAAAGGGCATGGCAGGCTTATAGACACGTTTGCTTAACAGGGCGTCAAAAACATCGGCAACGGCGGTAATCCGGGCTTCGTAGGGGATGTCATTGCCTTTGAGCCCTTTTTGATAGCCAGTTCCGTCCCAGCGTTCGTGATGGTAATAGGCAATGTTCCTGGCCATCTCGTCAATGCCGTCGGCACTAAGAATTTTATAGCCGTACCAAACATGCTTTTTCATGATTTCAAACTCTTCGGCCGTGTAGCGTCCTGGTTTATTCAAGAGCTGGCAAGCTACACCAACTTTGCCAATGTCATGAAGCCGCGAGTAGATTCGGATTCTTGAAACATAGCTTTCGTCCATACCCAGCTTTTCGGCGAGAAAAGCCGCGTATTCCGAGACGCGAAGAATATGGTAGCTTGTATCTTCGTCGTAGCTGAGGTTGGCGGCCTCTAAGGCGGTAATCATCGAAAACGTGAGTTTTTCGATTTTAAGATCTTGCTCGTGAATCAACTGAAGCTGAGTAAACTCGCGTAGAGCCTGCCTGATGGTAAAAACAAACTCTTCTTTTTTCCAGGGTTTGGTAATGTAACGGTACAATTGAGCGTTATTGACAGCTTGTTTGACCCCTTCAAGATCGGAAAAGCCGGTCAAAAGGATGGTAAAAGCCTCGGGAAATTGCGCTTTGATACGGGCCAGCAATTCATGCCCCTTCATGCCGGGCATATTCTGGTCCGAAATAATCACGGCCAGCCTTTGGTCGGACCCCGATAGCTCTTCAATAATCTGCAACGCTTCTTCGCCGCTTTCCGCCGTTTCTAAGACGCACAGCGAACCCAGGCTGTTTCGTAGTTCAATTCGAAGGCTTTGTAGAATGATGGGTTCGTCGTCAACACAGAGGATCAGCGGGGCACTCATACCTTCAGTCTAAATTGGCCAACCCACAACGTCAACAGATTTACTACTAGACGTGTTTACTATCGGTCGTGTCACGGGAGTCACTCTGGTCAAAACCCCCTAAGATCGATCATCTTTAAGGCATTAAGGAGCCGTAGGAATGCGAGAATTTTGGGCCATTGTCGAACTTCGCACCAGGCTGGTCAGTCTGACCTCGTTGGGCCTGGGACTCATCCTCTTACTGAAAGGTTCACATTCACCGGTCTGTTGGGTAGCAGTCGGGCTCTTTGCCGTGGTGCTTTTCCTTTTAGATATGGGAACAACAGCCTTTAACACCTTCTTTGATTTTTGGCATGGCATCGATCGTCGTGAGCTGAACTTTGAAGCCGACAAAGTGCTTGTTCACAAGGGAACGCCGCCCGGCGCCGCTTTGGTGATCGCCCTAGCGCTATACATGCTCGCCGGGGTGCTGGGCCTGGGGCTGGTGGCCCTTCGCGGCGGTGTCATGGTTCTGGCAGGGGGCTTGGGGATGCTTGTTGGGTTTTCGTATTCGGGCGGGCCCTGGCCTTTAAGCGGGACACCGTGGGGGGAGGTGTTTGCCGGGACCTTTTTAGGGGGGCTTGTGATCATCTTAGTTTATTTTGTCGGAACTGGAAACTTCTCGCCTGAAGTGTTGCGCCTCAGTCTGCCCTCGACGGCTATGGTGGCGGCGCTGTTGGCGGTCAACCATACTTGTGACCGCGAGCCCGACCAGCTGGCGGGACGGCGTACCTTGGCCGTCGTCTTGGGGCCTTTAGCTCCGTGGGCCCCTTTTGTTTTAGGTGCCTCGGCGTGGGGGCTGAGTCTCGCCCTGCTATGGCGGACCTTTACCCCCGTGTCGCTCAGTCTCTTTTTGGTAGGTGCGGTTGTTGCTGGGGCGGGGACTTTAAGCATGAAGCGCCGGGGCTTTTCTGCCAAAAGCAAAGGACCGCAAATGCGCGCCATGCTGGGCCAGCTGGTACTCTTCAGTTTGGTCTACGCACTCAGTTTACTGTTTCAGGCTCCCTTACCTCTTTAGGCTTCGCTTTCGTACTGAAGTTTCACCAAATCGTAGTAGAACCCACGTTGTGCCATCAGTTCTTCGTGGGTACCCCGTTCAGCAACCCGCCCCTCGTCAAGAACTAAAATGAGATCAGCCTTTTGAATTGTCGAAAGGCGGTGAGCAATCACCAAGCTGGTGCGTCCTTTTAAAAGTTCTTCCAAAGCCTGTTGAATCAGGGTTTCGGTGACGGTATCGACACTGGCCGTTGCCTCATCAAGAATCAGCAAAGAGGGGTCTTGGGCCAAGGTCCGAGCAAACGAGATGAGTTGTCTTTGTCCTGCCGATAAGTTGGTCCCCCCTTCGCTGAGCGGGGTGTCGTAGCCTAAAGGCAGAGCAGTGATAAACTCGTGGGCGTGAACGCGGCGACAGACGTCTTCGAGCGCCGAACGCGGTAAGCCTCGGCCCAGATCAAGGTTCTCGGCGATGGTGCCCGAAAACAAAACAACATCCTGCAAAACGCTTTGCACATGGCGGCGCAGGTCCGCCAACTCAAATTCGCGTAAATCATGATCTGCGTAACGAATTGACCCAGAATCGACATCCCATAACCGGGTCATCAGGTTGGTCAGGGTGGTTTTTCCGGCACCTGTGTAACCAACGACCGCGACCTTTTGGCCAGGTTCGAGGCGAAAGCTCACCCCTTTGAGCACGCGTTCATTTTTTAAGTACGAGAACTCGACCTTGTCAAAAACGACGGCACTAGGCGGAAAGCTGTCCCAGCGTAATTTTCCCGTGTCAGGAAGAGGGTCTCCGTCTTCCCAGAGCGCCAAAACACGCTCAGCGCCAGCGAGGGCCGACTGCATTAGGGTAAAGTTTTCGGCGATATCACCCACCGGCTGGTAAAATTTACTGACCAAGTTAATAAACGCTACTAAGGCCCCCAAGGTCACCACCCCTTGGTCGTGCAAGCCAGTGCCAAACCAGATCAAAAAGCCCAAGGTGGTCGAGTTCAGCACATCGATCAAGGGCCGAAAGATCGCGTTAACTTTCATTTCAGCAAGGTTGGCCCTCAGCAACTCTTGGTTTGCCCCTTGAAAGCGGCCTCGGGTTTCGTGTTCCCGGGTGAACAATTGCACCAAGCTCATGCCCGATAGGTGTTCCGAAAGAAAAGTCGTTACCTTGCTAATCCCAGCCCGAACCCGGCGGTTGGCTTTTCGACTCCCCTGGCGGAACAGGACGGCCAAAACAAGCACAGGTGGCAGGCTGATGACCGTAAACAGGGCCAGCGAAACATTGATGACAAAGAGGGTTACCACCACGCCAGCCATCATGACAAAGTCTTTCAAAAGCGAGGTAAAAAATGAATTAAAAAAATCGCTGAGCGTAGCAATGTCGCTCGTGACTGCCGAGACTAACTGACCCGTGGGCTTTTGGTAGAGCCACGAAGATCGGCGCCTTTGTAAACGGGCAAACAGATCGCCCCGCAGGTCACGCATCACATCTTGGGATACCTTGGCCAAGTTGTAGACCTGAAAAAACGAAACGGCGAGGTCAAGGATCAGCATGAGCAGGATTCCTAGCCCGGCCATCGTTAGATTGGCGCTGTTGTGCGCAAGAATTCCTTGGTCAATCCCCTGTTGTAAAAGAACGGGAACAGCTAACTCGCTGGCGGTGGCTATTGCCAGGGCCGCCAGCGAAAGTCCCACGGCTAACCGGTAGGGGCGTAAAAAGCTCGTCAGCCGAAGAATAAGCTTGGCGTCTTTCATGGGGGCTTTAGGCTTGTTCATAGCTCCTCCCCGGCGTGCTGTAGGTGAGCGATTTCTTGAAAGATCCCCTCTTGCTGCAACAGCTCGCGAGGTGGGCCTGCTTGGACGATCCGTCCTGCGTCAAGAACGATCACCCAATCACAGCGCCTTAGGGTGGCAACCCTATGCGAAATCAAAATGCTGGTGGTCCCGGCCCGTTCTTGCCTCAGGTGGGCCACGATGTTTTCTTCGGTTTCGACGTCGACCGCCGAAAGCGCGTCATCGAGCACGAGGACGGGAGCACGGGCGGCTAAGGCTCGCGATAGGGCCAGACGTTGTTTTTGTCCCCCCGAAAGGGTTACCCCCCTTTCGCCAATCAGGGTCTCCCAGCCTTGCGAAAAGCCGTCGAAATCGCGGTGGATGGTAGAAATCTCTGCCATCCGGCGTAAAAATGCTTCGTCGGCATCGGGGGCCGCAAAGGCTAAATTATCCTTGATGCTTTCTGAAAACAAAAAGGTTGTCTGCGGCACCAGGGCAAAGCAGTTCCTTAGGGCTTTCAGATCGTAGTCGCGAATATCCTTTCCATTCAAAAAGACGGTGCCGGGGGGCGGGTCGGCTAAGCGAGGGGGCAGGTTGAAGAGGCTGGACTTGCCACTTCCTACTTTTCCCAACACGCCTAAAAAGGTTCCTTGAGGAATTTCTAGCGAGATATCGTGCAAAACCGGGTCTGCATAGCCCCAGGTGAGGTGGCGAAAGCTCAGATCAAAGCGCTCGGGCCGACCTAACGCCGGTGTTCCCGAGGTGATCCCGGGAGCGGTATTGAGAATTTCGGCGATGCGTCTTAGGCTGGCGGCCCCCCTCTGCAAGAGGTTGACAACCATACCGGCACTCATAAGGGGCCAGATGAGCATCGTTAAATAGGTCAAAGAGGCGGTAAATTGCCCGAGCGAGAGTTTTCCTTCCATTACAGCTTGCCCGCCAAAGAGCAAAAGCAAAAGCGCCGACAAGCCCGAGAGGGCCGAGATCAGCGGAAAAAAGAACCCCCACAACCGTACTAACTTCATGTTGGCTTCTTTAAAACGGGTGTTGGCCTCCCAAAAGGCTTTGTCTTTGGTGTCTTCGAGCACAAAGGCCTTGATCACCCGATTGGCGGTCAGGTGTTCTTGAACAAACGTTGAAAGCCCCGAATAGGCCTCTTGAACGCCCTTGAAGAGCTTACTGATCAGGCCTCCGAACAAAAGAATCAACAGAGTAATGATTGGTAAGGGGCTGACAATGATTAAGGTGAGTAGGGGGTTTTGGGCAAAGAGAATCACCAAAATGGATCCTGAGAGAAAAACCGCGTCGGTGAACGCCACCAAAGCAAACCCTACCGCCATGCGAATCGCCTCGAGGTCATTGGTGGCACGGGCGAGCAAATCACCCACGGTAGTTTGTTGATAAAACGAGGGAGGCAAAATGGTGAGGTGGGCAAACAGCCGGTCCCTCAGCTCTGCTTCGATGCGTCGGGACGAGCCGGTAAGACAAAATCTCCACCCTACGCGACCCAAAGCGATAAAAATAGCGGTGATTGCCAGACTTAATAAAATGCGCTTGAGGTCCTGGTTCTGTGGCAAGCCTTTCTGCAAATGGTCAATGGCTTGGCGTATCCACTGCGGCAAAAGGAGTTGTCCCGCGTTGGCAACCAATAAAAAAAGGATCCCAAAGGCGTACCAGTGCCAGCGGCGAACGAGGTGGGGGCGGAGGATAGCAAAAGATTTACTCACGATAATTCAAGATACTGAATTCCGGTCTTGACAGGAAGCCACTCCGTTTGATACTTTCTCTAGCTGTTGTAAAACAATATTCCTGTTGATCGAGGTGATCTTACTTGGCTAATTCGCGTTCCGCCAAAAAAAGAATTCGTCAGAACGAAACCCGCCGGCTTCAAAACAAAGCCTATCGCAGTATGGTTCGTTCCGCTGTAAAGAATCTGGAAGCCGCCCTAAAGAAAGGGTCAACCGAGGCTCCCGCTGAAAAATTTGTCCGTATGCAGAAGCTCATGGACACCGCCGCCCGTAAGGGTTTGGTGAGTCGAAACGCTGCCTCGCGCAAAGTTTCGCGCATGGCCAAGCGTTTAACTGCTAAGGCGTAAGTTCCATCCTCTGACCCCGGGAGGGCCCGTGTCGAGTCCTAAACTGACAAAAGCCGAGATCATTGAAGCGATCTTTGCCAAGACTGAGCTGAATCGCAAGACGATTCATGAAGTCATTGACCAGTTCTTTGAAGAAGTTAAGACGGCCCTGGTGGAAGACCGCGTGGTTGAGTTACGCGGTTTCGGCACCTTTGAGATCCGAACGAGAAAAGGCCGGGAAAAGGCGAGAAACCCGAAAACGGGTGAAGTGGTTCCCGTGAGGGATCATGGTGTTACGGTCTTCCGTCCAGGAAAAGACCTCAAGAAAAAAACCTGGGATCTGCGCGAGTAGTCGTGCGGTGAACCGAGGTCGTCTGCGTCCCCTGTCCTGGGCTTTTTTGCCCGGGGCGGCTGTCTTGTGGGCCGCCGCTCTCCCTAATGTCCTAGGGAATGGCTGGGGCGTTTTGGGGTGGCTGGCACCCGTTCCTCTGTTTCTCTTTCTTCGCCAACGCTCTTGGGGGGCCGCAATCTTAGGCGGTGCTCTTTTTTCCTTTTTTTTAATCCTCTTTACCCAATTCTGGCTGTTAACCTTTCAGCCTGTGGCCTTTGCGGTCGTTTCGACCGTCGAAATTCCCGAATATGCCCTCGCTTTTGGGGTTTTAGCCCTCTTTGAACGCTGGTGGCCGCGTACTGCCCCCTGGTGGCAGGCCTTGGTTTGGACCGCCTTTGAGTGGCTAAGAACTGTAGGTTTTTTAGGCTACCCCTACGCTTCGCTGGCTTCCACGCAATGGCAACTGTCTTGGGTTTTGCAGACAGCCTCGTGGGCAGGCCCTTGGCTCGTAACAGCACTCATGGCGGCCTGGGCCGCTTGGTCGGCTCGCCTTGTGAAGAACCGAGCCTCTGTCTTGTGGTCATGGGGTGGGGTTAGCGCGGCTGTTGTCGTTCTCGTGGGGTGGGGGGCCTGGCGTCAAGCTGTTTGGCAAGCTCAAGAGGTGACGGCTCCGAAGGTAAGTTTTGCCCTCGTTCAGCATGTTCAAGACCCCTGGAAAGGCGGGTATTCCGCCTATGAAGCCGGCTATCAAAAGTTAAAAAACCTTACCGAAGCGGCTCAAGCTCATAACCCCGCCTCGATTGTGGTTTGGTCAGAAACCGCCTTTGTTCCCTCGGTTTTTTATCACGAAAAGTACCGCGACCCCACACCCGATACAAACCTCGTACTCGAGCTAGTCAGCTGGCTAAAGTCACGTTCCGAGGCCTTTTTGATCGGGAACGACCATCGAGAAAAGGTGTTCAAGGACGGCAAACTTCGCGATGAAGATTGGAATGCGGTGCTGGCCTGGCAGGGCCAATGGACCGGAATCTATAAAAAACGACGTCTGGTTCCTTTTACGGAATCTTTTCCTTATCGGCGCGAGTTGCCCTGGGTATGGCAGTGGTTAGAAGATCAAGATACCCATTTTTGGCAGGCAGGGACTCGGGCCAATACCCTTACCGTTGCCGGCGTAAAGGTGGGGACGCCGATCTGTTTTGAAGATGCGTTTGGAAGCACCTGCCGGCCTTTCGTTAAGAACGGGGCCCAGGTTTTAGTCAATGTAACTGATGATTCCTGGTCGGGGTCGGTGGTTCCCATGAGGCTACACCTTGCCTTAGCCGTGTGGCGTGCCGTTGAAAACCGCGTTCCCTTGGTTCGCGCCGCCAACGGGGGAACCACGGCGGCCGTTGCCCCTGACGGAACCCTTTTGGCCAGCTACCCAGAGTTTACCCCAGGCGTTCTCAAAGTCAAAGTACCCTTGGCTAAGACGAAGTTGACGTTTTATACCCAATGGGGAGATTGGGGTGGGCGCCTGGCCTTGCTCGGCGTGTTCCTTGGTCTTGTCAGCGCGCTCTTGATACGCTGGCGCGGGCGCTCTCGGGCCCGGACCTAAAGGGGCTTTTGCTACGTTATAGAGAGACTCTTCCCTACCTAGAAGAGAGGGTCGGTATAACGTAGAAAAGACTCTCACGCTTACCTAGACAAAAGACATTTTGCTAGCTATCGGTCGCTTCGGGAGGTTTTGCATTGACAACCCTGTCAGCTTGTGTGACAATCGAAGCACGGGAGCGGATTGTGGCATTGAAAGGGAAAATCCTTATTGTTGATGATGAACCGATAAACCTTGATTTTTTTGATGTCATGCTGTCACGCCTTGGCTTTGAAGTGGTGATGGCTGAAGATGGCGAAGAGGCCCTGGAACTAATCCAACAGGATAAGCCGGACTTAATCATTCTTGATAACATTATGCCCAAGATGACGGGGTGGGAACTCACCAAGCTCTTAAAGAAGAGTAAGGCCTATGAGCATTTTCACGATATTCCGATCATCATGTTTTCGGCCATGGATGCGGTAAAAGATAAAATTGAGGGCTTTGAGCTGGGAATTGAAGACTACATTACAAAACCCTTCAATTTTTCTGAAGTTTTAGCCCGGATTCGAGCGGTGCTTCGCAACAAAGAGCTTTCGGCTCAGCTCATCTACCGCGAACGTCGTTTGGCCTTAATCGAAAGCCTCAATAAATCTCTGGTGTATTTTACCGATCATTTAAAGGGACCCATGGATGAGGTCCTATCGGCGGCTAGGGGGCTCAATACCCAAGATGCCGACCAAATTGTGAGGTTTCGCCAGCTAGTTACCAAAGAGGCCGAAGAAGTCTTGGCTGCGTTGGCAGGTCTGCGTGACGAAATTCAAGAATTGCGAACCGAAGGCGACAAACTCAAGTCGTCTGAAGTAAGCGTCGAAGATTTAGAAGAAAAGTTCCAGAAAAACTTTAACGGAGTGTCTTAACCAGAAAGATCCGGTGGGAGGGGCGAGTGAACAGCGCAGATAAGCAAAAGATTCTGAATCTCTTTGCAGAAGGCCGTCGGCAGTACCATCTACGTGACTTTGTCAAAGCCAAAGATTGTTTTGCTTCGGCCTTGGCCATTGACCGCGAAGACGGTCCTTCTAAGGTCTACTATTTTCGCTGTCAGCATTATCTGCAGAATCCTCCGGCTCCTGACTGGGATGGGGTCTTTGCTGTAGCCCCACAAAAGAAAAAACGATGAAAAAAACAACATTTATTCCTGATGAAGCGGGAACAACCTTAGGTAGTCAGACAGTCTTTAATGGCACTATTCGCTTTGACGATTCTTTGCGTATCTTAGGCCACTGTGAGGGGCATATCGAGTCCAAGGGCTCGTTGGCAGTCGAAAAAGGCGCCGAAGTGGTGGCGTCGGTCAAAGTGGGATCGTTAGTGGTAGGTGGAACAATTAAAGGCGACATTGAAGCCGTTCGCCAAGTTGAACTTTTACCTTCGGGAAAAGTTTACGGCAATATTCGCACCTCGCAATTGAAAATGGCCGATGGTGTGGTCTTTGAAGGCAAAGTCGAAATGCTCAAAAACGCTGATGGTGTTGATGTCTTTTCAGCTAACCCCACCCAGCTCAAGCAGTCCCTCGAAGTCCTTTGAACGTTAGCCCCCGCGCCCTGTTACAGTTTTTAGAAAACGCCGGTTTAACTCTAGCTGTAGCGGAGTCGTGTACAGGGGGCTTGGTTTCGGCTCAGTTGACCGCCCAACCAGGAGCTTCTCGCGTTTTGTGGGGAAGTTGGGTCACTTATACCAATGAGGCCAAGCATCGGTGCTTGGAAGTTCCTCAGGCAACCTTGGAGCGTTACGGTGCCGTCAGTCGTGAGGTGGCTTTAGTCATGGCCGAGGGTGCCCTAAGGCTTTCGGGGGCTTCGTTGGCGCTCTCTATCACCGGCGTTGCTGGTCCTGGACCCTCAGAAGGTGTACCGGCGGGAACCGTTTGGTTGGGGGTGGCGGGGCCATGGCCTCCCAGCGCTGTATGTCTGCGCTTAAGAGGCCCAAGAAAACAAATTCAACGGCGGTCTGCCGAAGTTGCCCGTCAGGTTTTGTACCGTTGGTGGCAACAGGAGGGACGGCTTGACAGCGTCGGCCTTGACAGGGATAATTAACCAAAATCCGTTTTCTGTTCTTATTTCCTTTTTTAAGGGAATTTCCAAAACCTTTTTTTATGTCTTATCAAACCACCTATCGTGATGAAATTTTTTAACCTCTTTCTGGAGAATCCATGAGTTTAGACGAAGCTGAGTCTTTTGAGCTCTCAAGTACCGAGACAACCCCTTCTGTCGAGTCCCCGTCTGTTGACTCGCCCACTGATCAAGAAGCCGGGCAGTCTTCTGTCCGCATTGTGAAACGTCCGCGTCGCCGTCCTACCGAAGTCGAAGAAAAAGCACCCGAGGAGCAACCGAGCGAAAGTTCATTGACCTTCTCGGCCGAGGCTACGACTTCCGAAGTCAATTCTCCCTCGGAAACTGCCGAAACTGCTGAAGCTGTAGAGCCAGAGGCTCCCCGTCCTTCGCGTAACTTTAGGGATAAAAACCGTCGGGGAGGCAGAGATTTCCGTGACCGTGACCAAAATCGCAACGATCGTCCGGAACGGGGCGACCGTAGCCTACGCGACCGGGGACGTGACGATCGTTATGCCGCCGTTCAGTTTGATGAAACCAATAAATTGGTAATCAATGACCTGACGGCAATGAATATGCAAGATTTGCGTAATAAAGCCGCGAGTTATGGGACCTTCTCGATGGAAGAGCTCAACGTGATGAAGAAGCAGGATATTATTTTTCAAATCCTGCGGGCACATTCCGATCAGCGGGGGGTAATCTTTACCTACGGAGCCTTAGAGATCCTCTCGGACGGCTATGGCTTTTTGCGTTCCCCGCAAAACTCTTACCTCGCGGGTACCGATGACGTGTACATCAGCCCTAGTCAAATTCGCCTGTTCAACCTTAAGACCGGCGACACCGTCTATGGTCAGATCCGTCCCCCCAAAGAAGGGGAACGCTTCTTTGCCATGCTGAAAGTTGAAACCGTCAACTATGATGACCCCTCGGTGGCCCAGACGCGCATCAGCTTTGATAACCTGACACCGTTGTATCCGGACACCCGTCTGAATATGGAAACCACGGTTGGCGAAATTTCAACCCGACTTATTAATCTTTTTTGTCCCATCGGCAAGGGGAGCCGCGGTCTGATTGTTTCACCCCCTCGTACCGGAAAAACCATCCTGATGCAGCGCATTGCCAATGCGATCACCGAAAATCACCCCGAAGTTCATTTGATCGTCCTTTTAATTGACGAGCGCCCCGAGGAAGTGACGGATATGCAAAGGACCGTTCAGGGCGAAGTGATTGCCTCGACTTTTGACGAACAGGCGGCCCGCCACGTTCAAGTTGCCGAAATGGTCATGGAAAAAGCCCGCCGATTGGTCGAACATAAAAAAGATGTGGTGATTTTGCTCGACTCTATTACCCGTCTTGCCCGTGCCTATAACCAAACAGTACCTACCAGCGGCAAGATTCTTTCGGGTGGTGTTGACTCGAACGCCCTCCATAAACCTAAACGCTTTTTTGGCGCGGCACGAAATATTGAGGGCGGTGGCAGTTTGACCATTGTGGCGACGGCTCTGGTCGATACCGGAAGCCGCATGGACGAAGTCATCTTTGAAGAGTTTAAAGGCACCGGAAACATGGAAATTCACCTCGATCGGCGCCTTTCGGATCGCCGGTTGTTCCCTGCCATCAACATCAAGAAATCAGGAACTCGTAAAGAAGAGCTTTTGTTGACCGAAGAGGAACAAAATAAACTCTGGGTACTTCGTAAGGTCTTGGGGCCCATGGATGATCTTGAGATCAGCGAGCTGTTGATCGACAAGATGCGTAAAACTAAGACTAACGACGCCTTCTTAAAATCGATGAATACGATGTAGGCATGAAAAGCCTCCCCAAGAGGAGGAGGCTGAACAGACCTACCAACCAATCACCAAACCGAACATAGAAGGTCTCGCCGGTGCGATCGGTGACCGGTACTTTAACGACCAGAACGCCAGGGCGAAACAGAGGAAGGGGCCCTTTAACGGTGCGCCCCCAAGGGTCAATCATCTCAGTGACACCGCTGTTGGTAGAGCGCACCAGATAGACACGGTCTTCGACGGTTCGAAAGCGAGCCGCGACTTCATGTTGGACTTCACTTGAGGCCATTTTGGACCAAGAATCATCGGTAAGGTTTACTAAAACCTGGGCTCCCTTTTGCACCATCAGTCGGGTCAACCACGGAAAGGCGTCCTCAAAACAGATCGGTGTGCTAAAGGCGAGCTCTGTGGCTTTGGTCTGGTGGCCGACCCGAGGAAGGGGCAGATGAAAAACCGTCAGTTTACGCCCCAACGACCAGCTACCCTCCAGCCCGATCACCGATTTAAAGAAATTGCGGACAAAGGGCACGTTCCAAAACGGAATGTGTTCGGCAAAGGGGACCTGCTGAATTTTTCCGTAGTAATCGACAATCTTAGCGGCGGGGTTCATGAGAACTGTCGCATTTACCCAACCGGGATCTTCGGCGTCGGGGCTTTGAGCGTAGGGATTGCCAAACAACCAATACGCATCATGAGACCGGATCACACTCATCAGGGTGTGCCCAGCCGGGTGGTACTCATAAAAAGGCCGGCTGAACTGAAGAGGACCGCGAATCGAGGTTTCGCTCCAGACAACCATGTTAATACGGCCCTGGTGTAAGCCTTCCAGGCTGAGTTTTACCGCTTCGCGTAAAGAATCGCGGTCGGCAGACGAAGGCCATGGACCGTTCGAAGCCCAAGGATCGCTGCTTTGTTGCACCAAGGCTAACCGGGCATACGCGATCGGAGCGGGCGCAGGAGTCGTGAGCTTGACGACACCGTAGAGGGCTGTTACGGCCGTAAGACTTGCTAGCACCCAACCAGGGGTAAAGTCAGGTTTCTCATGAAGACTTAGGCTATCGGCCAAATCGCTTAGCCAAACGTTGAGGGCAATCACTAAAAAGGCCAAGAAAGCCAAGCCTGTTAGGTCCGTGATTTGAATCAGCCACAGCCAGCCATGAAACGGGTAGGGGGCCAGACCCCAAGGAAAGCCCAAGAAGCCATTGGAGCGCAGGTATTCGTACACAGCCCAAGTTGCTCCCACCGCAAAGGGTCGCCAAACTGTTTTTTCTTGAAGAAAACGTCGCAGAAAGGGGCCAAGTAAGGCACCAAAACCCGCTTCGGCAACAGCTGGTCCCATCAGAGTCCAGAAAGCATAATCTTTAAAAAAGGCCAGCCAGTAGCATTGAATCAGGGTCGCCACGAAGGTAAAAAGCCCCGTCAACAGCGAGGCCTCGCTGTTCCGCTTGGTTTGTTTGAGCGCCCAAAACAAAGGAACCCAGGCCACCAAAGCGACCAAAGGGCTACCCGAAAGTTGAAGCTCGTTGGGCATGGCCAGCGAGACAGAAACGGCGGAGGCAAGAACGGCCCAGATCCATGAAGGAGACATATTCCGCATTATAGCAAAAAGTCATTGAAGATACCACGTTTTCGACGTAAACTAGGAAAAAGGAAAAATGGTTGGATCCTAAACTCCTCAGTTGCCGCGATCTCCATGTTCAGGAGTATGGTTCTCTGCCCACTGTGGTGGCCTCAGCCCCAGGAAAAGTGGGAATTTTCGGCGATTATACGGAATTCGCCCAAGGAATTACTCTGAGCGCCGCCACCAGCTTTCGGGTTTGGGTGAGCGTTAGTCCCCGGCCCGACCATGTGGTCAAGTTTTTTTCTCGGGAGTACAACGAACGAAAGAAAGCGGTCGCCACCAGTATGAAGTACCGAAAAGAAGACCGTTGGGCCAATCTCCCTAAGGGGGTTTTGGCGGGTTTTGCGGCTCTGGGGGTTGCTTTAACCGGTTTGGATATGGTGGTTTGTGGCGACGTGCCCCAGTCGATTGGTCTAGGTTCCTCACAGGCGCTGTGCTTGGCCTCAGCTTTGGCCTTTAACGAGTTTTTTCAAGCCGGTCTCTCTACCGAGGTCTTAACCACCTTGGCTTACCAGGCCGAAAATCAATTTTTGGGCGTTCCCGTGGGCCATAGCACCGGAAAGACCCTTGTCAACGCTGTTGAAAATCACCTGTTCTGGTACGATTCTCGCCGGGGTGAGGGCGTCAACTTGCCCTTCCCTGACACCGGTTGGGAGCTGGCGGTCATCAATTCCCGAGTTCCCCCTAGCTCCAGCGAGTCAGTCAAGGCCGCCCGAGAGGCCTGCGAGCTCTGCCTCAAGCTTCTTAACGACGGAAGAAACGGTAAGTCTCTTAGAGATTATTCAAAATCGGACCTTAGGGATGGGGTGGGAACGCTTCCCGAGGCCGCCCGACGGCGAAGTTTGCATATTATCGATGAGCTGGTACGGCTTCAAGAAGCTGTCGAATTTTTAAAAACCCACGATATGGTGAGTGTGGGACGTCTTATGCACCGTTCGCATGAAAGCCTGCGGGATTTGTTTGAGGTTTCCTGTCCCGAAATTGATTGGCTGGTCAAACGCTTGCAAGACGCAGAGGGCTTGGTGGGGGCCCGATTAACGGGTGAAGAAACCGGCTCTAGCGTTTTAGCCCTGGGAAAACCCTCGGCTTGGGTCAAATTTCGTACCTTAGCCGAGGAATATGAGCGAATTTTTGGGTTTAAAGCTGAACTTACCAGCTTTCGGCCCTCTTCAGGTGCCCGGCTCGACCAGCCCCGCTCCAGTTGAAAGGTCTTCTTTGAGACGGTAAAATGCCTCAGGGAGGGGACCGGATGCGGATTCTTCTGACCAATGACGATGGAATAGACAGTCAGGGCTTGACAGCTCTCGAAAACGCTTTAGCGGATCATGAAATCTGGGTGGTGGCACCTGACGGTGAGCGCTCCGGACAGAGTCACGCGATCCAGATGAGGGGGCCTGTTAAGCTCTCTCGCCGGGGTAATCGCCGTTTTGCCTGCTCAGGTTCACCAGCGGACTGTGTTTTTTTAGCCTTTCGTGGCTCCTTGGTGCCCACCTTTGACGCCGTAGTTTCAGGGATCAACCATGGCCCTAATCTGGGAACGGACTTAATTTACTCGGGAACGGCGGCAGCGGCCCGCCAAGCATCACTTTTAGGGGTGCCTGGTGTGGCCCTTTCGCTGGACGTACAGTCGGCCCCGTGGGATTTTTCTCATGGTGCGGAGTTTGTTCGGCAGAATCTTGAAGACTGGGTTGCCGATTGGACGCCGGGAACATTTTTAAACGTCAATTTTCCGTCACGACCCCTTTTACCTCTCGAAGCCGAATGGGCCGTTCCCAGTGAGCGTCGCTACTACGATCAGGTTGTGGAGTTTGAAGCCCCGGGCGGCGAGGTATGGTGTTGGGTCAAGGGGTTGATTTTGGACGACGCGATCGCCGAGGGCTCGGATTGGGCGGCTGTGAGGCGGGGCAGAGTGTCTTGTACGGTGGTGGCAAGCCATCCCGTGGCTCTTCAGGAACGCTCCGAGAGGAGAACCTCGTGAACGATCCTTGGGAAGAAGGTCTGCGGCTTTTTGAAGAAGGTCACTTTGAACAGGCGCTGTATTTTCTTGAGGACATTGATCCTCTTGAAGTTCCTGAGGCGGCGTACTACCAAGCCCTGTGCTATTCGCAATTAGGCAAAGCTGACGAAGCCTTGAGGTCGTTAGACTTAGTGATCGTTCAAGAGAGCAACTTCTTGAAGATTTTACAGGCCCGGATGATTCGGGCCTTTTTACTCACGACTGAAAAAAGGTACCCCGCTGCCGAAAAAGAACTGAGGGGTATGATTGACGAAGGGGTAGAGTCCGTTCAGGTTTTTTCTAACTATGGCTATGTGCTGTGGGCGACTGGACGGGGAAAAGAGGGCGTCGCTTGGCTTAACCGTGCGGTGACGCTAGACCCCGGAAACGCTAACGCCATGAATTCCTTGGGCTACATTTTGGCCGAAGAAGGAGTGTTTTTGGAGAGGGCCCTTCAGTTGTGCCGAAAGGCTTTAGCCTTAAAACCCGAAAACCCTACCTACCTCGATTCGCTGGGCTGGGTTTACCACCGTATGGGGCAAGACAAGGTGGCTAAATTTTACCTAGAAAAAGCGATGCGGGCTCAGCCGGACAACCCGGACTTTCACCAACATTATCAGGCGGCGCTTCAAGCCTTAGGCGAACTAAGTGCCCCAAAGAGACGTTCATGAAACAGATTTTTTTTGGCCTTGGGTTATTTTTGGTGTTGACCGTCGGTGCTGCCGCTCAGGACCAGCCGCTAGACTACAATATGGTTCGAGCAGATTCTGCGTTTCGAGATGGTGTCGACCTTTATAATAATGGCCAGTATAACCGTGCCCTGGTTTCGTTTCAGAAGGCTCTGGGTTACAAACCGGAACGTGCCGACATCCGCGAATGGCTGGGTAACACTCTCTATGCGACCGGTTTAGTTTCTCAAGCCCTCGTTGAATGGCACCATGTTTTGAATAGCGGTGGGACGCATGAATACTTGTCCCATGTGGTCGATGTGGTAGAGGCCCGCCGGTCTTTGGATGCTCAGACAAAGCGGCCTGACCGCTACCTACCGCTGTATGAGCTAAATGGCAAGACCAAGGACGGTACCGGAAGGGCTCTGTTCCTACGGCCCACGGCGGTTCGCCCCTTGCCCGATGGAGGATTCCTGGTTGCGGCCTTTGGCAGTGAAGACGTGATGAGGTTTAACGCCAACGGCGACTTAGAACAACGCTTTGTCGGGGCAGTGGGTCGTTTACGGGCGCCTTTTGATGTTTTGCCCTTTCGCGACCACTATTATGTCAGCCAATTTACCACCGATAACGTCGCGATTCTTGATCACAATGGCTTGACCATTAAAACTTTTGGCGGCACAGGCCGGGGGGACGGTCAATTCTTGGGACCACAGTTCCTAGCCACCGATGGCCAGGCCATCTATGTCTCGGACTGGGGCAATGCTCGGGTTTCTAAGTTTGATCCTGAGGGGAAATTTCTATTTTCGTTTGGTGGGCCTACGGTGGGCTTTGATGGTCTTTCGGAGCCTACAGGGTTGGCAGCGACCCCTGACACGATCTATGTGGCAGACAAAAACAAGCGAGCCGTTTACGCCTTTGATACCAGTGGTAACTGGCTGGAAACCTATGGCAAGGACCGTTTTCAAGGCCCTGAGGGCTTGTCACTTATGCCAGATGGTAGGCTTTTAGTTTCTGACGGGCCGAAAGTTTGGATTCTTGATCCTGTCCAAAATACCGTAACACCCTTTGACCCCGAATGGAATCAGGGCCTAAAGGTAACCGATGCGGTCATCGACGCCAATCAAGACTTGTTACTAGCAGATTTTGACGCAAGCAAGATTCGCATTCTCACCGAGGGACACACGATTTATTCCGGCTTATGGGTGAGAGTTCTTCGTGTCGATCGCTCTGCTTACCCCAAGATCTCGGTTTGGTTTGATGTTGAGGACCGTTGGGGACGCCCTGTAACCGGTTTGGACGCCTCCAACCTGATACTTTCAGAAAGCGGGACGCGGGTGGTCAATACTCAGCTTACCTTTCAGGGGTTTAGGTCTCGTGACGCGGATGTTGCTCTGCTTGTGGACCGAGATCCCAGCATGGCTGACGCTGACGAAGCGGTTCGTCATACCGTCGGATTTTTTAGTCGCGCCTGGGCCGATAAAGGCGGTATAGGGTTATTTGCCGCCGCAAGGCACCCGGTACCCCAAAATCATCGGCTTTCTTCGGCTACCGATAATGAAGCGGCAGCGACCGACCCCTCGACTCTGACTTCGCGGGGCGAACTGGATGTTGCCATTCGCCTGGCCGCTTCTTCGATGATTCCCTCTTTGCGCAAAAGAACAGTGGTTTATCTGACTTCGGGTAACCTTCCGCCTCGGGCCTTTGCCCGTTATGCCTTACCAGAAGTGGCCGACTACCTCAAAAACAATGCCATCGTCTTTAGTGTAGTTACCGTGGCCGACAATCCTTTGCCCCCCGAAATTCAATATTTGGTTAAAGCCACTGGGGGAAGAGTTTACTCCTCCCACCAAGACCTTCGGATGTTTCTCGACGATCAGAACAATCGGGTTAGTGGCATGTATGCCCTAAGTTACACTGCAATTACCCCCACCCAAGATGGAACTCAGCTGATTCCGGTCAGGGTAGAGGTATCTCGTTTCAACAAAGAAACGGGGCGTGGCCAATTGGGGTACTTTGCCCCGCAGTAAAGCTTTTGTCTTGCGCGGGAGCGGGGGCGCTTTTACAATAAAGAGATGGAAGTTGAGTTTTGCCCCCGTTGCTCGACTGTGGTCAACCGCAGTTATTTGTATTGTCCCAGTTGTGGGGCCCGTCTTCACGAGGTTCCCGAGTTCTCGCAAGTCCTCGACGAGTCTTTAAAAGGCTTAAACGATCGCGAAGTTCAACGGCAGATCAACCGGTTAAATGCTTTGTTATGCCGTCTTGCCGCTTTAGAAGACGCGTTGGATGCGTGGGAATTGGTAAGAAACCGTTAAGGAAGTGTCCATGAAAAATTGGGGGTGTCTACTCCTTTTGAGCAGTTTGACAGGTACCTTGTCCGCTCAAGTGAGTTTTTCGGGTCTGTCGGTTGATCAGGGAAAGCATCTTGTTTTTTCAGTGCGGGCTAGCTCGGCTCAAGGTACGGATACTGGGTGGTTTGAAGCCGACTTAGGCTCAGGTCAGTTGACGACTTTAACTTTTCCTGTGGATACCGCCCAATGGTTGGCAAAAGCCAAGGTTTTGCAATGGTCAAACGCTTTCGGTACCTTTCGTTTACTTCCTCAGGGGAAGGTCATTACGGTTTCACCGGACAGCTTTGCAGGAAAATCCTTGTTGCGTTGGGGTAAGCCCCTTCCTTCGGCCTATTCTCCCGACGGCGTTTGGGCTTTGGTGCAAATTCAAAAATCCCCGGTTGAGGGTGACTTAGCCCTTTGGAATATCAAAACGGGAATTCTGGAGCGCATTACCCAAGGAATTACCTTATCGACGAACGAGGCTCCTGCCCTGTGGTCACCCAACGGAGAGTTTTTTGTCTATGTGAAAGCTGACCGCCTTTACTACTATTCGATGGAACAGCATGCTCAAGATCGAGTTCCCCCCGAAGCCCTGCGCTGTTTGGGCGCTGGACTCCTTTCAAGTGTGCGCTGGGGTCCCGATGGTGATCTCGTGTATGTCCGTGACAACTCGCTGTGGCGATTACTTCCTCAGGATTTTTATGCCCTTAGCCTCTTCGGGGCCAAGTACCAAACCTGGGGCCTGGTTACAGCGTTTCCTCTGGCCTTTGACCCCGCCACTGACAGGTTTTGGCTGTCTCCTGACCTTCGCTTCGTTCTGCTATTGGTGGAGGGTCGTACGCTGTTGTTGAAATCCACAGGCTACTTTCACGACGGAGCCCCCACTTGGAAGGGGGGCGCCTACGTTCCTTTGCCCGGGGGAAGCCGAGTGAAGCGAGTCCTTTGGTCCGAGCAAGGGGCGCAGGTGCTGGTGAATAACCTTAGGACTCCTCTTTCGGCAGTCTTTCAACTGACTCAAAAGGGGGCCAGGCTTCAGGCCCAGGGTGGAGATTTTCTCGATATAGCCGCCTCATCAAACGACAAACAGGTTCTCTTGACAACCAGCGATGGTCTTTCACTCAGAAAGGCCACAGATTTTTCTCAACAGAATTTTTTTGCTCAGCAAGGAACGCGGGCGGCCTTTTGGCAGGGCCAGGATGTGCTTTTATGCTCGGTCTCGGGTGTGCAGAAGCTGTCGTTGGTTTCGGGACTCAAGACCCCTTTGGTGCTGGGTGCGGCTCAGGGCATCGCGTTTGATCAAAAAGGAGTCCCCATTGCCAAGGAGGGTGAGGGGCTATGGGCTTGGACTCAAGGGGTCTGGCAGCCCATTTCAGGGAGCACTCTGCCCGCCCGACAGACGGACAATGCTCAGGTGAGAGTGTTTTTACAAAGTCTCAATTCTGAAGTTCACAACCGAATTATGGTGAGGTTGTTAGACCGGTCGGTTACGGTTCCCTTGCTACCGCCCCCCTTGCCTGAACCCCCTGCCTTGAAAAATCAGCCGGAAACAGAGTCGCCCGACGGGGTGTTTACTCACGGTGCTCGGGATGAAAAACGAGAAATCGCCTTAGTGTTTTTGGCTCAAGACTCAGATCAAGGGCTAGGAGAGGTTTTGTCGGCTTTGCGCTCGTGGAAGGCTGGGGCAACGTTTTTTGTGAACGGAGATTTTTTACGCCGACACCCTGAGGCTTGCCGAGAAATTGCGGCCTCCGGAGCAGAAACCGCCAATGGGTTTTATATTCCGTTTCAGTTTTCTTCGACCGACGCGAGTGGGGCTTTTATTCCTAAGGGCCTAGCCCGGCAAGAAGATGATTGGCACCGAAAAACTGGTACGGAGCTTTCGCCGCTTTGGTGGCCCTCCGGTTACTCCCCTGGGGTGGTCCAGGCGGCTGCCAAGGCCGGATACGTGACGGTGGGTACCGACTTAAAGCTCCCTGCTCCGGTAGGGGGGCGCCTGGAGTCTTCGGTGTGGATCGATACGCTGTTAAAAAGTGTTCGTCCCGGGGCTATCGTACCATTGACCCTTGGGGAAAGAGATAGTAAAACGGGGGACAGCTTTTTTCGCCGTTTGGACCTGCTGTTAAATGCCTTGAAACAAGCCGGTTATAGCTTTGTTTCTGTTTCAAAGTTACGGGAACATTCTCTGAATTAAGCGGGTTTTTGACAATTTGTTTAAGGCCCGTCAAAAACCTGTCGAAACTGTAACGTAGACCTAGGGTTCCAGGAGGGGGAGCATGAGTGTTCTGAAAGGTCCTTTGAGTGCTTACCGCGAGGTTTCGGTACGGACAGCCAGCCAGGGGAAGCTGATTGTCATGCTGTACGATGAAGCCATCAAACAGACAGAAATCGCCATTAAATTGCTAGAAGAAAAATCGAAAAAGCTCGATGTGGTACACAATGCCCTCATTCGGGCCCAAGATGTTGTTACCGAGCTGATGGCTGGTCTGGATTTTGACCGGGGGGGCGAAATGGCTCGCAACCTCCTTAGTCTCTACCTCTTTTTCAACGAAAAGTTGCGTGAAGGGAACATGAAGAAGAGTGTTGAGATTTTGGTTCCCGTGAGGGACTTTTTGTCAGACTTACGCAGTGCCTGGGCCCAAATCGCCAATGTCCGCTCCGAAGACGCGGGAACGGGCGCAGTCGGCGTCAATATCGCGGGGTAGAAGAGTGTTGGCGAACTCAGAGCTAGAACGCCGCGTCGCCTTACTCAAAAAACTCAAAGAAACCCTGCATCAACAGCGCGAAAAATTCTCGACCTACCTAAAGGTGCTTGATCAAGAAAAGGTTAGCGTTCAAGAGGGACGTCTTGAAGCCCTTCAAGAGCAAGTAAAAATCGAAGAGTCCCTGGTAGCCGAAATTGGCACCTTTCAAAAGGTTCTCGACCCACTCGAAGCCGTTTGGAAACAGACCAACCCTGACGCCGAGGATGCCGAGGTCGTCGAATTAAAGCAGAACCTTGCCGCATTAAAGGTGCAAGTTCAAGAAAAGAATGCCAAAAACCGCAGTCTCTTGTCGGCAAAGATGGAAGAAGTCCGGTCAGAACTTCTCAAACTGCGTCCTCGACCCAAAAACCCCTATGGTTCGGGCTCTTCGACGGCGAGAATGATCGACATTTCTACCTAAAAGATGAAAAGACGCCCCCCGTTCGAGCTGATGCTTCTGCTCCTGTTGAGCGTCTCACCCTTTGCCAATGCTCAAAACTCCGTGCCCGAGGTTTCACCTTTATTTCATTTTGGACTACGGTGGGGGGACGGCTTAACCCTTGAATACCAGGGCCTTGTCAGTGGTACCGCCTTCGGTCTTGATCAACGATTAGTCGAGAGGCTCTCGGCCAACCCCGCCAGCCATGAGCTGGTAAAACGCTATCAGACGGTTGATGCGTGGGGGAATGGTCTGTTATGGGGAGGTATGGGACTGACGGTGGCGAGCATTTTCGTGGCGAATGCCGGGGTCTCCAACTCGGGGCCGGTCGTGGTGACGGCAGCGTTGACTGGCCTTGTCGGTGCCCTGGTAGGGAACTTAGTGCAAACAGCGGCTCAACAATTGGCCGCACGGGCGGCAAACTCTTACAATGAGGCAGTGCTTTCCTCCTTGTCCAAGGCCCCCTAAGCTTCTAGAATCGCTTTATGGAAAATAAAGTCCTCTTGGTCGATGCCTTTGGCCAAATTTTTCGTTCGTACTTTGCCTTTGCCGGAAAGCCTTTGTTGGCCCCTGATGGCAGTAACGTCAACGCCGTCTTTGGTTTTGTCAAAACCTTATTTCAGCTGATTCGTACCTATCGCCCCACTCACGTCGCCATTTTATACGATTCACGAACTCCGACCTTTCGGCATGAAATGTATCCGGAGTACAAGGCGCATCGCGAGGCGGCCCCCGAAGATTTATTGTCGCAGTTACCCCTGATTGAAACCTTGTTAACCGAGCTAGGCTTTAAGCTTTTGCAAAAAGATGGCTACGAGGCGGACGATTTGATTGCCACCTGTGCCCGAGTTTGCGGCGCCGATCAAACCGTTTGTTGGATCGCCTCGAACGATAAAGATCTGCTTCAATTGGTGGGGGGGACGGTGAAGGCCCTTCGTTCCGACGGCCGTGGCGGCTACCGAGAGTTTGGCCCCGAAGAGGTTTTTGCCGATAAGGGTGTTCAGCCCACCCAGATCTTGGATTGGTTAGCCTTGGTGGGCGATTCTTCAGATAATATTCCCGGGGTGCCGGGAATTGGCGAGGTAACAGCCAACCGACTTTTGGCGGATTGGGGCTCGTTGGACAACTTGTACGCCAACTTACCCCAGCTCAAAAGCGCTTCCCAAAGAGAAAAGCTCGAAAAAGGCCGCGAAAGCGCTTTTTTGAGCCGTGAACTTGCTCAATTGCGCGAAGTTGACTGTGGATTTTCGTACGAAACCACCCGGTTGGTGTGGAATACTCAGGGCAAAGCGGCCGAAATTTTTCAAAAGCTACATGCTAAGTCCCTCCTAGCAGAATGGAAAGCTTTGACGAATACCTCCTCGGGGCAGCTCTTTACCGAGGCTGAGCTGGCTGTTCCTTCGGGGCCCCAGGCTCTCAGTGGGGCGTATGAAACAGTTGTGACCACCGAACGTTTGCTTTTTTGGCGTGATAAGCTTATTAAGGCTGGGGCAGGGGCCTTCGATTTTGAGACGACTTCGCTGGATACCTTTTCGGCCGATTTGTGCGGATTGTCCCTGTGCTGCCAAGCTGGTGAAGCCGCCTATATTCCGTTAAGAGCAGCCCCCGAGTCGGCCTATCCAGGGCCTTGGTTATCAGAAGCCGAGGTTCTAGCGGCTTTTCGTCCCCTTTGGGAAGATTCTTCGTTCAAACTCGTCGGCCAGAACTTTAAATTTGATGCCAAGTTGTTGTTGCGTCGGGGCCTCCGTTTGGCGGGCGTTTTTCATGACACGATGGTGGCGGCGTGGTTGTTGGAGGCCTCGGCGGCGGTCTACAACTTAGAGGCCTTGGGGCTGAAGTATCTGAATGTTAAAGGCCTTTCGTATGACGAGGTGGTAAAAAAACTTCCCGATTTTTCGGCAGTGCCAGTCACTTTGGCGACCCAATATTCGGCCGAAGACGCCGATTTGACGTGGCGGCTATTTGAACTGCTCGAGGAGCGGTTGACGCGTGAAGGGCTTGCTGAGTTATTTCACACCCTTGAAATGCCACTTACCCTTGTCCTGGCCGCGATGGAGAATCGTGGTATACGCCTTCAGCAAGACGAATTGTCGGCATTTTCAGCGGAGCTTTCTCGGAGATTGATCGACCTTGAAGAAGAGATTTTTGCCCTCTGTGGGGGTAAGCGTTTTAATCTCGGTTCACCCAAACAGCTACAAGAAATCCTGTTTACTGATCGGGGTTTGACACCGCCGCCGCGAGCAAAAATTAAAACCGGTTGGTCAACTGATTCGGATATTCTTGAGGAGTTAGCGAGCGAAGACCCTGTGCCGGGAAAAATCCTCTCTTATCGGGCGTTAGCCAAGCTGAAATCTACGTATGCCGATGTTCTTCCGGCCCTTGTGAACCCAGTGACCGGACGGCTCCATACGCAGTTTTTGCAAACGGGAACCGCTACCGGTCGTTTGTCGAGCAAAGACCCCAACCTTCAGAATATTCCTATTCGCGATGAGGAAGGTCGTCGGATTCGGCGAGCCTTTGTTCCCGAGAACGGTTGGGTGTTCATCAGTGCCGACTATTCGCAAATCGAGCTAGTGGTGTTGGCCCACCTCTCCCAAGACCATAACCTTATGACGGCGTTTCTTGAAGGCAAAGATATTCATCGACGTACTGCTAGCCTCATGTTCGGCGTCATGGAAGAACTCGTTTCGTCAGAAATGCGGCGTGCGGCCAAAGCGATCAACTTTGGCATTATGTATGGGATGTCGGCTTTCCGTTTGGCTAATGAGCTAAAGATTTCGCGCAAGCGTGCCCAAGAGTTCTGGGATTCGTATCAGAGGGAGTTTGCAGGGGTCGGCAAGTATTTTCAAGGCGTGATTGCCCAGGCCGTTCAAACAGGGCAGGTACAAACGATGCTGGGGCACCGGCGAACCCTTCCCAATATTGCAGGGCGTAATCAAACCGAGCGGCAAGCCGCCGAGCGAATTGCGATGAATACCCCGATTCAGGGCAGTGCCGCCGACATTGTGAAATTGGCGATGCTCAAGGTAGCACAGCGATTAGAAACGGGTGGGTTTCAGGCCAGAATGCTTTTGCAGGTTCACGATGAGCTGCTTTTAGAGGCCCCGCGCGAGGAAGCTCCCGCTGTGGTGGCGTTGTTGCGCAAGGAAATGGAAGAGGCGATAGCCCTGAGTGTCCCTCTTCGCGTAGGAATTGAGCAGGCCGAAAACTGGGGGGAACTCCATTGATCATTGGGCTAGCTGGCAAGGTGTGTTCCGGAAAAAGCTCGCTTGCAGAGGTTTTTGCCCAACGGGGCTTTGTGATTCTCGACGCGGACCAGCTGGGACACCAGGTGCTCGAAGAGCTCACTGCCGATTTAGTCCGTCGCTTTGGAAAAGCCATTGTTACGCCCGAGGGTAAAGTCAATCGACGAGCCCTGGCTCAAGTAGTTTTTTCGCACCCTCAAGCTCTGGCCGAGTTAGAAGCCTTAGTGCATCCGAAAATTTTATTGAAAGTTCAGAAACAGCGTCAGCTTCACCCCGAGACTAACTTTGTGCTTCAAGCTGCCGTCCTTCATAAAGGACACCTTGTGGGGGAATGTGAGGCAGTTGTTTGGGTGAAGGCCCCGTGGTGGCAACGGTTACTGCGGGCTCGGCGACGGGATGGGCGAACCTGGAAAGAAATCTTGAGCCGAGAATGGGCGCAACGTCGCTTCTCGATTAAAGCCTTTGGTAAGGATGTCGATACCTATATTGTGGACAACGGAAAGGGCCTAGAACGTGCTCGACGCGAGCTGACGGCATGGCTGGATCACCGGATTCCTGTTTGAACGTCCGCGATGAGCGAGGATTTCATGAAACAAAAAGGCATTGTATTCCTATTTATTGGGTTGGGCGCCCTAACCTTATTTGTCTTGGTTGGGCTGTTTGTCTTTTACCCCAAAGAGAATTCCCCAAAATCTCCCCCTGCCAATCAGTTGACCAATGCCGCCGGGACACCCGTTCCGCAGACGTTTGATCCTGTAGAATGGTCGCGAACGGGGCAAGGAACGGTAACCGCTCCCGCCGGTGGTACGGCTTCGGTTGCTACACCGCAGACCTCCCCCTCGGCTGATGGGTTTGTAGTGACGATGAATCCTCCGGCCAATACGGCACCGGCAACAGGAACTACAACAGCTCCTGTAACGGCACCGTCGACGTCTTCTCAGGTTACTTTTCCCTCGCCAGCGACGGTTTCATCTGCCCCCGAAACGAGGGTTGACCGGGTGAAAGAAGTCAAAGCTCCCGAGGTTAAACGACCTGTGTATCATCATGAAGCCGCCCCGCATCATGAAGCCGCTGTCCGTCACTATCCTGCCGCTCCAGTTCTAAGAACGCAATTCTGGATTCAGGTAGGAGCGTATACCAATCGGTACCAAGCCGAGCGGATGTCTCAGGCCTTAAAGGGGCAAGGGTTAAAAGGAACTTTGGTGACGGCCTTTTCGAAGGGACGAACCATTATTAGGGTACGAGTTGGTCCTTATGCCGAAAAGCAAGAGGCCGAAAAATTCCTGGCTTGGGTTAAGCCTGTCAAAGGAATGGAAGCTAGTTTTATAACCGTGGTACATGCACGCTAAGTATTTAACGATTTAGCTAGAAAGGGACTGTTCAAATCCTCAAAATCGCCGTATCCTGAAAGTCAGGCGGGTTTATGCGGGACGGCGATCAGTTGGGTTTAATGGCACGTTTCTTAGAACACCCTAAACGCGATTTTCTTCTCGCTGGTTGGGGTGTTTTTTTTATTGATCTTGAAACCGGAAGCTGTGTTCCCAGCCGTTTGGGCTCTGAGCTAGGCTGGCCCTGTCAGAGATTTTCCTTTCATGAGCTTGCTGTTAGGCTACACCCCGAAGACCGCTTGGTAGTGATTCCCTTGTGGGAAGCTCTCAGCCAGGGCGCCCAAGATGCTCTTGAGGTGGAATTTCGCTTAAAAGACCTTAATGATGAGTGGCATTGGGTTCAGTTCCGTGCCGTCGTCTTGGAACGGAATGCTACTAAAGTGCCTACGTTGGTGGCAGGCTTTGACCGTGAAATTACGGTAGAAAAAGAAAAACTTTTACAGGCAGAAAAATCTCTGAGCTTTTTTGAACGACGGTTTTGGGAAACAGAAACGCTTAGGGTGGCGGGTTCTGTCTTAGCTGGCGGAGAAATGGACCCACCTGCTGCCGTTGAACGCTTTTTATATCAATCGAGTCGTTTTTTGGCCTACGATGCGGCCGTCGTTTGGGGGGCTGGTGAGTCTGGCTTTGTGTGGTTGGGAGGGGTTTTGCTGACCCCTGCCGATTTACGCCCCGTGGATAGCTTTCCGGAGTTGTTTGAGGCTTCGGTTCTTCAGCGACGTGCCGAGCTCATTACGAACCTCAGAGAAAAGTGCGTGCACAGGTTTTTGTCGGTCGGGCATCAGTTTAACGGATGGTTGGGTCTACCGTTAATTTACCAGGACAGGCTGGTAGGCTACGCCGAGTTTTTTCACCAAAGTGCTGGTCGGGTCGGGTTGGACCAACTGGCTTCAGTTTCGGCTTTAGCCGATACCGCCGCCGCTGTTCTGTTTAATGCCCATCGTTTTCGTGTTTCGGAACAGGAAGCTGCTACCGACACGTTGACCGGTTTGCAAACCCGGCGGAGCTTCGAACGTGCGGCGGCTCACCTCGCGCAAGAAAGTAAAGTCTTTCCGTTGTCCCTAATTTTGTTGGATTTAGATCACTTTAAACAGGTGAACGATGTTTGGGGCCACCAAGCGGGAGATGCTGTTCTTCAAGCAGTGGCGAAAGTGTGTCGTTTATGGACTCGTGAGGGTGATCTTGCCTGCCGGTGGGGAGGCGAAGAAATTCTCATTTTGCTGACGGCCACAGGGGCGCTTCAAGCCCGACGGGCTGCCGAACGGTTGCGGCAAGAAATTGGTAAAATTCATTGGGAGACCTACCCGCAAATTCAAGTCACAGCCAGCCTTGGTGTGGTAACTTGGCCTAGTGAAAAGTCGTTGACCTTGAGCGAATGGTTTGCACGGGTCGATCAGTCCTTGTACCAGGCGAAAAGTTCAGGACGTAATCAGGTTAAAGTATGGCAAGAAGAACACAAGGCGGCTCCCTAAAGCTTTTGGCGATTTTTTTGGTTTTAGGGGCCTTGGCTCTGATTCCGGTCTGGGCGGGGTATAAACTTTTGACCTTTTTAGAAGGGGTGTTCATCGCCTGGGGACCTTCAACGGCAGGTTTGTTCACCTGGCTGGTCAATGCCCCTAACGAAGAGCTTATTAAATGGCTCGTTTTTGTGGGGGCCACAAAGGCGTTAAAGTCGCTTAAAAAGCCTGCTGATGGCTGGTGGCAAGGCGCAGTCCTGGGATTGGGTTACGGTCTGGCTGAGAATGTTTTTTATATCGGGCAGGCTGGGCTGGGAGTTTTTGCTTTACGTTTGGTGACAGCGGTTCCTGGGCACATTTTTTATGGCGCGCTTTGGGGTGGCTACTACGGCTGGGAAGTATACCAAGGAAAGGGAATGGTGCGCCGTTGGACACCCGTGTTGCTCGCCTTGTTTGTGGCTATTGTTTTTCATGCGGCCTACAATTCTGCTCTTAGCTGGCCCTTAGGTGTTTTTTGGGCGGTTTTCATCGAAGCGATAGCAGGTGCCTTGGCTCTGACTTTGGGGTGGGTTTTAACTCAAAATTCTCACAAGTAGGGTTTTTGTGACTTGGGACTTAACAAAATCTTGAGTATTGTTGTACAAGGGTTACCCCCTCGGAAGGAGATTCATGTGACTGGGCCGGATATTGATGAAATTATTGCTCAAGATATCAACGCCATGCGCCAATGCCCTGAAGGCTTAGCTTGCCGGGACTGTCCGGTAGGTGTTTGTGTAAAGTTAGTTTCCGTGGCGGATTTTCCTACGGAGTTTGGTCATTTTCGCATTATGGGCTTTGTGAATAATAAAGATGGAAAAGATCACGTCGTCATTCTTAAGGGTGAAATCGGCACTGGCGAACAAATGCTCACGCGAATTCACTCGGCTTGTCTTACCGGGGATGCGCTAGGGAGTTTACGCTGTGATTGTGGCCCCCAACTCAGGCAGGCCCTTAAGGTCATCGAAAAAGAGGGGCGTGGTCTGGTGCTTTATCATCAAGAAGAGGGGCGTGGAATAGGCCTTGTCAACAAACTCAGGGCCTACGCCCTTCAAGACCAGGGATACGACACCTGGGATGCCAACGTGGCTTTGGGGTTTGCCGCCGATGAACGAGATTATCAAATCCCCGCGTTAATGTTGCAAAAGCTAGGGATCAAAAGCGTTCGTCTGTTAACCAATAACCCAGAAAAGGTCCAGGCCCTCGAGAAATATGGCGTCAAAGTCGCCGAAAGAGTTCCCCACGAGCTACCATCGCATCGTCATGACGAACGGTACCTCGCAACGAAAAAAGAACGTTTTGGGCATTTACTTCACCTGGATCATTCTTAGAAGGCCCCTAGCGCACGGGTTGAGCTTCATTCCACAGTCTAAGCCATTCCGTGCGATAACGGTTGGCAAGACTGGGGATATTCCACAGCACGAGAGCGTTTTCAGCATTGTGCTTGACGGCGGCTTCCGAGTAGTTAAAGCTCCCCGTTTCTAAAGATTTTCCATCGGCCACCATGAACTTATGGTGAAGGATGGCATAGCGATCATTTACCCGAACGGGAATGCCGTGGTGGGCCAAAAACCGAACCTTGCTAAAGTGTTGACGAGCCGCTTTAGCGTCTGCGACAATTTCGACGCGTACGCCCCGTTGTTCGGCTTGGATCAGAGCTTTGGCTATAGGGTAAGAGGTCAGTTCATAGACGGCCATGAGCAATTCTCGATGAGCTTCATTGATAAACTTTTCGACCACCCGAAGGCTTGTTCCCCCTGGTGAAAAGCCCACTTCATACGAAGCTCCCGGCGGGATGGGGGTCTGAGCAGAGACCGGGGCTACGAGAACAACCAAAAGACCGAAAAAAAGGACTGAAAGAAAGGAATATTTCATGCTGACAGTTTCGGTAACTTCGCGGGTAACTTCACGAAAAAAGTAAAGTCCAAGATTCATAAGGAGGCAAAGTTCAGGCATTTTTTGACTTTCTTTTGAAAAAGTGGCAGTTTTGCCCAAATTTTCTTCAAGAAGGACTAGCTAAGCGGCGAATACTATGGTGTAAATACTAATGGGCGCTCGTTTGAGGTCGGCCCGAGGAGACCAAAACTAGCATGAAAATTTATGTTGGTAATCTTTCGTATTCTACGAATGATCAAGGGCTGAACGAGTTGTTTGCCCAATTTGGGGAAGTTGCGGATGCCAAAGTTGTCATTGACCGCGAAACCCGCCGTTCTAAAGGTTTCGGCTTTGTAGAAATGCCGAATCAAAATCAAGGTGAGGAAGCTATCCGTCAGTTAGACGGACGCCAAGTGGATGGACGCAATCTTCGTGTGAATGTTGCCCAGCCCCGCGAAGAAAGAGCTCCTCGCTCGAACCGCTGGTAATTCAGCTTAGAATTAGGAACAGAGCCCCGGCTTTTCCGGCCGGGGCTTTTTATTTTGACGGAGGTTCTGTGGCAAAACCAAATTATGCCTATGCGAAACGACAACGAGAACTAGCAAAAAAAAAGAAGCAGGAAGACAAACGCCTGCGTAAGATTGAATCCCATTCCCAGAACTCAGACGAAGTTCTTGACGGTCAAGAAGAGACTGAGGGCGAATCTGAGGAAAACGGCGAAAGTAGGACTAATAGTCCTTTGTAGAATCCTCGATGGGGAAAGTGGATCCATTGGCCCACAAGATTCTTCCATCCTTCTTCTCTCTCCCAGCCTGACCAGCTCTTCCAAAAGCCGAATAGCCTCTGCCGCGTTTCTTCACAGGTCCATCGCTTATTGCCTTGCCATAAAAAGTTTAGGGCCGCTTCTCGGTCTTCGTGATGACGACGACCCAAACACGAGTCACAACCTGCACAATCGGTAAACTCCTGGCTAAAGGGAGCCAAGTAGATCTTTCTCAAACATGTTGCCTCGGGGTGTGGGGTATCTTTTTCAAGGACTAAAGCCTTTGCTGGCAGGCCATCACGCCCAGCTCGGCCTGCTTCCTGCCAGTAATCGGCCGGGCTGCGTGAAGTCCCTAAATGGACTACCGTTCGTATCCCTGGATGATCAACCCCCATTCCAAAAGCGTTCGTCGTGGTTAAAACCCCCTCGGGAGCAGAGCGAAACCACTGTTCTAGCTGTCTTTTGGTTTCTTGAGGCAAACCAGCATGATAAAACCGGACAGGAAAGCCTGTTTCGGTATGCAGGTGATGTGCCCAGCGACGAACGCCTTCGCGGCTTTGTAAAAAAAGCGCAAGGGGCTTTTGTTCGGTGCGAACAAGCTCGGTGAGGCTTCGCCGCAGAGAAAGGTAATGGTGACGAGCAAAATACAGATTAGGCCGGTCAGGGTTTGCCTTTTGAAGTTCAAAGGCTCGCCCCAAGAACAGCTCTTTCCACGCCGATAGGACGCTTTCATCGGCTGTCGCCGTTAAAGCTGTCATGCGCGGGATATTTAGGTCAGTGACTAAGCTGGCTAAGGCTCGGTAGGCTGGACGGAAATCTTGCCCCCAGGTGGCAAAGCAGTGAGCTTCATCAATCGCAAGATGCGACCAGTGGTATTGGGCGAGCCTCTGGCGAGTTCGGGGTGAGACGAGAGTCTCGGGGTTGGTTAGGACAAGGTCGGGACGCTGTTTGAGTTGTTCCCAGACTTGGTCACGTTGTGCCTTGGTTTGACCACCCTGGAGCACGGTTACTTTGAGCCCGGCAGACTCAAACCGGCGTTTTTGGTCATTCATCAAGGCTCTTAAGGGGTAAACCACCAACGTAGGTTTTTCAAGAAGAGGCGCGGGAACCTGAAAGCACAAACTCTTGCCAAAACCGGTGGGAAAGACGACGCCAAGATCCAATCGGTCGTTCTCGAGAATTTTTTGAATAACCAGACGCTGGCCCGGCAACAAATAGGGAATACCTTGCCGGGACAGAATCGGTAAAAGAAGTTGATCCAGGTTGTTCATAGCCTGGATCACAGCGAGGAGAAAAACTTAGCTTCAAGCCTTGGGTTTTTTAGCAGTTGTTTTTTTTGAAGGGGCCTTTTTCGTGGAGACTTTTTTGGCCGAGGCCTTTTTAGCGGGGGTTTTGGTACTAAGAAGTTCAGCAACAAGACCAGCTGTTAAAGCTTGGGCAGACTCTGGGGTTTTGTACTGTTCCGGGAGGCTAATATTCCGCATGCCAGATTTCAAATACGCACCAAATTTGCCCGAAATTACCTGAACCTTTCGTGCCAAGCCACCTTCACCAGCAGCAAACTCTTTGAGAATTACAAACCCAGCCCTGGGTTTTTTTTCTTCTGCCAAGAGTTCTAAGGCTCTTTCAAGGGTGACCGTGTAGACATCATCGCCTTTGAGTGAGCGAAACTCTCCGTCATGCGCGACATATGGTCCAAAACGGCCGTTATTGGCTACAACGGGTTTTTGTGTCTGAGGATGAAGGCCCAGCTCACGGGGCAAGGACAACAGCTGGAGGGCGATTTCAAGAGTGACGCTTGAGGGGTGCATCCCCTTGGGTAGGCTGGCGGTGCGAGGTTTGACTTCATCGTCCTTTGTACCGAGCTGGATGTGGGGGCCAAAACGCCCAACGAGAACAAAGATTGGCTTACCTGTGGCGGGATCTAGACCCAAGGGTTCCGCATGTGAAGCCGATCGGTGGATCAAACCTTCAAGCTCGTCGGGAGTTAGGTCGGCAGGTGGCGTCTCGGCAGGGATAGACGCGTTGGTTTTTTCGCCTTCAGAGTTGATCTGAATGATGTAGGGGCCAAACCTTCCAATCTTGACAGCTTGCTCAGCCTTCATCTGAGGAAGTTGAACGGTTCGAGATTCATCGGCATCGATTTTGGTCTCGGTGGTTTCTACCACCTGTTTCAGTCCGGCTTGACCCAGGTAAAACTCGTTGAGGTAGTCCAGACGGTCATCTTTGCCTAGGGCAATTTCGTCTAGGCGCTTTTCCATCTCGGAGGTAAAGTCGTAGTCCACTAGGTGCGGAAAGTTGCGGGTTAGCAATTGCACCACGGCGATACCGGTAAACGTCGGAACCAAAGTCGAGTCTTTCTTGAACACATAGCCGCGTTCTTGCAGGGTGGCGATGATGGTAGCGTAGGTGGATGGACGTCCGATCCCTTCTTTTTCTAGACGTTGAACCAGGGCCGCTTCGGTAAACCGGGCAGGGGGCTTGGTCCAGTGCTGATCCAGCTCCACTTCGACGGGCGAAAGAGGATCGTTGACTTTCAGTTCCGGAAGGTAGCTTTCCATGTTATCAAGGGCGGCTTCGGGGTCGTCACTACCTTCAACATAGGCTCGCAAAAAGCCGGGAAAGAGGATTTTGGCACCCGACGCAGAGAAAACAGCGTCACCAGCTTCAATGCGAACCTGGACGGCGCTTTTACGAGCTTCGGCCATTTGGCTGGCTAAAGTACGCTTCCAAATGAGTTCATACAGGGCTTTTTCTCTGCCTGAGAGTCCGGTTTCCTCGGGGGTTCTAAAAGGCGCCGAGGGGCGAATCGCTTCATGACTTTCTTGGGCCCCTTTGCTCTTGGCTGCGTACCTCCGGGGCTGTGGTGGCAAATATTGGTCACCAAAAAGCTTATGGACGGCTGCCCGTGAGGCTTCTAGCGCTTCTACTGACAACGAAGGGCTATCAGTTCTCATGTAAGTGATAAAACCTTCTTCGTAGAGCTTTTGGGCTAAACGCATGGTGTCGCGGGTCGAAAAGCCTAGCTTGCGGTTTGCCTCTTGTTGAAGGGTCGAGGTAATAAAGGGAGGTGCCGGGGTTTGAGAGGTTTCTTTTTGGGTAACATCGGTGATCAGCCAATTCTCAGAGGTCAACCGGTTTTTGAGGCTTTGCACTTCCTCTTCGGACAACAGAACAGCACTGGACTTTGCGGCTAACCCGCCCGTCTCGGGGTCAAAATCTTTGCCCTGGGCAACTCGTCTTCCTTGAAGCTCGACCAGTTTGGCATGAAAACGCTCCTGAGCCGAGGTGTTGCCTTTTTTTTGTAACAGCACATCGAGGTCCCAATAAGTAGCACTTTTAAAGCGACAGCGAGCAAGCTCCCGTTCGACAATTAAGCGTAACCCGGGACTTTGAACCCGCCCTGCCGACAACCCATAGGCCACCTTTTTCCAGATGAGCGGTGACAGCGTGTAACCGTACAAACGGTCAAGCAGACGTCGGGTTTCTTGAGCATTGACAAGGCTCATGTCGATGTCGCGAGTGTTTTCTAAGGCTTCTTGAATGGCATTTTTGGTAATTTCGTGAAAGACCATTCGGCGAACGGGTACTTTGGGCGACAGAACATCGAGCAGATGCCACGAAATACTTTCTCCTTCGCGGTCCTCGTCAGTGGCCAGGTAGATTTGGGAGGCGTCAGCCATAAGTGCTTTTAACTGACGCACCAGCGGCGCCTTTTCTTTGGGAATGACGTACAAAGGGGTAAAATCATGGTCGACATCGATTCCGAGTCGTGACCACTCCTGCTTTTTGTAAGCGGCAGGAATCTCGGCTGCCGTTTGCGGCAAATCCCGAATGTGACCGACACTCGCTTCGACTCGGTAGTTGGGGGGAAGAAACCGTTTTATGGTTTTTGCTTTAGTAGGAGATTCCACGATGACCAACACGCTCTTTTCCATGGCTATAACAATCGACAAAATTCAGGAAACTTCAAGTCCCTGTTGGCAGGCTAAGGGGCCTCATGGTAGATTTTCTGGGGGAGTTCCCATGCAATTGATGAGTTATGTGGGTTTTTTGGCGGCTTTTCTCACGACAGTGTCGTTTGTTCCCCAGGTATGGAAGACTCTTAAGACACGAGATACGGCCAGCATTTCGCTTTTGATGTACACCTTATTTACGCTTGGCGTGGCCTCTTGGTTGGCTTGGGGGCTGTGGGCTGGCCAATGGCCTGTCATCATTGCCAATGCGTTGACGTTGGTGTTGGCGTCCATTGTTCTGGCTTTTAAAATTTGGGATGTCGCCACCGGAAAGGAGAAGCCGTAAGATGGATCTTTCACAAGCCGCCCGCGAGCTTAAGGCGTTGGCACCCCGCTTGAGCGCTTTATCGACTGACCTCAAAAATGCTGCGTTGCGCAAAATTGCGCAAACCTTACAGGAACGTCGGTCTGAAATCGAAGAGGCCAATCGACGTGACCTAGCCGAAACGTCTTCTGACCTGGGTGCCCCTATCCTCTCGCGTCTCAAATTTCAGGGTGATAAAATCACTCAGGCATCAGAAGGGGTAGAGGCTGTAGCCCGTCTGGCTGACCCTGTTGGCAGGGTTCTTTCGGCAAGGGAGTTGGACCAAGGCCTACTTCTTAAGCAAGTTACTTGCCCGCTTGGGGTGATCGCGATGATTTTTGAAAGCCGACCCGATGCCCTGGTACAGATCGCGAGTCTGGCCTTAAAAAGCGGCAATGGGATCATTCTTAAGGGGGGCAAAGAGGCTCGCCATTCCAACCGGCTGTTGGCCGCTTTAGTCCATGACGCGGGTGTCGCGGCGGGGGTTCCCGCTGGTTGGTTATTTTTGATGGAAACCCGAGAAGACGTCGAGGTGCTTTTGGGGTTGACGCACGAAGTGGATTTGATCATCCCCCGGGGAAGCAATGCTTTTGTTCAGCACGTGATGCGTCATACGACCATTCCGGTGTTAGGTCACGCAGACGGAATTTGCCATGTCTATGTGGATCGCGATGCGGATATCGAACAGGCTCTGCCCGTCATCATGGATGCCAAAACTCAGTACGTTGCCGTTTGTAACGCCACCGAGACTCTCTTGGTTCATGCAGAAGTAGCACCGACGTTTTTGCCCCGCTTAAAACACCTCATGGATGAAAAAAAGGTCACTCTCAAGGGGTGTGAGCGTACACGAGAATGGTTACCCGAAATCGAAAGCGCCACCGACCAAGATTGGGCTACCGAATATCTTGATTATGTTTTGTCGATTAAAGTTGTCGATTCGCTCCAGCAAGCCATTGATCACATCAACACCTGGGGAAGTCACCACACGGACGCCATCCTTACCCGGTCGCTATCGACTGCAGAAACCTTTATGAACTTGGTCGATAGCGCGGATGTCTTTTGGAATTGTTCGACGCGGTTTGCCGACGGCTTTCGGTTCGGCTTAGGCGCAGAAGTTGGTGTGGGGACAGGTAAAATCCATGCAAGAGGGCCTGTTGGACTCGAGGGCTTGGTGATTTACAAGTGGAAACTCTATGGGGCAGGGCAAATTGTCGCCGACTATGTGGGACCTCAAGCCAGGGCCTTTACTCATCGTGAGGTGCCACCTGAGACTTCTTGGGGAGGCCGTTCTTGAGTCGCGATTTTTCGAAAGTTCGTCGTCTGGTGGTTAAGATTGGTACCAATACTCTAGCCGACAAAGCTGGAAAAGCGGGGGCCGAGATTGATCGTGCCTATGTAGCCGAAATGGCGAAAGAGGTGGTCGCTTTACAAAAGCAAGGCCGACAGGTGCTCTTGGTAACTTCCGGTGCCATTGGCATGGGAGCAGGTAACCTGGGAATTATTGAAAAAGTTACAGACATTCGGATGCGGCAGGCCTGTGCCGCGATAGGTCAACCTCTTTTGATGAACGAGTACCGTCATGCCTTTGCCCAGCATGGTGTTTCTGTGGGGCAAATTCTCCTCACGGACGATGTCCTTTCTGACCGCAATTCCTACCTAAACCTCCGGTCAACGGTAGAAACCTTATTGAATTTGGGGGTCATCCCCATTTTTAACGAAAACGATACGATCTCGATTGCCGAAATCAGCCGTGCGTTTGGCGACAACGACCGCCTATCTGCTTTAGTGGCCAGCAAAGTTGATGCCGAGCTTTTGATCATTCTCTCGGACATAGACGCCCTGTATGATAAGGATCCCCGCAAGTTTCCTGAGGCCCGCCGCATCCCTGTGGTCGAAAATATTACAGCCGAAATCGAAGAAGGGGCTGGTTCTGCTGGGTCTGCGTTTTCGACAGGAGGGATGAAAACCAAAATTCGGGCTGTCTTAATCGCCGAAAAGGCAGGCTGTACCACGGTGCTTGCTCATGGACGAGAAACCCAAGTCCTGACTCGTATTTTAGGGGGCGAAGAACTTGGGACGGTTTTTTTGGCGAAACCCCGGTTGCGCAACCGTCTGAGATGGATTCTTCATTCACGTCCTCAGGGGAGCTTGACTGTCGATGAAGGCGCGTTAGAGGCGTTATATCACCGAAAAAGTCTACTTCCCCGTGGAGTGCTCGCTGTCGAAGGAGAATTCGAGAAAGGGAGTGTGGTTTCGGTGAATGGTGTGCTCAAGCTCGTGACAAAATTCTCTTCTGACGAGTTACGCCACTTAGCCGGCAAGACTAGTCTAGAAGTTGCCCAGATTCTGGGGCGAAAAGACGTTGTTGCCAGGCCCGAGGACATGGTCTTTCTGGATTCTCCGGCAGGAGTTTAGGAGCCAATCGGGCTCCGTTAGCGTTTAAACAGCGCTCTAAGTTGCTCCCAAAAGCCCTTCCCTTTACGGTGGGAATAGTCGAGGGCTGCGTCCTTGAGCGAAACTTTTTCACCGTACTTTCGTTTTAACTCGTCCCAATGACGGACGATCCAAATGTACAGGTCAGCTTTGGTTCTGCCGGGAAAACGAGTTATGATACCCTCGTGACCGATGGTTTGAATAAGGGGCAGAAACACGTTGTAATACCAAGATAAAGCGGCATCTTGAAAGCTAATTTCATCGGTCATGTTCAAGTTCATGTAGTACTTATGCCCTTGAATATGCTGAAGAATTTCATCAAAACGGCCTGGATCAGAAAACTCGAGGTGTTCTAAGGGGATGATCTGATCGAGGTGGGTCTGGTCAACAAACCTATCCTTTTCATATTTGAGAAGCTTATCGCGCAGTTCTTCGAGGGTTTCGTTATGCTCTAACTTGTAAGCGGTTTTAAGCTCGGTGACCTCGGCGTCAATCGCTTCAACCCCTTGCGACTTGGCCACCGAAACCCGATGGTTGCCATCACGGACAAAGTACGAATCCCCCACCTTGTACAGCTTAATGGGCGGCAGAATCACATCTTGGATATGCGCTTTGTCCACAGATTCCCACCGTGAGCGCATATATTCGTTTCGGGGAAGAAAAGCCACATTAAAGTCTCGGTAGCGGCCTTCCGAACCAACAATCTTGTCGATGGGGATCACTTGCATCCCCCGGTAGATTTCGGCGTTGGGACGTAAAAGAGTTTTGACTTCGTTAAAATTGAGCAGTTGGTTTTTTTGCGGGCGAAGAAAATGCACCACACGAGAAAAAAATTCTCTTGTTCGGGCTTTGTTGAAGTCGAGGCTAGCCTGCATTTTTGCCGATTCCATGGGCATCATACATCGTACTCCAGAACAAAATGGTCATAACAATTGATCACTTCGGTTTTTTTATAGAACGTTCGGCGCACATCGTTGAGCTCATAGAGGTGAATGTGCCCGTGAATAAGATATTTGGGTTTAAACCATTGCATAAAGAGCAAAAACGCCTTAAAGCCGGTGTGACAAAGGTCACTTTTGTCGTGGATTCCTCGAGGGGGGGCATGAGTCAGCAGGATGTCGAGCCAACGACCATGGACAAGCCGATTCCACAGCAAACGGGGAAGCAAATGAAAGATCCGCAACAGCATCTGAGTTTCGGTGTATTGGTGTTCCCCGTCGTTGTAGCGCATGGAACCACCTAACCCAGCAATCAAGACCTTTTGCGTCTTCCGGACACGGTCTTCGAGGTAGGTCGAGCCAAAGGCGGTTTGGGCGCGAAAGTTCTCATCGACAGTCATTTCAGAGGGCGAAGTTTCTCGTCGTTGAAAATGCCTTAGGCGTGAAAGATTGTGGTTACCGAAGATGAACAGCAGGGGAACATTCAAACAGCTGACAATGTAGCTGTAATATTCCATGGGCAAGTCGCCGGCACCCAAAACGAACGAGACTTCTTTATAGCGGCTTTTGATCTGGGTGCTGTAGACCAGCGGATCAATGTGATCAGCGACACAGAGAATTTTCATGGGGCGGTCCTCAGAAATCAGCCTTCTTGAGCAAATCTTGTAGTTGATCCTTACCGATCAACTCGTAGGGGCGGGTTTCTGCGAACGTCTGTGCGGCTCGCGTAAAGGCGGTATTGGTGATCATGTAGCATTTATTGGCGCCAAGGCGACGAATCTCCTCGAGAACTTCTCGTAAAACGGGTTCGTCAAGGTTTGAGCTTGTCCTAAAAAAATGCATCAGCTTGGGCATCTTTTTCACATTGCGCCATTTTTCGGACTCGTTTTCAATCGAAACGATGCGGACTGCTCCCCCTGGCAGCTCCTCACAGCTTTGCACCGAAAACCCCATTGCCGCTGTGATTTTCTGGCAGATTTCCATGTACTTTTGCTTCGAGCTGGTGACGTAATCCTTGATGCGGTCATCTAACCGGAGATCTTGGTAAGCCGAAAGCTTTTCCGCTACGTCCTTAAAGGTAGGCTTTTTTGAATAGATTTTTTCCCACTCGGTGATGGCCCTATCAATGTTGCGGGTCTTTTCATAACAGTGGGCTAGAAAGTAACGGGCAAATAAAACGTCCTTATCGGCATCGTCGGTCGAAAGCTTCACAGCCCGTTCCAATTCGATGATGGCCCTTTCATAGTTTTTTTGAGCCAAGAAGCAACTACCGCGTTCTACCAGAGCTTTGACCTTCAGATCAGGGTCCTTTACCGCCTTTTCAAAAGCGTTTAAGGCTCCGCCATAGTCATGGGACTCTTTGAGTAAACGGCCTAAAAAGAAAAACGCATTGTAGTTCTCAGGGGCCAAACGCAGGGCGATTTCGAGTTCTTGACGGGCTTCGACAGGGCGGTTGGCACGAAAGAACAGCATTCCAAGCTTTAAATGGGCGTCAGCGTTGTTGGGGTCGAGCTCCAAAGCCTTTTTGTAAAACTTGTGGGCTTGGTCACCTTTATTGCGCTCTTCGAAAATGGTTGCGGCGCGGAAATAGTAATCGCCGACATTCGGGTCCAATTTAATAAGCAGTAAGTACTCTTTGAGCGCCTCTTCATCTTGGCCGAACCTTAAGTACAGATCGGCAATGCGTTTGCGGTAGTCTTTTTCAACGAGATACCCCTGAAAGATGCCGATTTGATTGACGGTTTTCAATTCCATCAAGGCTAGCTCGGCTTTGTTGTCGGTCAGATAGGCTAAGCCTAAAAAATAGTGGGCCTCGGCATTCCGTGGGTCTTTCGCTAACAACGCTTTCGCTGCTTTGATGGCCGCTTGGGCCTTTCCTGCCTTGACAAGATCGGCCAACGCCGAGATTCTTTTCGGTGTCAGGATCGATCTGAGGAGAAAAAAGACGGCAACCCCGACGGAGCAGCCGAGAATAATAATGATGAGAACCAGTATCGGTGACATAAAAACTCACTTTGTATCGTATTACTTAGCCCGGCTGTTGTCAAATCGAGGCGTTTGGCTGGTTGGTATTCTTTTGTCGAGTTCTAGCCTTTGGGGTGTAGACTATTTTGCCGACGGTGAAAAAGCTCTTGCGGAAAATCACCTCGACAAAGCGCAGACTTACCTCGAGGCGGCGCTGGCTCAGGGACAAATTTCTGAAAAATTGTATCTTGACCTCGGTTTAGTCTACCAAAAGCTCGGTTTGGTCGGCGAAGCCTTGAAAATGTTTCATAAAGGAGCTGATCTGGGTGGCCCTTTGCAGTACTTGCTTGAGTATGACGCCGGAGCCGTTTCGTTTGCTCAAAAAGATTGGAGCTCGGCTGAACAAGCCTACACGGCCGTACTCCAGCTCCGTCCTCAGTTCGCTGAGGCGGTGCTCAATCGGGCTAATACAAGGCTTGAGGAGAAAAACTGGCAAGGAGCCCTTGCCGACTATGAGTCGTACCAGAGCCTGGCCCCGCAAAATCCGCAAAAGGCGGTCATAGCTCAGGTCATTGCTCTCCTAAAACAGGCCCAAGCGGATGCCGAGGCCCAAAAGCTGGCCGATGAGGTTCGCCAAAAGCAAGAAGCCCAAGCTAAAGCCGAGGCCGAGGCCAAACAGGCTGCCGAGAAGGCCCAAGCCGAAGCCATGGCCGCCGCCGAAAAGAAGCGTCAAGAAGCAATTCTTGAAAAGATTCGCCAGAGCTTAAAGGGTGTCAGCGGCGACTCGAAAGCCTTGGGAACGGGACCTGCTGGCGTTAAAACCGACGATGGAGACTTTTCGCTGTCACCTTAGGGTGAAAAAAAGTGTAAGGAGCTAAAACTGATGAAAAAATGGTTGGGGTGGATACTTGCAGGAGGAGCTTTACTCCTGTTGTTGGCCGGGGGAGTGGTTTGGGTCGTTGGGCACAACGATGGTGGTAACATTCGGGCCAACACTTTGAAGCTGGCTGCCGATTATGGGAGCCACGGTGACTATCAACGGGCCTTAGATTTGCTAGATCAATTGCTCATTAAAAACGCCTCCGACCAACAGGCGATGGCTTTGCGAGACAAGCTTTTGGCGGAACAGCAAACTGCGGAACAAACCGCAAAAAACCAACAGCTGAATGCCCTGCAATCGGCCAACTCCGAGCTACGCAATAGCCTTAACTCGCTGTCGCAAAAGTTCAACACGCCCTCGTCTTCGTTTGGGGGCGATTCCGCCGCTCAAGAAGCGGCACAACGGCGTGTCGAAGCACAAAAGGCCGAAGCTTTACGTCTGGAACGTGAAAAATCCCAAGAAGCCCACCTCAGTGCTGCCCAACGGGCCAAACAAAAGTTAATTGATCAGGGCATTCAGCTTATGAATAACGGTCAATACGCCCAAGCCCGTGAAAAATTTTCTCAGGTTCTTTCACAAGACCCCAGCAACGGTGAAGCCAATATCCGCCTAGGCGAGAACTACTTTCTAGAAAACCCTGGTGACCCCAAGGCTCGTCAACAGGCACTTGATGCTTTAAGCCAAGGGTTATCGGCCGCCCCGCGTAATGCTCATGGCTTTGCTGTGCGGGGTGATGTCTATGCCGAATCAAAAAACTGGCCGGCCGCGATCAGCGACTATCAAACCTCGCTTCGCCTTGACCCCAATAATGCCCAAGTTTGGTATTCGCTGGGTAAGGCCTACTTTATTTCACGGCGGTATCAAGAAGCCGCCGATGCTTTTAGGACCTCGCTCCGTTATGACGAAAAAAACGCGTTGACCTACAATGCCTTGGGCAGTTCTTACGCCCAGCTGGGGAACGACCACAAGGCCCAAGAAGCTTTTACCCGCGCAGTCGAATTGAAACCGGGCTTTGCTCTGGCTCATTATCAACTGGGTCGAACTTTGGCTAACCAAGGAAAAATGGAAGCCGCTCTTCGCTCGTTTCAAAAAGCGGCACAGCTTGACCCCAATTCCGTGACCTTTGCGGCAGGTTTGGGTGCCGCCTACTACGACCTAGGACGTTATAAAGACGCCGAGGCACAGTATGCTCGTTCCGTGGTGCTCAATGGTAGCCGGGCCGACTTGGTGTACAACCTCTCCACTTGCCAGCTTCAGCTAGGCGAAATCAACCAAGCGCTAGACAACGCTCAAAAAGCTACCTCGATGGATGCTACCGTGCCTGAGTATTTTTTTAACCTAGGGCAGTGTCTTGAAAAGGTGGGGTCGCCCGACTTGGCGGTCTCAGCCTACCAGAATGCTCTTCAGCTCAAAGCCGATTATGCGGCTCCTCGTGTCCAAATTGCGCTGATTCTTGAAAAGAAAGGCGATCTTGACGGTGCCATGACGCAACTTCGCAAGGCCTATGACGCCGCCCCCAGCAACGCCGCCGTGGTGAATAACCTCGGGCAGGTGTACTTGAAAAAGCATTTAGCGTCTGAAGCCGTAGACTTCTTTCACAAAGCCTTAACGCACCAAAATGATACCCCCGATATCCGCTACAACTTAGCCTTGGCCTATATTGCGGCAGGTCAAAAGGATTTAGCGTTGGCTGTACTCGAAGATCTGGTTAAGCTGTTTCCCCACTATTGGGATGGCTGGTATCAGCTAGGAAGCCTGCAATTCGACCTGGGGCACAACACCGAGGGCAAGAAAACCTATCAGAAACTTTTGGCCGAAGATCCTTCATACGCCCATAAGGCAGAAATCGAGGCGGTTCTGGCGAAGTAAAGAAACCCCACGGGCAAAGGGTTGAACCCGGACGCCTAGACCAGGCGTCCGATTCGTTCAAAAAGTTCTTGGCGAGTCAAGGTCACCCAAAGTGGTCGCCCATGGGGACAACGGGCATTTTCGAGACGAAAGGCCCGGTTAACGAGGTCACGGGCGGCTTGTGGCGCCAAGGGGTCGCCATCCATAACGGCAGAGCGGCAAGCAAGGGTGGCGTACAAATCCTTTTCAATATCTTCGGGCGGTTTGACAAAGGTCGTTAAGAAGTCGATCACCAGACTTTCGCGTTCTGCCACGACTTGCGGCAAGCGGAACAGCTCTACCCCTTCATCGGGGAAGCGTAAACCTATGCCCAGAGTTTCCCATTCTTGTTGGCGAAGCCTCAGCTGTTGAAGCACCTCAGGTTCAACCCAAAAGCGGCGCGGGAACAACAGCTCCTGGGCTTGCCCGGCGCCCGAACGTAGCTCATCGTACAACAAGCGTTCGTGAGCGGCGTGCTGATCGACCAGGTACAAGATGTCATCTTTTTCAACAACCAGAAAAACCCCAAGAACTTGGCCCAGGTAGCGAAAAGGATACGAAACCTCGGGTTGAACAGGGGCAGGTGCCAGATCGCTATCCCAAACAGAGGTTGAGGGTAACTGAGCCCGACCCCTCAGAACAGGAGCGCGTGCCTCGGCGGCTTCCGATTCAAACGCTAGGCGAGGAGCTGAAATGGGCAGGTCGGGTACCGTTGGGGAAGCTTGAAACAACGGAGCAGAAGGTACGGTTCTTTGCAACCCTGCACGAACAGTTTGAACAAGGGCCCGGTGTAGAGAATCTGCACCCCTAAAGCGGGCTTCGCGCTTGGTAGGGTGAATGTTGAAATCGACGAGGTGGGGGGCGACTTCAAGAAAAACAGCGGCATAGGGGTAGGCACCGCCGGGGAGCCAGCCTTCGAAGGCATAGCTGACGGCTTGAACAAAGGCAAATTCTTGAAGGGGCCGCCGGTTGGCCCAAATATGAATTTTTTTACGGTCACTGCGGTGAGCAGGGGGAAGAAGTGCCCACACGGTCCACTGAGCGTCGCTGTCCCCCCCCTGAAACTCCCTAAGGTTGGTGGTGTCATCCCAAGGGGCACCCCAGAGTTGACCGAGCCGCTGTCCCAAGGTTTGCGGTTCAACCTGCAGGCGGAGTTTGCCGTCGATAATAAGACGAAAGCCGACTTCGGGAAAAGCCAGGGCCTTTTCATCAAAGATCTTGCGACAGAGTTGACTTTCGGCCGAAGGGGATTTTAAGAAGCGTTTGCGAGCGGGAAGTTCATGAAATAACTCGGTGATCCGAACCGTTGTTCCTCGTGGCGAACCCGCTTTTTTGACGGCCTCGGGACGCCCGTTGTTGACTTCTAACCGATAACCGCTGGCTCCGTCACGAGCTGTAAGGATGCTGAGGCGCGAACAGGCGGCAACACTACCCAAGGCTTCGCCACGAAACCCTAAGCTAGTCAGCGAATCAAGGTCTTCGAGTGTATGAATCTTGCTGGTAGCATGAGGCAACCAGCATAATTCCAAATCTTGTGCAGACATCCCCCAGCCATCGTCGGTCACCTGTAGGGCTTCTAGGCCGCCGGCATCCCAGCGAACCTCAATCTGCCGGGCCCCAGCATCGAGGGCGTTATCTAAAAGTTCTCTCAGGAGTGAGGCCGGGCGTTCAATGACTTCGCCGGCAGCGATACGGCGTGCCACGGCTTCGGGCAGAACTTGGACGGGGCGGGGCGCGGGGGTACTCACGCGCTCAGTGTACACGGTGAAGGCCTCGTTGCTCTAGAAGCTTAGCTTCATGTCCAAGGTGGCTTCTAGACCCACAAGGTATTGGTATTCGTTCCATTGATTGCCCCACTTAAGGGTTAAGGTTAGGGAACTGGCGCGCGAAACGGTTAAAATGGCTGCGTAAACGGCCTCGAGCTTTTGCAGGAGGGGCGAAGGAACCGAGCCACTGCCAAGCAGAATATCGAGGCTGAATTGGTCTTCTAGGGTTCGAGGAAAATCAGGAGCACTAAACCAATCGGGAAAGGTAAAGGGGAGGTGGGCCGGGAGCTGGATATCCCAGCCGGGGGTCAGCTCGAGGGTGGTCAGACTCGTTTGTGACCACTGTGCTGTAAACTTGACAGGCAGTTGGACGTTCTCACGGCTGGTGAAGTACACCTTGGGTAAGATTGAGGCGGCTATTTGAGCATTTTGATCGGTAGCCTGACTGCCCGTTGCCACGCTGGTTTGCAGGTTCCACGACCACTGGTCGGTTTCGTACCAAGGGGCAATGGGGTCAACTCCTTCTCGGCCAAAGAGGTTGTTGGCTTGGGTCGTCAGAGTCACTTGGGTTTGTTGGTAGGTTAGCAGGCTGGTCAACTGGCGCTCTTGGCGATTTAAGAATTTCATATCCGCTTGAAGGGGCCATAACAAATCCCAGGCAGTAAAGGTGCCGGGCCGGTTTAAACTCAGCTCGGCATCCGATTCAAGCACCCCAGAACTCAAGCTAGTGGTTTGGTTAGTCAGAGCGTTATCCGTGAACATTTCTGAAAAGGGCAGAGCGAAGATGCCGGGTGAAACACTGCCCAACTGTGCCCACGAGGCGCTCAACAAATCGGGCGTAGTTAAGCCGGCAGGATTTTGATTGATAAGGGTCAACGAGCGGGAGACACTGGGGGTGAACTTCCAGGGCGCCCCCCACAAGGTAACCAAAAACGGCCAGCCTGCCGACCAGGAGGTTTTTGGCCCCGCTAACCAAGGGGAACCCTGGGTTTGATCAGTTTCTAAATTCAGCTGTAGGTTCCAGCCCCAGGGACGGCTTTCTAACGAAGGGCTCTCGAGCCACGACAGCGAGGCCATGGTCTGAGTGTAGTCGGGAACGTCGGTTCTCACCCTTAGCCAATCCCAGCTGTCCACCCATTGTTGGGCAAACGGGGCAAGGTTAAGGGCAGTATTGCGGATCTCATGCCAGGTCATTTGCGCACTCAAGCCGTCGGTGAGGGGAATAAAGGGGGCAAACCAACGGCTCCACGAAGCCTGGTAGTTTTGCTCAAGGCGAAGCGGGGGGCCTAACGCCGAGGCCGAGACATCCATGATGCCTAAGTCGGGCAAATCCAGGTGAGCTTCTTCGAGCCTTGAGCCGTAATCTGAGAATTTTTCAGAGAGTACCAGCGGGCCTAGGGGTAACGAAGCATCGTAGGCCCCATGGAGCTGGGAGGCCCCGGGGGTTGCCGCCATGGTGGTTTGCACATTCCACCGTGAACCTAAAATATTGGTAACAACATCGCTTTCGCCTGACCAGCTTGGTTGCGCCGCGGTACTTCCGCTCGTTGTGGTTGTGGCCGTCACTTGCGTGCCGCTGACCAGTGAAACGTTTTGAACTTTCCAGGCTTGGGGCTGTTGCCAGGTTCCCGAGGCACGGACGGTTCCTTTTAGTTCCCAAAGTGGATCTTCGGCGTGAATTTCGGCAAAATAGGCCGTAACCCCCTGGGAACCGCTTGAGCTTAAGGTCAGGTGATCCCATTCCGAAGAGCTTGAGTCTAAGTGAACAGAACCTTGGGTAACGCCGTCCACTTGCAGGGTCATGGCTTTGAGGTCAATCACGGCCTTGTGCCAGTTGGTGGTAGCTCCGGCGACGGGGTTCCAAGACACACTCAGGCCGTGTCCCGAGGGGTCTGCGGCGGTCAGGGTTACCGTTCCGGGCAGACCTCCGGCATACCGGTAATAAAAGACAAGCTGGCCCCAAACCTGGTACCGAAACGGCGAGATAGTCGCGATCAGCGAGTAATCAGAAGCGGCTAAGAGCTCCATGACCTGAATATTGAGGGCCGAGGCATTAAAGCGGTTTGAAATTTCGGGGTACAAGCTTTCAAGACTTTGAGGTGCAGGGGAGATTTCTGACGTTTCGGGGATTTCACGAACGGTTGTACCGCTTGAGCCCGAAGTTGTTTGCGGAGCAAAGGCCGAGCCTTCAAACTCGGCCGATTCTGCCAGAACGCGAGCGGGGGTGCTCCAGGCAGACCCGGGGTTCACGACAACGATGCGCCAGCCCCCTGCCGATCGTAAAAGAGCTCGTTCGGCATCGGTGAGGCGAAGTGTCAGTTCTTGCCAGTTGGTGCTGGTTAAACTTAAAGCTCCTGTAGGGTCGGCACCGCCTTGAATGCCATCGGTGCCGTTTAACAGTGGGGTTAGCTCCCGGGTAAGCAAAGAGCCGTCCCGTGACAAAACCCCATCGCCGTTGCCATCATTGGTCCAGGTGGACCCTTCGGGAAGGGGATAATCGACGGTTTCGCCTCGGGTTTGGTCATAGAACGTCATGCCGGGACGGGTTCCTCCTGTGGTCTGCGCGACACTCCCTGTGCCATCAATGTCTTCGCCGACACTACCGGCTTGAAAAAATACTCGGGTGCCGGGGGGCAGGGTATCCGGTAGGCAGATATCCAAACGGATCGCATCTGTCCCCGACAAATCGCGGGGTAGCCCGCGATCAAAGACCACTTGAGCTCCCGCCCATTGATTGGCGCCTAACTGCGACTCGATACTGAGCACTCGATCGGTTTTTCCTTCGTAACCAAGCATCAGGTAGGGCCCTGTCCACCCGTTGCTTCCATAGGGGACTAAGGGGGCGTTGGGGTTTTCGTTACCGGGACTACCGCCGTTTGCCAGAACCATGGCCCCCGAAAGGGGGTCAAGACTCCAGTAGTCGCGGTAAAGCAGGGCCCCGCGATTAAAATCGGTGGCCGAAAAGGGCGTTAGCCCAGGGGTGTAGGACGAAGCCAGGGTTTGGGGAGCTTCGGAGGGACGGACTGTTTGACTGCTCAGGTTTGCCGTGGTTCCTTGAGAATTTAACCCTGCCAATTCCCGGTAACCGGTACTGTCGGCCAGAACTGCCGCTCCGGTGGTATTGACCAGCCAGCTCCAGTCACCACTATGCCCCTTCCATTCCAAGGCGCTCGAAATCGAACCGGGGGCTTGAGAATCCTGGGTGGTGAAACGGTTTTGTTGAAGGTTCCATTGAAAGCTTTCAGCGGCCTCAAGACTCTGATTGGTGCCCAAGTCCCAATGGTTCCCCTGGTAGAGGCGCAAATCGGTTGGGGTCGAAAATTGGTTGGCGGTTTGGTAGGTCACGACAATTTGGTCCGAGTCGTACAGGGGTAAGCCTAAGTTCAGGGTTCCGGTAACCGGGTCATACACGGCTCCGGGAACACTTTGGCCGTTTCGGGTTACGACAACGCTCCCTGGTAAGATTCCTGTTCCCAAATTGATCGAGTTTGAAACTGTCTGGGTCGCATATGAAGTTACCTGAATTTCGAGGTTGAGGGCGGGACCCTGTGGAGTCATCGTCGGGTTGGGTTTATACAAATCGCCGGGACTAGAGGTGGCATTCAAAAAGGGCAGGTTAGGGTAGGTTCCCGAGGTACTCGTCAAGGTAAAGAAATTCTGGCTAGGAATCCACGAAAAGGTATAACCTGATAGAGGCGTCAACGAATCGTTATTGGTGACCGAGAACAGGGCATTAGCCTGAGTTCCGGCGGGCAATGGGTAGGTGTTTTTGTTTTCAAAGGGAGAATAGGAACCGGGAAGATAAAGCACATACCAAAATCCGCTTTGACCGGGCAAGCTCAACCCTTGATAGGTTTGGCCCGAGACAGGATCTTGAAAGGAGGCCCCGGCTCCGCTCCAGGTTACCAATAAGATTTTGGTGCTGGTAGCAGGGAGCTGAACCAGACCATGAGTCCCGTCGAGATACACTTCGGCCGAGGTCGCCGGTCGGACATGCAGACCACTCAGAGAACTTAACCAACCAGGGTCGCCAGAAGGAACGCTGGGGATGACGGTACTACCGGCAGGGTCCTGAATCAGAACCGAAAGTGTCGTCGGTAAAGCAACCGAGGTTGGTAAGCTAAAAAAGCGGCCCCGGATCCAACTTGTGGGGTCAATCACTGCCGTATTGGCTTCTCGTGACCCGTAAAAAACTTTCGTGACGGTATTATTGTCTTCGTACCGCGCTAAAAAGTCATGCACCGACGACGGTGTCCCTAGCTCAAAGGCCAAGGCGGGGTTACCTTGTTGGCCCGCAGGTACCGGAAGATCTGCTCGCGAAGGAACCCCGATTGCTGTGCTCCCGAGCTTTGCCCAACGAAAAAGCTCGTTATCGCGTCCCAGGTAGCCCAGTAAAAAGGTGTTGTTGGTAAAGGCCCCATGATAACCGACCTGAAAGTAGTACCGGTGGAGTAGCCACAAGGTCAGGTCAAAGTCTGGTAGCTGTTGAAAGATAAACCCCTGGTCATACCCAGGGTACCCCATAAACGGGGCTGTTCCTTGTGACGAAAAACCAGCCCCCCAGCCGAAACCCAAGTGTTCTGTCCAAGTTCCCAAGGCTGTTGCTTGAAAGGCAGCACTCCCTAATTGTGTTTGAAATAAACTGGCTGGAGCCTCGGCGGGAGTGCCGGCCGTTTGCGCTGAAACGAACCCAGGAACTCCAAGGCCAAAAAGAAGAAAAAAAAGCTTACAAGTCGTCGCGCGGAAAAAGGTACAGGTCTTTGATCCGGGTACTTTCGGTTGTATTGACGAAGTCCACAAAGTCATTCTCCGCGGTCAGAGTCAGTTCCACCATGTAGTGGAGAGGTTCAAAGCGCGGATCTTCAACGGCTAGTTCAAACTTGAAGATCCTGAGAGTTTCGCCGGGTTGAGCCGGAACCGGTCGTGGCCAAAACAGGTATGTCCCAGCAGTGTTAGCAATCAGGTGGTAGGGGTTTTGCCAATTGGGGTCAATAACAGGAACTAGTTGACCGTCTGCCAACAAGCTGACACTCAGGTTGTGAACGGGAGCAAAGTTCGAACCATCCAGAAGCCGCCCAATAATCGAAGGGAAGTTAAAAAACTGACCCTCGTGTGCTTCAAGAGGTACCTCGTGGGGACGTTCGCGGCGACGGGAGCCGACAACTTCCATTCCTTCTTTGACCAAGCGGGTTACATCAGCTAGCTTTTGGAGCTTTTCACGGTAGTCAAGCGTTTCGTTATAGGCCAAGCCGCGCCCCGAGACGACATATTGGGGAGGAATTCGATTGAGAACATAGCAAACCACGTCGAGTTTTGCACCCGATTGCTCACCAATCGACCATAAAGCGAAGTTGGGATGAGCGGGCAACATTTCCTCGACCTTCTGAATGACCAGATCTTTCATCAGATTATGGACGCGCATCAATCACTCCTGACTTGAGTTTAAGGTCTGATGGCCGACGTTGCAAGGCGAGGTCACTGGCCAAAGCCCAGAGTTTACACAAAAAAGCTTTGCGCATTGCGGATTCGCCCTTTCAAGCGTTCCGGACCGATAAGGCGCAAGCGTTTGAGGTGGGTGGTAAAGCCATGAACGACCGATTTATCAAAAACGGTCCCGGCTTCGGGAAAGGGTGTTGCTCGACCGTCTTTAAGGATGGGCAGGTCAACATCAAACGAGACCGAATGCGGAACATCAATGGTGATATCTTCAGGGTCCAGCTTTTCGCCCGTTTGACGCTCAATCTCACGGCGAATTTCTTCTTCGGTGGTATCTTTTTCGTCAACAGTTGCTAGTCGTTGGGCAAACAGGGCATTTTCATCCCAGGCCTGTTCCCAGAGGGTGATATAGCGGCCCGGTTGCTCTGCCAGGGGAATTTTCTGTAAAGCACGGTGAGGCATACCCGACATCTTGACCGCAAAACTCACATCATCTTCGTTGACCAGGTCAGCACTCTTGAGTACCCCATCGTTGAGGGCCAAGTGCAGGGCCTTTTTTATCATCGCTGAGGGGGAACGTACCCCCTTATGCCAGTAAACCGATTTGTACATCAGGTACTTTGAAAACAATAGGTGCTCTACCGACAAAATTCCTTTCGGAGACAACCCAATACCAAACTCACGGTGGGGGACAATTTGGCTTACGATAAAGTCAGCATCCTGAATTCCGTAGGGTACCCCACAGAAGTACGCATCACGGTTTAAATAATCAAGTTTGTCCGGGTCCAGAACGCCCGACAAGAGACGGCGAAAAAAATTGAGCTGTTCTGCCGCCGGGGCGTAGGTCAAGCGATGATCAATGATCGCGGCAACGAGGGCCGGTTCAGTTCCAACCTCTCGGCGCAGCAACGGGCCTAGAGGTTCAGCAAGCACAGCCTGGGCCGAAAGCTGCTCATGCCGAGGCATAGTTAAACCGTCTTCAAGGGTATGGGCATAGGGAAAGTGCCCCAGGTCATGAAAAAGAGCAGCGCACAAAAAGGCTTGAACCCCTTCTAAGGTAAGATGCCCTGGGTAGGCCGGTGAGCGGACTAACGTTTGAATAATCCGTTTCGCGAGGTGAAAGACCCCCAGACTGTGGTTAGCCCGGGTATGTGTTGCTCCCGGATACACTTGAACGGCCAGCCCGAGCTGTCGTAAACGCCCCAGGCGGACAAAAGGCGCCAGGTGAAGGGTCCTTTCTAGCGCTGGCGTTAAATAGATATGCTTCCACAAGGGGTCGCGTACGGGGCGAATAAAGTCATTTTCCAGGTGATGAAGAATAGCTTGCGTCTCGGTCACAGCGAGATTTTAGGTGCTTCTGGACGTACTGTCCAGTCATAGGCTAGGCTAAAGCTCGTGAGAATCTTGTTCTATGTCGCCTTGATGGCTGGTGCCTTTCTTTCGTGTGCCCCTCACGGCGCAAAAGCTCCTGCTCAAGTTAAAACGCCTGGAGTGGTTCACCCTTCGGTAAAAGTGCCACTTCCTTCAATTAAGCCACCTCAACCTCAGGCACCTCCCGTCAAACCCAGCCAGACAGCTCTTGAAAAATTGCTCAGCGGCAAAGAGTTTCTGCTTGAAGTACGAAACCCCGACCTGGTGCCTCAGGAGCAAGATGAAATTCTGGGACCAATAGCTACGCTAGGCGAGCCGGCTGCGAAAACCGCGTATGAGTTTTTGACTACCTTAGTCAAAGGCAAAGTAGCGCAGGAGCTGCTTGACCCTTCTTGGGCAAGCTACCTGAGCGCTGTTCTCGAAACCGAGTTAAAAGGAGCGGGAAAGCTTACCGGTTTTCGTTTGGGGGCCTGGGAAGCCTCAGGTGGTTCCGAAGAACTACGAGCTCCTTTTTGGGTCGAGGGAAAAGGACGCGCCTTTGGCACAATTTATGTGGATCACACAGAAAAGGGTTGGAAAGTCTCGGATGTTCAGGGGGACTTAACAAAGGCCAGCGAACCCTATACCAAACCGAAGTTTAGTGCCGCCGAGGGGATCGAAAAGAACCCCTGGCGGATTTTTTAGCCCCTATTTGCCAATTTCAACGCTAACGCGACGTTGGGGAAAGGTCTTACCAACCGCGACTGCATTGCGTTTGGCATTGTAGACAACCCCATCGTTCCAGTACTCCACGGCCGCAAACATGGCGTTACCACCATCGTGCTCGTCACTTTTTTGGGTGCGGAAGGAAACAAAGTTTCCCAACTCGTCAAAGTTTTGATCCTGAAACAGTTGAAGCCGTTTGCGATTAAAGGAGTTCCACTCTTCGATGCCCTGAAAACCTTCGCCTTCGTCTTGAACGATGAGGTGAGCATGGGTGGTTGAAAAGGAATACCAGATGCGAATCTTTTTATCGGGGTTGTTGCGGTTGCCGTGCTTCACCGCATTTTTAATAATTTCGCTGATTTGTTGTTCCAAAAGGTTGATTTCTTTGATTTCCGGGGGAGCTTTTTGGACAACAAGCAGGGTGAAGTAGCGAATTTGACGGAAATCAGAGGGGAATTCTTTGTTAAACATTCCCGTCTTGTCAAATAAGGGGTGATTTTCGTTGACCAGAATTTCTTTTATTTGTTCTTGGGACATGGGTTTCTCCTGTTTATTCCGCCGCGATTTTTTGAATAGCTTCGTCTACTGTTCCTGCGATGGGGAAGTAGCCCATGAGCTTGGTTAGTTCGATGACTTTTTTGACGGAGCCGTGAATGTTGCAAATCACCAGCTTCAAATTCATCTTTTTGATGGTGGAACAAATGTAGATCAACGCCCCAATGCCTGAGGAATCGATATAGTCGACGTTTTCCATATTGATGACAAACTGCTCGACTTTCTTTTCAAGCATTTTCATCACCAATTCTTTCAGCCTATAGGAATTATAAAGATCCATTTCGCCGTTGACGTCGATGATGTAGGTTTCTGCACTCTTCCTGATCTTTAAATCCATCGTCTACCCCTTTTAGTGTTCCACTCTCATCAAGACAAAGGTCTCGTCGTCGTGTTGCTTGGCCTTACCCACAAACTTTTCCAAGTCCGCTATAATAAGCTTTTTCAGCTTTTCGGGCGACTCTTGGTGATGCTCGCGAATGACCACCTGCAACGACTCTAACGAATACTGCTGTCCTTTTTCATTCATGGCCTCAATGATGCCATCAGTGTAAAGGACAATCAGATCTCCTTTTCTTAAGACCGTGTTAATTTGATTATAGCGGGTTTTCCGTTCCAATCCAATAGGAATTCCTTCAGTATCGAGCGTTTCAAAGTCATCTTGCTCGGCACGATAAATCAAAAGCGGGTGGTGCGCGGCATTAGAATACTCGAGCTGATGGGAGGCAAAGTCGTAGCTCAACATAGCTACCGTGGCAAAACGGTCCAAACTAACCCGTCCGGCGATTCCCCAGTTCACGATATCGAGGATGCGGCTGACCGTCATCTGGGGCTGCCGGGCTACTAGGTGGGTGATGGTTCGTATCATGACCATGACCAAGCTGGCCGGGATTCCTTTGCCTGCCACATCACAGACAGTAAGGAGAATTTGGCCCTTGCGAATATTGATAATGTCGTAGTAGTCGCCGGATACCCCTTTGGCGGGCTGAGAGAAGGCCGCCAAAGAGATGCTAGAAACGCGAGGTAAGTGTGACGGTAACAACTGGCCTTGAATTTCGGCCGCGATCCCCAAATCCCGTTCCATTTCTTGCTTTTCAAGAAGCTGGAGGTAGGTGTACAGGCTGTTGATCGTCAAAGACGTATAATCGCCAAAAGTTTTAATTTGCCCCAGAATTTCGCGCGTAAACAGGTGGTTGCTCTTTCGCGAGGCTATGGCCAACACCCCAAAGACCTTTTTACCCTGCATCAGAGGCGTCAAAATGAGCGAAGCGATGTAAATCTGGTCCATGCGAGAGTTGTGAACCATCCGAGGGTCCAGCTTGGAATCACGAACAAAGATGGGTTTCCCCGTGGCGGCGCACTCGCCAATGATGGTTTCGCCGAGGGGAATGGGCGTGGATTTGAAAAAGTTTTCGAGGTTATTGGCTTTGAGCTTAACCTTGGCCGGAACGTCGTAGGGGGGCGGAAAATCGCCTTCGACTGCTTTGACACGCAAAACGTCATCGAACTCGTCGACTAAAAAGATCGCGCCGCCATCGGCATTTGCCGTTTTAACCGCCGAGTGGACAACGAAGTCAAGGACACGGTCAATGTCTAGCTTTTCGGCGATCGCATTACCGATGCGGGTCATGAACTCGTACTGTGAGTTCATGTTTTTTTCCATTAAATCTCGTTGGTGCGACATGCGGGCGTAGGCCCGCCTATGCCAAAAGGTAAGGGTCCACAAGTAGACAAGCGTGGACAGGGGAAGTAGAACCATTTGTACCAGGGGGATCTGATAGCCACCAAAGGGCACAAGCAACAGAATTACGGCGTGAATCCAAAGCGTCAGTTTGGTCAGAGTTCCCCGTGCGTCCAAGAGCACGCCTGACTTGGGCGTGTTGTATTGAGATACTTCATAGAACTGATAGGCAACGTAGCCCCAGTTCGTGACAATGAGGGCCGATTCCCAAAAATGAAAAAACCATGCTGTTTGCAAGGCCGCGAGGGTGACCGAGATGAGGAAGCCCACGGCATTGAGTGCCAAGAGCCAGCCCGCATAGTAATTCTTTTTGGTGTAGCGCCCCAAGATTTTGAGAAAAATCCCTGCAGAGATGGCCTGAACTGCCAAGGTAACCGGGAGCTGGTAGGCGGGGATACCCGCCAGACCCAACACGGCAAAAAGGATGCTGCCAAAGAATAAGACAAGGATGAGCTGTTGAAAATCACTACCAACAACGAGTTTTTTGCTTAGAGTGATGTTTCGTAGAGTCAGGTAAAGCGCTAGGAGTGCAAAGACTTGAGCCCATAGCGGATTAAAAATGAAGTTTTGCGTGATGTCTGCCATAAGCTCTCTGGGTCAAATTCTAACCTCGCCTAGGAAATCCGTCAAGCATAGGTTTTTTTATCCCGAAAATCATAGGTATGCTGTACGTCATGGTAGAAATTTCGGCTTTTCCTCAGTTTAAGCGTCTGCGGCCACGCGAAGCTCAAGAAGTTTTTGACCTGGTGATTCATCTTGGTGTTCATCGCGGTGGCAAGTTTGTCAAAGAGCAGAATGGCTACTTTTTGTTTTCGTTTCATCCGGGACGCGAAAAGATCCTCAGCTTGATCTCGGAATTTTTGTTTATGACCGCCGAATCTCTCGATAAAAAAAAGGAAGATCTGTTTGGGTACAACCTGGTTTGGGAAGCCTACGAGGGGACCGACGAGGATTTGATCTTTGGTCGGTTGAAAAGCTTGCTCTTTCAAGCCCCTCAGTCCGAGGCCGTTTGGGCAGGTCCCGAGGTTACCCCGCAATTGGTCGGTAGGTTCCCGTTGGCTGAAGGCGACCTGACACAAGTGCTTGGCCCTCAGTTGTCATCCGGGCGCGAAAGCTGGGACTACGGGGATTTTTTAGACTTAACGGGGTGGCGGGAGGCCTTAAGCGGGCCCTTAGAAAAACAGATGGCCGACCTGGGCGGCAAAGTGTTAAGGCTGAAGTCCGAGCACGTTGTCGAAAAGTTAGCCATTGTGATCCGTGTCTTAAAGCAGACGTTCGGCACGGGCGAAGGCTTTCCGGTGGTGTTCCCCTTGCAAGATAGCCGCGACGCCTTGAGTCAGCTGTTGGCCCAGGTCGACCCGACGTTTGTTAGTGAGATTCCCCGTTACCTGACCGGTGAAGAAGCGGTTCTGTGGCCTCAGAATCCCCAATGGGAGTTTCTGCTTACCAGCCGTGGTGGGGCTGACTATGCTGGCGATCGTAGCAGTCTTGACGCCTATGGGGCACTTTTAGGGTACTTTTCGGCTCAGGTTGCTCGCCTCAGGGCTGAAGGTTTGCCCCCGGTCTTTTTATTTTTGTCACCCCAAAAGTTTCCAGAGGCGGCCTCGGACTTACTAAGCCGCCTTTTGACTCCCTTAGTAAATAAAGAAGGCCTGCGGATCATTATTTTAGAGTCGCCACACCGAGAAACCGAGTTTTTGTCGACGATGACCAGTGTTGCTTGGTCCTTTCCCAGCTTGAGCTTGACCCGTTTGGAACAGGAAAGGTCACGACGAGAATGGACAGAGCGTCTGGATTTACCCGCCGAAGCGGTTTTAAAAGTTTGTCAGGATCGAGGGGCTGCCTTAGCCCATTGGTTCTGGGGGGCGCAAGAAGGCCGTTGGCAAAATCAACCCACCGAGGACCCGACCTGGATGCTTTTAGAGGCTCTGGGAATTACCCATCAAAAAGTTTACTACGTGTTTTTATTGGGGCAGTCGCTGTTGGGCGAAGAGGATTTAATCCGCTTTTTTGAGTACTTCGGCGAAGACGCCGCCGTAACCCGTGACAAGGTCGACAGCTTGAAGGCCCTGGGGTATTTGATCTTTGGCACGCGCAACCTGGCCCTTCGACCAGACTTTAAGGAGCGTTTGGACCTTTTGTTAGGTGATGAAGGAAAGCTCTTAGCGTCTCAGCTGGGAAAATTTCTTCGCGAAGCTTGGCAGAAGCAAGGCAAACGCCTCTCGGAGGTGGTCTGGGAGGTTCTTTTGAAAGGGCAAGAGTACGACTTTGCCCTTGAGGTTCTTTCGGCGTATGTCAGTCAAAAAATCAACCGGGGCGAAGGCGATTTTTTGCCGTTGTTACAACTGTCGCGATGGCAGGATATAGCCCACGAAGAGGCCCGCGAACGGCTGATTCTGACCAGTGCGGCTTTTAAACTCCGCTTTGCTTTAAATCAACCTGGAAAAGCTTGGGATCAAGGAAGCCTCGAGGTGTTCCGCAAGGGGTTTTCGTCCGTGACCGAAAAGCTTCCGGTTCTGGAGTGGACGCTTCAACTGGGTCGGTGGCATTTACTGCAAGCTTCGGTAGCCGAAGGGTTCCTTTTGCTTAAGAAAGCCTTAGCGGGCGCGCAGGAACGACACCTCCCTGACGTGGAAATTCGGGCGGGGATAGACATCGGACAAGCCTTACTCATGCGCCAAAAAAACGAAGAAGGGCGCGAGTATTTTGAGATGGCTGGTCGGCTGGCGGAACAGTGGGGTGATAGCTTTCATGTTATTCAAGCGGGGCTCTGGGATGCCTGTGCTCGCTTTTTAGCAGGGCAATTGACTGGCTGTGCTAAGATTCTTGACCGCCTGGAGCCTTTAGCGCGAAAAGGGGGCTTGCACCACTACAGCGCGGCCTTTCAGTTTTATCGAGCCCGGCTGAGCTTTGAGCTAGGGCGCTACGAAGAGGCCGAGAATCAATTGCAGTCCTTAAGCCGCAGGGCTGGCGAGCTGGCCTTACCCCAAGTTCGGGCGTTGGCGAGGTTGTGGGCGGGGCGGTGCCTTGCGTACCAGAACAGGTTTGAAGAGGCTGAAAAGTTCATGACTGAAGCTCCTGCCCACTTAGAAGCGGTGGTGTACCGGGCCGAGTCTGCCCTGTTGCAGAGGGACCCAGAACGCGCTTGGGATCTTTTAGTCCAAGCCCCCTCGGACCTGCAGGTTCAGCCTTACACGGGCGACCGTTTAAGCTTTTCGAGCGGGTATTCTTTGATCGAGGACAAAGCCTTGCCTTTACCCGAGGGAGGAGTTCTGGAACTGCTCTTTTTAGCGCTCAAGGCTCAGGCTGCCTCGTTGAAAGGGTTTAAAAAAGAGGCCCACGAAGCTTTCCAAGAACTGTTGAGCCGCAAAGCGCTTATGGAACTGAGCCGGTTTTCACCCTGGATCTACCTGTGGCATTTTCGCGCTATTGAACGGCAGTCCGACACTGAAGCGCACCGCTTGACCATCTTGGGCCGAGGACTTAAGGCTCTGCAAACGCTGTCGAGTTGTATCGAAGACCCTGCGGAAAGGCAGGAGTTTGTGAATCGGCCGTACTGGAATGCCCAGTTTTTAAGCGAGGCTAGGCGTGAGAAGTTGGTGTAAGCGCTTCGAAGGCTTTTCGCCAGGGTTCAGGCCAGCGAGAGGGGCGGCCGTTAGCCGTTCTGACAAACGCTAACTTCAAAACAGCCGTAAGAACGACTGAGCCCTCGACATGGTACAAACGGTGACTCATTTCTACCGTGGCCGCTCCCAAATGAGACGGGAAAATTTCGAGCTCTAGTTCTTCTTCGGGCAGGGCGGGAGCCAAAAACGTTAGCTGGGCTTGCGCCACCCAGATGCCAAAACCTTGCGTGACCAGCTGTTGATAATCTAGACCTTGTGCCCTAACCATTTCGAGCCGTCCCATTTCTAGGTAGTTTAAATAGACGGCATTGTTGACGTGACCGTAGGCGTCACAGTCAAAAGGCCGCACCCGAAAACGGTAGGTAAAGGGTGGCATAAAATCTCCTTGGTGGGTGCTAAACTGTCACCGGTTCGGCCAAGCGTGCTAAACAGTTTTCGACAATGGGTTCCACGTCGTTGACTTCTAGACCAAGATCCCGAACTTTTAGGCGTTCATTTGACAGCATCCAACTGCGGGTCTTGGCCTCGTAGTTGGCCAAAAGAAAATCTTTGATGGCCAGAACCGCTAACGTATTTTGCACGTTTTTAACATCAAGGCCCCGTTCTAAGGCAAAATCTTTCAGATACTGTTGAATGGTTTCTTCTAAGCGGCTGCGAAACATCACATGAAGATTTTTTTCGCGGCCGTTTTGTAGCGCATCAATGCGCTCTTTCAGCGAGGTTACTTCAAGCTCTGTGCCGTCATACTTTGTCCAAGCCGAGGTCAACGCCGGGGCGCTCAGGGCCTGCCGGGCTCGTTCGCGGCGCTTTTTGTCTTCTTCGCGCATGAGTGTGACTTTAGCTTCGGCCCGGGTTCGCGCTTGAGCGTCTTCTTGCTTTTTTTGTTGCACAGCTTGAGCGGCCGCCTTGCGAAGCTCTTGCTTTTCTTGTCGTTGACGTTCGACCAAGAGGCTTGCTCTTTTGCGGCGTTCTTTGCGTTCTTTCTTTTCTTTCTTTATAAGCTGTTCTGCCCAGGCTCGGGTGTCTTCAATGACGGGTCTGGCTTGTTCCCCGGGCTTGATGCGTCGCCAGACCGACTGCATATAAATGTCTTTTCGAACATTGTATTCGTACGGACTATCACGGGCTACGATGGCATAAATCGCATACAAGATTTCTTCATCCGCGACACCTCGGGACTGCCCGTCCTTGATGACCTGGTAGATACTCGCGTGGGGGCTGTGATGCCGGGCGGAATACACCGAGACCTTACTTTCGAAGCCCGCGTCGCCGGTTTTTAGCCAATACTGCCAACAGTAGGTTAGGGCGATGTTTTCAAGACCCTGGATTTTGGGGTTGATCAAAATCTCTTTGAGGTCATGCTCGGTAAAGGTAACCGACGCCACATCAATGGTGACTATTTTGGCTTTGGTTTGACGCTGGGTCTGGTCCGAAAAGCTTTTGGGTAGGACAAGCCGTATTTCTTTGCGCTCAAAAAGGTGGTCACCGAGGTAATCTTGCAAAACATCGCACACCGAGGCAAATTCTTGGGTATGCCATTCCGCTTCGCGGGAGTAGGCGCGTAGGCGGTCAAGAACTTGAGCCGCCCGTGCTTTTGAAGCGGGTAGAGCCCTCAGAGCCGTGCGGATGGGTTCAAGTAAGGACCAGTTTTTTCCCCTAGGGCCAGAACCGAAACACCGTAAAATATAGACAATGGTGCGGCGGATGGATTCTAGAGAGCGGTCTGCCAAATCTTCGGTGAGCCTGACAAATAACGGGGCAAAGAGCGGGTTCGAGGTGCGGTGCCAACGCAGAAGCGTGGCCCGGCTTTCGGCTTCGGGGTATTTGACAGATAATCTTTGATAGATGCTTCGGGCTGTATCGAGGCTTTTATCAAAGCGTGCCTGAAAGTAGGCTCCAATGTCTGTGTCAACAACACCGTTGATTTCAGGATGTTCTGTTTTGAGAAAGAGCTCGCGCGCTTTGCGCAGCGTGGACGGAAGTGAGGGATTGGGCAAAGCGCTGACCAGTTTGGCCAATTGAGGTTCAAATTCTTCGAGGGCACCGCAAAGATTCTCTTGAGATTGTTGCTTGAGGTAGACCCTAAGGGCTATATACGTTGGCAAGAGGTCGTCTGACAGCGAGGAAAACCCCGTCTGCAGAACGGTGAGCCACGAATCGCTTCGGGCTCGCTCCTTGATGCTGTTCAGAACCTGAGGGAAAAACTCCCCCTTTGTTGAAGATGCCGGCATGAGTTAGCTCATCTTAGCGCAGGATTTTCCCCTTTGGCAAGCGTAAGGAGGATTTCCGAGCTTGACGAAAAAAAAAGATTCTGTTAGTTTGAGCGCGCTGTTCGGTGGCATAGCTCAGACGGTAGAGCAAGCGGCTCATATCCGCTCGGTCGGGGGTTCAAGTCCCTCTGCCACCAAATTCTCCCCTCCTTAGCTTAAGCAAAGAGGTCAAGTCCGCCATGTCAGCCAATCTTGAAACTGTGCGATCGGTACTTTGGATGTTGGGCCAGCTTATCGAAGAGGGTCGTTTTACCTATGACGATTGGGCTGAAGAGTTTCGCCCCGATGACCCCCCGAAGGAAGCTCGAGATGATCGTCGCTTTCTTACCCATGTAGCCGTTTTTCGAGAACAGATTGTACCCTATTTGCATTCAGGGCGCCCCGACGAGGATTTTTTACAGGCCAAAAAAGGCGTTTACACAACAAAACACACTATTGATGCCGCGGGGTGGGCAAAGGTTCCCGATGCGGAGGGGTTGAACTTTCTCCCCTTGCTGAATGCTATCAACCAATCGCAAGGGCTTATGCCTTTCCCCTCGGCCCGTATTGTCAAACTCTTGGCAACCGAACTCGAAGTTAAAGAAGAGCGTTTGAACCCGGTGGTCTTTAAAAATACCGTAGCTTGGAAGGTTGATTACCGTTTTCTTCGCGAGGTCCTTGATGCGGTTGAAGCTGGTGAACGACTGTACGTCGAACCCCAGCCCCCGCGTAAACCTAGCGAGGTTACCCCGCTGTTTTTGATAAACTGTGATGGGGCTTGGTACCTGCTGGCCCTTTCGGGAAACCTGCTGTTGCAATACAACTTGAGCCGCGTGCAGAATCTTACCCGACGTAAAGGTGTCGAAGCCGAAAAGCTCCCCGCCGCGGCCTACAGGACGCTTCGCAACCAAGTAACAGAACTGTGGGGCACCTACTGGATCACCAACCCCTTTGAACCGGAGCCGGGGGAACAAGTGACCATTCGTTACAGCGGAGCGGCCAAGCAGTACGCTAGCGAACGGTTTGAACAAAAATCGTACAACCCAGGAACTCCCTGGTTTCGGCTGTCGGTACAGGAGCAATGGGCGGATGTGACGTTCCGCGTGCAGTCGCACGGAACACAATACTCAGAGATTCTTGGGGAAATTTTACGCTGGGGGCCGTTGGCGCGTCCTGTTAGCCCTCCTGAACTTGTGCGCCAGTGGAAAGAAAGCATTCAAGCCATGGCTACGCTTGCCTCACAAGAAATTTAGCAAAACTCGGCTGTTGATTCTCATGAGGGTCAGCGGCGAACACTCATGACAGTCAAGGTGCGAAATTTCGTAGCAAAAAGTCCTTTTAAGAGTAGTCCAAACCCCGTAGAATAGCATTTATGAGCGAAGAAATATTTTGTCCCCATTGCCAGGCGGTCAAGCCGATGACCTTAATTATGCAAAGGGAAACCTTTGAAGAAGGCGGTAAGTCCATAGCCTACGAGGTGGAGTTTTATCGGTGCCCCGATTGTCAAGAAGAGCTGGAGGACGAAGAGCAACTTGACCGGAACCTCAAAGCGGCCCGCGACGCCTACGATAGCCTTTGAGGAGTTTTAGGGGAGCCGGTTGAAACGCTCGTCTAGCTCTTGTTTTGTTAACAAGCCATCACTGGTGCCACGTAAGGTGCAGGTGTGCCGAGCCACCATTTGTGCTCGTACTAAAGAATCTTTCAGGGAGTAGCCTTCTAAAAAATGAGCTACTAAAAACCCCACGGCTAGGCTATCGCCGGCACCGTTGGTATCGACCACGGCCAAGGGATGGGTCATGGCCGGCAAAGAAAGGCTTTCGGTTGCAGTTACGAGTTCACAACCTTGACTGCCTTTGCCGATCACAACGATACGTTTTGGATTGTTTTGAAGGTAGAGTTGAGCGGCTTCGCTAGGTTGAGAAAGATTGGCCGCCGAGAAAAAGATAACATCGGCCGCTAGGGCAAAATCGTGCCGGTAGGTGTCTTTGGGGTCGATAACATCCTGAAGGTCAACGGAAATCAGGCACCCAGCGTCTTTGGCAAGGGGAAGAAGAAACCGACACCAGTTCTGAATCGAAAAGTGAGCGATTCGTGCCCGTTGAAAAAGCTGACTTGCGGTTTCGGGGTCGGCACGCAAATCCATAGCGGATTTGGCGTCATAAAAGTTCCTTCGGCGACCATCGGCCCCCATCAGATTAACACTACGATTCGTTCCCGCGGGATCTAAGAAAAAATGGGTCTCAATACCATCACCTTGCAACACGCGCCGAATCTCGTGACCAAGAAAATCCTTCCCCACCGCGGCAAGAAGGGCTGTCTTTTTTTCTAGAGCCGCAAAAAGACGTGAGGAGTAACCCCCGGCTTGTCCAACACAGTCTTTATTATCCGTGAAATTCGATTCTACCGAAAAGTCGATATCGGTACCAGGAAGAAAAACATTGGTGTCAATGCCGACCCCGCCGAGGACGACGGCATCTAAATCTTTTGTCATAGGCCCTCGTTGCTGAACTTTAGATTCAGCACGTACATTAGGTTGATATCACAAAGGAGAGACTTATGAGCTCGTGGAGTTTAAGCCTTGTCAACCAAACCCGTGATATCTTGTACAATATGCCACCTGGGGTTTTTCTGCTAGCCGAAAAGCTGGGCCGAAAAGGGGTGTGCCTCAGAAATTTTGACGGACGAAATGGGTACATTCGGTTGACCGACTGCCTGAATGACCGCTACCCCATTCGTTCACACGAAACAGATGAAGTGTTGGCCGATTTTTCTACCATCGATGAGCTTGTCGCTGGTGACTGGGCTTTAGATTAAGCTTATGAACCTCTCTAGCCTGCTGTTCCATATTCCCCATGCCTCGGTGACTTTTCCTTTTCGGGAAGGGTTTACGCGCCCTGACTTGATAGCCCTCGAGGTAGCCAAACTGACCGATCACTTTACCGATCAGATCTTTGCCTGTGACGGTGTCGAACAACTGGCCGCAGGCTTTTCGCGCGTCTTTTGCGATGTAGAACGGTTTTACCCCGATGAGCTGGAACCCATGGCCCAGAAGGGAATGGGGTTTTATTATACCCACACCGATGAGGGCGTAAAGTTTCGCGAAGAGGACCCCTGGAAACAGCGAGTTTACCAAGACTTTTACGTGCCCCATCACAAACGGCTAGAAGAAATGGTTAACCAACGCCTCTCGGCTTACGGGCAATGCTTGCTTCTGGATGGGCATTCTTTTTCGCAGGTGCCCTTTTTTCGTGAGCTAGACCAAAACCCTGAGCGCCCTGACATTTGCTTGGGAACCTTGCCCTTTCATACGCCGAGCTGGTTAAGCCAGGCCGCTACCGAGGTTTTTGCCGAGGCAGGCTTGTCGGTCGCTTTGAATCGCCCCTACGCGGGAAGCATCGTCCCCTTGAGGTTTTTGGCCAAGGAACCGAAGGTTTTTTCGCTTATGATTGAGATCAACCGCAGGCTCTACCTCGACCACAATCAGCAACCCCGCCCCGGGCAGATTCAGGCTTTGAGGGGGCTGGTAGAGAAGCTTGTGAAGCGTATTTCAGGGGGAGCTGACTGGGGTTGACTTTGGGGGAAGAGAGCTTAGAATTGGTAAGGTTGGGTGGGAATCGGTAAAGGAAGAGCTTTGTTGGGTGGGGGCGAGGACGAAATGGACATATGTACGCAAGTAACGAATACTTTAAGGATCAATTATCATGCCATTGCACAGGGAATTTTTCCATCGTTTATAAATGAATCGACGTTGCGATTGAATATCTATGATTCCTTAGCCTATCTTAAAAATTTCAGGTTTATTATCGGCGAGGAATTTAACATAAAGACAGATTTAAATTTTGACTATTAATTTGAAAAAAGTGAACTTGATTTAGTTATTAAAGATGAAAATCAGATATTCGGTTTAGAAATCAAAGACAATTTCAACCGAACCAGACGGACGGGAGAATCATTTGGAAAAATAGATTTGGAAAAAATCAACAGAGATTTAGTATTTATGCAACAATGTAAGAAATCTGGTTTTACCCAGACATATATTTTCGGTGCTATACCTAGTAAGAATAGCGATTTGTCAGAGGAATTCTTCAAAAAGAATCAAATTGAATTTTCTGAATTCAAAATGGTGTTTAATGGCGTTGAGGAACAGGGTTTGGTCTATTTTAAGGAGTGCTAAAAATCGAATATTATAAAACAATAGTATTGATATTTTTTCAAAAAAAGTAAAAAGTGTTTAATTTTTGAAATTAAAGCCTGATTTTGCATTTTGTTATAGGAAGCAAAAAAATTATGCTAGTTTTACAAAAAGGGGTGAGGGTATGATTCAGCACGTCGCACACAAGAAAATCGGTGAGTTGTTCACACCAGAATCACAGACAAAGTATCATGTTCCGAAGTACCAGCGAGAATACATCTGGACGACAGAAAACTGGGAACTTCTTTTCAATGATATTGCTGAGGAGGTAGATAATGACCACTATCTTGGTACGATCATTACTATAAATTCATCTGCAGATTCCGAGAATCCCGACCTTGAAATTATCGATGGGCAACAGCGCTTGACGACAATCTCCTTACTATTCTGTGCAATTTACAAACGACTCAAAGAATTGAACAGCGAAGAGGATTCCTTCATTGCCAATCGTGTGAATCTGAAAAATAGAATACTTGTCTACAATTCCAAGACGCCGCGACTTGTTCTATCGTCGCAAAACAATAATGATAGTGATTACAAGGCATTGCTGAATGAAATATCACTCTATGAAATGGCAAAAAAGCCGGCTAATCATGGAAATCGCAGAATAGTCAAAGCAAACAGATATTTTCAAGATAGAATCTCAGACTTTAACATTGACCAACTGCAGGACTTTCAGAATAGACTATACAACTCAACCCTTGTCAAAATCGAAGTAGCAAGTCATTCGGATGCATTTACGCTATTTGAAAGCCTCAATAATCGCGGTGTTCCCCTTTCCGCAATTGATATTATTAAGAATAAGGCACTGAGTGAACTTGAAAAAATTCAAAAGAATAGTATTGATATAGCTTTTGATAGCTGGCAGTTGATTATTGAGAATCTTCCAGATTACGATGATCAAGAAAGGTATCTTAGGCACTTCTATAATGCGTTTCGCTATAAAGAAAATGTAAAAGTTCACGGATTTCCCAAGGCACAGCGCACAGGCCTGGTATCCGTCAATTTAAACCAGGGTGACGTTCCAGGGAAGCAGTGACTCCCAATCACCGCTTTGTTCAACGAGAGGAAGCTGATGCAGGATATACTGCAGGTAAGCATAAGGTTCCTTGCCGTTGAGCTTGGCCGTTTCAATCAGGCTGTAAATCATGCAAGACGACTGGGCCGCTTTTTCATTTCCATG
>DAIDHT010000004.1:0-51191 GCA_027451945.1 Spirochaetales bacterium
TCCCTGACGCACAGGGTAACCCTCAAATTGATCTATCAGAAAGGACTATGCGGCCTCTTTTTGAAGCCCTGATCCAAGAGGGGTATTCAGGAATTGCGACTTACTGCTTCACGCCAGACCTTGTCACCTTGGTCAATGACGCGGCCCAGCGCGGAGTTACCGTTATAACTTACAATGGGGAACTCAACTGCTTACGCTCAAACATCGCTGATATTTCGTCAAGTTTGACTAAGCTCCTTCCTTATATAGGAAGTCTAACCGAGATTTCGGGAAAAACCTTGCAAGAATTGAACTCGGTTAAAGAGCAGGGCGAGTCTGTTGCCTCGGGGGCCCAAGCTGAACATCAACGAGTGGCTGAAACCTACGAGGTTTTGCAGAATTTTCGTGGCGCCGTAACAAGTATCAGCGAAGAGTCGCGGCAAAGTTTGGCCCAGGTTCAAACGGCTGTAACTGCTGTCGGAGTAGGGAAAACCTCGTTGACCGAGATCACTGATGCCCTACAGGAAGTTACGCAAACGATGGACTTCGTTGCTCAAACTGGCGAGGAACTTCAAGAACGTTCTCGGCAAATCGATGAGGTCGTCCAAATGATCAAAGATTTTGCCGATCAGACCAATGTTCTTTCTATTAACGCCTCTATTCAGGCCGCAAGAGCAGGAATTCAAGGCCATGGCTTTGCGGTTGTCGCGCTTGAGGTCCGTCGGTTAGCCGAGAACAGTCAAAAGGCTGTTAATGACATCCAGTCTAGGGTGTCGGCCTTGCAAAAAGAAATCGATGCCGTGACCCAACAAATTCAAAGCGGGGTCAGTCGGTTAGGTGGTGCACAAAAAGCTGGGCAAGCAACCGAGAAAGTCTTTGAAGAGATTCAAAAAAAGGCTGATGACGCCCATCAAGCGATTAGACGAATCGCCGGCGCAGTGGAGCCACTTCAAGAAGAAACAGACGTGCTTCGTCAAGCGCTGTCGGCCGTTCAAGGTGTCGCTCAAGGCAATCAAACCGTCGCGATTACCTTGCGCGATTCTGCAGATCAAATTGAACACGATGCCCGAAAAGCCGACGAAATAGCAGGCTTTATTCGCCAACGAATTACGGCAGAGTTCGGGGTACTGCGCAAGATCACAGCGATCGAAGATCTGAATTGACTTTTTGGCTCAAGGAGGCAAGCTTGCCCTCAAAGCCTTTGATGATCGGTCTACCGGTGCAAACCTGCGTTACCCGTTAGTTTCAGAACTTAAGCAGTTATATTGTGAAGCCTTTTACGGAACAAAACCCCTCGGAACAAAAAAGCTGGTCTGAGTCCGGCTAGCGGTAAACAGCCCAGGCGGTGGACAAGAGTGTTTCCGGATCGGAGCACTCTGCTTTCCACCCCAAAAGCTGTTGGGCTTTCTTTGATGAGGCTAAGACTTCTGCCGGGTCGCCTAGACGTCTGTCCGTCACTTTGACTGGTATGGGTCTGCCAGTGACGCGACGAGCGGTTTCAATAATCTCGAATACCGACAAGCCCTTTTCCGAGCCTAAATTGATGGTAAAGCCCTTGTCGCCCGCCGCAAGCTTTTCTAGCCCTAAGACATGAGCCCGCGCTAAGTCCGAAACGTGAATGTAGTCGCGTACTCCTGTGCCATCGCGAGTGGGGTAGTCTTGCCCGTAGACCTCAAGGAAGCTTCGCCTTCCAGCAGCCACTTCGAGGACTCTAGGAATCAAGTTTTGCGGGTTAACTTCTTGGCCTGTAACCCGGCCCGCCCTGTCGTAACCAGCGGCGTTAAAGTAGCGGAGAATCCCGGGGCGTAAACCTTTGAGGCGGGCATACCACCCCAGCAGTCGTTCGACTTCGCACTTGGTAAATCCGTAAAAGTTTTGGGGGTCTAGGGGGTGCTCTTCATCGACGGGCGAGTACAGCGGCTCGCCGTAGACGGCCGCGGTGGACGAGAAAACCAGATTATAACAGCCAGCCCGAGTAAGCTCTTCGACTAGGTAGAGGGCGGCCGCCAAGTTGTTTCGGGCATACTTTCCGGGGTCTTGCATGGACTCGCCCACCGCTTTGGCCCCGGCTAAAAGGACCGCGGCCTCAGGGTTGGACTTCATAAGACGTCCAGCCGCGCCAGGGTCACTCAAGTCAGTTTCAATAAGCTCACAATCGGTAGGGAGGTTTGAGCGTAACCCTGTCGATAAATTATCGGCTACGGTAACCTGATGGCCCGCGTCGCGGAGGGCCCAGACGACATGACTGCCAATATACCCGGCCCCACCCGCGACTAAAACCCGCATTTTACCATCCTGACGTCGAATTTTTATATTGGTTGTAAACCGAGGCTACATAGCTGTCAATCGTCGATGTACTGTTTGGGTTTCCACTATTGATTACGGCCGCATTGGTGTAGGGGTCACTGATGTTTACCCCGGTTATTTGGCCATCAACCCCAAAGTACCCTAGCTGTGTGCTGTAGCTTGCCGGGAGCTGTGAACCAATCATGACGCTCGCCGAGGGGGATTCTGTGGCGGCCTGTGACCCGTTGGGGTTAATGGCCGAAAGGTTTGTCAACGAGTTGTTCAATTTGCCATCAATGTAGAGACGCAGGTAGTGATTGCCATTGGTTACGTCCCAGACGCCAACCAAATAGTACCACTGCTTGATACGCAGTTTCGTGGTGCTCAGAACTTGATCATAATTGTTAGGACTGGCGTCAACAATCATGGTGATCTGTCCGTTACCGTTCCAACCCTGCAACGAGTAGCCTTCATCCGAAAAGTCAACCTTGGTTCCATAGTGCACAATTCCCATGGTATTGGTCAGCTTGTTGAGGTAAACCCAAGCTTCTACCATACCGGACTTGCCCAGATTAAAGGAGGGTACATTGGGGGAGGTGCTACCTACCACCTGTTGGCCGTTAAAGGAATAAACAGGACTGGTACTTGCTGAGGTGCCGGTTAAATTGGTCGGGGGAGTCGAAGTTGTCGTGGGTACGGTGGCCGCACCTTCAACAATCGAGGTGTAGACCTGAGCCAAAAAGGTAGAACCAGACACCACTGTTGGCGAAACCAAGGGGAGTGCTCCGGCACTGCCTGTAGTCAAGGCGTTGCGGGTAAAGAGCAAATAGGTGGGGTCCGCGGCGGTTGATGCGTCAACATTAGCGGTTGGGGTGGTGTAGAGGGTTCCGGCCACCCAGCTCGACAAGTTGACGTAATCGTTATTCATCTGCTGAAGGTAAAAGTCTTGTTGCCCGGTAACGTTGATGACACGTGTCTGCATATATTTGGTCACGGTAGCTTGCGTAAAAACCGGCTGATTACTCACGACAGGCCATGAGGTTTCTTCTCGCAGGACCGATTCGGCCAGGGTTTCGAATGAGGAACCGCCTTGCAGGCGAGTAAGGGTCTGAGCATAGGTGCCCCCTGTGCCGGTAAAGTTTGACAAGGTTTTTTCAAAGCTCACACTGGTGGCATTGAGAGTCGCTCCGTTATTCACGTACTGTTCGGTGTAGTAGCGAATTCCGACAATGGTCTGAGAGGTACTTCCTTGCCAAAACCAAAAGTTGGGGTTGGTGGCAGGGTGAGTTTCATAGACGACAACCGAAGAATAATTGATGGTTGGGTCAGTTGAAGCCGCAGGAACAAACTGTTGGGCCATATCCAGCGAAGCCGTCGGTGATACGTCGAAGGATTCAAACTTGGGCCCGCCATTATTGCTGTCCGAAACAATTTGTTCGTCCCGCGTGGTACCATCCTGAAAGGTTAGTCGCATCCTAAGCCTGTAATCTTGATTTTGCCCCCAGCCGCCGTTGGTAGCCGGGCCAATTCCTGGTTGAACAATGGGGTCATCGGTTGTCCAAACCCCATCGGGGGTGCTGGTAGAAAAATACCCGGCGGGGTCTTTTCCGATATCTTGAACGTAGTATTCCTCAACGTAGCTCTGTCTCGAGTCATTGCTTGGAAAGGTGGTGGTAGCAGTGACATCGTAAATCACCAGGGTTGAGGTGTTTGTTGAAAGTGGTGTGACGGTGAAGGTTGTCGTTTGCCCTGTTTCAGGGTAATCCGTTAGGGTGTTCGCTGTGGGGTTGCTTTTTGTGTTTGCCACTAAATCGGCAAACTTCCACGATGTGATGGTGGAATTTCCTACGGGAACGGTGGCCCTGGCGTTGGCAGTCGAAGCTTGAGGTAAGAAGGGCGTTAGGGCCCGTGCGACACCAATTTGCGAGCCTCCCGAATTGGCCGTGTAGCTATTCATGAAATCTTTTTGTAAGGTCTGGACGTCAGAATAACTTACCGACTGTGTGCCGTTAACAAAAGATGAAGTTGACGTAGCAGAAGAGGTGGTAGAGCTTGCGGGGTTTTGGCAGGCGGCTAGAACTAGGCTGACGCCTAGCGCCAACAACATATTTAGCCATGAAATTTTCACAATTCCTCCCCGGATTCAAAAAAATCCTGTACTTGATCAAGATACACCGCTTTTCTCAATAAATCAATTGAATTGTCTAAAAACTCTAAAAAACTTCACAAAACTTGTTCCCACCTAGGGTGGCAAATACTATACTAAAACCAGATGAGGCTAAACTTGCCGAGGCAAAAAGAAGGAAAATATGGTCAAGCACTCTGTTAAAGCATGGATTCTTTTCGGGTTGGTGAACCTTACAAGTAGCTTGTCTGCCCAACAAAACCGTCTAGAGCCGATTTTTCCTCCTGCGACCCCCGGTTTAGTCTACTGGGAAGCTGAAAGTGCCGTTGTAACCAATTTTGCTCGGCAAGCCATTCTGGACTATTCTGCCTCAGGTCAAAGGGAACTTCAGCTCAATACTGCCACGGTTTTGCCCGACCAAGAGAAATATTTTGCCGATTACGTAGTGCGCGTGCCCGAATCGGGACAGTGGACTTTTTGGTGGGGAGGAACACCCCCTGGGCCTCAAAATGAATTAGCTCCCAGCTACGCTTCACCCTTCAGTATCTCGGTCGATGGGGGCCCTGCGATCCCTGTTTACCGTGAAGGGATCAACGTGGTGTCGTCGTATTCACCGCTACTCTTCTGGAATCGAGTCAAAGTGCCGCTAAACCTGACAGCAGGGATTCATAAAATTCGCCTCGAAGTCTTAGCGAAACGCCGTTATGATGGACGGTTTTTTTTGTATTTGGATGCCTTTTTTCTTCATCGACAAGGGTATCAGGTCCCGCCGGAAACTCAGCCTTCGGTCTTTCCTAAAAACCTGAACGATCGAAGTTTAGACACGCCGTACCTTTCTATCAGCGATTACCAGTACCAAATTCACCAAAATCCTCAGCTTTTGGCTCCCTATTGGGAGCTGGCTCAGGTGTATACCTTGCTCACCGATTATGGTGATGCCCTTAAGATTTTGGCGGCGGCCCGTCTTCAGGCTCCAGACAACCCTGACCTAATCTTATGGATGGCTAAAGATAACCTGTGGGCCGGAGAGGTTGATGATGCACTACGCTATTATCAAATTTATCTTCAACGTTTCCCCAAGTCGGTTCAGGTTTGGGCTGAGGTGGCCAAAGAGATGGCCTGGCTAGGCCGGTACCAAGAAGCACTCAGTTTGTATAACCAAGGGTTAGCCGACAACCCAGGAAATTTAAATTTGCAGATCAATAAGGCCTTAACGCTTTTATGGGCTGGCCAAGGCGACCAAGGTCAGAATCTCATGGACCAAGTTCAACAGAACTTGGGTGAAAAGCGTTCTTCGTGGTTGTCAGCGGCCCAAATCTACAACGTGAATGGATATCCTGATCATGCGGAAGCTGTGCTTAACCAAGCAATTTCACGCTTTCCCCGTGACGTCCAGTTTCGTTTGACGTTGCTCGAGATTTTAACCAGCAATGGTCAGACGGCCGATGCAGACCGAGTTCGCCAGGAGATCCTTGCAGATTACCAGCCGTCAGAACGTTTAAAGGGACTCTTGAATGCTTTTGAAGAGGAGCAGGGGGTGCGCCAGTCAGCCCTTGAGGATGATCGCGCCAAGCTCGAGCAGAACCCTGATAACCTCCTCTTACGACATACCTATATTGATGCGCTCTTTTGGAATGGAAAAAAGGCCGAAGCTGTAAAGCAGTATCAGGCCTTGTTGGTAGACCGACTTTACCGAAAGGTAAAGGAAGCAAAAAATGCCTCGGCCGATACCTACCGCCAATGGGACGAGGCCGCCTTGCTCACCGCCGCGTTAGAAAAAACTTCAACGGCGCTGACCGATTCTGCGTCAAAAATCAGCTTGGTTTATGCTCAATGGCAACAAGCTGAAAATGCAGTGCAAACCTGGGGTAAGCTTGACCCTAAAAAGTTCACCCCAGCGCAAAAGCAACTAGCTCAAGCCGATGAGCAAAAACTTCAGCAAGCTCAAGCGGCTTTAGCTTTAGCGGTTCAAACTGCGCAAGGGCTTAGCCAAGACACCGAAGGGATGTCTGCAGAGGTGGTTTCAGCCCTATCATCTTCGTTGATTTCTCACGAACAACAGAAAGCTGAGTCGGATCTTAAAAAGCTGGCAGGCCCCTTGCATTGGCAGTTTGATCGTAAGGGGACGTTTCAAGATTTGGACACAGCCTCGGCGTCGGGACTGGTTCTTGCCGATGAGGTCAAACTCCTTTTTGAAAGTTTAATGGGGCAGGTAACAACGTTCCCCAACCTGTCGAGTTTGGGAGATGAGGGCCAAGCTGTTCTTTTTGAAACGAAGCTTTGGCAGAAACCGAAGCTACCGACACAATGGCCCCCCGCCTATTTACCGTACCTCCCATTGCTTCAAGAAAAGGTAAAAGAATGGACGTCTGTTCAGCCCCCGTCAGGAGTCTGGTCAGCCTCCATACCGGCTTCGGCAAACCTACTGCTTAAAACGTTACCCACACAGGCCGGTGTTGCTCGTGAGTCCGCGCAAAAGATGGTAAAGTATGCGTCACAGCTGAAGCAGCTTTTGTGGACCAGAATGAAAATTCAACTCTTTGCTTACGATCAAGAGACGGTTCAGGAGCGTTATCAATTAGGAGAGTACCTGATTGATTTACCCGACCTTCCGGGGGCACTTCGGCAATTAGGACGCGTTACCCAGCTTGATCCCTGGAATCATTCCGCTCTGTTTCGTCTGGGGAACGTTGCAGAAATGCTTGGGGACTGGTCAAGGGCGATGTCGTTATACCGCAAGGTTTATGAAACCGACCCCAAATATGCCAATGCCCAAAACCTTTTTAATCGTCTCGCGCGGGCACATCCCTGGAAACTCTCAGCTCAAGATCAAGATTTTCTGGATTCGCTCAGGTACCAACGAACCACCGACCTAAAGGCCGAAAAGGATTTTAGCCCCTGGTTTTCAGGGCTTGCGGACTACGGAACGATGTCGGCGGGTCTTCATGATCACCACGGGGGTTATGAGCAAACTCATGCCAGTCTTAAGGTAGCTTTTCATCCCTTTAACCCACAATTTACGCTTTCAGCAAAAGCTGGGGGGGCGTATTGGAGCAATGTGTGGCACCAATCGGTGACCTCGGAGGCCAAGCTAGCTTCGCAGTTAACCTGGTCTATCTGGAATTTGGGGGCCTCCTACGATTGGAGTGTCTTACCAGATTCTCAGCTCGATGAAGGTCCTACTTTGCAGACAGGAACTGCAGAGGGGACCGCGTCCTTTTACGTAACATTACCCAATTCAGGAACGGTACGAAGCTTTTCTGGTCGTTCGTATGGGCAATTTCAAAACCTTAGCGACGGTAATAGCATTTTGACCGCCAGCCAAGAGTTGTCGACCCTGTTTCATGTGGCCGACGCTCCTTGGACGAGTTTTGTGTTGATAGGTTCGGCCGTCTGGCAGTCTAGCGCACATCCCGCGCCGATTAACGCCGAGGGTGATTCGCGGTATTACGCTCCGGCGGCCGACTTTACGCTCAAGTTCAGCCCCGAAGTGGTCAGTTGGATCAGCTTAGGAGGAAAAACCGTTTTGGGTTTAACCGCTCGAGGAGCATGGGGGCCTTACTGGCAGAATTTCTCGCTAGCGACGCAACAGCAATATTGGGTGAACGAAGTGGAAGTTCGCGCCGAGCTGGATTGGGGCGATTGGTCGGCGTGGGCAGACTTGTACTATTCTACAACGCCGATTGCTAATCAGAGTTCCTATTGGTCGAGCCAAGCGACCATCGGTATTCAGGCAGCCTTGCCGGATTCTTTAGTTTCACGGTAACGAGAGGGTTAACTTGGACCGATACAGGAGCATGAGCAGAATTCTGTCTGAGCCCCGGAAATTCTTCTCGGGGGTACCTGATATCGTGCTTTTGGTGGGCTTGGTGATGCTTCTCAACGCACTTTGGCCTAGTGATCCAGGGTTTTTATTCTGGTACGGTACCCCTTATTTTGTTCCGGCCCTCGTTGTAACGCCCTTTCGGCGTCCTTTCATCGCAACATTAGCCCTGTTAACCGGCATCTTGGCAGGCTTTTTGATCATGCCCCTGGTAACGAATAGTCTCTCACTTGCTTATGGGCGTCACCTGGCCGACGTCTTTCGTGTCTCGGGAATCCCTTTAGCCTTTTTGTTTGTCTCAGAACTCTTTTTTCATATCCAACTAAAAAATCAGCGATCGTCTTTATTAGGCCGTTTAAAAAGGCAAGTCAAACAAAGTTCGCGCCTCAAACGAAAAGCCGATTCGCTGGAACGGGTGAACCGGGTTTTAGAAGAGCGTTTAGTGGCTCAGACCGATTCGATTACCCTTTTGCGGGGCAACTTAAAAAAATTAGCCACCTTCAATTTACCCCAAGCCCTCGAAGGTATCCTAGAAATGCTAGCGGTTTTTACAGAAATGAGCGCGGGGTCAATCTGGACGTATCAAAAAGAGACGGGAAAACTTTTGCCTGTGGCTGTGCGGGGGGAACGTGTCTCAGCAATTCCCCCTGAAGGCTTGGATATGGATCAAACCATCGCGGGGTATGTGTTTCGTAATGGAAGGCCTTTTTCGTTACGAATGCTTCTTCATGACCAAGAGTTTACGGGATTGGCCACGATGGATTTTTTGATGATTTACCCCCTCCATGCTCACGGCAACGTCTGGGGCCTTATTGTTATCGAACGGTTACCTTTTGAACGCTACTCGTACTACACCGAAAGTATTCTAGAAATCATCATCAGCCTGGTCGAACCCTACCTTTCGGATATTTTGGAATATGAACGCCTGTACCAAGGGCAAGAGGTGGATCAAGTAACTCAGCTCCCCCTCGTCACTCAGCTTGTTAAAAACCTTGACTCCACAGCCACCAAAGACTTGAGAACCTCTTCGCTTGCCCTCATTGTGCTCGAAATTGTTAACTTCGAGGTTTTGGCACAACGCTGGGGACGCGAAAAGTTAAAAAAACTGTTCTTGGTCATGCGAGAAAAGTGGGAAGACGCTTTAGAGATGAAAGTCAAGGTTTTCCATTACAAAGAGGAAAATCAGCTTGCGCTTTTAGTTCCCGGCTTAGATCAAGACGGGGTTTCGTTTTTTTGTCTTCGGCTTCTTACCTTGATTCAAGAGGCCGAGTTGTCCCTTGAGGGGGAGGTTGTGCCCCTCGAGGTCATTGTCGGCTTTGGATCGGCAACGGGACCGGTCTCACCAGAGCAACTGATGCGCGAGGCAGAAAATTTGCTGGAATTTCAGAGGCCCGTATGAGTTATTCAAAAGAGTACCTTCAGCTGCTAGATTCTCGCTACCTGATCATGGCACGAACGCAGAAAGCGGCGCTAAAAGGGATCGAGGGAGGATTTCTCCCCGAAGCGGCTTTTATTACGAAAGGGATTAATGTTCGCTCATTATTTGAAGAACCTTATGAACTTATGGAGCTAGACCGTTTATTGGCAAAACCGGATATGCCTTTTGAGGTGACGTTACGTTTAGCTCAAGTCTGTGAACGACTCACCCGCAACGTAGACAAAGAGTTGGCGCTTTTCGGTGCCGAGAGTTTGAACGCCCTTGAAGTTCGCTACGTTCAAAAGATTCAAAAACTCAAGAAAGGCGAGCCGTCAACCTCTGCCAGGCCTTTGGCACAGGCCCAACTGGAACTGGCTCTGATTTACGAAACTCGACCCGCGTTAAAAAGATTTTATTTGGCCGAAGCGATTGGCACCTTGCAAAACCTTTGGGCCCTTTCAGGACGTCAAAAGCAAGACCTCGCCCTTTGGGTTCCCCTGCATCTTGAAGCGGGACTTTTACAAGAAGCCGAAAGCTCGCTCCGTGAGTTCTTACTCGAAACTCCGCAAGACAGCGAAGTGTATTTTTGGTTAGCTAAAGTAAAATTCGCTCAGCGCGACTATCTAGAAGTCATGACGATTCTGGCGTTTTTGCAGGACCACGGCGGTAACGCCGAACTTCACAAGGCCTACCGGTTTTGGCTCGGGGAGGCCCCCGGTGTCGCGTAAACTAAGGGTTTGCTTAGTGATCGAGGGCTCTTACCCCTATATTACCGGCGGAGTTAGTGCTTGGGTACAAGATATTCTCGAAGGCTTATCGGATTTTGAGTTTGCCCTTCTGACTATTTCACCTGTAGCCGACCAACCTCTTCGATATCGATTGCCCTCTAACGTGGTGGAACATCGCGACCTCGTAATTACCCAAAATGCCCCGTCAGACTCCGTGAGCAAAGAAAAAGCTCGGCAACTTCCGACCGAAATTCTTCGTCTTCATCGTCAATTTTTTCAGGGCGATTCACCCGAGATGTCGCAACTCTTTTCGCTTCTTCCTGAAGGGGTTTCCCTGCACCGTGAAGCTGTTGATCAAAAAGTCTTTTGGGATTTTTTGGTCCGCACCAGCCAAGAGCGAAACCCGATTTACCCGTTCTCGGACTATTATTGGGCGTGGCAATCGTCACACGAGTTGTTGTTTCGGGTCTTGGCGGCGGTTCCCCCCGAAGCAGATATCTACCATGCGGTATCGACGGGCTTTGCAGGAGTGGCCGCTTTGGCTGCTCAAGTCAGGCGTCAAAAGCCTTTTGTTTTGACGGAACACGGCCTGTATCACAAAGAACGAGAAATCGAAATTCGTAAGGCAGCTTATGTTCACGGGTATCAGCGGGATATGTGGATCAAGTTCTATTCAAGCGTGAGTACACTGTGCTACCGGAGTGCGGACGCTGTTACTGCTTTGTTTGAAGAGAATCGACAAAAACAGCTGGAACTGGGGGCTTTGAAGGATCGAAGCTTTGTCATTCCTAATGGAATTGATGTGGAGCGCTTCGCTTCGGTCAAACGTCAACCTCGTCCCGGGCGTCATGTAGGTTTGGTCGGAAGAATTGTTCCTATCAAAGATGTGAAAACCTTTATTGCTGCGGCCAAAATTATTGCCGAAGAAATTCCGGATATCACTTTTTATGCGATCGGCCCCACCGATGAAGACCCTGATTATTATCAAGATTGTTTAGCTTTGGCTGAAAGCCTTTCTCTTGGCGATAGGCTACAATTTACGGGGCGGCAAAACGTGCTCGACTTTTATGCGTTTTTAGATGTGGTTGTTTTAACTAGTGTTCGCGAAGCTCAGCCTTTGGTGATCCTTGAGGCTTGGGCTGCCGGCATACCCTGTGTCAGCACTAAGGTAGGTAATGTCCCCGAAATGCTCGACTACGACGAAAGGTTTTTGGCTTCTTCCAAGGACCCCAGTCAAGTCGCTTCGGCCCTGCGGTTTGTGTTGAACAACCCCGAAGAGATGAGTTTGATTAACCAGCGAAATGCCGAAAAGGTTCGTCGGTTGTATCATCGCTCGGACCTTTTAGATAAGTATCGTCAGCTTTACCGTTTTGTAAGGGGCGAGTAATGGCTGGTATTGGGTTTGAACTGCGCCGGGTTGTCGCACGCTCTGATTTAGCAAGTTCCATTCAGGCGGTTTTTTCGGGTGCCCTTTTAGTTGCAGGGCCTTGGTTGGTCACGGTGCTGACTATTTTTGCCATTCATAGTGGTTTGGGAGTCCTTCAGGTTCCTCATGCGCCTGTCTTTCAAGCGGTTGTCACGTACTCTTACGCTCTGTCTTTGGCTTTGGGAAGTCCGGTACACTACCTGTTTACTCGTTTGGTATCCGACTTGATTTGGGAAAAGCGAGAAAAAGAGGCCTCGGTTTGGCTGCTTGTCGTAAGCCTTGGTGTGTTTTTTGTTTTTGGCTTTGCGGCCTTTGCAGTGACCATGTTGGTTCCAGTTTGGGGAGCACCGAATCTGGCCCTGTCGGTTTCGGCTTCCTTATTGTTTGCCGCTGTGAACGCCTTGTGGGTGGTGATGCTCTTTGTTTCTCTTGTTAAGCGTTTTCTGGCTATTCTTGTTGTTTACCTAGGCGGCATGGCCATAGCGCTGGGGTTGACACTTCTTGGGGCTCACCAAACAGGCCCTGCTGGTGCGATTTTAGGGTTTGCCGGTGGTCACCTCGTTATTCTGCTGGGTTTAGGTGCCTTGGTGCTGAAAGATTTTCCTCCTCAGGGTCAAACGGGTATGTTTCGTCCTGTAGGGCGCTTGCTTCGGCAGTACGGAGCTTTGGCTCTTTCTGGGTTCTTTTTTTACGCAGGACAATGGGTAGATAAATTTGTCTTTTGGTTTTCACGGGGGAGCCCTGTCGAAGGTACACTCTTACGGATTTGGGATTTTTGGGATTTCCCGGTCTACTTGGCAGGTTTGTCGCTGATACCTGGACTTATCTATTTTCTGATTTTTTCAGAAACTACCTACTACATCGCCTTGCGAAAATTTTTGCAGAGCGTCGCTGCCAAACCCTTTGTTCGCATTCGGCAAGAGAGGTTCCATCTTATTCGGGTAATGAATCGAGAATTAGTCAACCAGATGTTGGTGCAAACTCTGGCAGCTTTGGCCTTTTTAGCGTTATTTTGGGCCATCCCGGGGCTCAACCCCTGGGCGGTTACGTCGGCGGTGGCGGGGGCATGGTGCCTTCTTCTTTTGATGACGCTTTTGAACTATCAATACTATTTAGAGTTCTATCGACAAGCGGCTTTGAGTGCGGGGGTGTTTTTTGTTTTCCAGGGCGTTGGTGCTCTCTTGGGCGTGGCATTTCCAGGAATCTTTCCAGGGCTTGGCTTTTTAACGGCGGTAGCCCTGGCCTGTCTTACGGCATTGATCAGCCTAGAACGTGGTGTGACATCTATGGAACGAAGTATTTTTCTTAAGGCCGTCGGTCGATAGGGGTGTCCAGGCTAGTGGTATAGTCTAGGCTAGCTTGAGCATAGCGCGGCATTCTTTGTAGAGATGGTCCTCACGTAGACGCTCTTCTTGCGCCTTATGAAAGGTAGTTAGCCGGGTGGGATTTAAGCCGAGAAATCCAAAATGCGTGACCATCGACGAAAAATCTTGAGGATTTTGTTGGTAGCGTGGCGAATTTAGAAAGTCAGCCAAGGTAATGGCACTAATGATTAACTTGTGTTGAGAAGTAATTTGTGGGTTTCCATGTTCTAGGGCCGCATCGATAAGAAACTGAGGAAAGCCCCAGCTTTGCAACACCTTGGCTCCAACCTCATGGTGGTTGACCTTCAAAGCGGAATCTTCTTCGCCTGAGAGGCGGGTAAGTTTGGTTACAGAAATCTCTACCAGTTTACGGTATTCTGTGGGGTCTGAAAGGTACAGGGGAATTTGCCCAATATCATGAAGCAAACCGCCGACAAAGGCACTGTCGGCGTGATCCCTATAGCCCAAAAAAAGGCATAAATCGCGTGCGGTAAAGGCCGTGAACAACGAATGTGACCAGTAATGACGATAGAAAGGGGTGGGGGGAGCTTTGCCAAACAAGCCGGAACCGGCCAAGAGTATCACCAGATTTTTAATCGTGTTGAGGCCCAAGAGGGTGATGGCTGTCCGAACTTGTGAGATTTGATGTTGACGGGCGAATTGGGCGGAATTAGCGATCTTGAGGATGCGGGCCGTGATTCCTGGGTCTTGCAGAATGGTTTCTTCGAGGCTGGTAAATGACATCAAGCGAGAGTCTGCCAGTTTAAGAACTTTGGCGGCGACTTCGGGCATGATGGGCAGTTGATTCAGGTAGGCGCTCCAGTCCTTCATGCCAATACTGTAACTGTCCCAGCGGTGGTTGCCAATGGTTTATTGGATTTTTCACGGTTTTAGGTTCAAAATTATAGTATGCTATCGAAGTTTCTGCCCTGGCTCACCATGCTTCTTGTCTTTTTGTCATTTCTCGTGATGAGTGCCAAAGTCCGTGACCAAGAGGCCACACAGCGTCAGGCAAGGTTAACCGCCGAAAGTCGCTATTTAGCCACGCAAATTGACACGGACCTAGACAATCGTGTGGGAGCCTTAGAACGTCTGGCTGCTTCGTGGTGGCGTCAACGCTCGATTGCCCCACCCGAGCTTTTGCATGACGTCCGTCGTTACCTTGCCGATGTCCCCGGGTATCAAGCGATCGAAGGCGTAGATGCCACTCACCACGTGGCCTGGGTATACCCCCTTAAAGGTAATGAACAAGCAGTTCATCTCAATTTGGGGTTTGAACCCCTCCGGAAACAGGCCATGCTCAAGGCGTGGGCAACGGGGTTACCTCAGGCTACGGCCCCCGTGAACCTCGTCCAGGGCGGAAAAGGCTTTTTGCTGTTCATCCCCTTGGCGGGCTTTCCGCAAGAGCGTTATCTTTTAGCCGTTTTTCGCATTCAAGAATGGCTGGACAGGGTGTTTCGCGTTGATTCTAGCGATTCTCCCTTTTCGAGGTATCAAGTCTCGGTCGTCTTTGATCATTCAGCGGTTTATCATGGACCATCGACGAGCAAACCTTTTGCCGAAAGTTCGCTCAGTGTGCTTGGACAAACCCTGACCGTGAACGTGGTTGAAAAACCTGGGACCGTCGAGCCTTCCTTGCTCCCTGTGGCTCTGCAAGGTTTTGGTGCTGTAATTTCGGTTGCTTTGGCACTGGTTTTGGTATTTTTCTTTCGAAGCCAAAGGGCTACTCAAAAGGTTTTGGCTTCACGGCGGGCTCTTGAAGCCGAAATGCAACAAAAAGCGGTACTGGAAACCGAACTGAATCAGGTCTTTACCCGGATGGAGCTGGCCACCGAGGCGGGTCAGCTGGGGATTTGGACTTGGGAAGCGCAGACTCATCACCTGACGTGGAACGCTCGCATGTATGAACTTTTTGATGTGCCCAAAGCAGTTATCCCCACACCCGAAATTTGGAAAAGCCGCCTGCACCCCGAAGATCTTGATCGTGTTCTTGAGTTGGTTGCGAGGGTCATGAAAGGCGAAGCCGAGTTTGATACGCAGTTTCGGGTGTTGCGCTCAAGTGGAGTGGCGTACGTTCGATCGGCGGCTCGCGTTGAAAGGGATCAAGCGCAAGTCCGTCAACTCACCGGTTTGTATTGGGATACTACCGAACAACGCCTTTTAGAAGAAGCGTTGCGGACCAGCGAAGAACGCGTCAGACTTTTACTGAATTCGACAGGTGAAGCCATTTACGGCATTGACCTTGAGGGAATCTGCACCTTTGCCAACCCCGCCTGCGCGAGGATGCTGGGCTGGGAAGATCCTCAGAGGTTAATAGGTCAATCGATGCATTTTTTGGTGCATCATTCACTTCCGGACGGAACACCTATCACTCTCGAGGAATGTCGGATTCACTCCAGCTACCGGTCGGGTATCCCTGTACACACCGATGATGAATGGTTATGGAAGGCCGATGGAACCGTGTTTCCTGTAGAATATTGGTCCTACCCTCAAGTCAACGACCAGGGCGTTCAAGGGGCAGTGGTGACCTTTATTGACATTACTGAACGGCGTGCTACTCAAAAAACCATCCAGCATCTGGCAACTCATGATACCTTAACGGATCTGCCGACTCTACGCTTGGCAAACGACCGCCTTGCAACGGCGTTGGCCCAGGCAAAACGGCGACAAGAAAAAACCGCTTTACTCTTTATTGACCTTGATGGCTTTAAGGGGGTCAACGATACTTGGGGACATGAAGCTGGCGATCTGGTGTTAAAAACGGTAGCTTCAAGACTGAGTACCCTTTTGCGTGAGTCGGACACCGCCGCACGCATTGGTGGAGACGAGTTTTTGGTCATCCTGCCCAACCTTGTTGATCATGAAGCGACCAAGCTTGTCGCTGAAAAAATTCTGGAACAAATTCTTTTGCCCATACCCGGAGACTCTTGGACCGCACATGTGGGGGCGTCGATAGGAATTGCCATTTACCCCGAGGATGCTGATCAGGCAGAAGAGCTTTGGCGAAAAGCGGATTCTGCCATGTATCGGGTCAAAAAAGGGGGGAAAAAAGGCATAGCCTTTTTCTCACAGATTATTGGTGGAAGCGATCTTGATGATAAATGAGGTCCCGTCGCTGACATCGAGGCAAAGCCCCCAGCCTTGAGCGGTCAAAATCTCTTTGGCGATATACAACCCCAGGCCGAGGCCCTCCCCACCGCGGTTACCCCGAGCAAAAGGTTCAAAAAGATTCTTCTGCTCCTCGAGGGGAATTCCTGGGCCCGTGTCATGGACTTCAACAAACACGCCCTCTGGGGTTTGCCAAGCTTTTAAACTCACTTGGCCTTGCTGTCCACTGTAACGAAACGCGTTTTGCACCAAATTTTCTAGGGCCCGTGTGGTCATCACCGGATCAAAGCTCACCTGGACTCCTTGCTTCCCCTCACCAGGCTTAAGCTCGTTTTGCCAAAGCCAAATTTTTCCCCAAGCCTTAGCGTCTAACGCAAAAACCTCGGCGACCTGATTTAAAAAAACACACAGGTCCAATTGTTGCCTGGTGAGCGACCAGGGTTTGGTTTCTCGGCGGGCAAACTGAAACAAAGCTTGAAGACGAACTTCGAGCTGGCTCGCCTTGTCTTCGAGTACGCCCAACCAATGTTTTTGTTCCTCGGGTGACCCTAGCCCGTCGCGGAGAGCTTCGGCATAGCCTTTGAGTGAAGTTAAGGGCGTTTTTAAGTCATGAGTAAGGGCCGATAAAAACCGGTAGCGTTGTAACCCCTCTTCGTGGAGAACAGACCGCAGATTTTCAATACTTTTCGCCACCTCGCGGAGTTCTGAGGTTTTTAGGGTTTGCCAGGGAAGTGGAGTCGCAAGTGAGACTTCCATTAAACGGGTCAAACGCCCTAACTTGTGCAAATTTTTAGTCAACCGACGGAGCCACCAGGCAACGATTAACGAGGATAACAAAACGATCAATAAAACTTGAAACGCCAGGTCTGAGGTGAGCTCAAGCAAGGGTGCGGGCTGAGAATCTAAATCTCGAAAGTCTACCACGATTTTTCCTGCCACCTCACCATTTTGGGTCAATGGTAATTCTGCCCTCTCAGTTTGCGAATTGCGGTGCCCAAGACCCGCTTGTGAAAGTGTTGAGTATATAACATGGCCGCTGTTATTTGTTATCGCAAAATTAAATAAGGGGGTTTCGGCGTGAGGTAGGACCTGAATTTGTAAATGAGAATCAATTTTTAGATGAGTATGAACCCATTGCTCTAAAACCGCTAGTTTCACCAGGGGAATGTCTGGGGCTTGTTGGGCTTGGTGTGAAAGAACAAGGCCAATGAGCCCACCCAGAGGAAGAAGTACCAGAAGCCCAGCCAAGGCGATTACCTGAGTTCGGAGCTTCATCAGAGGGTTCCCGCAAGAAAGCGATATCCTAGCCCAAACACGGTTTCAATATAGCGGGGATTCGCTGGGTCATCCCCCAGCTTGCGGCGCAGGCGTTGAATGTGTACCGGGACGGTTGTTAGGTCGCCCCAAGCGTTTTTCCAGACTTGTTGGTATAAATCTTCAGGTTTAAAGGGAATCCCCGGGTGGCGTGCCAGAAACTCTAAAAGTTCGGCTTCTTTTCGGGAGAGTTTTACAGGTGCACCAGATTTTAACAGGCGTTTTTCTTTAAAACTGAGTGTAAAGGGGCCAAAGTGAAGCTCGTCCTCTTTGGGCATAACTCTGCGCCAATGAGCTAGAACCTTGGCGGTAAGAATTTTTGGCGAAAACGGCTTTGTGATAAAGTCATCTGCCCCAAGACCATAAGCCTGCAGTTTATCTTCATCACTTTCGAGTGCCGAAACAACCAGAATGGGTAAGTCAGCTTTTTGCCGTGCCAGCCGAAGAAAATCCCAACCAGACATCCCTGGCAGGTTTATATCTAACAACAGTACTTCTGCACGTTCGAGGAACTCCAAGCCATCTTCGGCTTGGCGGCACTGAAAAACCTCAAAGTCTGCCGACCTGAGATAGAGCGCAATGAGTTGGGCAATTTCCTCGTCATCTTCTATCAGTAGCACCGTTCCGAGCATAGCAGGAGCATAAGCTCCTTTGGCTGAGTTTATCCAGAGTTTATGCAGAGTTTATGGCCTTAGCAAGCTTTACCTGTCATCCTCCCAAAAGCACAAACCCACCAAGGAGGTTTTCATGCTCAGTTATTTTCAAGCCGCCGTCATGGGGCTACTTCAAGGGGTGACGGAATTGTTTCCGGTTTCAAGTTTGGGCCATTCTGTCATTTTTCCGACGTTGTTTGGCTGGACCAACTTGGTCAAAGCCCAAGCAAACCCAGAATCGTTTTTTTTGGCCTTTCTCGTTGGCTTACATCTGGCGACGGCCACGGCCCTCCTTATTTTTTACCGTAAAGAATGGATACGCATTACCCTCGGTTTTTTTTCGTCGATACGATATCGGCGAATTCAATCTCCCGATGAGCGTTTAGCCTGGCTTTTAATCACCGCAACTATCCCCACCGGTGCCTTGGCGTTGATTTTTGAACATTTTTTTCGAACCTTTTTCTCAAAACCACTCTATGCGGCACTTTTTTTGATGGTTAACGGGGTTGTGCTTTTTGTTGGCGAGGCCCTGAGTCGTCGTTCTAACACGGCAAAATCGGTTGACTCATCAGCGGAGGTGTTAAATTCTCCAGATCTGACCTCCACCGAAGCCCATTTGAAGCAAATCAAGTTCCGTGACGCTGCCTTGATGGGGACGTTTCAAACCGGGGCTCTGTTGGCGGGAATCAGTCGGTCGGGGATTTCGTTAGTAGGCGGTTTAGTGTGCAAGTTAAACCACCAAGATGCAGCACGGTTTTCGTTTTTAATGGCTACTCCTATTATTCTTTTGGCGGGTTTATACAAAATTCCTTCGGATTTGCTGGGGCATAACGGTGACGGTATCCGGTTGCAAATACTCGTGGGCAGTTTGGTTGCCTTTGTGGCGGCGTACTTTTCTGTGAGTTTTTTAGACCGCTACTTTCGCAATAAAACATCGACACCCTATGCGCTTTACAGTCTTATCGCTGGTGGGGTGGCGTTCGTTTGGTTACTTTTGTCACGTGCAACCTTTTAGAGCGTTTATTTGAGATACAAAGCGATACAATAAGAAATCGAGAAATCTTGAGGAGTCAACTGATGCAAAAAATTCTCAAAGTAGCGGCAATCCTGCTTTTCAGTGCATTGCTTCCCCTAACGGCCTATAGTCAGACCTTGGCCACCCTGTTACCAGGCCTAAGTCCCTCAGCTTTAGCCAAGCTCGAAACAACCCATGAGTTAACCGTTTTTGGTAGCAATTACAAAAGCCTGAAGTTGTGGCGAGATACCCCTTTTGCCTCGTCAGTTCGTGATTTGTACTATGGGCGAAAGAATGCGACAATGGCCGCCGAGGGGTTGTTCCTCATTCCTGTTGGGGACTTGGGGCACGGACAAGCCAAAGAAGCTTTGTTAACGAAAGCGATGACCGCAATTTCAACCATGAAAGGTCTCCAAGTATGGTCTAATTCCCTGAAGAGGTATGAAACTTTTATTTATGATGCTAGCCGGGTCAGTACAACTTCAAAAGAGGCGAGACTGCCCGACCCTGCTTTTTCTTCTTATCCGGTTTCCACATCCTTTTTAATCTATGAAAAAGAAGAACAAACGGGAGACGGCTTTTCAGATTATACCTTTGCCGAGCGCCCCTCGTGGTATGAGGTAACTCAGACCAATGTGACGCCGCTTAAGTACGCTGGGTTTATTACTTTGGTCAATCCCCGAGACCTTTTGACGGCCGTCTACGTAATTCCTCTTCACAAGCAAATTCTTGTTTATGGAATCACTACCGCAAAAACCTTAGACTTCTTTGGTTGGGAACGGGCAAAGAATGATTCTCTTTATACAAGAATCAAAGCGCTGGTAACCTGGTTTACGAAAAACCTCAACGCTCCTGCTTCGTAGGCCCTGTATTCTTGACACAGCTCCAGCCGATGTTTAGCCTTTGACGGTGGTGCTGAGCTTGGGCTGAGACGTTCGGCAAAAGTCAAGGAGACAAGTATGGACCGTCAAAAGATCGAAGAAGAGGATGTTCTTTTGCGAATATTTATGGGCGAGAAAACTACCCATCATGGGCATGCTCTGTACGAGTCCATTGTTTTAAAAGCTCGGGAGCTTGGTTTGGCAGGTGCCACAGTGTTGCGGGGGGTGCTTGGCTATGGTGCCGATCGTCGTTTGCACACGGCAAAGCTGGTCGATCTTCTGGATGACCTCCCCGTCGTTGTCGAGCTGGTGGATTCGGCAGAAAATATTGAGCGACTTAGACCCTATCTTGACGAAGTGCTCGATAGAGCTTTTGTTACTCTCGAAAAAGTTCATGTCATTCGGTACCGTCACCTATGAGCAAAACCTGCCTTTTTTATTTTTCGGGAACAGGAAATTCTCGGGTCATCGCGCAGGCTTTGGCTGGTCGTTTACAAGCTCGGTGTATGTCGATGGCAAAGTCTGCAGAGGTGGAGTCCTCCTGGTTAACCGCTACCGACGCCGTGGGCTTTGTTTTTCCCGTGCATATGTTTGGGGTCCCTCGCTTTGTCGAACGTTTCATTCAAGACAGAGCAAACTTGGCTGGTCGTTATGTGTTCGCTGTGGCGACCTATGCCGGGCTTGCGGGCGGAACCATGAACCGCCTGGAGAAGCTTGTTACTCGTTTAGGGGGACAACTTTCGGGGGGCTTTGTTATACCCATGCCCAATAGTTATATCCCATTAGGCGGACCCCCACCGACTGAGGTACAAGCCCAGTTGTTTCTCGCATCCCACGAAAAGGTTGAGCAGATTGCTACTTATGTGCAAGCCCGACAACAAGGAACGGTTGCTCGCGGGCGTGGTCTTGTAACGGTACTAACAGGGTTGGCACACAACCTCGCTTCAACACAAGTGTCGACCATGGACAAGAGTTTTCGGGTCAACGAAACTTGCAATTCCTGTGGGCTCTGCCAACAACTTTGTCCCGTTGGTAATATCGTTTTGCAAAACGATCACCCAGAATGGCGACATCATTGCGAACAGTGTTTTGCTTGCCTACAATGGTGTCCACAGCAAGCTATTCAGTTTGGAAAAAAAAGCGAACACACGCCTCGCTACCATCATCCAGAGCTGGCGGCACTAAACGACTGAGCCGCCTGGGTAATCAATGAATACGTTTTGTCCGCGAGCCATCGAGGGTTAAAGAGCTTTGAACCGATGGCTAGCCCGGCAGCCCCGGCTTGACGGTAGCTTTTCACATTTTCGACGGTCACGCCTCCACAAGCTAACAGAGGAATTTGAGGAAAAGGCCCTTTGAGTTCTTTAAGGTAGGAGGGCCCATCGACTGATCCTAAAGGAAAAACTTTGACCTGGGTGGCTCCTGCTTGCCAAGCGGTGTAGACTTCGGTGGGGGTAAACGCCCCAGGGAACACAGAGATCCCCTGGTCGACGCACGCCCGTATCAGGTTCGGGTCAGTGAGAGGCGAGACAACAAATTGGGCCCCTGCCGCAAGGGCACGGTCTAGGTCGGAACGGTTGCAAACGGTTCCTGCTCCGATACGGGCTCGTCCCTCAAAATGCTGTCTGGCCTCGTGAATCAGGTTTACGGCCTCGGGGGTATTCATCGTGATTTCCAAATCTCGAATTCCCCCTTGCAGGGACGCTTCAAACGCAGGGATGAGGTCTTCGAGACTAATACCTCGGGCAATACCAATGATAAGAAGGCTCATCGTTATTTTCCCATAACTTCGGGGGTTGTCAGTTTATCGTAAAACTTTACAAAGTCATCTTTGTCGGGACTGTCACGATAAGCGATGGCCACTCGGGGGTGCTCGTTGAGGACACCTTGAATCATATAAGGAAGGATGTAGCCCCACTCGAGTTGCCGCGATAGGGGGAGGTAAAAGTCCTGAATTACCTGCAAAACAGGGCGAACCGAATATTTTGGATTTTTTAAAAACGTCAATAACAACTCGACCGGACAGTTTCCTGGCCCGCGACCAATCCCGTAGATCGAGGCATCAAGCATATTGGCGTTGTCGATGACTGCCTGAATCGTATTGGCAAAGGCCAGTTGGCGGTTGTTATGGGTGTGAATTCCAATTGTTTTGCCGGGACAGAAGTGCTGGTATTTTTTTACTAAGAAGGTAATGTCTTCTGAATACATATTTCCGTAGGAATCCACCACGTAAACGCAGGGGATTTCGGAACGGCTGACTTCGATCAAGGCCTCGTCGATTTCTCTTTCCAAGTTGGTCGAGACTGCCATCAAATTTAGGGTAGTCTCGTAACCTTTTTCCTGAATTTTTTGGGCTAAAGCAATGCCTTTCGAGACATCTTTCACATAGCAGGCAACACGGATCATATCGAAAATCGAATCGTTCACGGGGAGGATGTCTTCGTCTTCCACCCGGCCAATATCGACCATGCAGGCCAGCTTAGACGAGTCCTTAAGGTCTCCCAGGACTTTTTTGACGTCCTCATCGGCGCAAAAGCGCCATTTTCCGAACTCCTCGACATTGAACATTTTCTTACTGGCCTTGTAGCCTAGCTCAATATAATCAACTCCGGCTGCACACAAGGCTTGATAGGAGGCCTTTACCAGGTCATCGCTGAATTGCCATTTGTTAATGAGCCCGCCATCGCGGATTGAACAATCAAGGACTTTAAGTTCGGGTCGATACATGAAAATCTCCTGGTTTATTTTTTACCGAAAGCTCTCAGGTGATCAACCCATTGCCAAAAAAATCTGGATTTTGGGAACCTGAAAGAACTTGGCGGCTACTTATGGGTATCTCGATCTTCAGGAGGCCTAAGATGACAAAAAAACCAAACGTTTTGCCCCTCGTGGCAAGTTTGGCTGCACTACTGTTTTTTTCGTGCCAATCTCCCACTGCGTCGAATCCGACAGCACGTGATGTTTCTTCTGACATGGCGAGTTTAGGGGCCGATCTTTCGGTGAACCAAACGACTGCCGTACAAACGTCGATGATCGACGAAAGCACATCGACGGCGGATTCCAATACAACGGCTTCTCTTGCCCCCGCGCGAGCGGTTGGTTCCGCAACGGCAGCTGTGACAGTAAGCCATACGGTAACGACGCCGGTTTCTAGCACCTCAACTCTGTTCCTTAGCGGCGATGTGGCTCAGGTCACGCGAAGTTGGACCTCCTGGAATGGCAATGTGAACTCAGATGTCATCACACGACCACACATTCCTTTTGAGGCTGTTGACTACCAAGGAACTCCCACGTACCAGCCTGTCGCAAGTACGAGTATTTCGACAACGGGGATCAGTGCTGTCTTTTCGCAGGGGCTCTGGACCCTAACGGGCAACGAAGAAAAATCTGTGAACGGTATTCAACTGTCGACAGTAACCTACACCTGGATCTATCAATGGGACAGCGTCAATCAGCGCGCTGAACTGTTACGAATGGTCATCGCCGGGGAACAGGTGGGGCCCTATATGGGCAAAGTTAAGCTGGATACCGAGATTTGGTATACCTACAATGCCACCAGCAAAAAAGATCAAGAATTTTTACGGGTGGTAGATTTTGTTCCTTCTGGCGGGGTAACTCCTCTTAAACGCCTGGTTTATGCGACCAATCTTCAGGCCTCCGTGCTGGGGGCTTCGGCAACCTTGCCCACGCTCTGGGATTCTTCGCTTTCCACAGGGACGACCGCGACTACTTTGACCGCACTGCCGGCCGTAACCCCGCTAAGCACGTCCACAACGAATCCAACAACGATCGATCTTTGGTACTATTCTGACCCTAGTGTTGCCCTGACAAGTTTAAATCCTGTTTATTCTGGGACAAGTTTAGCCACCTACCCCAAATGGGATGTTGCCCGGTGGATGGGGGTTGTGTTGCAGGAAAACTCCCCCCGAATAGCTGATTGGTACAAACCCATCGCGACAACAGGGGTATTTTTAGGAAATTACACCAGGCGTTTTGAAGTCACAACCTCGCAAAATAGCTCTTCAAGAGCAGTCTACTCTTTGACCGATGGGGTTACCGAAGTGAATATGGTAGCCTCTCAGGTCTATACCAGTACTTCTGGGGGAACCCTAACAACCACAAGAAAGTTTTCGGATGGTATCACTTCGACAGTCACGATAACACCGCAATATTCATCCTCAGGGGCTATCACTGGTTACGTTATTGTGCGAGGGGCTACAACCTATACTGTTCAGTTTACCACTTACGATGCAGGGGGGGAACTCACAGGTCTGAGTGTGACGAACTCGACAACGAGCAAGACAACTAGCTACACTGAGGTTAACGGCGCATGGACTGCTAGCTAACCCGAAATCATGGCGGCCATGAAGGAAACGAAGTGAAATTCATCATTTTAGGTTTAATGATCGGTTTAAGTTCACCAGTATTTGCTCAACAGAGTCCTGAGTCGGTTCTTAGTAATTTTTATCTTCCGAATGATAAAATTCAGGTCATTCAGGCAATTATCGATAAGGACCAACAGAAGTTACAAGACGATCGAGCAGATATAGCCGAGGCACAAGCAGAACTTGCCGCTCAAATGTACAAAACCAATCCTGATTGGCCCGCCATTGAAAGAATTCTTCACCGAGCCTTACAGGGGGAGTATAAAGTTCGCTTGATTTTGATTCAAAGGGCCTTTGAGGTAAAGAAGCAGTTGGGACGCGACACCTGGGTACAGCTTTTTAAAGCAAGACGAGCTCTGCAACAAATAACCAAGCGAGGGGAGCGGCCCTTGGACTTTACCTCGTGGCGAATTATTCGGTTGCTTCGCGAATTTCGCTGAAGCGGGAACACCAATTCGAGATGGAAAGCGACGAGTTTCTAAGACAAAAGTTCGTCAAAAAGGGCGATCATGCCGCTTTTGAAGAAATCGTTCGCCGGTACATCGGGTTGATTAGGCGTCAAATGGCCGTGCAACTTTGGAGCGACCGTGACTTGGCTCAAGATGCGGAGCAAGAAGTTTTGTGGAAACTCTTTAATACCTTAAAAAACTTTCAGTCAGAATCAAGCCTGGCCGCCTTTATCAGTGGAATTTGTCGCCATACGGTGTGGCAATTGTTAAGGAGTCGCGGACGGCGCTGGCAAAGAGAGCAGAGCTGGTTTGTGGAAAGTGAAGTTTTACAAACCACGAAAGAGGCCGAAGCTGACCCCCTGCATTCTTTAGTCGGGCAAGCCCATAAGCAAGAAATCTGGGATATCCTTGGCCAAATACCTGAGCCAGACCGTTCCCTGTTATACCTTAAAGAGGGTGAAGGATTGGAAGTGAAAGAGTTAGCTAAGATTTTTGGCGTACCTGAAGGAACTGTCAAAAGTAAATTGGCGCGGGCCAGGAAAAAATTTCGAGACTTTTGGGAGGTGGCCAATGAATCCTTCAAATGAACAATTTCCCTGGGGACCTTTACTGAAAGAAGGGGCAGAAGCGAGAGTGTCACAGCAAAACCCTGACTTTCAAGCTGTCTACAATCGACAAAAACACAAAAAGTTTTGGGGTGGTTTGGGCTTAGTTGCCGCAGGATTCATTATGCTCCTCGGAGGCGGCCGAGCTTGGCAACAATATAAAGAAGATCAAGAATTTCAAGAAACGGTTAAAAGCTATGTTCAAGAGGTGATCCCCCTTGAGGCACCTTCTTGGAATACCAGTTCGACGGAATGGAAGTTTTCACAAACGTTGTTGTCGAGCGATGACTCCGATGACCTTTAGGTGTTGGGCGAAAAACGCAGACCTTCTCCCTCTATCAATCCCTTGGTTAATACATTAAAATGAATCAAAATATGTAACCAAAAAGGAGGGGTTTTATGGCCCTCAGAAAAAGGTTGCCGTTGTATACCTTTCTCGCGGTATTTTTTTCGATTATTGCAGTGGGTGGGTTGCTCATGCCCATACTTCTTAATGGGATTGAAAAGTACTACCTTGCACTTCAGGCTGAAGTGAATACACGACAAGCGGTGGCAATGGCCAAGTTTATCGAAGCGCGGTTTCAAGACGGCGAGAGTCGAAAGATGATTTTGAAAGATTTTGAGGCCAGTATTGTGGGAACCAATGTAAACCGGGGCTTCGTCTGTCTAGTCGATCAAAAAACAGCCAAATTTCTGTGCCATCCTGACCCTCAATTAATAGGTAAGCCCATTGCTATACGTCATGCGTTTTACGATACAACTTTTACTCGGCATCACTTGGTTCCCTGGTCACAAGCGATTAAGGACCCCCATAGCACTTCTGGGCTCTTGCTCTTTAACCATTTAAAATCCGAAGAAGTCGTCCATTCGCAGGTTATTCCGAGTTTGGGTTGGGTCGTCAACTCTCATGAAAATACAGCACGAATTCGTGCGGAATTAAGAAAGATCCGCTGGGTTATCTTATATGGTTCGATTGTTTTCGCGTTTCTTTTGGCCTTTCCCATCTCTTTGGCGGTCCGGACGGTTAGTAGGAGGTATGAACGGCAAATTGAAGCGAGCAATATCTTGATTGCCGAAGAACAAGAAAAGGCGGATAACCTGCTGTTGTCGATTTTACCCGTCTCGATCGCCCAAAAGATGAAAGACGGTGCTACGACCATCGTTGATCACTTTGACCCCGTCGCGGTCCTTTTTTGTGATATTGTCAATTTTACCCCTTATGCCGCCAAAACAACGCCCGAAAAGTTAGTTCGGTTACTCAATGCCATTTTTACGCGGTTTGATGCGCTAGCTGAAAAACACGGTGTTGAAAAAATCAAAACCGTTGGCGACGCTTATATGGCGGTTGCTGACTTAACCCTCCCGGTGGAGGATCCCGCCGACCGCGCGGTAAAGATGGGCCTGGATATGATCGAAGCTGTGCAAAATTTGGGTCTCAACGTCCAGGTCAGGGTAGGTATTCACCTAGGGCCCGTGGTCGCTGGGGTTATTGGGGTGACAAAGTTTAGTTATGACCTGTGGGGTGATACGGTGAATACCGCAGCTCGCTTGGAATCAAGCGGTGTGCCAGGTCAGATTCACCTCAGTGATTCGGTTAAGCAAGCCTTGAAGGGGGACTATCACTTAGAGTATCGCGGTGAAACTCAGCTAAAAGGCAAGGGTGCTTTAAAAACGTGGCTTGTAAGCCGGCCCGAGGCTTAAGTACACTCGCTGATCTGTCGAACCTCTAAGGGATGGCCAAATACCCCCTCTTTTTTGTGCTTTTTGGAGTCTTGGCAAGTGCTTCCTGTTTTGCCGAAGATTGCCGCTTAACCTCGTTAGAGATGTCGAGTTCTCAGGTCGTTGTTCGGGCCACCTGTAGACCGCAATTTCAAGAGCTGGATTTTCCACAAAAGGGGCTGTTTTGTCACGAGTTGGTCTTTCCTAAAACGATCTTAGCTTTACCGAATCGGTCTTCGCAAGGATTGTCGACAACCCTACGCTCCGTCGAGGTGGTCCAGTTTTCGGCGCACCCCGATGTCGTTCATATAGTTTTAAAGCAGACGATCACCCCCCACTATCACGTCGTTGTGGAGCCGCTAGGCCAACAGTACCGGTTAACCATTACGTGGTCCAACGCGGCGGATAATGTCCCCAGTAGTGGCCAAACTCGACCTTTCAAGGTCTTTTTAGATGTGGGGCACGGGGGCTATGACCCTGGAGGTACAGGTCCTGCCGGCTTACCAGAATCATTTGTGAACCTTGATGTTGCACAAAGAGTAGCGGCCATTCTTAAACGCCATGGGTTTTCGGTGGCTATGGACCGTACGAGTGACCATTTTGTCAGCCTTCCTGATCGAGTGAAACTTGCCGATGAGTCCCATTGCCAGCTCTTTGTTGGCTTATACTGCAATGCTTCGCGAAACCGCTCCATGCATGGGACAACAACATACTTTTACCATCCGATAGCCAAGAAATTTGCTTGGCACCTGTGCAATGTCGTCGCGCGTGATCTTGGCCTAGCCGATAATGGGGCAGTCTTTGACAACCTGTATGTGATCAAACATACGCTAGCAACCTTTCCTGCCGTCATCATAGAATACGCCTTTATTTCGAACTTTCATGAAGAAGCCTTATTGGCTGATCATCACTTTCGCGATAAGATTGCCCAAGCGGTAGCACAGGCCATTATGACCTACCGCTAAGCAGGGGGAGCCATGTCACATATCGGGGTGGTCGCGCTGATTGTTTTTCCAGCGTTAGGGTTTATTTTGTATTACACAATTTTATTGGTGTTAGAAGCTCGCCACAGAAGGAAGCATCCAGAGGAACGCTCATAAAAAAGGGACTTGCTTTTCAGCAAGCCCCTTGACTCGTAAATCGTCAAAAAACGTTACGGGTAGATAAAGCTAGCCCAGGTACTACCCGTCGACAAAGTTCCTTGTGGAACGTTCAACTGTGAACCCGAGGTGGGGGTTAATAGAATATCGACCCAGATCTGGGCCCCTGTTGTCCAACTGGCGCTGGTTCCTGCAGAGACTGACCAAAACCCGGTGGTTGCTGAGTAACTCAACGCAGAACTTGAAGTTGCCAAACCTGCGCTGTTATTGCCCACCGACGCATATAATGCGGGAGCTGTATTAAAGGCCTGCGTAGGAAGATACGACACCGTAAAGCCGTTGCCTGTAAAGTTGGTCATGTAGACTGTACCGTTCGCCCCTGTGGCTTCGATGGCCGCTACCGTCGGCACAGTAATAGAGTTGGTTCCGCTACTTTGGATGGTTGTGGCGGTCGAGCCGAGCCAAATAACGCTACTGGACGAGTTTTTGCCAAACACATACACCAAGGCTGACCCCGTGGCATTGACGGACAACGTCCCTGCAAAGTTGCTATTCGTCGTGTTACGAGTTAACGTACCACTTCCCAGGCTGGTATACGAAGTATTGTAGACTTCAACAGTGACCGTGCTTACGTTGCTATCCGAGTACAAACTGCGGGCTGTCGAACCCGACGAACTGAGACCGGGGCCTGTCGAAACCGACAAGGAATACCCAGAGCTTGAAACCGGGTGAAATTGTTGCGATGAACTTGCAGGGTTGGCGCAGGATGCCAACAAACTGCTGGCTATGAGCAGAGCAAAAAAAGATTTTTTCATGGTATTCTCCTTAACTCGCTTGAACACTTACCGTGTAGTTGGTAAGTTCGGTCAGAGTTCCCAAATCCTCAAGGATGGGTGGAGAATAAGAAGTTGGGGATAGTGCTTTCAAGAGCAACCTCCTTAGATTTTTTAAACACAATTTAGTATTTGGAAAAAAAATCACTTGGAGAATTAGACCTTTGGTCCTAAATTGATCATTTTATGATAAATTTGTTTACAAGGAGAATTGTGAGACATGAATAAAACCGCTCTGTTGGTTATGGACGTTCAGCCAGGGATTGTTAGTAGGTTACAGAACCCTGAGTCGTATTTGAAACGAATGGAGGAGGTGGTGCAAGCGGCTCGTCGGCATCAAATCCCGGTAATTTTCGTCGTTGTGGGGTTTCGGGAAGGGTTTCCCGAGGTCAGTCCACGTAACAAAGCCTTTCAAAACCTAACAGCGGGGCTCCCTCCGCATATGGTAAATCCCTTGCCGGCCATTGAACGTGAAAAGTCAGATATTTTGGTTGTTAAACGAAGGGTAAGTGCCTTTACGGGCAGTGATCTTGAAGTTGTTCTTAGGGGCCAAGGCATCCAGCAATTGGTCCTAGCCGGAATCTCAACCAGCGGGGTCGTGCTGTCGACAACCCGCGAAGCGGCCGATAAAGATTTTCAACTGACGATTCTTTCTGATCTGTGCGCAGACTTTGACCAAGAAGTTCATCAAATCCTTTTAGCAAAGGTCTTTCCCCGCCAAGCCGAGGTAGTAGTTAGCCAGGACTGGCTTGATACTTTAGGCTAATAACGTTGATTTTTTCAAGGTTTGCAAAAAAGAGTTTGACGAGTTGTGGGTCAAAATGTGTGCCGGAGTGCGTTTGTATGTACTCAAGAACTTGGTCGACAGGCCAAGCCGGTTTGTAAGGTCTTGTCGTAGCTAAAGCGTCAAACACATCACAAAGACCCACAATACGACCCCCTAACGATATCTGCGTTCCAACTTTTTTTTGGGGGTAACCAGTGCCATCCCACCGTTCGTGATGTTCCCAAGCTATGGATGATGCCAACTTTAGCAAGGGTGTTTGCGAGGTAGAAAGAATCTTGTTGCCAATTGAGGTATGCGATTGAATAATTCTGCGTTCTTCGGCGGTCAAGAGGTCGGTTTTGTTCAAGATTACGTCGGGGATAGCAATTTTTCCGATGTCATGAAGAGGGGCGGCTAGGGCTAGAAGTTCTGCTTGTTGTGGTGACATCCCGGTCGCCAGACCCAGACAGCGTGCGTACTCGGCGACACGGGTCACATGAAATGCTGTTTCATGGGAACGGCTTTCAACCAATTCTAGCAAGGTATGGAGGACTTCTTCTTGGCTACGTTGTAGCTCCATATTCAAAAAGTGGAGTTGATTTAATAAGCGGGCGTGGACCATTTGTAAATGGCTAAAAGCGAGAGCAAGAAAGGCCAAAACCAGAGCTAGCAGAATCACAATGGAAAACTGTTCTTTTAGTGAGCTTGAAACAAAGGGGACTAGCGTCAGTATGCCTCGCAAGAGTAAAAAAAACGCCAAAATCATATAAGCTAAACCCGAAAAACGCGTAGGTATACGTTCTTGGGGCTGACGAACGCTCATTAGGGCTTTGACTAACGGAATCATCAAAAGCGCAACCGTTAAATCAACGAAAAAAATTCGGTACGACTCATTGGGAGTAATAAAAGAATACTGCAGGTCAAGTAAAAGGCCTACAACGGTAATTCCGCTCAAAAACCAGCGTTTCAATTGAACCTGATGAAAGGTTTTTGTGCCTCGAACAATTTCAAGTGTAGCCACCAACTCAAGAGCGTTGGGAAACGTCGCACCCCAAAAAAGGGGCAATTGGGGACTAAAAAAATATAAAGGAAAAACCCCAGCTAAAAGACCATAACCTACAAGCCAATGACCAGGTCCTTGAAGTTTTAATCTGGCTTGCCAGAATGTTACCCCCGCAACTGTAATGAGCAAAAAATCAGCTAAGCTCAGAAACAAAAAAAAGGAGTTTGTCGTCAGGGGTAACAAAAGCGGCATTATCTAGGCTTAGTCACGCTCAACAGAGGTGGCTACCCGTCCCTTGATGCGATAAACGATAACTACGCTGTTGCCTTTGCGAAGCGCACGTACTCGGCTGGGGGAACCATCTTTTGCGGTGACGGTGACATAATTGGCTAAAGTAAAAGCCATGTCGTTGCCGTGAACATCGACCAAAAGGGTAGTTGCAGTATGTCCATCATGCCTAACCGTCGATTTCGAAACAATATGACCGCTGACCATACCAATCTCGGGGTGAAAATTCGAGGCGAACAAGGCACCACCGGTCAAACAAGCTACCATTAACAGCACAAAAAGACGTTTCATTTTTTACCTTCCTTAAAAAGTGTTATAACACTCTTCGGCAAGTTTGTGAAGATTAACTTCTTAACTATTCTTTAATCTTTAGCCGCAGTAACAAAAGGCACTGGTCATCACCTCTGGGCTGGTCTCCTCGAAACGCTTTTACCGCTGAACGGAGGTTGTCCGCCACATGAGGTAGATCGTCTTTTCGCCCGGCCGTAAAGATTTTTTCAAGTCGTTCCAAGCCAAATTCTCGTCCTTTGCCATCTTGCTGTTCGGCAAAACCATCCGAAAATAACGCTATGGTATCGCCGGGGTGCAGGACTCCTAAGCGGGGTTGTGGGTCTAACACGGGGACAAAGCCTAAAAAGGGATTCTCGCTTGAAAGCTCATGAGCTTTATCGCCACGCAAAAGCCGAAAGTGCCTGTGACCCATGTCATAAAGGGTCAGCTTGCGGTCTTGTTCCGAAAAGGTGAGAAAGACGCCTGTTAAATACCGTTCTTGTCGAAAGGTTTTTAGAATAAATTCGTTCACCTTTTGAATGAAGGGCTTCATGCCTTGATCAAAATCGTACAATGAGAACATTCCACCGAGTGCTGTTGTTACCAGGCTGGCGGCCGCGCCCTTGCCCGAGACGTCGCAAAGCAGAACTGCCCAACGGCCAGGGGCGTATTCTTTATAGGCATAGAAATCACCGCCCACACCCTTGGCCATTTTACAAAACGCGTGAATTTGCAAACCCGGTTTTTCATAGTTGCTGACCTCGGGGATCATTTCGGTTTGAATCGCGACGGCTAACTTGAGATCCTGGCGGTAGATTTTGAACATCGAAATAAGCAGGTCTTTCGACGAAAAAATACCTGCAAAAGCTCCACTAGCGTTTTTTAGCAAGTAATAGCTGTTTTTGGGCTGTTCTGCCTCTTGCTCAAGCTTTTCGGCAATGCTCAGCACATGTTTATCCCACGAAAAGCTTTTGGCTGGTTCCATCATACTCAGGACTTTATGGCGCCCTAGAACATCGTAGGCAAAAGGAAGGCTCATTTTGGCTTGAAATTGGCTTACGGTGATGATCCCTAGGCCTTCGCCTTTACGATTAACAACGCCAATCGCCCAAACATCACTCAGATTTTTGAGATCTTCAACAAGCTCTTTAGCTGTAGCGTCACTGGTCACAAAATAAAATTGGTTGGCCAGACGGCCTATGCTACCGACGGGAGAAGCAGGGGGAAAGGACAAGCGCAAGCAACGAAAACTCTCGGCCAAAGAAGCAGGGAGGGGATGATCCATGAAGGGACTCCTAGATTACCTAAACTTTGTAATCCAGTGTGTCCCTCTTTGGTAGAAAATTTGTCAGAATCGTGTCAGATTGTGGTTAAAAGAGCTATTGCTAAAGCTTATTTTGCTTGCCACAGCCGGGTTAAACGTCCCAAGGCTTCTTCGACCTTTTCACGGTGATTAAACGCACTTATGCGAATATAGCCTTCGCCACAGGTGCCGAACCCCGAGCCGGGGGTCACCACAACTTGGGCCTTTTCAAGGATCTCATCAAAGGCCTTCCAGCTGTCGGTACCGGCTTTTACCCAAACATAGGGCCCGTTTTCGCCGCCGGTGGCTTCTAAGCCGGCTTGAGTTACCGCTTGGCGAATCAATCGAGCGTTCTCCATATAGTAATCGGTTAGCTGACGGACTTCTTTCTTTCCTTGGTCGGTATACACGGCGGCGGCGGCAACTTGTACCGGGTATGACACCCCGTTGAACTTGGTGCTATGCCGACGATTCCACAAATCGAGAAGTCGGTGTTTTTTTCCTTGCTCATCCGAAATCAATACCGTGTCAGGGATGACGGTATAGGCGCACCGGACCCCGGTAAACCCTGCAGTTTTCGAAAACGAACGGAATTCGACAGCACATTCGCGTGCGCCTTCAATTTCAAAGATGGAGTGGGGAATCTCTGGGTCGCGAATAAAAGCGGCATAGGCGGCGTCAAATAAAATTAACGCTTGGTGCTGGCGGGCATAATCGACCCAGGCTTTTAACTGCGCTCGTGTGGCTACAGCCCCCGTAGGGTTGTTAGGGAAGCAAAGATAGATCAGGTCCAGAGGCTGGGAGGGAATTTCGGGGACAAAACCGTTGGCTTTCGTGGCATTTAAATAGGTCAACCCTTCATAACGCCCATCGACGGCCGAACCTGTTCGCCCTGCCATGACATTGGTATCGACATAGACGGGGTACACGGGGTCAGGTATGCCAATTTTCAGCTCTTGGGAAAACAGTTCTTGAAAATTGCCAGTGTCGCATTTCGACCCGTCACTGACAAAGATTTCATGGGGACCAACTTTCGCTCCTCGAGCTTCAAAATCATGTTCAGCGATGGCTTCGCGAAGAAAAGCGTAACCTTGTTCTGGACCGTAGCCCTTAAAAGTAGAATCTTGTGCCATCTCATCAACCCCACGATGAAATGCTTGGACAATGGATGGCGTCAGGGGGAGGGTAACATCGCCAATGCCTAGCCGTAAAATCTTCTTGTCGGGGTTGGCTTTTTGAAAGGCCTCAACTTTACGCGCTACGGTCACAAAAAGATACGAGGCTTGAAGCTTTTGATAATTTTCATTGATTCTAATCATGGACGTCAGTTTGCCGAAAGTAGGGCTTTTTGACAAGGAGTCTTTCTCGGACCTTGACCATTCCCAGGATCTGATTTATTATGCCTGGAAGTTTTCGCAAGGAGCACGCGTCCATGAAGCAGGACATTCATCCCAAATACGATTTTGTGGTTTTTAAAGACGGTCTCACCGGTAAGATGTTTTTGTCGCGTTCGACCATGACCAGCAAAGATAAAGTCAAGTACACCGACGGAAAAGAATATCCGCTGATTACGGTGGAAATCTCGGCTGACTCCCATCCCTTTTTTACGGGTCAACAACAGCTGGTCGATACCGCCGGTCGTATCGAACGGTTCAACCGCAAGTACAAAGTCAACAAGTAAGCTAATGAACCTAAGAAAAACGGCCCCAGGGGCCGTTTTTTTTTGCCCCGTGGGGTCTTAAGGGTCTAAGCGGTAGCCCGCTCCCCAAAGGGTCTTGATATACCGGGGTTCATCACCGGTGTCGGCCAGCTTTTCGCGAATTTTTCGAACATGTACCGTTACCGTGGATACATCACCATAAGTCAAACCCCAGACGCGATCAAAAATTTCTTCTTTCGAGAGGACCCGGGAGGGGTTGGTAACAAACAGTTCTAGCACGTCAAACTCTTTTGAGGTCAGGGTCACTTCTTGGTCGTCAACCCACACCCGTCGGGCTGACCGATTGAGACGGAGGCCCCTTAGCTCGATGACGTCAGCCAAGGCATTCTTTCCGGTTAGCCGATCAAACCGTGCCAGATGAGCCTTAACCCGCGCCACCATCTCGGCGGGACTAAAGGGCTTTACCAGGTAATCATCGGCCCCCAGACCGAGAGCTCTGACTTTATCAAAATCATCTGTTTTGGCCGAAACAATCAAAATGGGGACTTCTCGTTGTTCGCGTAAGCGTCGGCAAATTTCAAAGCCATTAAGCTCGGGCAGCATCAGGTCTAAAACCACCAGGTCAACCTCTGGCCTAAGGCTGGCTTCCATGCCCTCGGGTCCCCGTTCGGCGGTTTGAACCGTAAAACCGGCGGCTTCTAAGTAGTCTTTCTCTAGGTTCCGGATCGCTTCATCATCTTCGACGAGTAAGATGGTCATTCGTCCTCCTTATCGGGGAAAAGTGGTGCCAAGGGCAGCCAAAGAGTAAATTCGCTTCCGGTACCCAAAATGCTCGATACGGTGACTCGTCCGCCATGGTCGTTCATGATTCGCTGAACAATGGCCAGACCTAAGCCGGTACCGGGAATGGATGAAGTTCTGGCGGCATCCTCGCGGTAAAAGCTGGTAAAAATCTTGGGTAGGGCCTCAGCAGAAATCCCTTTTCCTGAATCGGCGAGGCTGATTTTGACATAGGGTTCTTCAACCCAGGCTTTCCAGGTCCACGTGACCGAGTCACCCCGTTTGAACTTGAGGGTGTTTTCGGCCAAATTAACAAAAACCGTACGAAGCTTGGTGACATCAGCCTGAACAAAAACTGTCTCAGAGGGGAGCTTTTCTACAGAGAGCGTTAACCCCCGTCGACTTCCATCCAGCGAGAGTTCTTCGGCGGAATCGGCTAAAAAGGCTTGCAGGTTGATTCGCTGAAAATCGTAGGGGACGGCGTTACGGTCGAGGTTTGATAAAAAAAACAACTCCTGTGCCATGCGCTCTAAATCACGGGCTTTGGTCGAGATAATTTCAAGGTAGTTACGCCGCTTTTCTTCGGTATTCGCGACGCCTTCAAGAATGCCGCGGGCGTACCCCCCTATCGCAGTAATGGGCGTGCGTAGATCATGGGCAATGTGCGAGATCAGCTCTTTGCGGTCGGCTTCGTAACTGAGCGCAAGCTCACGGTTAGCGGCCAAGGTTCGGCGCATAGTTTCGAAACTGGTGAACAGGGGGGTCCATTCGTCTTGGCGCCGCCGAGAATCTTCGGGAGGCTCGAGTTTGCCATCGGCTATACGTTCGGCGGCTTGACGTAGACGTTCCAGAGGGTTGAGAACCTCGCGGAGAATGAGGCCGGTGAACAAGGTGTCCAGAACAAGTAAGGTCATCGAAAACGTAAAAATCAGCCAAAAGGTAAAGGTGTGAAGTTCTTTGTCCCAGTTACTGCTGTTCCACAAAACCGTAACGGCACCCGGGGTGCCATCCGAAAAGCGAAAATTGAGGTTCCCAATGATTTTAAAAGGGCTGTGAATACTTCGGGGGGGGCGAAAAGAGCCAAAAATCGGTAAGGGCGGGAGCTTGTGATCTTTGAGAAGTCTGCCCATCACAAAGAGTCGGCCTTCTTTACGCACAACGAGCCCCGCATTCGCCGTCGCTAATTCTTGATCCCATTTTTGAAAGATAGCAGGGTCCGCGGGCAATCCCTGCGGGCTTAGGGAAAGAACATTGATGCGCTGGGTGACGACAAAGGCCCGATGGACGGCGTCGCGAAAGTTGGGCGACCGTATCATTGTTTCAAAAAAGTGAGGTGAACCATGTCGTTCGGCCCGGCTTTCGTCCTGCATGATTCCCGAAAAGGTGGTTGCCACGACTACCAAGACGACCACTGGGGCAACTCCCATGAGTAAGTTGGACAAAACGAGTTTTGCACGCAGAGTCAAGGTTCCTCAGCCTCCTTTTTTGGTTCTAAACTAACCTATTCTTTGTGGGTAAATTCATAAATTTTCTTAAATCGGCGATACTTTGATGGTTTTTAATAAATCTTTAAGCGCCAAGGGCTGACGAGACAGAGTAGGATCATTAAATTAACGAGCAGGTAGGGCATGAATGAAGAGGTTGGCATGGGGCTTGGTTCTTTTGGGAACCTTCCACGCTTGGGGACAGACCTTGCCTCAGCTAACGCTGAGTGACGCTGTCCGTCAGGGCTTAAAAAACGGACCGCAGAGCGCCATTTTGGCAAACGTGCTGTCCACATCACGCTTAACGGTCGAAGCCGCTCGGGCACATCGGTTGTTTTCGATGACGGGGAACCTCAACTATGGCCTTTCGGACAGCGCTGGCGACGCCTTGGTGGTGGCGAGGACCAACCCGATTTTGCCGCCTTTAACCACGGCTACGGGGTATGGGCAGTCTGGAACGACACTATCTAACACGCCCATACCGCAAACGATGGGGGGAACCCTTTCAGCAGCTTCGGCGGGCACCGCCTTGTCTACGACCGCCTCAAGGACGTTTCAGCAATACCAAGATGGGTCCAGCACTGACTACGGTTCCCTCGGGGTTAACCTGTCGCAAACAATCTGGGACGGCTACCCGGGAGGACAGTCCCAGGCCACCGTCGATTCTGATCAAATCCAATACCAGAACGCTATCCTAACCGACCGAGCTAACCGCATCAGCCAAGTCTTCGGTATTGAACAAGCCTACTACAACCTGGCTTCTGCTCAAGAAAATCTCGACTTGCTAAAAAAGACGTTGGAACAGCGTCAAAAGCAATACGATATTGTCAAAATCAACGTTCAGGTCAGCAAAGCCACCCAAGTTGACCTAGAACAAGCGGCGGCTAACCTCAATTCCGCAAAAGTAGGACTCGAAGGCGGCCAAGTCACCCTTCAGGTAGCTCGTATGACTCTGTCGGCTCTCATTGGGAGGCCAGCCGATGCTGTTTACCAGGTGGATTCTCCACCCATGCCGGCTCTTCCGGTAAGTTCCTACCAACAGGCTTGGGAGACCGCTTTGGCCCATAGGGTAGAACCTCAGGAATATGCCCTGTCCAAGCAAGCGGCTTTGTTGAATAAAACCTTGGTGTTAGCACAAAACGGCATAACCGCCACGGTGACGGGCGGGATGAACTACGGCTTTGACTTGTACCGCAACACCAGCGCGGTCACCTTTACCGCAGGGGCCAAGATCGGTTTGCCCACTATCGATGCCGGTGCGACCTCTTTGGCAGCCAAGATTTCTGATGAACAAGTGGCTTTAAGTCAACTGCAAACCGCGCAGTGGAGGGCCAACCTGACGGCTACCCTCACGAACGACTGGAACCAGGTCATTATCAAAAAGAAAAATTGGCAGGTCGCTGTCGAAAACGCCCAAGTCCTTAAAAAGCTCTTGGACGTTGCGGAAATTCAATGGCATATGGGAACGAACACCTTGAGCAACTATTTAACCGCCGAGGTCTATTTGACAAACGGGCAGCTGGCAGCCTTGAGTGCAAAAATCGCCGCTCAACTTGCTGTTTTACAGCTCATGCAGGACATGGGCGTTGAGGAGAAATTATGAACTATCGCCAAGTTTTTCGTGGGTTAGTCCTGCTGGGCTCAGCTTTAGCCCTAGTTTCTTGTCATCAGGGGGCGGCAAGTGCCAAACCAGAAGCTGGTTATCATGGTCGCAAATCCGCCGAAAGCACCGGCCGTGGTCCGACTGCCGTGCTATCGACCAAAGCGGTGTTTCGGGATTTGACCACCTACCGCGAGGTGGCCGGTTCGGTTGAGCCGGTGGTTCAGTCGCCCGTGGCGCCTCAGATTTCAGGCGTGGTTGCCAAGGTTTACCACTTAGCAGGGGACTACGTACGGCAAGGGGAGCCCGTCTACAAAATTGATGATTCCCAGTTGCTGTTGACCTTAAAAACCGCCGAAACGGCGTTGGCCAATGCAAAACTTAACTACGATATTACCAAATCGAATAACGATCAAAATGGCCCAAAGCTGAAACTTCAAGTTCAGTCCGCCCAGGCCTCTGTTGATGTCGCTGAAAAGGGCTACGAAGCCAGTAAGCAACTGTATGCTATCGGCGGTGCGTCATCATCGGATGTCGCTACCGCACAGGCACAGCTACAAACCGCTCAGGCGAATCTCGAGGCTGCGAAAATCGCCTTGAGCCAGTATAAAGATGCTGACCAGCAAACCTTAGCCCAACTTAAACTGGCTATTCAAACCGCAGAAGTTCAGGTCGAGCAGGCAAAACTTAACTTGTCGTACACGGTGGTTCGTGCCCCTTATTCGGGTCAATTGACGGTAGTCAATGTGAACCCTGGTCAGTATGTCACACCCGCTAGTCAAAGTTTTACGATGGTGGGGCCTGAAAAGCAAATAGGCTTTAACGTGGTCCCGTCGGATGCCATTTCGCTGACCATGGGGCGCCCGGCAATGTTTACTGTCGCTGGGGTGGCCTACCCTCTGACGATATCTTCGTTCCCCGGAGCTCCCGTGAATGGCTTGTTGCCGATGACTGCTAGGCCCAAGGAACCGATTAGGGTTCCCTTTGGCGTGGTCGGGACTGTAAGGTATGAGGTGGTTGTAGCAAAAGGCGCGGTTGTTCCGGTGTCGGCTCTTCAGTCTGATGGTAGTGTTTCGTACGTCTTTACCGTAGCGGACAATAAGTCGGTGAAAACCCCCATTACTGTTTTAGGCGAGGCCGGTACTTTAGCGGCTGTCTCGGGGATCGCTGACCAGACCGTCGTGATTGATTCCCCACCTCCTGGCCTTTTACCCGGAGCTCCCATCCGTTTGATGTCCGACCAAGAATCGAATCAAGGCGGTCAGTTATGAGTTCTGACCTCCCCACGAACCCTCAAGGGAATTTACCTGAAAAAGCCACAGGCGGTTTAGCCCAACTAGAAACGAAACTCTTCCAGAAGGTGAATCCGCTCGTTAAGTTTTCGGTCACTCGTTATGTCTTGGCTGTGGCGATCTTCTTGGGGATTTTTGCGTTTGGTGTGGTTTCAACGGTAACTCTAGGCGTCGACTTGATGCCCGAGCTGAACATCCCCGTGGTTTTGGTTCGGGTTAATTATACGGGGGCGACCCCCGATGTTATCAACCAAGAAATTACTGAGCCTATTGAAAACCAGGTGACCTCGATTGAAGGGGTTCAAGATATTGACTCGACTAGCTCCACCGGGGTTAGCCGAGTCCGAATTTCGTTTGATCAAAGCACGGACAAAAATGTCGATGCCAACTATGTCTCGGCGGCGGTATCACGAATTTTACCGACTCTCCCCACGGGAATCCAAGCCCCCATGGTACTGACCTTTGACCCGAACTCTCAACCGATTATCCAGTTTGGTGTTTGGGCCGATGGGATTGGCATGGGAGGCGTCGGCGATTACATTCAGAATCAACTCACGCCCCAGCTCGAGCGTATTCCTGGGGTTGCCAATATTCAGATTGACGGCTTAGTTACCCGTCAGATCCAGGTTCTGTTAGACCCCAGTCGGCTGGCCTTATACGACCTCAACCCCCAAGCCGTCACTGCGGCGATAGCCGCCGATGAAGTTAACCTCCCGATTGGTTCGTTATCCCTGGGAAAAGACACCTTAACCTTCGCTACGAACACTCAACCCGTGGATTTATCACAGATTCGACAGACCCTGGTCGATTCCAATCGGGGCATTACCGTGGCGGATTTAGGAACGGTGCGTGAAATGCCGGTTCCGACGGACTATGTGCGCATCAATGGCCACCCCGCGATTCTGTTGTCGATTTTAAAAACGACGGACTCAAATACCGTTTCTGTCGGCGATGGGGTTCGCAAGGCCATGGCAACCATCAACCTGCCGACGGGCTATCATTTTGCCTACAGTAACGATACGACAGGGCCAATCCGCGCTTCGGTAGATCAAGCGTTTCAGGAACTTATCAATACCACTATCGTGGTAGCCATTATCGTTCTGTTGTTCTTAGGCCGCTTAAACACGGCCTTTTCCGTTATTCTTGCCATTCCCATCGCGATCTCGGCCGGTCCTGTGTTATTTGCCTTGGCGGGCTTTACGTTTAACTTGGTGTCGATTCTTGCCCTTATCGTTGCCATTGGTATCGTTGTCGACGACTCGATTGTTATAGCCGAGAACGTCGAGAGGTACCAACGGATGGGAATTCCCCTGCGTGAAGCGGTGCTACGGGGGGCCAGCGAGGTGTTCTCGGCCGTTGTCGCTGCCTCGCTCTCGCTGTTAGCGGTGTTGATTCCCGTCAGTTTTATTGGTGGCGTTATTGGCCGCTACTTGATGCAGTTTTCGTTAGGCTTGTCAGCCGCAGTGCTTTTTTCACTTCTAGAGGCGTTGCTGTTCTTAACGGTGCGGTTGGCCTATACCCCGATGGCAAAAGACTACGACTGGGGCGATTTTGCCCGGAGTTTTACCTGGTTAGGAAAGTCTTTGCGTTGGGGCTGGAAGGCCTGGCGAACGGGCTTTGGGATCTTGCTCCTTGTTGTGGGCGCTCTCGTGATTCTGGTGACCAAAACCTGGTTAGCTGCGGTATTGATTCCCTTCTATCCGCTGATCTTGGCGCTCATTCACTACTTGTTGCACATTCTTCTTACTTTAGCCCAGGCCCTGACGATGACGTTGCACAATGCCACCGAAGCCATTGTTTCATGGGTACGGGACAGGTATGTTCATAGCCTAAAAGGGGTTTTGAAGTTCAATGGCTTTGTCCTGTTAGGGGCGTTGGCTCTGTTTGTTGGAACTGTAGTTTTTTTGGTACCGAAAATTCCGTTTAACTTTCAGCCTTCGTCAGATGGCGGGTTAATGTACGTCAGCCTTCATATGCCGCCGGGAACCTCGGATGATATCGAAAATGAATACGTCGGAAAGATCGAAAAAGTTCTTCTCAAGAAAAAAGAAGTAAAAACGGTTCAGACGTTAATCTACGCGGGGCAGGCTGACGCAGATTTAACTGTTCAGTTGGTTCCGATCGAGCAACGAAAGAACGTCTTTGAGCTTGCCCCAGAATGGCGAAAAGATCTCCTGCCAATCTTTGCCAAACAGCCTTCTGCGCGGTTGTTCGTTAATACCGCCAGGTATGGAGGCAATGCAGGAGGTTTTGGCGGAGGTACTGCTGAAATCACCTTTACGTCGGCTGACTTTGGTCTTTTAAAGAAAACAATACCTCTGATTCGCAAAGAAGTTGAAAAGAACCCTTACGCCGTCGACGTGACTACCAGTTTGGACTACATGACCTTTCAGCGTAACTTTATGCCCAACCAAACTGCCCTTAAGGGTACAGGCATCACAACCCAGCAGATTGCCTTGGCGTTAGAAACCTATGCGACAGGTATTCAGGCCTCGAACCTCGTGAAAGGCGGTTTGAGCTACCCGGTCTACGTGATGGCGAACCCCATCTTGCTTCATGGGGCTCAATCGTTATTGGATCTTCAGGTTTATTCCCCGACCCTGCAAACGAACTTGAGTATGCGACAGTTGGGGTCTTTTGTGTTAACCGAATCGCCTTTGAGCATTACGCGGCATGACCGCCTGTACTCCGCAACTGTCGATATTGACCTTAAGCCTAATGCTCCGCCCGCTTTGGCTTTTCAAAACATGGTACAAGCCGATTTGATCAAAGTAGGATTAGTAGGACAAGGGGTCGATGTGTCCAACGGCGGTGCGTTTAGCCCGCAAGCTCTGGCCGCTCAGTTGGGTACCTTGCTACCCATGATCTTTGGTCTGGCGCTGTTCTTGGTCTACTTGGTAATGGCCTCGCAATTTAACTCGTGGAAATACCCTATTTATTTGCTAATGCCTGTCCCCTTAGCCTTGATCGGGGCCTTGATCGCCGTGTACTTGTTCGGTGGCGGAATGGACTTGTTTGCCATGTTAGGCCTGTTGATGCTGATTGGGCTCTCGGCCAAGAACGCCATTATTTATCTAGAGTTTGTTATGGAACGGATAGGCAAAATGCCCCTAGCACAGGCCTTGATCGAGGCGGCTGGACTTCGTTTTCGACCCATCATTATGACCACACTGACAGTGTTGATGATAAGTTTTCCGTTGATGTTTGCGGCAGGGCAAGGAGCCGAGTTTGGTCAAAAGGTCGGCGTCGTTATGCTTGGTGGCGTTCTTACGTCAGCCATTTTGACGTTCTTTGTCGTACCGGCGGCGTTCTATCGGTTTGAACGCAAACATACCAGTGCTAAAGATCTTCAATCGGTGACGGTTTCGACGGAATAGGGGGACAGCAACTGGGCCTCTGAGCCCTTTTGCTGTCGCCGTTCAAATTTACCTATACCATTACAGGCCTCACCACAAGCTATCACTGTCATGATCATGAGGTGCCTGATGTCACTTGTTACGACACGTAGCTCAAAACGAAAATAACTCAGCTTTACGAATTTTGAGGCAATTTCGATTTTGGGAGCATTTGTCCTCTTTGGTACCAGTTCGTGGATTCAAGATCAAGACTTGATAGATGAACCATCGCCTGTTAAAGTGTTGCCAACAGCTCTTTAAAAAAGACGAGGGAATATTAAGTGCAAAAGTTTTGGCTTTTATGTGCGGCATTGGTTATCGTCGCGTTAGTGGGCGGTTGCCAGAACCCAACTTCATCGGTTTCAAATACTCCTCCTACGATTTTCACGAACATCAGTTATCAAAGTATGAGGGCCCCAAGTGAATGCTACTCACAACTGTCCTGTGTCGCCTATGATCCAACGAGTGGCATCTTATGCGTCGGTGCGGGCCCAACCGTACGAGCTTGGGACTCGATGGGTTTTGGTGATGGACTACTTGTTAGCGTAAACAATGGGCTTACTTGGACCAGCTACACGCACGCTGATGGTTTGGGGGCGGTACAAATTTCAGGTGTGTATGTCTGTGATGTGCAGGGTGTGACTGTCGTGGGACAAACGATCTATGCCGCAACCAATGGAGGACTTTCAATTTCGTTAGACGCAGGTGCACATTGGAAGAACTATACCACGCAAAACGGACTAGGTGCCAATTCTATATTCGGTGTTGCCGTTTCGAACGGGGTGATTTATGCGGCAACAGAAGGTGGCTTGTCCATTTCGAAAGATGCAGGAGCTACCTGGACAAATCAGCAACTACCAATACCTGGGAGCCCTAGGTTTACCTCTGTTTCAGCGGTAGGCTCAGTGGTTTGTGCGTCCAGCAACACGGAAGGTGTGGGAGTTTCTTTTGCTTTGTCCACGAATTCCGGCTCTTCCTGGTCGACGATTGGTGTCACCGGATCCCAGTATCCAGTTAACGCTGTTGCTACCGACGGAACATCAATATGCGTAGCGACCGAAGGTGGTGGACTTTTAGTTTCAGGGGACACAGGGCAGACTTGGACGACGTACAGCACAGCAAACGGTTTGCCTAGTAATATTATCTTCGGTGCAAGTGTTTATGGTCAAACCATTCTTGCTGACACTTTGCTTGGTTTGGCTTTTTCGAGTAATGGCGGAAAAACCTGGACGACCTTCAATACAACAAACGGCCTTTCTTCCAATCTTGTCTTCGATGCCAAATTGTCAGGTTCTGGACTTTACGTTGCTACTGCTAACGGCCTTAATTTTTCTCAAAACACAGGAATTTCTTGGTCGAAAAGTCTGGTTGCAAAATCTTTTGGTACCGAGGAAACTACCTGTGTGGCAACCTCGGGTTCGACTATCTGCGTGGGTACCAACGGAGGGCTCGCTATCTCTTTAGATTCCGGAGCGACCTGGACCAATGTTACTACAAGCAATGGACTATCGGACAACTCCATAACCGATGTTGCAATTTCTGGAAAAATTATTTGCGTGGCTACCGATTTGGGTGTATGTATTTCGCAAGATAACGGACAAACTTGGGCGGTTTCGACTTCGCAGAATGGACTTGGTTTTAATGACATTAGTGGTGTCTTTTTAAGTGGATCAACAATCTATGCAGCAACTGTTCAAGGGCTTTATGTGTCTCAGAACTTAGGCACTTCCTGGACAATAGTCACAAGTATGCCCGTTACTACCACTTTTTGCGTCACAGTGGCGGCTGGAGTAATCTATGTCGGTTCTGGCGGCGGCCTTTACGTTTCAAAAGACGGTGGGGCAACCTGGACAAATTATAAGGTTGGCAATGCCACAGGAAGTTGGCAAATCAATCAGGTAGCGGTATCAGGGTCGACCATTTGCGCTGCAACTCAAGGCGGTCTTGCGATTTCAACAGATAATGGTCTGAGTTGGACTAACTACACCTCGTCGAATGGATCCGAAATGCTATGCGTGGCCACATCAGGTTCTACGATCTGTGCCGGTTCGAACACTAGTGGGTTCTGGCTGAGCAAGGACAATGGAAGTACCTGGAATGAGTATCTGCCTCAGAATGGACTCGGCTCTGACTGTGTCTATGGTGTCGCCTTTGCTGGAACAAAGATGCTTGCGGCTACAACCGGCGGCTTATCAATCTCTCAGTAAAATCTCATGGTTCCCGCTTCCACCAACAGACCATCCTGAGGTAGGGCGATCCACAGGCCCAGCACCGGCTTATCGGCTTGGGCCGTGACGGCCGCTCGGTACAGCAACAGCTGGGCCGCATGCTGGGCAATAAGTTCGTCAGCGTTCACAACAGGCTTGTGCGAAAGTTTATGGTCGACGATGTAAAAGCCGTCAGCTGTTTCCACCAAAAGGTCCAGCCGTGCGTCAACAGAGCGACCGTCTTCAAGGTGCGACTGCACTGTGAGTTCGGTATGGAACACACTCTCGGGCCACAGAGTTTTTAGTGTCGCCAGCATGGCGAGCGCCACTGTACGCATTTCGCCAGAAAATGCAGTGGCTCCGTTAGGCTCCGCATTGTGGGCAAAAAAGGCAAAGGCCGCGTGGTAGAGCTTACCTAGCTCCTGAACAGCGTTTTCGGTGTTGCGCGTCAACTTAGGCTCAACGGTGATCATCGTTCCCGCACGCAAGGGGCTGGGCGCCAGATCAGCTACCCCGGCCGTTCTAAGGTCTTCTTCGGAGGGAACCAAGCGTGCCTTCGGGTATTCTCTGGGTTGATAAGTGGTATCGAACCAGTTGATCGCGGGGGGCAAGCTAGCCATGGCCTTTGGCTGTGGCGCCTGTGGGGTTAGACAGTCCTCGTGCCCCGGTTCCGGAACGGGTAAACGGCCTTGAGTCAGGGTAGAAGTTTTAGTCAGGGCTTTCTGTGTCATCGCCACCACGAGAAGGTCTCGGGCACGAGTTACGCCAACATACAGAAGTCGGCGTTCTTCCTTGCGGCTACGTTGTGTTAGATCCTTAACTTCAGGGTTAGTTGACATGTCTACCGAGTTGAGGGTTTTCATTTCACCAAACGGCCAGGGCCAAAAACGAATCCACGAGCCTTCTAAGGGGTGTTCAAGATCGAGGGGAGTCTCCTTGAGCACACGGATCGAATTCCACGCCACGTCGCGCGAAAGTTTCCAACTACCGTGAAGGACGACGACGGGCCACTCGAGCCCTTTGGCCTTATGCCAGGTAATAAGCGACACTCCGTCTTGAGACGAGTCAGGGAGTGGGTCGGCTTTGTTGGCTTGAGCTCTCAGCCATAAAATAAGACCTGCGAGGCTACAGGTTCCCTCCGTCTGGCTTGCTTCATACTGGCGCACCATGGCCCGCACGGCTTCTAGGTTAGAAAGGCGTTCACGGACTCGTCGGTCGTCGGTATTCCAAGCGACAAAATAGGCGTCGAGGCCGCAACGAGCTAGCACGGCATCGAGCAACGCACAGGGACCTAGGAGCGGTACAAAAGGCCGTAACTCCTCGAGGGCCTCAAGAACGGGGTTCTTATTTTCGCCTTGACAGCGCCACAAATCCCGTAAGGACGCTTCTTGGGTTTTTTGCCAAGCCAGGCGTTCTTCTAGCCAGTCCTCGGGCGAAAGACCTTCTGTAAGACCAAGGATCTCGGCACTCGCCAGCGTATCACTGCGGTCAGAAAGGCGCCTTAGGGCCGCAAGAACCAGCTGAGCCTCGGGAGTTGCCAATAGACCATTCCCCGAAGTCCTCAAAGGAATGCCGGCTTGCTGACAGACTTTCGTCAATGCCGAAAGCTCAGAGTTGGTGCGAACAAGCACCGCTAGATCGCCCCAGCGTATCGGGCGAAGAGTCTGGCTTTCTTTGTCGAACACCTTGCGGTTTGACTCGTACAGCTCGATCAGGCCCCCCGCCAGCTGTTGAGTTTGGGTCTCTTGGTTGCCCCCTTCAAGGATCATAGATAGCACCGACGCACCGGGGATTTCTTCCCGAACGGGATGCAGTTCCACCCTGTCAGGCTCAAGCTCTTCGGCAAAGGCTGGAACAAAAACCTGGTTGGTCCATTGCACCAGCGAAGGGCGTGAACGGAACGATTTGTCAAGGATTTCGACAGGAGTCCCGCGGTTCTGAAATTCCCTGAGAATACCCTCCATCAGGGCTGAATCGCTACCGCGAAAGCCGTAGATCGACTGCTTCACATCACCGACCCACCAGGTCTGTTTTGCTAGCGGGGCCAACGCGACAAACAGAGCCAGCTGAAGCGGACTCGTATCCTGAAATTCATCGACCACGAGAAGGTCTAGGCGTTCTGCTAACCTGTTGCGCACGTCCTGCTTTTTCAATAAGTCATAAAGTATGGCTTCTTGATCCGTGAAGTCCAAAAAGCCTGATACTTTCTTTTCTTCCTCGTAGGCAGCCATTACGGATGCGGCCGTTTCGAAGACAAGCTCAAGATACCGCCTGACCTCGCGATGAAATCTGGTATGAGTTTTCCAGACGGCCGAGAGCTCCTTCACTTTGTCGGGCCAGTCGCTGCAATTCTTACCGGCCGACAGCGTTTCAAGCTTCAACCACAGATCCCACGAATCGTTGTTGCTCTTAAGTTCCCTGTGTAGGCGTTGACAGACTTCAAGATACGCCTGCGTGTTTTTTAATTTCTTTTTTTTCTGCCCAGCTTCCATCGCCTCGATCGCGTCCTCAAGGAGGTCACTCATGGCCTGGTCATGATCTAGGAGGGGAGCACCGAGACACGATAACAGTGTGTCCGCGTTTTTTTTGGCCATGGTGGGAAAGTTCGACCTAGCGATCTGAGAAGCTCGTGCCGAGTCAATAAGCGAACCGACCTGAACCTGCCACTGCGACTTGTCCTGTTTAAGAATTCCGAAGCGCCGCTCTAGACGGTCGAACTCCCTGAGCACATCCTCGCTCAGGGTCCTTTCCATAACCTTCTTTAAGAAGCGACGTGAGTTCTCCTCGTCGAGAACGGCTAGGTTGGGACTCATCCCTGCCTCAAAAGCAAAAAGCGCAAGAAGTTTTGCGCACACGCTGTTGACTGTACCGACCATGACAGCACTCGCGGCGTTGGCTTTCTGAAACTCCCTGGCCTTCAGAAACTTCTGTTGAAGACGGCTCTTGAGCTCTTCGGCGGCTTTGACCGTAAAGGTCGTGGCAATGATACGTTCGGAGGGGATTCCCCTGTCGAGGGCATCGGCAAGAATTTCCATCAGACGGGTGGTCTTTCCCGAACCGGCCCCGGCACTGATAAACGTAATGCTCATGCTTGGCTATCCCATCCATACAAGGCGAGGTACGGGTCACCGGTATCCCAGGTTTCCCCCTTCGGATACCCCACAAGCTCATCGCTGGCTTGGCAGACGATCTCGACCTGACCCTGGGCAAGCTCTTGTCTTCGCCCGTTGACACTTACGTCGATCATGGCTGTACGTTGGGCATGACTATGACTAGAAGCGATTGAGTCCGTCAAAAAGAAAGCCCCGTTGCGCGTCAGTAATTTCCTGAGCGGCAAAATCCAAAACGCCGACTCGGGAAGAACCTGATGGGTTTGCGAATAAAGTTCGCTGTAAAGCGTCAATTGCAGGTCGGTACCCGAGGTGATCTTTTCGCTGTACTTTTGGGGTGAAAAGGAATATTTCATGTCGATCAGCCCGATAGAGCCATTCGGCTTTGCAAAGACAAGGTCGATCGATCCCCAGATTGTAGCTCCACACAAGACACCGCTGACCTGTTGCTCCAGACGAATGTTGCTCGCTCCGACATCCCGTAGCACCTGGCAAAGGGCGCGAACTGATTCCCACAAAGTACGCTTGTAATGGATCTTTTCACGCGACGCGCCTCGTTCAAGGAAGGTGTAGGCGTATTTTTTGAGCATTTCTGGGAAGACTGTTTCATACCAAAGCTCTAAATCTCGCTCAGAAAGCGATAGTGCAGAATCTTTTTTTTCGACAAACAAGCGCTCTACTAGGGCATGAGCACAAGTACCCCTTCGTAAGCTTTCGTCCGGCAATGAAAGGAGAGTTCCGATTTTTAACCCGGCCTGTTTGTCCAGGAGCCATTGGGCCGGCCGATCGATAAACGTGGAAAGCTGTGAAAACGAAGTTTTCCAGGTGGGGTCGGGTGCCAGTGAGAGGGGTAAGTTCCACCATCGTTTCACGGAAGGCAAGGTCCGTGCTCTGATTTGTTTTGTGCCCAGCTTGGTTCCGTTAATCACCTCAAGTTCCAACACCCGTGGTTCAACTTTTGCGTCGGTAGCTCGGGCGGAAAGCGACAGTTCAAGAGGCGATAGTTCCCCCTGGACCGAAGGAACAAGGACTATCAGCGAGCCCTGAACCAAAGAGCAAGTACGAAGCATAATTCTGAGTGGACGAGAATTTAAGGTTGCCACGTCCGTTAACTCACAGCCGTTTTGCTGCAGGGCGGCGATTTCTTGTTGAGTCCATGGCCAAGGATCCCAGCGTTGCGCCGGTTGAGGCATAAACCACACCAGAGAATCCACTGGGTCGATGAGAGCTCCCGCACAGCTTACCGTTGGCAGGGCACCTAGCGATTCTCGCTGACGAGGGTGGGGGTGGTCAGAGGCTTGGCAAAGGCTAAGGAGGTCGAGAAGGAGTGCCCAAGGCAAGGTGTCGTAAGCAGGTCCCAGCGCTTCAAGTGTGCTTTTAAACAGAGCGACTTCAGACGAGGACTGGTGCGCCAGCACACGTTGCGTTACCTCGAGCGCGCGGGCCCGCGAAAAGTGGTTTTCGTCTTCTCGTTTGTCCGGTAGCCAGCTCTCAAGGGAAGCTGCACCTTGACGAGCCTCTTCCCATTCGTCGTTATGGATTCCTCCGGTTTTAACGATCGCTTTTGCAAGGTGATGCTGGAGCCCGGCGAGGGGACAGTGGGGATGCGAAAAAAACGCCAGCAGGGTTGTCAGTTCAACCGGATCTTTGTGCAAGGCTAACGCTAAGGGCAAAAGTTGTGTGGCAGGAGTCGCCCCAGCCGCTTCGCGGACCCCGGCTTCAGGCCTTCCACAGGCCGCATTGACCTCGTCCCACAGAGTCCCTTCGTTTTCGATAAGCGCACACGTGGTCTCGGTTTTATTCTCTGGGGTGAATTGTGCGAGGTACCGCGCCGCTGTCAGCGCAGAATGGCAAACAAAAATCTGAAGGCGATGGGAAGGTAGGCTATCTAACGTAAACTCTTTCCAAACTCGCTCCGACCAGGGAAGCAACTTAAAGACGGTTTGCCAAGCTTTGGGCCAATCGCCAAGATCGTCCGCGAGTTCAACATGATGCAAGGGAAGGTATATTCCCGACCGAAGGGCCTGGGCGACGGACAAAAGGCGCTGGCCGATACTGGCCCCCAGCTGATCTCGGGCTAGCAAGTCTAACGTAGCGATTTCAGCAAGGCGTTGAGGAAGGTTTTGGGCTTCGCTCCAAGACTTACACCCCGCCCAGCCATGAAGGTACCAGGTGTCGAGCCAACCCAGCAATTCTTTTGCTGTGGCAAAGGGGGCCGCCTTCCAGGACGCCAAGAACGAAGGAAAGGCGGACTCGTTCGAGCGCAGGACGGCCATGAAAGAGGCCAGACGTTCGCTGGCCGATAGCTTGGTTGGCTGTAAACCTGCATGGACTTCAAGAAACTCGAGAAAGGCTTGGGGGCCCATGCGGGACATCAGCAAAGAAGTCTTTGAAGGATATGTAAGCCTATCTAGGTCAAGCCCCACCAGCACGGCTCGGTGCGTCATCACGAATAGTTTACCTTTTTTCACGAATGTGGTCTTCGAAACCAGTATAGCACAACGTCAAACCCGCTGGGAGCATTACCAGTCAAGATAGTTTTTGCAAGGTTCCTTAAGGACTGGAATTTGACAAAGGCACCATGTGCGCATACCATATACGCATGGATGGGACACGTGAGTGTGCATCTCTATGGTATCCGTCAATTTAAACCAGGGTGACGTTCCAGGGAAGCAGTGACTTCCAATCACCGCTTTGTTCAACGAGAGGAAGCTGATGCAGGATATACTGCAGGTAAGCATAAGGTTCCTTGCCGTTGAGCTTGGCCGTTTCAATCAGGCTGTAAATCATGCAAGACGACTGGGCCGCTTTTTCATTTCCATG
>DAIDHT010000005.1:0-58973 GCA_027451945.1 Spirochaetales bacterium
AAGGTCAAACGGTTGGACGGGGTCGAATTGAGCGTTTGATGCGAGAAATGGGCCTTAAAGGTTCAACAAGAGGGTATAAAACGATTCGAACAACTTTCTCGGACCCTAACCGCCCGACTCCTGAGGACTTGGTCCAGAGAAATTTTCATGCGACGGCCCCAAATCAGCTATGGGTTGCCGACTTTACTTATGTTATTGACGCCTACTCTAAGGCAATTGTTGGATGGAGGGTCTCAACACGGATGACAGCAGATCTAACGCTGGATGCTTTGGAACAAGCTCTTTGGGCCAAGATCGACACGTCAGCAGGAACGGTGGGGGATGTTGAATTGGCAACACTCGAATGGGTTCATTGGTTCAACACCAAGCGTTTATTATCATCAATCGGCTATGTGCCGCCTGCAGAATATGAAGCAATGTATTACACTGAGAACAACCGGCTCGTTGAGTCCGGACTTAAATAAAAAGGCTCTGCTCATTCCGGGGCGATTCAATTTGCCAAGGCCTCGGTTCTGGGGCATAATGACAAAATGAAGCTAACTGAACGTCCATGCTTCCTCGAATACCAAACTGAAATCAAGGGTAGCCTTTCAACAATGGTTGCCGGCTTTCAGAGTCAGAAACTGGACCTTGGTTACAATCTAAGAGCATCCTCTGTCTACTCCTCCAATATTGAGGGCAACTCAGTTGACCTCAACTCGTACATGAACCAAAAAATGCGGAATGAAGCTAGTCGAAAAAAAGAAATCAAAGAAATTGATGACCTCGTTGAAGCTTACGAGTTCTCCGGCACTAAACCGCTAAATGAGAAATCGTTCCTCGAAGCCCATCGACTTCTTTCTAGAACAATCTTAATTAAGTCTAAACAAGGAAAGTATCGGCAAGAGCCAGTTGGCGTGTTCAGTGACCGTGGGCTGGTATATCTGGCTGTTGAACCAGAATTCGTTCAACCGCAAATGGCTGGGTTATTTGCAGAAATTGAAGGCCTAACATCGACCGAGCTGTCGCTCGAAGAAACGTTCTACTTTGCTTCGCTTATTCACCTTCGCTTTGTTCACATTCATCCGTTTTCTGATGGCAATGGGCGTGCTGCCCGGATTCTTGAGAAATGGTTTTTGGTAGAAAAACTTGGCACGCAGTTCTGGGGACTACTTTCCGAGAAGAACTACAGGGTGCACCAGCAAGAATACTATGAGTGTATTAACCTTGGAGTGAATTTTTACGTTCTCGACTACTCAAAAGCTCTGCCCTTTCTGCAAATGCTACCTCGAGCGGTTCAGTTTGCGACTTTCTAACATCTGATATGAAGTGACCTGTCAATAGCGTCGGATCGCCCTGGAAAGGGTGCCAGCAGGATCGTGATTCGCCGGGGCCTGCCTCTGACTAGATTCGCGAGTCCTGTCTTTGGTGACGAACTTGCGAAAGAAACAAACATACCTATCACCCGAGTTTCTGAGATTTTGCGGAAGTAGCGGTTAGCTAAGGAAGAAACAGAGGTGACGTACAATAAACAGCTCGGTCTAGCTAGCTGAGTGACCACGAAGTCGCTGTGCTTCTTTTAGCCTTTAGTTCACCCGAAATTCCAACCCCTTCCTCGCCTACACCCTCCAACCTGTGAAATTTTTAACAGGCTATTCACGCTCCGAAAAACTTCCACAGTGCGAAAATGAAAACTTTTTAGGGGGAAAGGCCAGAAGTTTTGCCGCCAAAAGCCCGCTTAAACCCCCTTCTGCAAAAGTTGCAACCTAGTTGTTGACTCAATCGCTTTATCTTGACCCGATTGTGCTTAGAACGCGCGAGCAATTAGACGTAAAACCGATTGAATATAACCATAAAGCTGGTTTAGAGCGAATTACATCGCTAAGAAATTCCTTCCACCCTTTCGGAGGTTTTCCACCTTGTGCGGAAGGCTCGCAAAATACACACCACCAGGACCTTTTCGCCCAAAAAGCCTGTGAACCTGTTAAATATCTAACAGGTTAGCTGATTTACAACCGATCGCTCACGAGGGACTTGGCACTCGCAAACCTTTCTGTTACCCTCTCAATCATTACAATATGAAATTGTTGTTAACCTTCATTAAGGTTCTTTCGCTAGGTTTTCTTTTGCTGTTTAGCGCCTGTGCTACCCAAATCGCCTATATTCCTGTCGTTAGCCACCAGTTCCGACTGCCTCATCATTTTAAAATGGTAGGTTACTTTCCCTCGTGGTCAGGACATCCCCAAACTGTCGATTACCGAGCCCTGACAGACATTTGCTGGGCCTTTGCTTCGCCGTGCGAAAGCGCGACCTATGAACCTCTTACCCACCCCAACCGTTTGAAAAGTCTGGTCAGTTTGGCTCACTCCCATCACGTGAAAGTTCTCATCTCGTTGGACGGTGGAGCAAGTTCTGATCCCCAGGCCTTTCCGACCATTATGGCCTACCCTGAGCTTACGCAAGCGTTCATCAACAATACCTTGGGTTTGGTAGCCGTGTATCACCTGGACGGCGTTGACCTCGATTGGGAATTTCCCTCGCCTTCTCAAGCCGACGTGTTTGCCACCTTTGTTCATGCTTTAAGCCAAAAGCTACACGCCGAGGGCAAACTCCTGAGTCTAGCAGTCAGTGCGTCGCCTGACACCGATGCGGTATTCAAAGACAGCGTGCTTCACGATGTCGATTTTGTGAATATCATGGCTTACGACGATGGCTGGGGAGAGCCCTATGGGTGGCCTCAATCCTCCTACCAATTTGCCCGCCAGGCTCTCGACTACTGGCTAAAAACCCGACATTTGCCCCGCTCAAAAGCTATTCTTGGGGTTCCGTTTTATGGACGGCGTTTTTCAGACCACCACGCTCGTACCTTTGCCTCAATTCTCAGGCACGATAGTCGCGCCACAGCTTCAGACACTTCAAATGGCTATAGCTATAACGGTTTTGATACCCTACGTGCTAAAGCTGTCAACCTCGCCCGAGCCCAGGGTGGTGGGTTAATGATTTGGCAATTAAACCAAGACGCCAAGGGCAGTAACTCGCTTCTTAATGCGCTTTTTGATGCCCTTAAGGTACCCAAGAGTTTTCAAAAGCCTCCCAGCAGTTCTTCTCAATCAGAAAAGGGGTAATGAAGCTCCAAAAACGTCTGGAGTTCTTGTCGTGTAAAGGGCTTACTCAAGCACCCGACAAGACCAAATGCATTGGGGTCAGACAAAACATCGTCCTGCGAGTAACCACTCATGGCGGCGGCTTTAAGCGTGGGGTGATGCTTTCGGAGCTCTTTGACCACCTCCAAGCCCCCTTTTTCGCCCGGGATCGTCAGATCAACTAGCGCAAACCCAAACGGAAGAGAAGCCTCTCGAGCTTGCAAAAAAACTTGTACAGCTTCTTCGCCCGAAGCCGTACACGCAACGCTGTACCCCATGTCCTCTAAAAAGGCACTAGTCACTTCCCTGAGGCTTTCCTCATCATCCAGAATAAGAATACGACGCGACAGGGCTTGAGACGAAACTGTCGTCTCGGCCGGTTTATCTAGCAACGCGGGCAACCACAAATGAAACACTGCCCCCTCTTTCGATTCCGCTTCGACAAGACCACCATGTTTTGACACCACGGAATAAACAGCCGCCAGCCCCAAGCCGCTACCTTCCTTTTTTGTAGAAAAGAAGGGGTCAAAAATCCGCGGCAAGATTTCTTTAGGAATCCCAGGCCCGGTATCCGCGACGGTAATTTCGATGTAGGGTCCTTTGAGAAGTTGGGGAGGCACCTCGTCGGTGGGCACATTTCGGGCAGTCAACGTAACAGTTCCCCCGTTGGGCATGGCCTGCCGAGCATTGATAATCAGATTGTCGATGACCTGACTCATCTGCCCTGTGTCCGCTTCGCAAAGCCAAAGATCCTCGGCAAATTGGGTAACTAACCGAACTTTCCCCCCCGAAAGGACAAAACGCGCAGTTTCTTCAGCGATACTTCGTAAATCGACAACCTTTTTCACCGGCTGGCCGCCTTTGGCAAAGGTGATGAGCTGACGAGTCAAATCCTGAGCACGCCGAAAAACCGAGAGGGCCTTTTGCAAATAGCCATGGGTTTTCGAATCCTCGTCGGCCGTTTGCTTGGCCAGTTCCAGAAAGCCAAAAACTCCCCCCAACAGATTATTAAAATCATGAGCAATGCCGCCAGCCAGAACACCCAACGACTCCAAGCGCTGCGAATTGAGAACTGACACTTCCATGCGGTGACGTTCGGTCAAATCTTGGGCCGCTCCAATCAACAGAACCTTTCCTTGATGAGGAGCCCCAGTTAAATCGAGGCGAAGGGGGAACACCGTCCCGTCGACTCTTCGTCCCGACAGCTCTGTGCCGCGAATGTGGTCGGGCTGACGAAGGCCCGCATCCTCGAGCAAGCGTCCCGGGGTTAGACTTTCGGCCGTGAGAATATCGTCCCAACGGTGCCCCACGAGTTCCTCGGTGTCCGCATAGCCAAACATTTTTGCAAAAGCGATGTTGACGCGCTTTAGGATGCCATTTTCGACTTGAAAGAAGCCCAAGGGTGCCGCTTCAAAGAGCGCCCGAAATTGGAGTTCGCCTTCAATGGCCGCTTTCTGGGCCTTAACTAAATCGGTTATGTCACGGGTGACTACCACGGCACCATTAAAGGCCCCATCGCCAGTCAGCCGAGGCGACATGCGGGCGCTGAAAAAACGGTCACCGAGAACGGTAGGTAGGGTATAGGTCCAGGCTTGAACAGGCTCTCCGGCGGCTAAATTCTGCAGAGCTTGCTTGAGAGCTTGCTGAATTTCAGGAGCCGACGTCTCCAACCCGGTAAAGTCCCAGGCAGGAAAAAGTTTACCAGCTTTTTTAGATTGAAAAAACTCAAGATAGCGGCCGTCTTTGTCTAAGACACTGACAAAATCATCAATAGACGTCAGGGTTGAACGGTACAAATCCTCGCTCAGCTGAAGAGCTTCGAGAGTCGCGGTTTGGTCTGTCACATCATCAAGAATGACCGCAAACCGCTCTTTCCCCGAGGGATATATCCAGGTCTGCCAATATTTTTTCAACGTTTTGCTATAAAACCGTTGCGATTCAGGGTTCTGACTGGCTAAAACCCGGGCAATACCCTCACGAAAATCCATACCGAGGTCAGCCATTAGGGATGACCCGTGCTGTCCTAGCGGTAGGTCAAACAACCCAGAGAATTGGGTTTTAAAGGCGGGATTGGCTCCCAAGATCGCAAAGTCGAGAACCGCATTTCCCTTCTGCCATGCCTCGCAAGCTAAAACAGGCACGGGGAGATTTTCAAACAAGGCGCGATACCGGTCTTCACTTTCTTGAAGTTTCTGCTCGGTGCGTTTAAGAAGACTGACATCGGTAAAGGTCATCACGACACCTTCGATCCGTTCTTCGAGCGTCCGATAGGGAAGAATTCGATGCAGATAGATGTGACCTTCGTCAGTGTGTAGTTCCTGCTCCCAAGGGGTTAAATCGCGAAGAACCATTTGAATGGGCTCTTCGATACGAAGCCCAAAATACCCCGAAAAGGCGGTAATCGATCGGCCTAAATCGCTGTCAATCAACGGAAAAACTTGTGCAGTTTCGGGGGTAAAGCGCCAGATTTTTAGCTCACGATCGACAAAAATCAAACCTATCCTGGCGCTGTGAATAAAGTTGAACACATCGTTATTGAGACGGCTTAACTCTTCGATACGGTTGGCATAGGCTACGTTGAGGTTTCCCAGCTCGTCGTTCGCGGCCTGAAGCTCTTCTTTCGACGATTCTAGCTCTTCGTTGGCGCTTTGAAGTTCTTCGTTCATGGCCTGCGACTCTTCGTTGCCGGCCTTGAGCATTTCATTCGCCTTTTCAAGCTTTTGAACGGTATTTTTTAAGACAGACGCGTGGCCGCTAATTCTTGTTCGAGTTCCTGGAGGCGCTCTTGATTTTCGCTATTGCCAGGGCTAGTGGCTTCGGGCACGAGGGTATGCTTGTCAAAAACAAACAAAAAATGAACGCCAGAAAGAAAAGGAACCTCGATGGGGTACACCGTGATTTTACAGGCCCGACCGGCTTCTCGGTCCCACCGTATCAGCGTGGACTCTTGCCGACGTTGATGCAACAGGGCCTCAGCGAGGGCGTTGGCGACCGGTATCCGCAAGGGGTCAATCATATTTTCGACAATTTGGTGAGAGGGCTTTCCCCTGCGACGGTGAAAGATTTCGGACGTATCACCCCACAAAAACTGAATGTCGCCTTGGGTATCAACAAGCGCACAAGGCGGAAAATGCTGGTCGGCAATCTGCTCAAAAATAAGGTTTTGTAGCGTCAAGGTGGGTTCCGTTAACGAAGGGCGAGCAGTAACAACCTCACGCTTGAGCGGCATCGCCAACTGGACGGGAGTAGTTTGGGGGCGTAACGCGAACGTTCGTCGGTACAACCGGGCTCGTTTATCGACAACCTCAAACCAAGGAGTTTTACTGCTGATCGATTCTGAATTGCCCAAGAATAAGATGCCACCAGGTTCAAGGGCGTAAGCAAACGTGGTCGTCAAGGACTTTTGAACCGCACCATTTAAATAAATTAACAGGTTACGGCAACTGAGTAGGTCGATATGAGGGTAAGGAGGGTCGGCCAAAAGGTTTTGAGGGGCAAAAACAACACCTTCCCGCAGGCTCTTTTTAACCCGCCAACCGCCGTTTTCGCTTTCGAACCAATCAAGACGACGCTGGGACGAAACCCCCTGTAAAGCGGCCTCGGCATACCAGCCGCGACGAGCAGTTTCAATGGCCCGGGTATCAATGTCAGAGGCAAAAATTTGAATTTCGCCCGACCAGGCCGAGGTTTGTTTCGCTTCTCGTAACAGAATACTCAAGGAATAGACTTCTTCGCCCGTCGAGCATGCGGGAACCCAAACCCTGAGAGTCACCGGAGCGTTTGCGGCAGACATCCAGGTACGCAGCTCCCGGCCTAAGGCGTCAAACGACTCAGGGTCGCGAAAAAACGACGTCACCCCAATCAAAAGAGAAAGGAACAACGCCTGTTGCTCGTCAGAATTCGACTCTAAAAGCTCAATATAAGAATTCCAATCACGCTCTGGGTAATGGTCTTTTCGGCGCTGAAGCCGCCGCAAAATCGTAGATTGCTTGTACAGGGAAAAATCACAACCCACCTGGGCGTGCAGAATGCCCAGCACGGCGGGGTAAAGAGACGCCGGGCAGGTAGATAATTCTTCGGGAAATTCGGTCATTATTCTCAGTTTAAACCTGAACACTTTTTTGTCAATATTTCTTTTTCTATAGACGAAAGCTCAAACATAACCTAAAACAGATTTATGGCCTTTCGCATGATCCGTAGTACCGATCTCGTGGCACTGTCCCAACGCTTTGCGCACGAGACAGCCAATCGAGGCAAAGTCTCTCCCTTGGACCCCGAGTACATTGTTGTCCAAACACCGGGGATGAAAAAATGGCTGGCCTTAGAAACAGCCCGGCAACGAGGTTCTTTTGTTCGCACCGAAATGCTGAGTCCAGTTCAGTTGGCGATGAAACTCTCGTTTATCATCCTTCGGCAAAAAGAAGAAAAATCGCTTTTTGAAAAAGATGTGATGGTGTGGGCACTGTTTCGCCTTTTTGATGAACTTAAACTTCAAGAGCCTCAGAATGCGCCTTTGCTCCCCTTAGGGGCTTATCTTAAAAAAGATTCGCCCGAGAAAGAAACCCGTGCTTTTAGCTTGGCCACGTCAGTCGCCGACCTTTTTGACCAGTACCTGTTGTACCGACCCGACTGGCTGAGCCTTTGGGAACAAGCACAGAGAATCCCCGACGAGGCTTTTTCGGCGGCGCCTTTTTGGAATGAGACAATTCATGAAGCTCAAACCTGGCAGGCTGAGTTGTGGCGCAGGCTTTGCGCCCAAGCCCAACAACCCCACCGAGCGGATTTATTCGCACGCGTAGAAAAAGCGCTCAACGGCCCCCTGAATGTCAACCTGCCCTTTCGTGTCTCGTTGTTTGGAATGTCGTTACTGCCCCCGGTATTTTTGAGGTTATTTCAGGCTTTGGGCCGCCATTTACCCGTGACTCTCTACCTCCCCGTCCCTACCTTAGATTACTGGGGTGACCAAGCCAGCTTGCGTTCTCGGCTTCAAACGCCTGCAAAAGCGCTTTTCACCGGGTCCCGTCTTTTAGCGGAGTGGGGCAAAACAGGCCGGGAGCTGATGGATTGCCTGCTCGAAGCCGACGTTTTGGACGAAGAGCCGCTGGTCGGTGCTGAAACTGGGCACGGTCTGTTAGGGGCTTTACAGGCGGAAATCCGAGCTAACAGCGCCCCTGAAGGTCAAGCAATCGAAGAAAGCTCGTGGACCATCCGCTTTGCCCGTTGTGCCAACCCCCTGCGCGAGGTCGAGGTCGTTTTGGACCTCCTTTTAGAATCGCTGGCTGCCGATGAAACCCTCACCCCGGCCGATATTGTCATTCTTTCCCCGCAGCTGGAATTGTATGAGCCTTTGCTTGACCTCACCTTTCGCAATGCGCAGACCACTCGTGGGGTCAACCTCCCGTTTGACTTAGCAGACACGGGTACCCCCGAGTCGCTTTTTAGCCGGTGGCTCAATGAGGTTTTGCAAGTAGCTCCGGGGCGTTTTGAGGCTGACCGTGTGTTTTCGCTCTGGGAACTGACTCGGCAAGTGCTTGGGGAGCCCCTTTCTGACGAAGATCGCGAGAACGCTCGACTCCTGGTCGAAGAAGCAGGAATTCGCTGGGGTGTCTCGGGGGCAGACAAGGCCGAGTGGAACTTGCCCCCCGAGCCGGCTTTGACGTGGCACGAGGGGCTAGATCGCCTGTGGTCCGCTTTTTGCCTGGGGCCCAAAACGCGTCTCGACGATGGGCTCTATTCCTTTACTTCGGTTCCTGACGCGGACCTTATTGCTGACCTTTCGCGGTTTGTAGGGCAACTACAAGAGCTTCACGAGGCTCAAAAATCAAACCAAACGCTGGAGCAATGGTCAATTTTGCTCAACCAATGGATGCAAAACGTCCTGGGTGATAGCGGTGGCGAAGAACGTGAAGAGCTTATCAAGCAGACCGCCGGCCTTGTCGAAAACGCGGGGACTGCCGGCCTTTCGGGCCAAGCCGTTAGCTTTGCCCTGGCCACCGAACTTTGGAAAGAATTTTTACAGCAAGAGGCGGGGGCAGCTCGCTTTTTAACCGGACGCGTTACCGTGGCGGGAATGATTCCTTTACGTTCCCTGCCCTACCGTATCGTCGTTTTGTTAGGAATGAACGCGGGCTTTCCGCGCGAAGTGGTCCGTCCCGATTATGATTTAACCCGATTTTCGGTACGACTGGGCGACCGTAATCCGCTCGAGTCTGATCGCTACCTGTTTTTAGAATCTCTGCTTTCGGCTCAAGACCGTCTGATTTTTACGGCCAGCGGGCTCACCGACAGCGGCGAATGTGCCCCCGAGTCGAATGCGGTTACCGCTTTGTGTCAAGCTCTCAACGAACATTACACCCTGGCCGGACAAAAGGCCGGTGACGCGATTACGAAAATCTATCCGCTTCAGCCCTCGTCTCGTCGCTACCAAGACCCCACGTCAGGCCTGGTGACCTATGACCAACGATGGTTTTCTCCGGCTCCAGAACGAAACACCCGGCCTTTGTATCAGTGGCGAATGCCCAACGAACCCGAGCTTTTAGAAAACGTCAATACCATCCTGGCACGCCTCAAAGACCCCATGGCGACGTTCTTAAACGAAGGTTGTGGGCTTTCAGAAAGTGAACTTACCGAACCTCTGCCCCATTCAGAACTCTTTGCGCTGAATCACCTAGAGTCTTGGAAGGTACGTAACGCCCAAAAAGAAGCCCTCTTGGGAAACCCTGATGCCTTGGGGCTGTTGAAAGCTTCGGGGGGGTTGCCGCCTGGTCGCTTGGGTGACTTTGCGGTAGAACAAGAGAGCCAAAAAACCAAGGACCGTTTTCAGTTCTTTCAGGAGTTAACCGCTTGCCAACAGCTGGCGATCACCCCGTGGACGACCAAGCGAGATTACCCGCCCCGAACCTGGCGCTTTGCCGGGTCGGTATTTTGGGTACCTTCGGGCTTAGGTCTGTTTCAAGTGGGGAACCTCAGAGCACACCAACGGCTTTCGGCCTGGGGAACCCACCTGTTCGCCAACCTGTTTAGCCCAAGGACGACCTATTTTGTCGGTCTAGACGGACACATGATTTTTTCTGAGCTTTCGGCCGAGGTTGCCAACCAGCATTTAACCACCCTAGCCCAGCTAGCGTCCGAAGCCTGCCACCGTCCTCTACCCTTTTTTCCTGAGTTTTCCTGGGCCATTTTTACCCTTGATCCTGAAAAACTCGCTAAGGAGAAGCCCAAATTATGGAATGACCTTTGCTCAGATCCCTGGGTTAACCGACTCGTTGACTCAGAGGACTTAGAGTCCTCGCCGGTCAAGGACGAGTTCTATGCTTTGCTCGAACAAATCTATAAGCCCATGCTGGAGGCTAGCCGTGGCCGTTCTTGATATTCTGACCCTTCCCCTGTCGGGAACCCACCTCATCGAAGCCAGTGCAGGAACCGGCAAAACCTACACAGCTGCCCACTTGGTGCTCCGTCTCATCTTAGAAAAAAATCTAAGACTTCGCGACCTAGCGGTCGTAACTTTTACCAAACCGGCGGCCGCTGAGCTGGCCCAACGAATCCGTTCCCTGGTAGCTGAAACCCGCCGGAATCCCGGTGAATGGGCTCAAGTTTGGCTGCAAGGGCTTGACCCCGCCGAAGCGGACCGTCGTCTGGCCTTGGCCGAAGCGGACGTCGACTTGGCGACGATTTCGACTATTCACGGCTTTTGTGCCCAGCTGTTGAAAGAATTCTCTTTTGAATTAAATGTCTTGCCGGGTTTTGAAATTGTCGAGGATGACGCCCCGTTGGCAGCCGCGGCTTTAGAAGATTTTTGGCGTCGAAAAATTTCTGGGCTTGCCCCTGACCGCTTACTGCTGGTTAAAGACCTCACGCCCCCCAAGCTCTACGAAGAAATTAAGCCGCTTTTACGGTTTCCTGACCTGAGGGTAAAACCCCTGAGCTTTCGGCAAGATTTGTGGGAACGTTGGCTTGCCTTACAGGCCGAGCTTAAGCGTTTATGGCCCGAGGCCCGGCCAGCCCTTCGTGAGTTTTTACAGGCCAATATCTCTGAGCTTGATGGCCGCTCGTTTAAAGAAACGCAGATCGAAACGTATCTAGAAAACGCTCAAGATTCTTTTGAGGCACTTGAAACTAATGAGGCGTTTCTCAAGATTACAAAAGAATACCTTCAAAGAAAAATGCATACGAAGGCGGTCGTGGACTTTCCCCCTTTGCCCTTTTGGGAGTGCTGGGAAGCCGCAGATCCTGAAGTCAAAGCTATGGCGTCAACGGGCAAAGCAGAATTTCACGCCAGCATCTTGTACGAAGCCTATGTTTCCCTTCTTGCTGACCTAGCCGCTCAAAAAGCCCGCCAGAATATCAAAACCTACAATGACCTCATTGGCGAGGTTCTCAAAGGCCTTCGGAACGGAGGCTCGGCCGCCCGCGTGATTAGCCAGCGGTTTTCGGCAGTCATGATTGACGAGTTTCAAGATACCGACCCCGCACAAGTAGAAATTTTTAGGCTGTTTATGGGCCGCGATGATCTTTTCATGGCACTCATTGGCGACCCCAAACAAGCAATCTATTCTTTTCGCGGGGGCGATTTAGCAACCTACCTTAAAGTGAGCCGAGAAATCCCGGCCGACCACCATTGGACGCTTGTTAACAATTTTCGCTCTGAGAAACGGCTGTTAGCGGCGATTAACAAGGTCTATCAAACAAAAATCGAAAACCCTGTCGATGCGCAAGACCAAGGGCCGTTTATGACCACCGAGATTGCCTTTGAGGCCCTGCAGGCCAAGGCAAAGCTTAAACCGGTGTTGTATCAAGGTTCCCCCTTACCACCCCTTACCTTCTGGCCCAAAGCTGGGGATGACATGAAGCTGGCCGCAGACTATTTGTCGCGTGAGATCCGCCGGTTAACCCATGCCACTCGTGGCGATGCCGAGGCCCCAAGCTCCGAGGCACAACCTTTGCGCCTTCGGGACATGGCCATTTTGGTTAAGTCCCACGCCTCAGCGCAAAAGCTCCAGGGGCTTTTAGCGCAACAGGGCATTCGCACCGTTTTAGGACGGTCAAAAAATGTCCTCGCCTCGGCAGAAGCTAGCGACCTCCGGTTGCTCATCGCAGCGCTCTTGGCCCCCCAAGACGAGGGCCTGTTGCGCTCGTTGTTAGTCAGCGACCTTTTTGGCTATGACGACCGCCAACTGGCAAGCTGGGCACAGGATGAGGACCAAATTCAAACGCTGTACGACGAACTTGTTCACTTACGCCAGGTTTGGGAAAAGTCCGGTGCGGGCACCGCTCTAGAGCGATTTTTAATTCATCATGGAGCTTTTGGCCTAAACGCCGGTGATATCTCGCAAGACCGTCGGCACACCAACTTTCGTCATCTGCTTGAAATTCTTCAAACTCAAGACCGGGCTCTGGCCCGACAACCAGAACGAACGGCCTCGTGGTTCGCGGGAAAACTCCTAGACGGCGAAGAAGAGGAAGAGCTTTTGGAGTCGGACGAAGAGGCGGTCCAGATTGTAACCATGCACAAAGCCAAAGGCCTTCAATGGCCTGTGGTGTTTGCCGTTGAACTTTGGCGCGGGTTAAACAATAAGGATCAGGTTGAGCCCTTGTGGCGAGAAGGCCACACCCTAGTGGGCGATCTTGACCCAGCCACCAGCGATAGTCGTAAAACCCAACAAAAGACCGCCAAAAAGCAAGAAGCCCAACGCCTGGCCTACGTGGCGCTTACCCGGGCCGAGTCCCTGCTTTACGTTATCACTGCCTGGTCTGATGAAACTTGGGGCAACGCCAAAGATCCTACAAATTCGCCCGCAACCTGGCTGTTAGCAAACCCCGAACTCTTGCAGGTCACTGACGAAACCGGACCGCTTTTAGTGTGGGGCACCCCACCCGACGTGGCGCCTCGGCAAGAGTCCGAAACCGTGAACCTCAGACCGCCGGCCTGGCCGTCAGAGCGTCAAATTCACGAAGCGTGGTCAATCGGTAGCTACACCAGGTTGGCCGGTGAAACCGCACACCGGGCCCCTGCGGGCACGCCGTCACCCCAGGGGGTGGCTCCCGAGGGCTTGTTGGCTTTTCCCAAGGGCAAGAACGCTGGTTTGGTGTTGCACAGTATTTATGAAAAGCTTGATTTTATGGGTTTGGAGGGGGGTACCTTAAACGCCGAAGAATCTGCCAAAGCCGAGGCTCAGCTGAAAGCGGCGGGGCCGCAATTCGAAGCCCATAGCCAGGCAGTACGGGAGTCTTTGGCGTATACTCTTACCGCACCACTGCTAGCCGACGACCCCGAGTTCAGCTTATCAAAACTTTCGCGGCAGGATAGAGCCACGGAAGTCGAATTTTACCTCAGGGCGGCCCACCCTGAAACCAACAAACCCCGCCTCACAGAAGAAGCCTTGATCTCGCTTTTAGGCCCTGGGGATTGGTCTGGAAAATTTTCACTTCAAGGTTACCTCCACGGTTTTATCGACCTCGTGTTCACCTGGAAGAAGCGCTGGTACATTCTCGACTGGAAATCGAACTTTTTAGGCTCACAGACTGAAGACTACCACCCGGCCGCCCTAGAAAAGGCGATGACTGAAAATCGGTACCACTTGCAATACCTGCTGTACTCCACGGCCTGGTGGCGACACCTGGGCCCAAGTCAACCCCGGTGGGATCAGTTTGGAGGGGTTTTGTACCTCTTCTTACGAGGACTTTCACCTCGGTCGCCGGGAGCCGGGATCTACTTTACCCGTCCCGACGAAGCGGTGATACGGGGTCTGGAGGCCCTTTTATGAATCAAAATTCTCAAGACGCAACAGCTTTTGCCAGTCAGGAGTTGGCCGCCTACCTTAAAAGACGCTTTGGGGCGTCTGACCAGGCGGTAACTTTGGCCCTCGCCGTACACCAAAGCTACAGGGAAGGTCACACGGCACTCGTCCTACCTGAGGCCCCGACCTTTGAAAAAGCCCTCAACCACGAGGGGAATTCCCCACTGACTTACGCCGATGGTCTTTTAGCCCTCACCCGCTGTTTTCACGAAGAAGAGCGTCTGGCCCAGCGGTTTGCGGCCCTGGCAAAATACCAACCCAGAACTTCTGAAATCAAAGGCCATCGTGTCGAAGCCCTTAACCTCAATGCCTTGCAAGAAGCAGGGGCGTACCTCCCGTTTTTCTTTCAACTGGGAATTCTTACTGGGGGACCGGGCACAGGAAAGACCACCGTCCTCGCTCAACTCCTAGTTCATCAGTTTGCCGATCGACGAGAACGAGGTTTGCCCCCTCCTCGGATAGCTCTTGCGGCGCCCACCGGCAAAGCGGCTTTTCGCATGGGTGAATCACTGAGGAAGGCCCTAGCCAAGATTCCTGAAGAATTTACAGGCCCCCTTGCCGCTCTCGAACCCCAGACCCTGCACCGACTGTTAGGAATTCGTAGCGCGGTAGGGGCACCAAAATACCATTCTGAGCGTCCTTTCGACGCCGATTTTGTCGTGATCGACGAGGCCTCGATGGTGAGCCTTACTCTGATGGATCAGCTTTTAGACGCCTTGCCGGAGTCTGCGACGTTGATTCTAATGGGTGACCCCGATCAGCTCCCCTCCGTTGAACCAGGGAATATTTTAGGCGATTTAGCGAAGGTTTTTCCTGCCAACGCCTTTTCAGCCGCTTGGTGGGCCCTGACCACTTCGCCAGCGGGACCGCAGGAGTCGAGGTCCCACGCGCCAAGCCCCTTGGTAAAGCTGGAGCACAGCTATCGTTTTAGTGATGACAAAGAAATTGGCCGTTTGGCCCAGCTGACCTTAAAGGGCGAGGCTGAACCCCTTAACGCCTTTTTGACAAACCTTGGCACCGTTGGTCAGGTATCGCTTCACGCTTTAGAAGCGCAGGCAATCGAGAGTTTTGCAGCCTCGTATGCTTTGTTTTTAGCGGCACAATCCCCCGAAGCGGCCCTCGAGGCCCTTAGCCACCATATGCTTTTGACGGTGACCAACGAGGGGCCCTGGGGTCAACGGACTTTGAATGAGCTGTTGTACGACCGATTTTCAAAAGAAAAACCTCTTAGCCATTGGCCTGTAATGATCACCGAAAATGACCCCCGTTTGAACCTTTTTAACGGCGATTTGGGAGTAGCCTTTCGCACCGATCGTGTTCGTGTGTACTTTCAGCGTTCCGACAAAAAGCCGGCTGTGTTTCTTGAAAATCAGCTCCCGAGTCACACCATCGCCTTTGCTATGACCATCCATAAATCGCAAGGCTCGGAATTTGCCAAGGTTTCCCTCGTTCTTCCCGACGTACAGCCGGAGGGCTTTGCACCAACCCGCCAGCTTTTTTATACCGGTTTGACCCGAGCCAAAGAGCAGGTTTCGCTTTGGATGTCAGAAACAAGCTTACGGCAAGCGATCCAAAGGCAAGAAAATCGTCAAACAGGTTTAGTGAGTAAACTTCACCGCCACTTAGGGCGAGGATAAAATCCACAGCCTGAGCAGGATGAGCAAAAGGATAGCGTTTAACCCAGCTCCCACCAGAAAAGCCGTCATGGCCAAAAGCTCACGACGACGTGCTGAACGCTTTTGCACCATCCATTTCAACGTTCCCGCCTTACCTTCAAAGGCTAAAACATCGCGTTCGGCACGCTGACGCCGACTCTGTTCCCAGATTTTCGAAAACCAATAAAAAAAGAGAATCCCCGGCGGCAGAAAGAAAGTACTGGGCAACAAAGCCAAGGCTAAGGCCACCAAACCTTCGGCCCGTTCGCCAGGAATTTTTAAAAGGAAATATCCAGCCGCTAACAAAGCGGCCAGCCCCACCGCCAAAGACAGCGGAGTCAAAAAGTTCCACAGTTCAATTTTATGTCGAGAACTCCAAATGGTACGGGTTAAAACAGATTGCGCCCGTCCTTCGTAGGCGATCAATAACAATTTGTGCTGAGCTTGGGTATGAAACTGACTTCGCCCGTCTTTTTCAGTGAGCTGACCAGCAACAAAAAACGTCACCCCTTCGGGCAACGCGCGGACATCTTTCCAAAACACCCGGCGAGGGGGCTCGTCCGACGCCTCTGACCAGGCAACGTCTTCAGTTTGCAAGAACCAAAAATCAGCGCCTTCGACATTAACCGGGACACTGAGTTTTCCGTCCGTAAGCCAAAGAATCTCTCGGCCTTCCCACGCCTCTAAATGCCCGAAAAACCTTCGCGGTGAAGAAGGAACGGAACCTTGGACGTCCGAAAAGCTACAGTCCTGCCACTGGCTAGCCGCCAAAACCGAGGCCCTTAAAACACGCCAACGGTGACGAACGATATACGCGCCAACCAAGGGAAGGGCTACATAAAATATTCCGGTTAAGATTGCTAGAAGCATTCGCGAGCCAGGTTCAGGCGCTAAGGTTGATTACTAACGCTTTTGACGACGTCCAGCTGTGAAAAGGCCCCCCGGATTTTTGCATCTCCCAAGCTTGGTGGGCCAATTCGGCGATAGCGGCTTCGGGGTTGGCCATGTGACCGGCTTCTAAATGTACCGGAGGAGTTCCTGCGGCACGATGCGCATTGATTTCGGCAATTAGGCTGTCTAAGATTCGCAGGCGGTCTAACGAGACGCCACCTTGTTCTGAGGGAACCCCTTCAACATAGCGGAACTGAGCATAGATGGCCTGGCTGGGCGAAACGGGAAATTCCATTCGGCCCAGAGGTGTAGCGGTAAACGCTGAATACAAACTGAATCCCGGTACGGTGGTAATCGCACTCATCTCTTTACCCTTTTTCTGTTTATCGGAAGGTTAGAAAAAAAGATAAGTATTCCGAGAAATGTATCTTTATGCTATTTTATTGCATTTTATTTCATAATTCCCTTGTCATTGCTAATTGAATGATGCTAAAGTTCGCTTCATGAAGGAACGCGATGAGCGGCTCCATGCCCTTAGGCAGATTATCCTCACCCGTTCAGTCTCTAGCCAAGAAGAATTGTTGTGTCTTCTTAATGCCGATGGGTTTGATGTGACGCAAGCCACGTTAAGCCGAGATTTAAAAGCCCTTCGTGTTGGTAAGGTCAGCTCACCCGACGGCTTGTATGTCTACAGTCTGCCCGATGACAGCGATCGAAGTCGCGGTGACTTGATTCGCGATTTTCAACGCGGGTACTTAAGTATGGAGGCTTCGGGGAACCTTGTCGTTCTTAAGACTCTTCCGGGGCATGCTCAGGCCGCCGCGTGGGCTCTCGACAACCTCGAGCTGAGCCCTATTCTCGGTACCGTCGCCGGCGATGACACGGTTTTGATCATTTTAAAAGAAGGTCAACGATTTCTTGATCTTAAGAAAGTTCTGGCATCCCTGATGCCACAATGGGAGGTATGACATGAAAGTAGGTGTAGTGGGCGCGTCCGGATATACCGGAATGCTTTTGTTGAGGCTCCTTCAAAACCACCCCCGGGTTGAACAGATTTTTCCTGTCTCAAGTTCAAAGCCTGGCGAAAAAATCTCTCAAGAGGACCCCGGTCTTGGTGCCTTCCTTCCTAAATTTGACCATTGCCAAGGCCGCTTTATGACCCTAGACGAGGCGGTCGCCCAGCAACCCGATGTCGTCTTTGCCGCCCTGCCACACCTGGCCAGCGCTTCGGTGTGTGCGCCCTTTTTTGGAAAGTCTGTCGTTATTGATCTTTCAGCGGATTTTCGAATCAAAGACCGCGCGGTTTTTCAACGGGCCTATGGACAAGAGCCACCGCGCCCCGATTTGCTCGACAAAGCGGTCTACGGTTTGGCCGAGTGGCACACACAGGCCATCAAAACCGCCGATATCATCGCCAATCCCGGTTGCTACACCACTTGTTCGTTGCTCCCCCTCTTGCCCTTGTATCGCGCCGGTTTGATTGAACCCCGCGCGGTTATCAACGCTGCCAGCGGAATTTCAGGGGCGGGAAAAAAAGCAGAGTTGAAATACCTTTTGACCGAACGAGCCGAAAGTATGCAAGGCTACTCGCTGGGCACCCGGCATCGTCACTGTCAAGAGATTGAAGACCAGGCCAAGGCTCAAGACCAACAGGCGCGAATTTTGTTCAACCCTCATTTGGTTCCCATGAAACGGGGCATCGCTTCGACAATTTTGGTCGATTTAAAACCAGGAAAATCTCTGGCCGAGGCTGAAGCCGCCTGGAAGGCTGCCTACCAGGGCCGGCCTTTTGTCCAGTATACCGCTAACCGTATACCGGCCACGGGCGAAGTCTGGGGTTCGAACCGCTGTGATTTCGGAGCCGTGTTGGCGGATCCCGAGCGGGACGCCTCCGCTTTGCTCATCTCAAGCGTCCTTGACAACCTGGTTAAAGGAGCTTCGGGTCAAGCTGTCCAAAATATGAACTTACGGTTTGGCTTTCCTGAGACAGAGGGGCTCCCATGGACCAACCAAATCTGATACAAAGAAAGCCTATGAAACCGTATCTGATTGTCAAAATCGGGGGCGTTGTTGCCACTGATACTCAACTTTTACAAAAGCTCTTGACCGATTTGGGTCAAGCCACCACTTACGCCTGCGTTCTTGTCCATGGGGGCGGGAAAGAGGTAACGGCCTTGAGCGAGCGCCTTGGTTACCAAGCAGAGTTCCGATCGGGCCTTCGCATCACCAGTCCCGGCGAGATGGAAGTTGTCGACATGGTTCTGGGGGGCAAGGTCAATATCTCTCTGGTCAGAATGGCGGCGCAACTTGGCCTAAAAGCAGTAGGGCTTGGCGGTCAAGACGGCAAACTTTTTTCAGCCAAAGCTCTTACTGTCGAAGGGGCACCCGACTGCCGCACTGGTCAAATCGTCGCCAGTGACCCTAGCCTCGTCAAACTGCTGTGCAGTGAAGGTTACCTGCCTATAATTCACTCCACCTGCATGGCAGCAGACGGCCAGGGACTGAACGTTAATGCCGACGAAGCCGCCCAAGCCTTGGCCGTTGCGTTAGAAGCCGAAGTGCTTTTGTATGTTTCGGATATCCGTGGCGTCTTAAAGAATGGTCAGGTGATAGCTCGTTTAGACGAAGAAGCTCTTGAAAATGAAATTGATGCCGGAGTGATTTCGGGGGGTATGATCCCCAAAGTGCGTAATGCTTCTGAAGCCGTTTCAGCGGGCTGTGGCCGGGTTATCATTGGCGGCTATCAAAGTACTGGCGACCTGAGTCGGCTTCTCGCAGGTGAAAGCGGGACGACCATTCATGATGGCGTCTAAGACAACTCTTGGCGATCTAATGAAAATAGGAGGCTCACTATGAAAGACCGAATGGTTTATCATCCCCCGTTTCCTAAAAACTATGCGGATGAATTTCTGGTGCTAGAAAAAGGCAAAGGCTCTTGGGTCTGGGACCGTTCAGGAAAGCGTTACTTAGACTTTTCCTCGGGGATAGCCGTTAATGCTCTCGGTCATGGCCGAGTCGACTTGGCGCGCATAGCCTATCGCCAAATGAAAAAGCTTACTCATGTCTCAAACCTCTTTACCACCGAACCCGCCTTGCAATTGGCCGCACAGCTCGTGGCTACCGGAGAACGCTTAGGCGGTCCTGCCTTCGCTGCAGTTCACTTTGGCAATTCTGGAACAGAAGCTAACGAAGCAGCCATCAAGTATGCCCGGGTTTATGCCCTCCGCACCCGAGGAGAAGGTCATCACAAGCTCTTATCGTTTACCGGGGCCTTTCACGGTCGAACCCTTGGCGCTTTGTCGCTGACGCCCACCGAAAAGTACCAAAAGCCCTACCACCCCCTTTTACCGGGAGTCGAAACGGCGACTTTTAATAATTTGAACGACCTGGATCGTCTTGATGCCAGCTATGCCGCCGTTTTTTTAGAGCCTCTTCAAGGAGAAGGTGGCCTGGAACACATCACTCCAGAATTTGCCACCAAACTCCAAGACCTGTGCCACAAACATGACATCCTTATTGTTGCCGACGAGATTCAATGCGGTCTGGGGCGGACTGGTACCTTTTTTGCGAGTGAGCAATTAGGCCTGGTTCCAGACATCGTCACGTTGGCCAAGCCTCTCGCCGGCGGGTTACCCCTGTCGGCAACGTTGATTCCTGCCAAAGTGAACGACATTGTTCATGTCGGTGATCATGGTACGACCTTCGGCGGTGGGCCTGTGACAACGGCGGTTGCTGGAAAAGTTCTGGATATTATTCTCAGCCAGGAGTTTTTAGCCGAGGTAACCCAAAAGTCTCAACACTTTACCGAGCTGTTAAACCGCCTTCAGGCTTCAAACCCCTCAATTCGCACCGTCAAGGGGCTTGGTCTTTTGCGGGGCCTGGCGATCAACATTCCACAAGGGAGTTCTTTGCTGTCGCAAATTTTGGCTGACGCGCAAGACGAAGGTTTGTTGCTTCTGCGTGCGGGTACCGACGTCTTACGTCTGGCACCGCCTTTAACTGTAACCACTAAGGAACTTTCCCAGGGCTGTGCGCTGTTGGAAAAAGTTCTCAAAAAAAACCTAGCCTAACAAGGAGAAACTTATGAAGAAAACTTACAAAAAAATCTGTCTCGCGTACTCGGGTGGCTTAGATACGAGCATCATCATTCCTTGGCTCAAAGAGAACTACGGCGGAGCAGAAATCATCGGCGTTTCTGTTGACGTGGGTCAGAAGGAAGATTGGGATGCCGTGCGCGCCAAAGGAGAAGCCTCTGGTGCCTCGAAACTTTTTATTGTCGATGCCAAAGAAGAATTTGCTCGCGATTATCTGTTTCCTATGCTAAGAGCGGGAGCTGTCTATGAAGGAAAATACCTTCTTGGAACTTCTATAGCGCGTCCTGTCACGGCCATGTATCAAGTCAAATACGCCCTTCAAGAGGGCTGCGACGCCGTTGCTCACGGCTGTACCGGCAAAGGCAACGATCAAGTTCGTTTCGAAATGACTTACCGGGCGTTAGCACCCCAGCTTGGCATCATCGCTCCCTGGCGTGAATGGGACATTACCAGCCGCGAAGAGGCCATCGAATACGCTCAAAGCCGTAAAATCCCCTTGGGAAAAATTTCCAAAGCCAATATTTACAGCCGCGACTGGAACATTTGGCACATGAGTCATGAAGGGGCTGAGCTTGAAGACCCGTGGAATCGCCCCCTCGAAACCATGTTTCAACTGACAAAAAGCCCCCAAGAGGCGCCCGATCACGAGACTGAAGTGAGCATCAGCTTTGAAAAAGGCATTCCTGTTGCTGTTAATGGTCAAAAGATGACGGCGATCGCTTTGCTCGATCTTTTGAATAAACTTGGTGCCGAGAACGGTGTCGGGCGTTCAGATTTAGTTGAAAGCCGGACCGTCGGGATGAAGAGTCGCGGGGTCTATGAAACGCCGGCGGGGACCATTCTCTATACTGCCCTGCGTGAACTCGAAATGCTGTGCCTTGATGCCGAAACTCTCGAAGCCAAGCGAAAGCTGGCCATCGACTACGCTCGCCTGGTTTACACCGGGAAATGGTTTACCGCCTTTCGTGTTAATCTTGAAGCATTTTTTGAAAGCTCATCACGGTACCTCACCGGTGAGGTCCGCGTGGTGCTGTATAAGGGCAATATCCTCATTGGCGGACGAAAAAGCCCCTATTCACTCTACAGTGAGGACTTGGCAAGTTTTGGAAAATCCAGCTATGACCACCACGACGCGACTGGCTTCTTAAAACTTTACGGCTTAAGTGCGGGAGTTCAAGCGGCGGTACAACCCGATTGGCATAAAAGCTAGGCTCAGCTAAGAAATTCCTTGACAACGGCGGCGGCTCGCTTTCTCATGAAAGGAGCCGCTGCGAAAGTTCCTTGAGGGGGGCTGTCGCGGCAGAAAAAGGAGTTTTCATGAGTTCCGTTCTCCGCAAGGTTGTCTTAAGCGACCGAGAGCTTCCGCAACGTTGGTATAATATTGTTGCCGACCTACCCCATCCCCCCGAAGCCATGTACCATCCCGCCACGGGAAAGCCAGCTACCCCCGAACAGATGGCGGTAATTTTTCCTCAAGAAATCCTCAAACAAGAAATGTCGAGCGAACGTTGGATCGAGATTCCCGATGAGGTGCAGGATATCCTCAAGCTGTGGCGCCCCAGCCCGCTTCACCGAGCTCTGGCCCTTGAAAAAGCCCTCGATACACCAGCAAAAATCTTTTATAAATGGGAGGGGGTGTCTCCTGCCGGCAGTCATAAGCCCAACACGGCAATTCCACAAGCCTATTACAATAAAAAAGAGGGAACCAAGCGCATTGCCACCGAAACCGGTGCAGGACAGTGGGGTTCGTCGCTTTCTTTGGCGGGCTCGCTTTTTGGCATTGAAGTTAAAGTGTATATGGTCAAGGTCAGCTATGAACAAAAGCCTTACCGTCGTATGCTGATGGAAAGCTGGGGAGGGAAGGTAGTTCCCAGCCCCTCTCGCGATACCCAAGCAGGTCGCGATGCCCTCGCCAAAGATCCTAACAGTCCAGGATCGCTGGGTTTGGCAATTTCAGAGGCCGTCGAAGATGCTGTGCAACGTGACGACACAAAATACGCCCTGGGCTCGGTGCTAAACCATGTTTGCCTTCACCAAACCGTTATCGGGCTCGAAACACAAAAACAGCTTAGCTATTTTGAAGAAGAGGCAGACATTGTCATCGCCTGCCATGGCGGCGGTTCAAACTTTGCGGGACTGGCCTTCCCCTTTGTCGCTGAAAACCTTACCAAAGGGAAAAAGACTCGCTGTATTGCTGTAGAACCGGCCTCATGCCCTTCCTTAACAAGGGGTTCCTATGCCTTTGACTACGGCGATACGGCTGGTTTAACCCCTATCATGAAGATGTATACCCTCGGTCACGACTTTATGCCCCCAGGAATTCATGCAGGTGGCTTGCGCTATCATGGAGCCTCGCCCTTGGTAAGCCAACTGCTTCAGGAGGGGTTAATCGAAGCCCGCTCGGTGAACCAAATTCCTAGCTTTGAAGCCGCTGTTCAGTTTGCCCGCAGTGAAGGGTTTCTCCCGGCGCCAGAAAGCTCACATGCAATCCGAGCCGCCATCGACGAAGCTCTGGAATGCCGCAAAACCGGTCAAAAGAAAAACATTGTCTTCAACTTGTCCGGGCACGGCCACTTTGATCTTTCGTCGTACGAAAAATATTTTAAAGGCGAGTTAGCAGACTATCCGCTTCCTGAAGCGGCACTAAAAGAATCTCTGGCTGGGCTACCACATATCGGCTAGCTCTCGGAGGGTCTTTGCACCCTGTCTTAGGTAGGTTGGTAGGATTAATCCTTCCAGGGAAAGAACATCCCTTTAAGGCTACGCTTACCAACCTTTTCAGACTCTTCTTTGAGCAACATTGCCCAAGGAATTTTTGCCTTTCTACGCCTCTGATCCTCGGGGAGAGTTTCCAGGTAGTCGTATTTATAAAGGAGGAGTTTGACTGCCGTTTGGTTCCATAACAAGACACCGACAAAACCCGGAAAAAGTCCCGCCGTCAACAACGAAAGGGCGGTCAAAAGAGCCGAGGAAATCAGAAGGAAAATTGTCAAGCCAGGGTTATCGATAAACAGCAAAAGGCACTTGCGAAGGAGTTTTCCAATTTGTGGCTCGATTTGTGCATTCATAGGCCAGTAGAACTGAACCAATAAAAACAATAACACCAAAAGCCAAATTAAAACCCCAAACAGGACAACTCCATAGGTTGAATGGAGTGCCGCATAAAAAGGCAACCCCAAGGTGACGCCTGCCAACGAAAGGAGAGCAAGAACGCCCAGAAAAAGTGAAGTTTTCCAACTTTGGCGCCAAAACCCACCCAGCTCGCCAGGGGTAAAGCGTTCTTGGCGCGAGATATTCCACGTGAAACGATTAATGACACCACCGACCAAGGCGACAAGGAGAACTCCCGGCAACAGCACTGCGATCATCGCTCCCAGGCCATAACTAGAGACAGCGGCGGCGCCCCCGAGTGCCCCAAAGACAGCGATATCAGCAACAACATTAAAGACAAAGGCCAGTGCCAAATTGTCCCAAAAATCAAAAAAAGCTTTTCGAATCAGCAAACCAATCATGTCGCCATCATAACCGGTATCACGGGTTCTTGGAAAGCAGATTCACGATATCCCGATCCGAGTCAGACAAGTTCATGGTTAATAAAGTTGGCAGATCGGCCCAAAGCACCTGTTGATGTTCATTGAGAATAAATTCTTGACTGTGGAGGTTGATACTCCAAGCTTCTAACAAGTAATGATTTTCGCCATTTTGGAAGGTGGTGCTCCCTAAACAGGCTAAAACGTCAATAGCGACCGAAAGTTCTTCGCTAAACTCTCGTTTCAAGGCATCCTCAGGTCCTTCGCCCTCTTCGAGCTTGCCCCCAGGGAACTCCCACTTTCCGCCTTGACTACCCCCCGGTTTACGTTGAGCCACCAGATACTTTTGGCCCTGACAGGCGACTCCACAAACCGACTTTCGTCTCACAAAAACACAACCTGAGGAAGAATAAAATGAAGAATCCCAAAACCCAAGGCTAAAAATCCAATAATCAGTTTGTTTGCCAACAAAACGTCATCTAACTTTTCGGTGGGAGCCAAGCGCTCCGGGCTATCCTTTTTGTAAAACTCGAGAATTAGCGTCGTTCCTGCAACTAAGGCCGTTAGTGACGGAATCAAGTCCCCTAAAAACACTTGATCGCCCGGCAAAACAAAAATCAACCCCAAGAAACCTGTGACAAAGGTCACCAATCCCAGAGCGCCAGTTCCCCACTTTTTGTGAAAAATTGCTAAAAATGCGTCAAGATCAGGGTGCGGGGCCCCTTTCCAAGCGGAACGTGCCAGAACCATTCCCGAAATAACATTGGTTATGACAAGCAGAAAATAGACTTGAACCATAAGTTTTCCTCACTTCAGTCTAAAAGAGTTTGTTCTGGCCGCGCAAGAGGCAAGACGTGCGGCTTCTTCCCAGAGGTCATCAGCAGAAAACCAGCCCTTTGAAGTCGCCAAAGCTTTTCCCGCGGCCCCCTGGAGAATAACCCCAGCACAAGCCGCGTCCCAAATTGAGCGGCCTCGGGCTAAGTAGGCACCGATGAATCCCGCCAAACAGTCCCCTGTCCCGCCGGTAGCCAATCCCGGTTCTCGACCGTCCCAGACGGCTTGTTGACCTTCTGCAGAAACAATCCAAGTAACACTATTTTTGGCCACCACGACCCCACCCACGGTTTTGGCTAGAAATTCTAGGCCTTCAAGAAAATTCATCGGTTTATCAGTGCGCTGGTTAAGGGCTTCCAGCAAACGGGCCAACTCCCCTGGATGAGGTGTTATAATCGTCTTGGGCCTGGCTGACAACCGCTGTTGCCCCAACAAGGAAGCCAAGGCGACCAAACCATCCGCATCGACAACCATTGGACTGGGTGCCTGCCAAAGGTTCTCTAAAAAAATTTCTCGCTGTTGGTCACGGCCCCAACCCGGCCCTGCGACAATAGAAGAGCACCTGAGCTCAGCAAAACGTTCTTCTGATCGTCTCATCACCGACGCCGGGCCTGCCGGCTCGTGGTTCGTCACCCAGGTTACCAAGCCTGCCCCGGCGGCCTGCGCGCTACGACAAGCCAACAAACCAGCTCCAGGGTAATCCATACTCCCTGCGGCGACGGCCACATGACCGCGTTTATTCTTCCAGATGTCGTCAGAGACTGTACCGCCCAAGCTCGATAGGTCCTCTTCACCAAGCCATAATACGGTTTTAGTAGACAGCGGAGCCGGAAAAGCCACAGGAACGACCACCAATTGCCCAGCATTCTGTCTCTGCTGAGGGTAAAAACACGAACTCTTGCCGAACCCCGCCGCCAAGGTCCAGGTAGCCGCTAAAACTGGTTCATCGGCAAAAAGTTCTAAGTGGTCGCTGAGTCCCGAAGGAACATCCACGGCCACAACCAACGGGTTATGAGTTTTCCTGAGTTCTTCGAGACGGCGTAGACGTTCACGCGCAGTGGCTCGTAATGGGGCGTTCCAACCCACGCCTAAAAGCGCATCGACCCACAAGTCAGCGGAGGCAAGCCATGCTTCGGCACGAGAGTCATCCCACAACAAGCATTCCCCACCCAGGGTTTGCACAAGCTGAAGTTGAAGTTGACACTCAGAAGTCGACGCGTCGCCCCACAAAAGGCACCGCACACGAAATTTGTTTTCTAGGAGTGCTTGCCGAGCGATGACCAGGCCATCGCCACCGTTATTCCCAGTTCCCACCAAAAAAACAGCTGTATTCTGCGGTGAAGGCTCCCACAAGTTGAGCAGAGCTTGATACATGAGCAGGCCTGCTTGCTCCATTAACGACAGCCCTGGAAGCCCCCTCTGACGGGATTCAGCGTCGAGTTCCAACGCTTGAGAATTAGAAAGCAAGTGGCGCATAAGAATTCAAGAGCTTATCACTCCGCCACCAGGAAAAATCCACGCGGGATCCATCACAGGTCATTGCTACTAAAACTCCACTGGGCGTAATTTGATAGTCCGAGATCCAAGAATTTTCGTGGGCACTGTAGGCGATTGTTCGTTCTAAGATAAGACGCCCTTGCTGGTCGAGAACGAGAAATCTCTCGCCGCCATTTTCGGGTGAGGACAAAAAGAACAAAAGGCCAGCTCGTGAAAGACCCAGAAACTGCAAAGGCCTATCGCCCATCAGCACTTCTTTGCCGGGTCGTGAAGGTTCGCGGGCAATGATCGGGAGCGCAAAGCCATCCAAAAAAGCTGAACGTTGGGGGTCAAACGAAAGAATTCGGCTTTGAATGAGGCTGATACCCGATTCAGTTTTTGTGGTGGGATCTTGGTTTCGGCGAAAATAATCCACTTGTAACCACAATCGCGGCTGAGTCGGGTCGGGTCTAACAATTTCAGCATCAGCGAAACTTCCCGGTGGCTCGCCTGCCAACCTCGGCAATCCATCCCACGGGATCAAAGCCTTGGCTTCGAGGGTTCCATCCGGCCGGAACCACCAGGCTGCCCACCCTGCGCCGGTACGGCACAAAACTGTTAAAACATCAGAAGTTGATACTGAAAGCTTGTCAATCGGAGGAAATGGCGTACCACCGACGCCTTCTTGGCCCAGAAAGTCTTGAAGTTTGCCATCTTTATTAAACCTGAGGACAATACTGGTAAGGCGGGTTTTTAACGCAGAATCAAAAGTCACGCGTTCATCGGGAACGCCATCCTCAACATACAGGCGGTCATGCGAGTCGGCGGCAATTTCCCCAACATGGCGAAATGGATAAGGAAAGGCGCGGCGGTTCTGCACCTGATCGGCCCCTCCTTTTCCCATCTGCACAGGCACAGGATTGTCTGCTGGGTTGTAAAAAAGGGTTATCAAACCGCCATAGCTGGTAAACTCCATGACTTTACGCGCATTTCCGTTAGCCACTAAAAAGAGCCCATGATAGTAAAAGAAACGGTTTTTTTCAGGTGAAGGAAGACCATTTCTGAGCATTAAGTCCATTTGGTCTTCTAAGGTACCTAGCTGAAGGTGAAAAAGCTCCTGCCGGGGCATCAGCTCGGGCGGTCCTTGATGGCACGACGCAAGAAGGCCCGCCAAAAGGGCAAGACCTGCCAGAAAAGAAAGGTTACGGCAAGACATAGTGCTACCATACACGAGGCTTTAGCGGTCAATCAAGTCTACCAGGAGACCTAAGCTCACTCCCAGGACCTCATTAGCTCGTTCCTGGGACCTCATCGGTTGACCGCTAAGGACATCTCCCGTAAGATGAGGCATGGCCATGAATATCCTGAACTTGATTTTCGGTTCAAAATCTGAACGCGACCTAAAACGCCTTTTACCACTTTTACATGCGATCAATGCGAAGGAATCCTGGGCGTTGAGCCTCTCCGCCGAGGACTTTCCCCGGCAAACCCAAGCTTTTCGTGAACGTCTGACTACAGGGGAAACACTTGATGACCTCATTCCCGAGGCCTTTGCTCTCGTTCGTGAAGCCGCGCGGCGAACCTTGGGAGAACGTCCCTACGATGTTCAGTTGCTAGGCGCCCTGGCGTTACACCACGGTTCGATTATGGAAATGAAAACGGGCGAAGGAAAGACTCTTTCGTCGGTTTCGGCGGCTTACCTCAATTCTTTGGCGGGACAAGGTGTGCACATGGTTACCGTCAACGATTACCTTGCCGAACGTGACGCCAAATGGATGAAACCAGTCTATGATTACTTGGGTGTCTCGGTGGGCTTTGTGCTGTCGTCTATGGATCCGGAGGCCCGTCAACCTCAATATGCTGCTGATATCACCTACGCCACCAACAATGAATTGGGGTTTGATTACCTGCGCGACAACATGCGCTGGGAGATGGGCCGCAAAGTTCAACGCGGCCATGCCTATGCCATCATCGACGAAATTGACTCTATTCTTATTGACGAAAGCCGTACACCGCTCATCATTTCAGGCCCAGTCGAAGATGACACGGCAAAACGCTTTCAAGAGGTCGACCCTCTGGTATCCTTTTTAAAAGAGTGCGACAAAGACCCTAAAACCAACGAATACCCGGAGGAACCTTCCCTGTTGAAGGGCGATTACAAGTTCGACGAGAAAGGTAAACGCATCATGTTTACCGACGAGGGTATGAACAAGATCGAAGCCCTCCTCCAACAGAATAAATTGATTCAAGGGAGCCTTTTTGTTGGGGAAAATTTCGAATTTATTCACTACTTCACACAGGCGATGCGCGCTCATAAGCTCTTTCATAAAGATGTCGATTACGTCGTGCAGGACGGAAAGGTTGAGATTGTTGATGAGTTCACCGGCCGCGTACTTCATGGCCGCCGGTATTCCGAGGGTTTGCACCAGGCAATCGAAGCTAAAGAACGTATTCGTGTTGCAGAGCATAACAAAACGGTAGCCACAATAACCTTTCAGAACTACTTCCGTTTGTATAAAAAGCTCTCGGGTATGACGGGTACCGCCGACACAGAAGCCAAAGAATTTACCAAAATCTATCAGCTGGATGTCATGGTCGTTCCTACCAATAGGCCTGTTGCTCGTATTGACGAAGATGACATCATTTATTTTAACGAAGATTTTAAGTTTCAGGCCATTGGCGACGAAATCATCGCCGCACACACCAAAGGCCAGCCGGTTTTGGTTGGTACGGTTTCTATCGAAAAATCTGAAAAACTCTCGAATTACCTGGTGCGCAAGGGTGTTCGTCACGAAGTTCTCAATGCCAAAAACCACGCACGGGAAGCTTTGATTATTGCCGAGGCCGGGGCCGTTGGTGCTGTTACTATTGCCACCAACATGGCGGGTCGTGGTACTGACATCAAGCTCGGCGGAAACCCCGAGTTCCGAGCCCGCCGAAAAGTGGGTTCCGACATTGATCAAGAAACCTGGCTAAAGGCCCTTGCCGACGAAACAGAAATTTGGCGAAACGAGTACAATCGGGTCAAAGAGTTAGGCGGTCTTTTGGTAATTGGTACGGAACGCCACGAATCCCGCCGTATTGACAATCAGCTTCGTGGCCGTTCAGGACGTCAAGGGGACCCTGGTCGCTCTCTCTTTTTTGTGAGTCTTGATGACACCCTTATGCGTTTATTTGCCAACGACAACGTGCGTTCCATGATGGGTCGTATGGGAATGGCTTCGGGGGAACCGTTGTTCCACCCCTGGTTAACAAAATCGCTGGCGAACGCCCAAAAAAAAGTCGAAGACAGAAACTTCGAAATTCGTAAGCACCTGCTTGATTACGATGATGTACTTTCAAAACAACGAGCCTTTATCTACGAACAGAGAGATGCTATCCTCACCGATCCCGATTTAAAAGCACGGGTACTGGTTGCGGGAAAAGAAATTATCGAGGACCGGATTGCGGCTTGGAGCAAAGCTGATGTGATGGCTGAGTTCTTGCCCGAAGTCCTACAAGCCTTTAAAGAGGACTTCTTTTGGGAACCTGACATTGCCTTAGAGGACCTAGCACAACTTTCTCCCGCTCAGTTGCGCGACCACTTGGTGACCTACCTTGAAAACGACTTAACCAACAAGGCTACCGAAGTTGGTGAAGAACCCTTAAACTTTTTTATTCGTGCCGAATACCTTCGAAAAATTGACAGTTTGTGGCAAGAGCATTTGGATAGTATGGAAGCCCTTCGGGATGCCGTTTACCTTCGAACGTATGCCCAAAAGAACCCTCTGCTTGAGTATAAGGTTGAAGGTTTTCAAATGTTCGATGTCCTGATTGATGAGATTAAAAGCTCCATCGCAAAAAAACTGTTTAAAATCCGAATTCAAAAAGCTCCGACTGAACCGCTTAGACGTGAACGAATCCCTGTTCAAGCCGCTCACCTGACGATGGGAGGTTTTGCCAACTCGGCACAACGAAACGAGCGCCCCGAAGCGCAGGGCGAAAAAATTACCGTAACCAGAAATCAGCCCAAAGTGGGGCGGAATGATCCGTGTCCCTGTGGCAGTGGAAAAAAGTATAAACTGTGTCACGGTCGCTAGCCTTAATTCTGTCAGCCGTCGTTGCCATCAATTCTGCGACGGCCTTTTCACTCAGCGATTCTTCGGCTCCCCAGCCTGGCAACGTACCGCAACCGGTTGTTCAGGTCAGCCTCAGTACGCTTCCCCCTCCACCTGGGGGCCAAGCCGTTGTTACTGTTGAGGTTCAGCTTCCTCCGGGTTTTTACCAGGATGCCGATAGTTCTTTTTTAAATTTCGCAGTTCTCAACGACTGGCCTCAGCCTCACCCCCTGACAGAGGGACCCGTAACCACGTCAAAACCTCAAGAACGGCGTGGCCACGCCAGCTTTCAAGGAAGTTTCAGCCTATCACGTACCGTTCAAATCCCCCCCGGCCCTCAGCCGTCTCACTGGTCAGTCCGGTTTTCTTACCAAATCTGCCAAATTAACGGCGCCTGCCTTCTTCCTTCTCAAATCACAGTCCCTTTAAGTCTAACCCCGATACCGACACTAACCACTCGGACAATATCACCTACACAGACAAAATCTAATGCTACGGGAAAGCTTGGAGGACAGCCGGCACAGGCCCCTTCTCGTCAGTTCTCAGGCCCACCCCTTTGGGCCTGGCTTGCAGCCCTTGGGGCAGCGTTTCTCGGGGGGCTGATTCTCAATTTGATGCCCTGCGTTTTTCCCGTGCTTTCGTTAAAAGCTCTTGCCGTGGTAAAAGCATCGGGCGAAAACCAACGCCTTCAGCGTTTATCTTCCCTACGTTTTGCTTCCGGCGAGGCAGCTTCGTTGCTTTTGCTCGGGTTAGGAACGGCAGCGGTCAAACTTGCCGGTGGTATACCTGTTTGGGGCGGGTTGTTCCAACTGCCCGTCTTTGTTTTAATCTTGATTGTCGTTTTTTGGTTTTTTGCCCTCGGTTTATGGGATATTGGCCCACGCTTTGCACCGTCCTTCCGTTCGGCACCTGCCACCGATTTTGCGAACGGTGCTGTCAAAGTTTTAGCGGCGGCTCCGTGTACCGCCCCCTTTCTTGGTCCGGCCCTCGGCTTTGCCTTTGCTCTGCCTGCCTGGGCCATCCCACTGTTTTTTTTGGTGATCGCGCTGGGTTTGGCCCTGCCTGACTTACTTTTAGCAGCCTTTCCCGCAATCTTTAAGCTCTTACCACGCCCTGGAGCATGGACCAAGCTCTTTGAACAATTCATGGGTTTTCTCTTAGCTGGCACCGCGTTGTACATGGTCTGGATCTACGAAAACTTGGCCGGATCGTCAGCTATGTGGGTCATGTTAGCCTTGTTATGGGGCCTTACCCTCCTTTTTGCCGGCGGTGATGTACTTACCAAAAACAAACGCCCCTGGATACGCCGCTTATTTTTTTCGGTTCTGGCGGTCGTCGTCCTTGTGCTCGGATTTGTTCTCAGCCAACCCTCAGCCATACCCGCTTCAAACGGCACGGCGATTTTGGGCTCAACGTCAACGGCTTTACCGTCACGCCCCCTCCTTGCTGGCTGGAAACCGTTTAGCCCCCAGCAACTTCAACAAGCTTTAGCCGATGGTCGTCCCGTTTTTGTTGACGCTACCGCCGCGTGGTGTGCCACTTGCTTGGTAAATGAAAACGGTGTCTTGGCAGATCCAGAAGTCCAAAAGGCTCTCAAAGCCTCTGGGGCTTTGCTCTTGCGGGCCGATTTTACCCGGCCCTCAACGCCTATAGCCGATTGGTTAAAAGCAGTCGGTCGAGCGGGTCTCCCCGTCTATGCTCTCTACGTGCCAGGCAAAGCCCGCCCTCACCTGTTCCCCGAGTTGCTCGAAAAGCAAAGTTTTCTTAGCGAGTTCTCGAAACTCTTGACTCGCTCCTAAAAAGCAAGGCCCCCTCAAAGGGAAGGCCCTCTCAAAGGAAAAACCTTATCAACTTCGGTTCGGTGAACAAAGCTTTGTGAAGTGGACGTTGTACCCCGACCTTTGATAGAATCGCCGCATGGCTTCGACCAAACGACGTAACATTGGCATCATTGCTCATATTGATGCCGGTAAAACCACGACTTCCGAACGGATTCTTTTTTATACAGGAAAAACTCACCGTATCGGCGAGGTGGATTCCGGCAATACAACCATGGACTGGATGGAGCAAGAACAAGACCGTGGAATCACCATCACCTCAGCTGCGACCACCTGTTTTTGGTCAGATTATCAGATCAACCTCATTGATACCCCAGGTCATGTCGATTTTACTGCAGAAGTCGAACGATCTTTGCGGGTTTTGGACGGTGCGGTTGGTATTTTTTGCGCCGTAAGCGGGGTAGAACCACAATCTGAAACGGTTTGGCATCAGGCTGACCGCTACGAAGTCCCTCGTATCGCCTATATCAACAAAATGGACCGCATCGGAGCCGACTTTGAAGCCGTACTTGAAGAAATGCGTCACAAGCTCGGCGCGCATCCCGTGCCCATACAAATTCCCATGGGCCGTGAAAATGATTTTGAGGGCGTCATTGACCTGATCACCAATGAGGAACTGCACTGGGAGGGACCTGATGGCACCGAGATCCGCCGCACACCAGTTTCCGACACCTGGCAAGCTAAAGCGGAAGCCGCTCGTGATGCCCTGTATGACGCTCTCTCAGCTTACAGCGATGAAATGACAGAGCTGTATTTGGAGGGCAAGGCCATTTCGCCCCAACTCGTCCACACCGTTCTTCGCGAAACCACACTGAAACGCCAGCTTGTTCCTGTGTTGTGTGGTGCCTCTTTGCGCAATATCGGTGTCCAACCGTTATTAGACGCCGTTGTTGCTTATTTACCGGCACCTGAAGATGTGCCCCCATTTCATGGTTTTCACCTCAAAAAAGAAGAAGACGTTCACGTCAGCCCCGATCCACAAGGAAATCTGCTGGCCCTAGTTTTTAAAGTTCATGTCGACCCTCAAACGGGAATTTACTATTATATAAGGGTCTATTCTGGAACCCTTAAGACAGGTATTCAAGTCATGAATATCGGTAAGAAAAAGCGGGAGCGCGTTAACCGGCTTTTACGGATGCACGCCAACCGCCCCGAACCGGTAGATTCGCTTGCCGCCGGTGAAATAGGCGTCGTAGTTGGTCTTAAAGAAAGCCAAACCGGCGACACGTTAGGTTTAGAAAACTATCCTGTACTTTTGGAACGAATGCACTTTCCCGAACCTGTCATCAGTGTTGCCATTGAACCAAAATCTACCTCTGAACAAGAAAAACTCGAACAAGTGATGTCCACGCTGATGCTCGAAGACCCAACTTTTTTGGTCAAAGAAAACAAAGAAACCGGTCAGACTCTGATTTCTGGGATGGGAGAACTTCACCTTGATGTTCTGGTAACTCGTATTACGAAGGAATTCCGCGTGGAAGCCCGCGTGGGGAACCCCCAAGTTTCGTACCGTGAAACAGTAACTGCCCCGGTTAGTCATGAAGAAATTTACGAGCGAACCTTGGCGGGAAAAGAACACCGGGCCCAAATTACTCTCGCAGTAGAACCGGCCTCCCGAGGCGAAGGCAATAGCTTTACCTCGAAGGTTTCAAAATCCGTGTTGCCTGAGGTCTATCAAGAAGCTGTTTCTCGGGGGGTGCAAGCCGCCTTCAGCTCCGGTGTCTTGTTCGGTTATCCGCTCATCGATGTCAAAGTCACGTTAATCTCCGCACGCTATGATGAGCTCACAGCTTCAGAGTTAGCGTTTGAGGCGGCGGGTTCCCTGGGTTTTGATAACGCGGCCCGACAAGCGTCTCCCGTTCAAATGGAGCCTGTTATGAAAGTTGTGGTACTTACCCCGCATGATTTTGTGGGAGAAGTCATAAACCATCTCACGCAAAAAGGTGGGATCGTGCTTTCGATGGACAGTCACCCTGGTCGTGAGGCGGTGAATGCCGAGGTTCCTCTTATAAAAATGTTCGGGTTCACCACCGGACTACGAAGTATGACGCAAGGTCGCGGCACCTTCACCATGGAGTTCAGCCATTTCTCACCCAAACTCTGAGGTTTTACAAGGAACGGTTGAAAAAATCGTCTCGGGTGGTGCAGGACTTCTGCGCACCCCATCAGGCGTAGTTTTTGTTCCCGAGGTTCTGCCTGGTGAAAAAATTGCCTTCCGCGTAGAACAAAAAGTGCGCGGTGTGCTTTGGGGCTCCGTCCAAGATATCCTTGAGTCATCACCCTTACGAGTCAAGCCGGCCTGCCTCCACTATGATCTGTGTGGGGGCTGTGATTTTATGTATGCCACCATTGAGGCTCAGCATCAGCTGAAAGCCTCTTTGGTTCGCGAGGCTTTTCGTCGTTTGGCCAAGGTTGACTTAGAAAATCTCGGCTTTTCGTCTGGAGAGCCTTGGCATTATCGGTCGAGGATTCAGCTACATAAAGAAGGCAACCTCACCGGTTTTAAAGCCCGAGCTTCTCACCGGGTGGTGCCTGTAGCAGATTGTCCCATTGTTGATAAGGAACTTTTGCCGCTGTTAGCTCAGCCCCCCAGCGATGAGGTCCGTGAAAGCCTAGCACAGCTTCCTGATGGTCGTTGGAATGCCGTAGCGAGCGAGGGTTGGCGCCTAGAGGGCCACGATAAATCCGCTACGGTCAACGTCAGGGGTAAACGCCTTACGTTATCACTATCTGGCTTTTTTCAAAGCAATCTTGATTTGCTTCCCAAGCTCATTGACTACGTCGTTTCGTCATTTACCCCAAAGGACACAGGTGGTACTGTTGCCGATTTGTATTGTGGGGCAGGTCTTTTTGGCGCTTTTTTGGCAGATCATTTTGATCGAGTCATTGGTGTAGAAGAAAACACCTCGGCTCTAGCCTTAGCCCGTTTGAATGTTGTTGGACCTTTGCACGAGTTTCATGCCATCCGAGTCGAAAATTGGCTAGCCCACTCGGGAAAACAACTGCTTGATGTTGTAGTTGACCCACCCCGTACAGGGTTATCCCCGGTCGTCCGTGAGGCCCTTGTCAAACGACGACCGCGACAATTAGTTTATGTTTCTTGCAATCCTGACACTTTAGCCCGTGATACAGGGTACTTTCTTGCTCACGGCTACCGGCTTAAGGATGCTCATGCGTTTGATTTTTACCCTCAGACGACACACATTGAAGCCGCCGTGAGGCTTGTGTATGAGGGATAGAATTTCTTTACGACGTAGAGCCAGCCCAGCACTCAGTGCTCTACTTATAAATGTCCTCGTACCGGTGTTTTTTCTTGCACTGCCAACCCCAACAACCCTAACGGCGCACGGGCTAAGCATTCCCTTGGCGGGCCGTCTTGTCGGTGGGGCAACCCAGGTTGGTACAGGCTTATTAATTCCCTGTGAAGACGAGACTTTAACCTACCTGGACGCCCAGGGCAAAAAGATCGCTAGCTGGACACCCTACGAGCGGTTTGCCGGTTGGGTCTCGCTAGGAAAAGACGGAATATGCGTGATTCCCCTGCTGTCAGGAAAAGTTACAGCCCTCGAGTTAGACGCCAAACGGATTACCGTTTTGGCACAGACGTCACGGCCGTCAACGCCCGCCTTTTCGCCCGTTGCCGGTGACGCAGGACGCTGGTTGCTTGGCTGGCGCGACGGCTGGGTTGCCGTCTGGTCGCCTAAAGCGAGCTTTAAGATTGACGTTCCGTTGGGCTCTCAACCCCTGGCAGCCTTGTATGACCCCGAAGAAGGGTTTTGGATTCGTACTCCCCACAGCTTAATCCTGGTCCGTATCGACGGCAGTTTGACCCGCTGGGGTGGTCTTGACCCCGATAAGAAAGTTCCGTCTTCTCCTCAAGGTTGGTTTTTGGTCCAAGACCAGCAGGGAATCCTTTGGTCTGGCGGTCCCAACGGCCTCAGTGTGTTCAACCCAGCCACTGGGAAGTATCGTCAGGTAGAAGCTTCAGACCCCATTCTGGGACTCACCCTAGGAGCCGACGACGGGCCGGTAGTTCTTGAAGCAAAAAGGGTTCTAACCCTCGATGCTGACGGTTCCGTAAGAGGCACGCTCAATCTTCCTTCGAAGGGTGAAGCGGGGCCAATTCTCGACAACCGGGGGGGACTGTATATCTATACCGAGCGTGGCTTACTCTTGGCTCGTGGTTCGCGGCTTTTGGCATTTTGGCCAGACCCCTATGGCGGTACCGCACCACTTTTGACCAGCGATGGCACCCTGGTATGGGTAGGCGCAGACTGGCAGTTAAGGACCCTTACACACCGAGCCCCACCTTATCTGAGCTGGAGCCAACCGGGATCCGATCCAGAGCATTCCGGTTCTTCGCATCGTCCGGCGTCTTATGCCTCGCTACTCAGAGTTTGGAAAGCTGACCCCAGCTACCAAGTGTTTGAAGCGCTTTTAGCGCATGGGACAAGAAGTGCTCAGAATTCTGTCCTCACCACCCTAGAAAGGCAGGCATCGCGAGGCGATCTTCGGGCTCGCTGGCCCTTCGTCAATGTCATACTTCTTCAAATTGCTCGCGCTGGCGTTTCTGATGTCAACCTCGATCAAGGACGTATTCAGAATAACTGGCCTGACCTTCGTCTTCGTGCCTACCAACTTTTGGCCAGGACGGCCGAACCCGAAGATAAAAAAGTGCTTTATTCGTTGCTTCAACGGGAATATGAGCCCATGGTTCAAGACGAAGGTCTACTTGCCTTAGCTCACTCGGGCTTAGACCCTGATGGCCGAGTTACCCAATTGTTTATTCAACTGCAACAAAACCGTCCCGAAGACGCCGTGTTGGCTAAAACCTTGCTCGAAGCCGCCCAACACCTTTGGGAAGTCAGCGGACCAGAGGCTCCACCGGAACTTGGGAACTTGGTCGAAAAGCTCTATACAGGTGCTTACCCCAAAGTTTTGCGCGTTGAAGCCGAAAAACTCTTTCAAAAGATGCTGGGTACACCTTAGAATATAAGGCAAGGAGACTGACTTGCCACGACTTCAAAAGCCCGATTGCTTGCTCAACGCTTTTATTTTTAAGGAATGGGAATTTGTTTCCGCAACGCGTAAATACCTCGGCGACTTAATCCTGGGGATCTACAAAGACAAAAAGGATTATCAACTGTACGCCGAGAAGCTGGCGACTGCCAGCTCCGAACTCATCGAGAACGCGTATAAGTACTCTCCCCAAGACACCGACTTTCAAATTATTTTGCAAAAGTCGGATGACGAAATTGTTCTTGAAGTTCGCAACTATGTTCAAGGAAACGCTCAGGCTACCTTGAAAGCGATTCAGAACGAGATTGAACTGGTCTACGGAGATCCTGATCCCCGTGAGGCCTTTAAGAAAAAGGTTTTAGCCTCTCTATCAGATCCCGGCGGTAAATCGATGCTCGGCTACGCAAAAATCCGTTTAGAGACCGGTGGTATCATCAGCGCTGAACTCGAAGACCAGCTATTGCTGATTACTGTCGTATTTCCGCTTGATCCGACCCTACAATAACCGTTCCGCCCCGGCAGTAGGTCACAAATCGGAGGCCCTCAGCGCCATCCTCCTGGGGAAAGGCCAGATACTCAACAATGCCGGGAACGTCGATTTTGCCCAGGGGTTCGCCGTCGGGAAGCCTCCAGCGTCGAATTCCTTGGTCTTCTCCAGCGGTCCACAACTCATCGCCCTCCGGAGTCATCGTCATCATCGTCAGCGGACGTTTATGGTTACCTAGCCATTGAAATTCAGAAATTCCCCCACGAGCAACCAAGCCCGGTCGCTTGCCTTTGGTTAACACACCGATGTTCCTTGTGCCACCGACAAAGCCTCTGACGACATCGCCCTGTTCCCAAAGCGTTTGAAGGCGTGTAGCGTTTTCGACATCCCAGACAGCAAGTCTACCATTGCCTTCGGCGAGCCAAAGCCGCTCGTCCCCCCAAAATACCGCGGCAACACCACGAGTAGGTTCAAATTCCGTAACCGCTCTACCCGTTTTTGCGTCAAGAACTAAGCAGGGTAAGCCTCGGGGTCCCCAGACAGCCACCCAGGATTCGGTCCAGCTGACCCCCGACACTGGCCCTTTTCCCCAATTATACAGTCGTATTGCTTCGCCAGAAGTCATCTCGACCTGATAAAAACTACCCGCCCGTGTCGCCACCTGCAGGACGTCGCCTGCACCTGACAGGGCTACCGGGACTTCGGGCAAGGTTACCTGCCAAGCATCAGCCAAGCTGTCTTCAGAAAATGCAAAAACCTTTCCAGCCCAATCGCTTACGACCAACCAGCCCTTCCAGACGGCCCAGGCTGTCAACGCCGCCCCGACTTCTAGCAACAACCTTCGTTGGCCAGAGCGTTCTAAGCTTAACTGGAACGGCGAAAAAGCGACGACACCTTTTCCCCAAGCTTTCCACCCCCAAACTGGTTCAGCTCCCCAAGCCTTCAAACGTGGTGTTTTGCCCCAAGTGACGATACGAATACTACCATCTAAGCCCCCAGCTGCCCATTCGCGTTGCTTGCCATGATCTTGCAAAACAACGGGCCAATCACTCCATCCCCAAAGCCGCTGCTCCGCCACAACACAACCTCGCGCTTCCCCAACGAGAACAACACCGTCGGCTCTCAAGGCTACTGCCGTAGGGTTGTTGACGGTCTGACTTGTCCATTGCGCTCTTTCTAGGTCGCCAACTTCGCAGCTCTCGGGGCCAGCCAAGACAATTTTCTTTCCTGATACTGCCCCTAAAGTCACCTTGGTAAGGAGCCTCTCGTGTAGTGACTGCCAGCCCCTGTTTGCCTTCCAGTGTAAAAGTTGTCCGTCTTCGCTGACGCTAATTAAATGGTCTGAGGCCGCTAAAACCACTGACACTGCACTCCGATGAGCTTTGACCGTGCCAGACTCTAAACTAGAAGTCGAGCCCACACCAACGCCAGGGTCTGAATCTAACCAGCGAGCCAACCGGCCATCCTGCCCACCCAGCACCAAACCCCACTCCTCAGACCAGGTCCCCTGTGTCCAACGGCCCGAATCAAGGGCTCCAAGACGGCGGGGCAAGGCCTCTCGGTGATGCCAAAACCAGATATCCCCCTCCAAGGTCCAAGACCAAACCCCTTGTTTACCACTGGCAAGACCCGCCCAAACCGGTACGGGAGCCTCCTGAGGCGGTGCACCATCCCAAGAGGATTGACCCGTTTGCCGTAAGCGGTACCAAGCGAACGGGCCACTTTTTTGGGCTTCTCCTTGGGCAGACCAGACACCATCGGCAAAAACGGCCCGCAAAACATGAAACGTCCCAGGGCACACGTGCTGTTGTAAAGGAGTCTTCCAAACGGCGGTGCCATCCTCGTGTACCCATGTCCAACCCTCTTGAAACGGAGCAAGGGCACGCACACTACTAAACGGTATTTCAGGTGGTATCACCTCTTGACTGGAGAATTGTCGAGCTTGCTTTGGGGTTGCGGAAGGTACCGTTGCAGAAGGTACCAAAGCAAGTTCTTGCTGGGAAGCGGGCTTAGGTGCGAAAGAAGAGCCCAAGAGAGCCTGGCACCAAGCTTTCAGCGGCTCTCGATTCCATAAAAACTCACGTAACGAAGGGGCAAGGGTTTCATAAAAGACGGCAAAGTCTGCTAAATCGGTTGTCGTCGGGTTAAATGGTAAAGGATTTTTCTTTTCAGCAAAAAAAAGTCGTGACCAGCGAGCCAATTGAGGTACTTTTGCGGTAAGACCACTTTCGCCCGGCGGGGCTTCACCAAGGGGTTTTTCAGGAGCACCGGCAAAAAGGTCCCACAGCGGGAGGTGACGTGACGACTCAGAAGCTTCTAAGGCCTTACGGACATAAGGCAAAAGCACCTCAGCGCGGTGCCCAGGAGGACTTCGCAACGCCAAATATTCGGCGGCTTTAAAAACTGCCCCTTGCATCAAGCTTGAGTCAGAAAGCTTACCCCAGGGAAGAACTTTCTGCCACGCCGCCATTGCTTGTTCGTGAAGACCTTGCCGATCCCACAAAATTCCGGAATTGACCCAGGCTCGTGCCACCTGGTACAGGTCTGCTGGGTTCACAACCAAAGGGTTCTCAACCTCGGTTTCGCGGACCTGTGCATACAAAAGCTCGGCCTCTTCGGTGCGACCTGACACTGCCAAACGCACAGCTTTGTCCATAAGACGTTCTAAGGGAGAGCGAGAAACTGGATTCGTTGACATGGCTTTGGCTCCGTGCTATTTTTACACAAATTCTCGACCAAGGACAAACCATGCCTTCGAAGCCTACCAACACGGTGAACCTACCTACGGGAAAGCCCCCTAAGGAAAAATCATCGATGAATGCCATTACCCTATTTTCGGCAATCATTTTGGTGATCATTGTCGTTACCTTTATCGGAGCGCCCGTGGTTTCCCGCATTGCAGGGAGTTCCAATGTAACCTTTGGCTACTATGACGGCATTGCGATCGATTATCTGCCAGGCAACTACTTTGCCCAGCAGGTTGAACAGTACAGTCGCTACTATGAACAATTTAAAAACACAAATGTGAATTTGGAACGTCAGCTTGTTTGGCGCCAAGCGTTTGAACAGGCCGCGCAGAGAATTGCCTTAAAAGACCAAGCTGATAAAGCGGGTATCGTTGTCACCGATGGAGCCGTTGATAAAGCTCTTGTCAACTACCCGGCCTTTCAAAAAGACGGGCATTTTAGTACTGAACTTTACCGCGCAACGGCGGCTGACGACATGATGCGCTACCGCAAAGATGCAGCGACACAACTTCTGATTCAAACGTATGCGGGTGACCAAATCCAGGGAGCTATGCTTCCACAGCAGTTAACCTCATTTGTTCAGTCCATGGTTTACCCCCAGCGAAAGTTTTCGTTTGTTGTTTTTAACGCCAAAGACTTTCCCGCTTCCGAAGTAACCGCCTACGCGAAAGCTCACCAACAGCTTTTCCGCTCTATCAACCTCAGCAAAATTACGTTGTCCTCGCAGGGGGATGCAGAGCAAGTTCGCGATCAGGCCTTAAAAGGTGCAAAATCCTTTGACGATTTAGCCAAGATGTATTCAAAAGATGCTTTGGCTCAGTCTGGTGGTGCGCTTAATACCCTGGAATATCACGAACTTCTTAATCAAATCCCCAAAAAAGAGTTGGACCAGATCTTCGCCTTAGGTAAGGGCCAAATTTCGCCGGTATTCCAAGACGGTAAGCAATGGGTCTTCTATAAGGTCATTGCTCCCGCTTCGGACCCTGACTGGACAGCGGATTCAACCATGACCGATGTTCGAAACTACATCGAAAATAACGACCGTGGCGTCTTAGAAGACTACTTAATGAAGCAAGCCAAAACCTTTGTCACTGCGGCACAAAAGAATTTCACCGATGCCGCCAAAAGTATCAACAAGAAAGTTGAAACAACAGGCTTTGTTTCGCTTAACTTTGATAACCTTCGCCTTTTCCCGGTCTTGACCAAGGCTAGCAACAACCCGGCCTTCCAAAGTTTGGCCGCCAACCCCAGCTTTTTCAAAAAAGCTTTTACCCTAGCGAAGGGCCAAGTTAGTGAACCGGTGCTGTCCACACCATCGGTTCTCGTTTTTAAAGTCGATGATATTCGTGAAGCCCCGGCTCCCACGAAACCCGCAACAACCCCGGGCAAAGCTGTAGCAAAACCGGCGACACCTGCCGAGCCTACACCTCTTTCGGCTAGCGACTTGACCCAACTGGCTGAGCGTGATCGTAGTCAAGCTCTTGAACGAAATCTCCTCAAGACTCCACTTTTTAAGGATGATTTCGACGCGGCAATTTCGCACTTGCGCTAAAAGGTCATTTTACGGCCGAAAATTTTCCTCTTTCGTGGCAGGGCCGACGGCTGGTTTCAGATCAGCCCGAGGCTGAAGCCCTCAGTCGCTTACAACGCCAAAAGTTTACCGCCCAGACTTTAATCGTCATCCCCTCGCCCCTTAGGGGCTGGGGTTTGTCTTTTCTTTTGAGTACTCTCCCCGAGAATTCCTACGTCTTACTGCTCGAAGCTGATCCAGAACTTAGGTCACTCAGTCAACCTTTTTGGCCTGTCCACCCCCGCCTTTTTTCTTTAGATTTTAGCCCTGAATCCTGGAACGATTTTCAGAAGAGCTTTCCTTGGCACCACGTACGCAGGGTTGTTCTTGTTCCGCTCACTGGCGGCTGGTTGCTAAATCCTCAACTCTATCGCGACGTAGAACGCCGTTTAGCCGAGCAAATCTCCCAAACCTGGTCAAATCGGCTTACCTTAATGGCCTTCGGTAGTCTTTGGCTTCGGCATTTAGCCACCCATATCGCCGTTCCCAGAACACCGTGGCCCGACTGGGGTCAAGACCCGGTCCTCGTTTGCGGCGCGGGACCAACGTTAGAAACGGCTCTTAAAGCCCTGGCGAGGTCTGACCTCCGAGCTCGTTTTCGAATTCTTGCTGTCGACACGGCCCTAGGGTGTTTTGCACAAGCCGGTCTGCGTCCCGACGCGGCGGTTGTTCTTGAAGCGGGGCACCATAATCTGTTGGACTTTGCCGGTTTTGCGGCTAGCGGTCTACCCGTTTTTGCCGACTTAACCGCCGACCCTTCAGCGGTACGAGCCTGCGGGGGGCCTGTTGTTTGGTATTCTGGCCGCTTCGCTGACCTACCCCTGTTCTCACAGTGGGAACAAAGCGGACTCCTTGATCAAGTTGCCCTTTTTGAGGCCTTAGGTTCGGTAGGTATTGCCGCCGCCCACATCGCGTGGCGAATTACTCGCGGGCCTGTCTTTTTTACAGGACTCGATTTCGCCTTTCCTTCAGGAAAAACTCACGCTCGCGGGGCACCTGCGCTTCAACGTTTTTGGGTGCAGACCAACCGACTTAGCGGGGGTGAGATACCTGGGACGGGAAAGCAAGAGGCTTTTCGAGTCTTACCCCAGGGGTGGCTAACAACCAGTGTTTTACAGGGTTACGCCCAGCTTTTGCAAGAAAAATCAACAGAACAAGCCGACCGAACCTTTTTTTGGGGTCCCAGCCCGAGCCTTTCACTCGAAGCCTTACCAACCGAAGGCTGGGTTCACAAGCTTCCTCTTTTGTCGGTTCCCCTGACCTGGAACGCCCCCTTTAAAGTGCCTGAATCTGAACTTTGGCGTCTTGAGGAGCGCACTCTGACTGGGGAACTCTTAGAGGCTTTGTCAGGACCCTATCAAGCTGACAAGGTTGAGCGCTTAGCCCGTCACTTTGTGCACCTAAGCATGTCTTTTCCTGACCCGGACTTTCAAGCTTCTACCGCCTGGTTGGCTCGCCTGAAAGCCAGTGCTGCCTGGTGGTATGGGCAACTCTCGTCCCCTGGCTTGCGCTAGTCGTCTTCGGTAGACTTAAGAACAGAAAGGAAGGCGGACTGCGGAAGTTCGACACTTCCCACCATCTTCATGCGTTTTTTGCCTTCTTTTTGCTTCTCTAACAGCTTGCGCTTTCGGGTAATGTCACCGCCATAACACTTAGCCAAAACATCCTTGCGGAAGGCTTGGACGGTTTCACGTGCGATGACGGTATTTCCAATGGCGCCTTGAATGGGAATCTTAAATTGCTGTCTTGGAATTTCTTCTTTGAGCTTTTCACAAACCCGCCGCGCTCGATCATAGGCATTACCGCGAAAAACAAGCATGGACAACGCATCCACAATTTCACCATTGATCATGATGTCGAGTTTAACCAAGTCTGTGGCCTGAAAGTCTGCCAGCTCATAGTCGAACGAAGCATAGCCTTTGCTGATCGATTTCAATTTGTCATAAAAATCAAACAAAACTTCGGCCAGAGGCATATTGTAGCGAAGTTCCACTCGCTTTTCATCGAGGTAGGTCATATTCTCCTGAACACCACGTTTGTTAGTGCACAAGGTCATAATGCCCCCCAAATAATCGGTAGGGGTGATGACTGTGGCTTTAATAAAGGGTTCTTCGGCGGTTTCGATGGTCGTAGGGTCAGGAAAAGAAGCTGGTGATTCGATGGTATAGGTCTGTCCTTTTTTATTGGTCAAGCGATACTGCACCGAAGGAGAGGTTAAAATGATGTTGAGGTCAAACTCGCGTTCCAGGCGCTCTTGCACAACTTCGAGGTGCAAAAGGCCCAAAAACCCACATTTAAACCCAAAGCCAAGGGCAACAGAGCTGTCTTTTTCGTAAATAAGCGCGGCATCATTGAGCTTAAGTTTTTCGAGAGCCTTGGCCAAATCCTCATACTGGTCGGCATCGACGGGGTACAAGGATGAAAACACCACAGGTTTGACATCACGGAACCCTGGCAAGGGAGCATCGCAAGGCGCGGCTTCGGTTGTGACCGTGTCGCCGACACGGATATCGGCAATAGTTTTGATCCCCGCAATGAGGTAACCGACTTCACCTGGACCTAAAGATTTTGTTCTTTCAAGAACAATACGAAAAACCCCAACCTCTTCGACGGTGTGTACGGCCCCCGAGTTCCAAAAGCGGATTTGTTCCCCTTCGCGAAGGGTTCCCTGAAAATTCCGGATATGAACAATAACTCCCCTAAAGGGGTCGTAATGTGAATCAAAGATGACGGCTTGCAAGGGAGCTGTCTCTGTTCCTTTCGGAGGGGGGATCCAGTCTACGATTGCTTGCAGAAGCTCATCCATCCCAAGGCCGATTTTGGCAGAAACAGGAACCGCTATTGAGCTATCAAGGCCCAAATCATGATCAATCTGGTGTTTTACCCGTTCGATATCTGCACCAGGCATGTCAATTTTATTGATTACGGGAATAATGAATAGGTCATGCTCCATGGCCATGTAGAGATTCGACAACGTTTGTGCTTGAACCCCTTGGGTGGCATCAATGACCAATAACGCCCCTTCACAGCTGGCAATGGCCCGACTGACTTCGTATGAAAAGTCGGCGTGCCCGGGGGTGTCGACCAGGTTCAAAATATAGGTATTGCCGTCAGCGGCTTTATGCGGCAAAGCAACCGCCTGACTTTTGATGGTTATCCCCCGTTCCCTTTCAATATCCATGTTGTCCAGAATCTGGTTTTGAAAGTTCCGGTCATCAATGATCCGTGATCTTTGAATAAAACGGTCGGCCAGGGTCGATTTTCCATGGTCGATATGGGCAATGATACAAAAATTGCGAAGATAGGGAACAGGGTGCGGCATGGCGCCAATGTACACGAGATAACGCTTTAGTTCAACGCCGAAGGTTAAGTTAGCGTCTAAGTGTCGATAATAGCCCGCAGGCCGCCAAAATATCCTCACCCCGCGAGCGACGAATGGTCGCTGGTACACCCTTGGTCGCTAAAGCCTCTTGCAAGCTGGTCATCGCTTGCGCCTTCGAGCCTTTCAAGGGAGTGCCGGGGATGGGATGAAAGTGAATTAAGTTGACGCGAGTTTTTAGCCCATGAAGAATCTTAACCAGCTCACGGGCATGCCTCGGCGTGTCATTGACGCCGTCAAAACAGATGTACTCTATCGTAATGCGTCGGGCGTCCTCTTCTTGAATAGTCTGTAAAAAGCTAAGGATTTCATGCAGGTTATGAACATTCTGAACCGGCATCAAACTCGAACGCTCCTCGTCAAAGGGGCTGTGCAACGATAGGGCAAAGCGGACTTTGCTCCGAGCAAAAAACTCTTGCAGGGCCGGCAATAGCCCCACTGACGAAAGGGTAATACGTTGGGACGACCACCCTAACCCCCATTCTGAGGTAAGAATTTCCAGGCTCTTGAGGACTTCGTCGAGATTATCGAGGGGTTCCCCCATTCCCATATAAACCGCATTGGTCAACAGGTGCCCTTCGGGCAAGCTCAAAATTTGGTTAACGATTTGTCCCGCCGTCAAGTTCCCTTGAAATCCTTGCTTGCCGGTCATACAAAAGAGGCACCCCATTTTGCAACCCACCTGAGAGCTGACACAGAGGGTTTTTCTGTCCTCTTCGGGAATATATGCCGCTTCAACGGTCCGTCCAGCCACCGGAAAGAGGTACTTTTTGGTACCATCAACGGATTCCTGCCCCTGCAGTGGCGCTTGACGGCCAACAGCAAAACTTTCGGTAAGCTGTTCACGCAAAACGGAAGGCAGGTCAGTCATCTGATCAAAAGTAGTAACTCGTTTTTTATACAACCACTGAGTCAACTGATTACCTGTATAGGCTGGTCGACCTAAGCTTTCAGCTAAATCGCGGAGTTCTTGTCGTGTTTTGCCTAAAAGAGCAGGCTTTTCAAAAGCAGGGGGTTTCTCGGTCACAGGGAGTTTCTCGGTCAAAAATATACCTCAGACACAATCTGTTGAAAAGGTACACCTTTTTCAATCAGAACGTCACGAGCTTCGACGACCATTTCTGCACTTCCACACAACCGGTAGGGCATCGTCGTTGAAAAATGCGGGGCCCGTGGCGGACCAACCGCCGGGGCACCCAACCCTAGGCCCCCCTCCCCCCCCGCGAGATTTGCTCTCTTCAACAGATCGGTCACCCGACCGAAGGTCACCCCGAGAGCCTTTTCGCGAGAGCAACAAGGAAGGTAGCGTTCCCCCAAAACTTCACGCCACAACTCGGCAAAATACAAACCGTCTTGGGATCTAGCCCCTTGAAGCAACTGCGTTGGCCCGTTGAGACCCGATTTTTGTGCCGACAAGAACGGAGCGATGCCCGTACCAGTGGCAACCCCGACATAACGAGGAGGAAAGCTGAACATCCCCTGTGGCTGAGTCACATAAAGCGTATCGTGAGGTTTCAGGGCCGCCAAAAATGGCGTGAGTTCCCCACCTTCGACTTCAGTATAGAGCACCGAGGCCCAAGGGTCCTTGTTCCCCGACGCCAAGCTGTACCAGCGAACGGCTTGCTGGGGCGACAGGGTTAAACCCACCACTTGCCCTGGGCGAAAGGCAAAGGTTCGTTCCCAGCTCAGCCAGAACCCCGGCCCCAGCCGCCGGTTTTCACAAACGGCGACAGGAGTCAGCTCCATCAGATCACCGTATTATCGGGGATCACGGCGTTCTTAGGGACAATCACAATACCGTCACGAATATAGTAATTTTCTCCCTCCAAACGTTCTACCGAGTCCTTATTGTAAATATGGCAGTTCCGCCCAATTCGGGCATTCTTATCGATAATAGCGTTGCGTATCACCGTATTTTCGCCAATTCCGATATCCGGGATGCCTTGAACACGGTTTCGTTCGCGATCTTCTTCACTTTCAAAGTCATCCGAGCCCATAAGAATCGAATTTTCAATGATGGCGCCGCTTTTTAAAATACTGCGGACTCCAATCACTGACCGTCGCAAGGTAGAACGATCAAGGATACTGCCTTCACAAACGAGAGACTCGTCCACGTTGCAGGCATCAAAACGAGAAGATGGCAGGTAACGCGCATGGGTGTAGATTTGGGTGCGGTAGAAATCAAACTGAGGGTTCCGCTTGGCAAAATCTAAGTTGGCTTTCCAAAAGGAGTGAATAGTTCCCACATCTTCCCAATAGCCGTTGAACAAATAGCCGCCAACACGTCGATTCTCAATAGCGTTGGGAATGACTTCTTTGCCAAAATCTTTAAAGTCGTTATCCAAAAGTTCCAAGAGCGTTTCAACGTTAAAAAGGTAGATCCCCATCGAGGCCAGCCAATGCTTTTCGGGCTCAATGGTAGGAAATTTGTCGCGAATAAACTCGGTACTTTTCAGGGAATCTAACACAGCAGGATCTTTGGGCTTTTCAACGAACTGCCGGATCATTCCCCCTTCCAACCTCACCAAGCCAAAACCCGAGGCATCTTCACGGTTGCAGGGAAGTACCGAAACGGTGAGCTCGGATTTCATTTGTTCGTGATACCGAAACATTTCTCGAAAGTCCATCGTGTAAATTTGGTCACCCGAAAGGATCAGAACGTGCTTGACGCCTTTAAACGAGGTAAAATGCTTGATGTTTTTGCGAACCGCATCGGCGGTGCCTTGATACCAGCCCGAGTTTTCTTGAGTCTGCTCGGCCGCAAGAATATCGACAAAGCCGTCATGAAAGTTGTCGAACCGATAGGCTTGGTTGACGTGTTGATTCAACGAGGCCGAGTTGAACTGGGTCAGAATGAAGATTTTGTAAATGTCTGAATTCAGACTGTTGCTGATTGGGATATCAATCAGTCGAAACTTTCCTCCGATAGGCACCGCAGGCTTGGAACGGTCCTTGGTTAGGGGAAAAAGCCGACTGCCTTGTCCTCCTCCGAGAATCAGACAAATCGTGTCTTCCATCATGATGAACTCCTTAGTTTAAGTTTCAAACATTGGCGCCAAAATGTAAACTAAAAAAGTGTTCCCTTTCACCGGGAAGGTATCTTATACTGAGTTTATGAAACAAAAAGCGGATCTTCCAAAAGTACTTCTTGTTGCCTCGGAATGTCGGGGACTGGCCAAAGTCGGGGGCTTGGGGGACGTGGTTCGTGACCTCGCCGAAGAACTCTCCGGTCGTGGTCTCTCAGTCAAAGTTATTGTTCCCGCTTATCAGAATTTAGGATTAACCGGAAAGGTGGTCACTGGCTTTTTAGTACCCTTCGGCGGGGTACCTACTGCCGCCCGACTGTTGGAAGCTCCACTTACTGCGAAGAACGCCGGTAGTTCCTCATCAGGTCATTCAGGGGCTTCCTATTTTCTTTTAGATGCCCCTTTTTTTCATGACGACTGGGGCGATGTTTATGTGGATTCGCAGGCGCGGGGCAAAGGGCCGTTCGAAGATGACGCCGTTCGTTTCGGTTTTTTTTCGCGGGCTGTCCATCAACTCCTTAAAACCTCCGCCGCTTGGGGTGACATCGATATTCTTCATCTTCACGACTGGCACACCGGTCTGTTGTCATGGTTGGTCAAGCACGACCCGCCTCGGCAACGCCCTGTCACCCTTTTTACCATTCATAACCTTGACTACCAAGGTATTCGCCCTTGGCAAGCCACCTCGCCTTTAGCCGGTGTTAGGGATTGGGTCCCTGACCTCTGGGAGGGCTTGACCTCTAGCCCTGAGTTCTCATTAGCCACAGACCCCCGTTATGAGGACTGCTTTAACCCGATGCGTGCAGGAATTCGCCTTTCAGACGGCGTCAACACCGTAAGCCCCACCTACGCCCGCGAAATTACCAAGGCCGATCAAGAAGACGCCGGATTTTTTGGCGGTAGGGGTCTTGAAAAAGACCTTCTCGTTCGTAAGCAAGACAAGCGCTTGTGGGGAATTTTAAATGGCTTAGATCAAAAAACTTTTGATCCTGACCGTTTAGTTCCTCCGTACAACGCTGAAACCCCCGGCGTTCTTGAAGTCAAGCAACAGCATAAAAAAGCCTTTCTTACCGGGTTATCGCACCGACTGGGCGACCTGGCGGCTCGCCTAGGACCTCGTTTTAAAAACGCCTCCGAGGCGGCCCGCCACTTAGACGCCTTTCAGTCGCTCGCCATCCACCGCCCTTTATTTGTCATGATCACCCGTGCCGCTTCACAAAAGCTGGGGCTCTTTCTCGATACGCTACACAATGGCACCCCTGTGGCGCGGGCCTTTTTAAATCTGCCACTATCACTTTTGGTCATTGCTTCAGGGGAACGGGAAAGCGATCTTGCCTTTCTCAACTCCCAACCCAATGCCCTGTTTTTAAACGCCTTTGATCCTGCCTTGGCTGAGGCCGCCTATGCGGCGGCCGATGTCTTCTTGATGCCCTCAGATTTTGAACCTTGCGGCTTGAGTCAGTTGATTGCCATGCGGTTTGGTACCCCTCCGCTGGTTCATGATCGGGGGGGCCTACACGACACCGTTGAACATGAAAAGACGGGTTTTGTTTTTTCAGGAACTACCCGACAAAAAGCCCGCGAAGCCTTAATCAAAACCAGCGAACGTATCTTGGCTCTCAGAGAATCCCGCTCCGGCTGGGAAACCTTGGTACGTCAAGCCATGCGACAAAACTTTTCGTGGGATGCATCTATCACCGAATACCTGAAAGTTTACGCCAAGCTCGGTTAAGACTCACTCTGAGAAGCCCACCAGTGTTCAAGAAGTTGCCCTGCTTGCTCAAGAGTTGTCGCGCACCAGGTCGGCGCAAGGCGGTTTTCATCGCCAGGTTTATATTTGCCTCGACGAAGCAACAGCGACACAGCCCCCACCGTATGGGCTAACTGAATATCGGTGGCTACATCATCGCCTACAACGCAAACCGGTCCGGTAACCTTCAGGCGATGGCGGGCTGCTTCGATGACCAAAGGATTGGGCTTGCCAAGAATCACGGGGGGGACGTCGAGAAAAGGTTCAAAAAGGCGCACAAAACTCCCTGTATCCAAACGCCATTCGGCCCCCCGGCGGTAAAATAATGACGGAGACAGGGTTGCCAGACGAGCGCCCCGGCGTAAATCCTTGGCGAGGCTGTTCAAAAATTTAAGGTTCCACGAAAAGCTTTCAAGGTCGCCCAAAACTACCCAAGTCGGCGGTTTCTCGTATGGTTGCGCCTTGACCAGCGAAGAACGCCGGGACAAGCGCCGTGCCTGACGGCGCGAGCCAACCCAACGAAAGTTCGCTTTAGTCTTAGCCGGATATTCTTGTTCTAAAAATCTGTTAAGGGCATCAAACGGTGTCACAAAACGCCAAGCTGGCACCTTTAGCCCCTGGCGTGCCCACTCTCGGGACAGCTGTTCGGGGGTGAGGCTGACGGTGTTCGTCAACACAACATAGGGCCAGCTCTGCCGCTGTACTAAAGCTAAGAACTCAGCACAGCCGGGCACAGCTTGACCCGCTTCCCAGAGCGTTCCTTCGGCATCAAAACAAAAGAACGCTTGAGACAGGTTAAACGCGTTGGGCAAGGGGCAGGTAGTCTGATCGTTCCGAAACATTTTTGTAAGCAGGCCGAATAATCCGTCCCCCTGAAACAATTTCTTCAATTCGATGAGCACTCCAGCCCGCTACCCGTGCCATGGCAAAAATGGGTGTATACAGCTCGCGGGGGAGTCCCAACATTTCATACACAAACCCAGAATACAGGTCGATGTTAGCGCAGATGGCTTTTTGAGAGCCTTTGACTTTGCGCATTACTTCTGGAGTCAAGCGTTCTATCGCCTCGTAAAGCTCAAAGCTCTTTTCTTGCCCCTTTTCGGCGGCCAACTGTGCCGCCTTTGCTTTGAGCAGTTCAGCTCGTGGGTCCGAGAGTGTGTAGACCGCATGGCCCATCCCATAAATAAGGCCCTGCTGATCAAAAACTTCCTTGCGGATCATTCGTTCTAAGTACGCTGCTAATTGGTCGTCTTGATCCCAGTGGGGACAGTTCGCCTTAATATCGTCTACCATGCGCATCACGCGGATATTGGCCCCGCCATGCTTGATGCCCTTGAGGGAACCAATGGCCGAGCCCATGGCACTATAGGTATCGGTACCAGCACTACTGACAAGGCGGATGGCAAAGGTAGAGTTGTTGCCGCCCCCATGCTCGGCGTGAAGGACCATCGCCAGGTCTAAGATCTCGGCTTCGAGGCGAGTGTAGGCGTTGTCAGGGCGAATCATGTACAAGAAGTTTTCGGCCGTTGACAACCCCGCCTGCGGGTGATGGATCGACAGACTGAACTTGTCGTAATAGTGGCGTTTGGCTTGATAGGAATAGGCGATGTAGATCGGGAAGCGCGAGATCAGCTCAACACACTGCCTGAGGATATTTTTGATCGAATTGTTTTCAGGCTCGGGGTCAAACGAATAGGTGAATAAAACGCTTCGAGCCAGCTGGTTCATGATATCGGGGCTAGGAAAACGCAAGATAACATCTTCGACAAAGCCTCGGGGCAATTGACGCAACGAGCCCAAAAGGACGGTAAAATCGTTGAGCTCCTGAGGACGGGGAAGGTTCCCAAACAAAAGGAGAAAGGCGGCCTCTTCAAAACCGAAGCGTTTTTCGGTCTGAAACCCCGAGACCACATCTTTAATATCGTAACCACGGTAGCGTAAACGACCAGGAGCATCGGTTTTTTCACCTTCGTCAATGATGTAGCCATGAACCTCACCGATTTCGGTGAGCCCGACCACTACACCCGAGCCATCTGCGTTGCGCAGACCGCGCTTGACATTGAATTTTTCATAAAACGCCGGATCAAACAGGTTATTCCGCTCGGCAACCGCCGCGTAGCGCTCCACAAACTCTCCCTCGATCTGATCTCTCGGCTTATCGTTGTTCATAGCCTCACCCTTCATGGAGCCCCCCTCTTTTCAAACAGAATTTCGCGGATCGGACGGTTTTCTTGCCGGCCTCGTTTTTCAAACTTTGTGCTAGGACGCCAGGTTAGGCCTTGCGCCCACCCTAGGTAGGGGTTGCGCATTTCAGAAAACGTTCCCAACGCAGCCAGCACTTCTTCAGCGTACTCTTCCCAGTCAGTAGCAATATAGAGGATTCCACCAGGCTTAAGCGTCGCGATCATTTCTTGTAAAAAAGGTCGCTGAAGGAGTCGTCGCTTATGATGGCGTTTTTTGGGCCAAGGGTCCGGAAAAAAGACATGGTAGCCATCCAGAGATTCCCTTGGTAACGCTTTGACAACGTCGACAGCGTCATGACGCAAAACCTTGAGATTGGTTAAGCCTCGCCGGTGTATTTCACGAAGCAATTGCCCTACCCCAGGGGTATGCACCTCTAACCCAATAAAACCCGTCTCAGGTCGGTTTTGCGCAATTTCAATCGTAGCTTCCCCGTTACCAAACCCAATTTCCAGCACACTCCGTTCACAGTGGGGAAAAAGCTCGGCCCAGTTGGGAACAGGAGGGAAGGTTAACCCATACAGAGGATAAAGCTCATCAACGGCGCGACGCTGGCTGTCCGACATCCGGGCGGCTCTTAGAACATAGCTGTGAACCTGACGTCGGGCTTCCATGACGGCATTTTAACAAAAAGAGGGGTTTTCCGCAAGCGATAGGACTAACCAAGGCATCTTTAAACGGTGGTAATCCCCAAATACTGCTGAATTTCGCGTATTGTACCCAAGGAAGCTAGCTTTTCGGAAAGCACCTGGCAGTCCCGCACCGAAAGTTGGGTGACAACTTTTTGCACGTCAGGCAAGGCCTTGGGGTTGACGCTGAGCTTGCGGACGCCCGCTCCAATGAAGAAAGGAATCATCTTGGGGTCAGCAGCACTTTCACCGCAGATCGAGATCGGACAATCATGGTTTCGGGCGGCACGGATGGTGCGGTTGAGGGTACGAAACACTGCTGGGTGGTAAGCCGTATACAGGTTCGACACGGCTTCGTTGGTACGGTCAACACCCAACAAGTACTGAACCAAATCGTTGGTACCGACACAGAGAAAATCACTTTCACGCGCGAGCTCCGAGGCCACTTCACAAGCGGAGGGCAGTTCAATCATGGCCCCCACCAGGGGGTGATCGTTGTGGGGTATACCTTCACGCAGTAATTGCCGACGGCATTCGATAACATGCCCCTTGGCCTCGCGAAAGTCGTCGAGCGACGAGATCAAGGGGAACATGATTCGTAGGTCGTGCCCCTCGCCGGCGCGAAGCATGGCCCTAAGCTGGTCGTGAAAAATCGCCTCGTTTTTGAGTGAAAAACGAATAGCCCGCAAGCCCAAGAAAGGGTTCGATTCTGAGCTGGGCGGAAGGTACGACAAAACCTTGTCACCGCCAATGTCGAGAGTTCGCAAAATGACTTCTTTCCCAGCCATCTCCTCCATGAGTTTTCGGTAAACGCGAAATTGTTCGTCTTCGGTAGGAAAGTCATTACGAATCAAAAAGGGAAACTCACTGCGGTAAAGGCCAATACCCTCAGCCTTGTTCTTTTTCGTGAGCGGCAAGTCCGAAATAAGGTTGACGTTAGCATAAAGGTGCACCAGGTGGCCGTCTTGGGTTTCTGTGGTCTCGGACACCTCGCTTTGCTGACGACTGGCGTCTTCGAGGGCTTTACGCTGTTGCTCAAAGTGCTCCCACACGGCGGGTGACGGGTTAACGTAGATATTGCCTTGGTAGCCATCCAAAACAAGACCATCACCTTCGGCAATTTGAAACAGGGCCTTATCTTCGGTAAAAAGAACAGGGATTCCCAGACTCTTGGCAAGAATCGCCACGTGCGCCGAGGCGCCACCGCCAAACAGTAAAAGCCCTTCGGCGTGTTGGGCCGAAATCTTGACCAGCTCCGAGGGAAGCAATTCTTGGGCCACGACAATTTGACCTATATAATCGCCAACGTCTCGTTCGTCACGATTTAAATTGGCTAACAGACGGTGACCGAGATCTTTCACATCTTGAATTTTTTCGCGCAAACGAACATTGGGACTGGAATGAAAAATCTCGATATACCGATTCACGATCGCGACAACGGCGGCGGGGGCCGAGGTGCCACTTTTGATTAGGGCTTCCATTTCGCCCGAAAAGCTCTCATCTTTAAGCATCAAAATATGCGTACTAAAGATCAAGCTAGCGACATCGGCTAACCGCGTTTCCATCTCTTTTTGCAGGCTTTCGACCTGCTCAATGGAATGTTTCAGGGCCTGATGAAACGATTTCAGACTCTCGTGATATAGCTTAGGGTCCGGAGCACTCAGCAGAAGGTTACCTTCAGACGTTCCCAGCAACACAGCCTTTCCCAAAGCCACCCCATCGCTGGCAACCCGGCCACGAATCAGCTCAGGTCGAACCGCAGGAGCCGCTTTTTCGCCGACTTCTTTGGTTTGGGTGGCATCAAGCAACAATTGAATATTTTCTAAGGCCGCTGAAAGCTGGGCCCCCAGCTCTCGTAACAGCCGAACATCTTCGTCGCGAAAGGCAGCGGCTTGCCGGTTTTGCAGAGCAATAACCCCTACCGGAGAGGTCCCGCGTAAAATTGGCACAGAAAGGTAGGCTTGAAAGTCTTCTTCTTTAAGGGCGGGAACCACTAAATAGGCCGGGTTATCACGACCACGAGCCTCTCGAACGGGCTTTTGTTCGCGTAGGGTCAAACCAACGAGCCCTTCGTTTAGCCCCAACGAAAACTTGCCCACCAGCTTTTTGTCAAAACCCTGGGTGGCTCGTAGCACCAGCCGTCGTTCGCTCTCATCATATAAATAAATGGAGCCGGAGTCGGCTTTTAGGGTGCGGATCACCCGGTCAAGCGAACGTTTGAGAAAATCTTGTAAGTTGGCAGCATCTGCCAGCAAATCAGCAAAGGCATCGGTCTTCATAACAATCTTGAGAGCCGTTCCCGAAGAAAGACAGATTTCTCGGCCAACCCAATCTTCTTAGTTTCAAAAACCAGAACATTGGGCTTATCGGGTAAACTCTTGACTTGACCTCCCGACTCCCTGAGCAGGCGCATAGCCTTTTCAAAGGGAAAATCGACCATACGACCAAACTCAACGGCACATAACCCATTTCGTTCCCGAACGGCTTTAACCTTGAGTTTGCGGCAAATGATCTGGATTTCAGCCAGCGACATCAGGCTATGTACTTCGTCCGGCAAGGGTCCAAACCGATCGTGGACCTCTTGATTGACCCGTTCTAGATCTTCCTCGGTAACCACCGAGGCGATTTTCTTGTACACATCCATTTTGTCTGTGGGATCCTGAATGTAAGTATCGGGGATGAAACCCGAATAGTCCAGCTCCATATAAATTTCTTCGATTTCTTCGGTTTTCTGGTCGGTTTTCGCGGCGACAGCTTCGTTCAACAACCTGAGGTACATCTCAAAACCAACCGACAAAATGTCTCCGGACTGTTCGGCTCCTAAAAGGTTACCAGCCCCCCGAACCTCTAGATCTTTCATGGCGATCTTGAACCCAGCCCCCAATTCCGTAAAGTCCGAGATAACTTGCAGACGTTTCATCGCGAGCTCGGTCAAAGCGCGTCCATCGGGATACAACAGGTACGCAAAGGCGACCTTACCTGACCTGCCTACCCTGCCCCTCAGCTGGTATAACTGACTTATACCGTACATATCGGCGCGATCAATAATGATGGTATTAACGTTGGGAATGTCGATCCCGTTTTCGACGATAGTTGTCGAGACTAACACATGAAAGTTGCCATGGATAAAATCGTGCATGACCTCTTCGAGGTCCTTGGGGTCCATTTGGCCATGGGCACTGCGAATCAAAAGTTCGGGGAGAAGTCGACGGAGGTACAGCTCGTTCGCTTCGAGGGTTTCTATCCGGTTGTGAAGAAAGAACACCTGGCCGCCTCGTTCCACCTCCCGCCGAATCGCCTTGGCCACCACGTCATCTGAAAATTCTTGCAAAAAGGTTTCAATGGGGTGACGGTTATGCGGGGCCGTGCGCAAAACCGACATGTCGCGTATTTTGAGTAGGCTCATGTGCAACGTCCGGGGAATCGGGGTCGCACTCATCGCCAGACAGTCAATAGAGGCTTTGAGCTCTTTTAAACGCTCTTTGTCTTTGACACCAAAGCGTTGTTCCTCGTCGATCACCAAAAGTCCAAGATTCTTAAACACGACATCTTTTTGCAAAAGGCGATGAGTACCAATGACCACGTCTAACTCACCTTTGGCCAGCTTGGCCAAAGTCGCTTTTTGCTCGGCTTTGGAAACAAATCGTGACAACATACCGATGCGAACAGGAAAACGCCCAAATCGGTCTTGAAAATTTTCAAAATGCTGTTCGACAAGAATGGTGGTCGGGGCCAAAAATGCCACCTGTTTGCCCCCAACGACGGCTTTAAAGCAGGCCCGCATTGCCACTTCGGTTTTGCCATAGCCGACATCGCCGCATAACAGACGGTCCATAGGTCTCGGGGATTCCATATCCGCTTTAATTTCGGCAATGGCCCTGAGTTGATCTTCGGTTTCATCAAAGGGAAACGCCGCTTCGAACGAGGCCTGCCAGTCGTTATCGGCACCAAAGGTATGACCTTGGGCGTTTTGACGTTTGGCGTACAGGGTAATCAGGCGGTCGGCGAGCTCTTCGACCGATTTCTTGGCACGGCTTTTTTTATTTTCCCATGATTTTCCGCCCAGGGTATCTAAGCGGGGCTCCTTGCCTTCGGAACCAATGTAGCGCTGAATCAGGTTGATCTGTTCAATGGGCAAAAAGATAGTTTCTTCGCCGCCGTACTCGATCTTGATGTAGTCACGTTCGTTACCGGCTACTCGAACCCGTTCGATACCCAAAAAACGGCCAATCCCGTAGTTAATATGCACGACAAAATCGCCGGGACTGAGGTCAACAAACGAATCGAGGGCCTGAGTTTGCGCGGTTTTTAACGAGGCGGGGCCTTTGCGCTTGCGCCCAAAAATCTCATTCTCGTGAATAACGGCAATCTTGCCCCGCGACAAAACAAACCCCGACGAAATCCGCGCGGGAACAACCTGGGCCCCCGAGTCTTTCAAAAGAAATTCCAGCCGCTGAGCCTGAGATGGCGAACCCGCCACAACAAAGACCTGGTACCCCGCTGTTTTTAAGTTGAGGACTTCATCCTTAAAAAACGGAATATTGCCAAAGTAGGCGCGTGGTGGCTCACACGACAAATGGTGACGCGGCTCGGGCGAATCCTCGACATGAAGCGCGGGAAACTGTGCCCGGCGCGGTACCTCACGCAAAAATTGATCCCAAGGAAAAAACACCTGCTCAGGGTCGGGCACCAACAGCCCCTGACTGCGAGCCTGTTGATACATCTGCTTGGTTTCTTTGCGCAGAGTATCCCAGACACTGTTGAGTTTTTCCCACTCAGGGAACAAGAAAATCGCCGTTTCGTCGGCATAAGACCATAGCGGTGTAGGTTTTTCTTCCGCGAAGGGGTAAAAGAGTTCTACACCCCGAAAATCACCGGTTTCGCGCAAGGCTTCTTGGTACGAAAGCCATTCTGTACCCCAACCAAGACGCTGGGCGGCGGCATCCACCTGGCTCAGTGAGGCCTCGTCCCAGACAACTTCACGGGCGGGGTAGACAACTAACTCTTCCAAAGTCCCTTTCGAGGACTGGGTTAAAGGGTCGAAATGCTTAATATCCTCGATGGTATCAAACCCAAAGACCAAACGTACCGCCTGCTCTTCGCCGGGCAAAAACAGGTCAAGCACTTCGCCTCGCAGGGCGAACTCGCCGGGAACAGTGACACGGGGAACCCGTAGATACCCCAGCTGAACCAACCGTTCGGCGGTTTTTTGCACGTGAAGGGTGTTCCCTTTGCGAAAGGTTGTTAGCTTTGTCTTCCACGACCCAGGGGATGGCACCGGGAACAGCAAGCTACGCACACTAACAAGCACCAACCGGGGTTCGCGACGCGATAAACGCGACAATAAGCGCGAACGTTCCCCAAAGATACTGGCCTGCGCGCTGATCCCCTGGTAGAGCAAGGTTCCCCACCAAGGGAGCAGCTCGGGTTCCAAGCCCAAAGCACTCAAGTCGTCGGCCCAAGTTTCGGCTTCGGCATCGTTGGCAGTGACTAAAAACAGCGTTCCCGGTGTTTCGCGGGTCAACTGCGCCAAAACTGGGGCCAGAAAGAACCCCTGAGCGCCTTCGATATTGAGGGGGAATTTACCCCGGCGCCAGTCGGCCAAAAGGCCTTGAAACGCCTCATCTTTCTTTAAAATCTGAGAAATCGCATTCGCTAGTAAGGTAATCATGATATCTTCCGACAATGGAACCAGAGTCATGGGAGGTGACAACCCTTGAAACGGTTCCTAAGTTTGGTCGTATTTTGCCTTTCGGCCTTCGGGGCCTTTGCGGCAGGAACCCAGACCC
>DAIDHT010000006.1:0-61774 GCA_027451945.1 Spirochaetales bacterium
CTTATTTTGTTGTTAATTGCCTGGTGACCATAGCGGAGAGGCCCCACCCGTTCCCATCCCGAACACGGAAGTTAAGCTCTCCCGCGCCGATGATACTGCTATCGCGGGAAAGTAGGTCGTCGCCAGGCTCTTTTTTTGTCCACTCGCTTTTGAACTCTTTGCAAAAAGCTCTTCCTTCGATTATTCTATGTTAGGGAAGGAGGTTTCGCGTGGAAAATGACGTCCAGAAACAGTTTGTGACTTTTCAGCTGGGTAACGAGCAATACGCCATTGATATCATGGATGTTAATGAAATTTGGAAGGTGGAAAGTGTCCGTACCATTCCGAATGCTCCTTCCTATGTTGAAGGTATTTTTAACCTCCGCGGCGAAATTATTCCTGTTATTAACCTCCATCGGCGTTTTCATATTAAACGGCTTCAACTCGCAGAAGGCGAAGAGTTACTTAGTGGTTCGGTTATTGTAAATATCAACGGAACCAAAATTGGTATTATCATCGATAAGATCCTTCGTGTTGTGATGGTCGATCTTGAAGATATTCAACCTCCACCGCAAATCATTAGCGGAATTGGGGCCGAGTACATTCAGGGTGTAGTTTCAAACGACGAGGGGTACTTGGTTATTCTTGATATTCGTAAATTGTTTGATCCCCGAGAACTCCAGTTGATTTCTCAGTATGGACGCTGATGTCGCTGATACCTTTAACACGACCCTATGTCCGGCGAAAAGAGTGGGACAAGGCTCTCGATTTGATGATGCACGATCAATGGACACCTGGAGAGCTTTCAGAAAAGCTTGCTCGTGATTTTGCACGCTCTTGGGGGTGTACTGAGGCCTGGAGCTTTGGTAACGAAGCTGGCGCCATGCGCTATTTATGGCGCTCGCTGGGCCTTCTCCCCGGCGAAAAAGTAATCTTGTCTCCCTTGGGTAATCCGCTGTGGGCAGAGGTTCTCGAAGAGTGGGGAGCCATTCCTTTATGGGCGGATACCCGATCCGATTGCCCTGTTTTAGATACAGCCAGCGTCAAGGCATTGTTGGAGCAAAACCCACGAGCCGTTATTAGCGATACCGCCTTGGGATTTCTTCCGGATCTTGTCACCCTAAAAGCCTTGGGTGTCTTTTTGATTGAAGATATTACCCACGGCTGGGGAGGTATCCGAGACCAACTTCAGGCCGGTCAAGGTGGCGATGCCGTTTTTATCTCGCTAGGAAAAGAGAGTTTGATCACTGCAGGGCGAGGTGCGGTTGTCGGAGTCAGAACGGCGAAACATTTAGGGACGTTTTTTTCTAAAAAGCCGTTGACCGATGATTTACTGCCGCCACCGAATGCCGCTTTAGCTTTAGGTATGTGGCCTCAAAAAGAGGAATTGTCTGAAAAACGAAAAGAGCATCGCCATAGGCTGTTTCAAAAGTTGGCTAAAAGTCATCGGCAGCCTCACCAAGAAGGCGACGCAGAAATTGCTCCGCCTTGGTTTTCTTTGATTTTGGTTCAAGGTGCTCGAGAAGCTCAAAGTTACGCCGAACGCAAGGGGGTTGAGTGCCGAGCTCCCTTCGCAGGCCTCTCTGAAACGCTTGCCGATTGTCCGAACGCTCGCTATCTTGCCCTTCATACGTTGATTTTTCCTCTTCCTGTGGTCCTGACGGCCAAAGAAGAGGAAATTCTAGGAAAGGTTCTCGCCACCCTCCCATAGGGAATTTTTCACAGGAGTAAGGTATGCCTGTCCGCAGTGTCGCTGTCGTAGCCAACCTTGATAAAGAAGATGCGGCTGTCTATGCGGACGCTATTTTGTCGTTTTTGCACCACAAAGGTTTGAAAACCTACGATTTACGGTATCGGGGCTTTCCTTTGGTGGCACAGATGCCTGAAGTCGATTTAGCTGTCGTTTTAGGTGGTGATGGCACGGTTTTGTTTGCTTGTGGGCTTGTTCATGCCCAATCGGTGCCGATTTTGGGGATCAATTTGGGTACTGTGGGCTTCATCACCGAAGTCGTCCGTGAAGAGTGGGAAGTTACTCTGGATAAGTACCTTAAGGGTGAGCTGGGTTTATCCGAACGGCTGATGCTCGCCGGAAGGGTCATCCGGCATGGAGAAGTCCCCTTTGAGTTTAACAGCCTCAATGATTGTGTGGTCAGCGGTTCCCTAAGTTCGCGAATGGTCGTTTTGGATGTGGAGCTGACAGGTACCTTTTTAGGCGAGTACAGAGCGGATGGCCTGATTGTTGCCACCCCGACCGGGTCGACCGCCTACTCGTTATCGGCGGGGGGGCCAATTCTTCATCCAGAAACTGACGCCTTGATCCTCACGCCGATTTGTCCCCATTCGTTGACTCACCGCTCGATTGTTCTTCCTGGTCATGAAAGAATTCGAATTACTGTGAAGCCAAAACAACGAATTCCGCTTACTCTTACGGTAGATGGGCGAGAGGCCTTTCCTCTTCAAGAGGACGATATCCTTGAAATGGAAAAGCTTCCCTATAAAGCCTTGCTGGTCAAATCTGACCGGAGGTCCTTCTATGAAGTTGTACGAACCAAACTGAATTAGAGTGAGGGAAAAGAGAATCAAATGTTGACCGAGTTGAATGTTCAGAATTATGCCCTCATCGAAAAGCTTCAAGTACCTTTCAAGCCCGGGTTGAATATCTTAACGGGTGAAACTGGTGCCGGTAAGTCGATTCTTATCGGCGCGCTCGGCTTGCTCTTAGGAAGTCGTGCAGAGGCAGAGGTTATTCGCAGTGGCGCCGACGAGGCCTCGGTTTCAGGCCTGATCGACGTGTCCCCTTCGACAGAGTTAGCAGAATGGTTGCAGAACAACGATCTAATGCTCGACGACGGACCGCTCATTTTGCGTAGGGTTCTGCGTCCTCAAAAGCGCGGGGCTATCTATGTCGGCTCGTCTCCGGTCACTCGGGCCCAATTGGAAGATCTCACCGGCTTTCTTTTTGACCTTCATGGTCAACATGAGCATCAATCCTTGTTTTCGACTGAGCAGCAAAGAAAGCTTTTAGATCGTTTTGGCCAGCTTGAAACCGAGCTTCAAGCTTTTGCCGTTGAATTTCAAGAACTTAGCCGCCGCAAAAAAGAGTGGGAAGAATTTCAAGCCGCCCGAGCTGCACGGGATGAAGAAATCGCGAAGGCGCAACACACGATACAAGAGATCCGCAAAGCGAACCCTCAACTCGACGAAGAAGAAACCTTGAAGCTCGAAAAAGCCCGCCTCGACCAGCATGAGCGCTTGCACGGTGCCTTGTCTGAGGTCTTAGCGGCAGTTTCTGAAGAGCGAACGGCGGTTCTGACTGCGCTACGAAGGGTCATGCCAAGCTTTGAAACCGTTGCAGCAATCGATCCGGGTTGGGAAGAGGGGCTCAAGCGTTTCGAAACCGTATTTTACGAGCTGGAAGATCTTGGCGAGAGCTTGTCCACTTACCGGCGGGGCTTGCTTTTTGATCCTAATCGGCTAGAAGAAATTAACGACCGTTTGGCGATTTTGCACGGTCTTGAAAAACGATATGGACCAGGACTCGAAAAGGTCCTCGATGCGGCTTCTCAAGCAGAAGAACGGTTGGCCTTATGGGAAGATGCCGATTCTTCTGCCGAAAAGCTAGCAAGCTTAGCTGCCGAACAAGAACGCCAGGTCATTCAAAAGGCAGTTGCCCTGTCTGAGCGTCGCCAGACGGCAGCAAAGGCGCTTGAGGTTCAGGTTGTTGAGGCCCTTGCCGATTTGGGTATGCCTAAAGCACGGTTTCAAATTGCACTTGCCCGAAAATTGGGGGAATCTGGAAAGCCTCTTTGCAGTGTCTGGGGCTTGGACTCGGTGGATTTTCTTTGGGCCGCTAACTGGGGAGAACCCTTAAAACCGCTTCGAGAAACAGCCTCGGGGGGCGAACTTTCCCGAGTGATGCTTGCCTTAAAATCGATCTTAAGTGATGCCGATCAAATTCCGATACTTATATTTGATGAAATCGATACAGGAATAGGCGGCGAAATTGGCCAGTCCCTGGGACGGTATCTCAAACGGCTTTCACATCGAAAACAGGTTTTGTGCGTAACACATTTGGCTTCGATAGCGGCTTACGCAGATCACCATCTCAAGATTGAAAAGCAGATTTTGGGTGAACGAACGGTGACACAGGTTCAGGTGATCTCGGGTGATAGCCGGGTTCAAGAAATCGCGAGAATGCTGTCGGGAGGGGGAAGTTCTGCGGGCCTAGAACATGCTCGGGAACTGATTGCTTCCAGCAGGGAAGGCAGGTAAAGATGGCGAAAGTCGGCGTTGACGCGCGAAAACGGTACCTGGACGCGATTCAGGTCTATAAGAAAGCCATTGAAGACTTTCAAAACCGAGAAAACCTCATCCTCCAAGTTATAGAAAAAGATTCTACTGGTGTAGAGTTCAAAAAAATTCGTCTTGCGGAAGAGAATCTCAACATTCTTTCCTATTACGTCGTGATGAACGAGCTTTCAGTAACTTTGCTCAATGTCAAAAATGAAGGTTTCCTCAATGAAGCGCGAAAAGTCGCCTACAAGGTTATCATCTATCTGGAGCAAGTGGTCACCAACGCGGTTGATGTGGCCTGGTCCGAGCTAGACGCCAAGTTGGCTTTGGTGAGTTCCCTTGACTACGCCCAACGGTGGCGACTCATCGTAAAAACAGGGTTTGCCTTGCAGTCGGTGGTCGACGGGTATGGGGACAATACCAAATGGAAATGGGCGTTTGTGGAGCTCGAAGCTCGTTTTGCGACGGTAGTGAAAAATTTATTGAACGCCAAGACGTTGTTCCAAAATATGGATTCCCAGGCTGAGGCCTATGAAATTACCGTTCAACATGTCAACTTAGCGTTAAAACTTTTGGAACAGAGCGCCTTGAAATACCGGGAGAGGTACGAGCTGTCGACCTTACGGTCCGACGATTTTCGTATGGCGATCCGTTATTTAGGGGCTCTCAAGTTACTCCACCAAGCGTTGAATCACCATTCTGACGTCGAAAATATTCGCAAAAAGATTGAAATCTGGGAACAAAAATTAGAAAGTGATCAAAGACGCCGTCCCGTTCAGAATTGACAGGGCCGTGAGCGGCCGGTATTCTGCATGCTATGTCCTATTTTGGTGATTCGAGTTCACGCGATAAAAGTAAGAATGCCCTTTGGCTGATTTTAATAGCACTTTGCATCGTTCTATACCTTTTGCTCTTTCCACGGGCTTTGGGAAAAGACAGCTTTCTTGTTCCCGTTAAAGCGGTTTCGATGGCGTCTTTACCACCTGAGTCCACAACAGCCTACGATAAGTTGCTTTTAATTGGTCAAAATACCGTAGCGTTGACGAAAGACGGGGTTCCTGTTTTCTTTCGTCCCGCCCGGACCCTTGAAGCTGTTTCTGGGGCCAATGATGCCTGGTATGATGAAACTTCCGATCAAACTGAGGTAGCTTCGGCTTCAGGACCTTTGTTTCATTTGCCGGGAAAGCAGTACCCCTACTGGTTAGGTCAACGATTTTATACCTTTTCTAATGACCGATTAGGCTTGACTGAATACGATTTGAAGGGCAATAAGCTTTGGACCAAAGATCGTACAAGCATTATCACAGCGGTGGCGGCCGGCCCCACCCTGACTGTTGTAGGCTCGTTGGACGGCCGCATTACTGTTTACGATAAAACTGGTGCCATGCGGGGCGCTTTTAATCCCGGAGGCAGTCAGTATCCGGTTATCTATAACACGGCAATCTCGCCTGATGAAAAACATATTCTTTTACTATCGGGAATGTCCCCCAAGCGCTTTTTGGTTCTTGAACGCGGAACGAACGAGTTTCACCCCGTGTTCCATCAAGAGCTTTCTGATCAAAAACCCTACCCAACACCCTTGGGCTTTTTAGGTGGCGATCGTTGGGCCTATTTTGTGTCGCAACAAGATTTGCATCTTTTGAACCTCAAGACGGATCACGAAGCGGTTATGCCTTTACAGGGGCAACTGAAGTCGCTTATTTACAATACCCCCCTCGGCCTAATTACCTCGGTGACCGGGGGTGGGTCAGCGAGCATCCTTCATGTTTGGTCCACGTCGGGCCGCCCTTTATTGTTTTCACCCTTTCAAGCTCAACACGTTCTGTTGCTTCAAGAAGGGAACCGAGTAATCTTGGTTGCTGATCAAATGGTCTTGATCATGAAAAGGGAATTGCAATGAAACGAAGTCTTCCCCTGCTAGCTACTCTCTTGGTGGTTGTCGGACTTTCTCAGGTGTCGGCCTATGATTGGCCGTCGTCCGATATCAAGATCCGTAAGAACTTTGCTCAACGTACCGGGAACAATTTTGAACCTGGACTGGAGTTCGAAACGTCTGCCTCCAATCTGACAGCCCCCGAAAAAGGACAGGTGATTTTTGCATTTTCTCCTGACACGGGAAATCCGCAGAACTTGCCGTCGAGTCTTGGTGGGTTTGTTGTTGTGGCTCATTCCGATCAACTTCGGACTTTGGTGTCGGGACTGGCACCACAACCGTGGCTTGCCTCGGTCCATGTCTCGGCGGGAGACCCCCTGGGGAGCGTACCAAACGGGACATCTGGGGCTACAACACGCCATCAGTTGATGGTTTTTGACCAACAATTAGGGGAGCTGGTTAACCCCCTTTTGGTTTTTCCCCCCATACCCGATGAACGGTCGCCGGTGTTTCTCGATGTCAAATTGGTGGGAAATACCCCAGATTCCTCGGCTTCTTTATTTGCGCATTCGCATTTTAGTGTAGGGTATTGGACTCTTTACGTGGATGCGGTTGATCCTGGCAATTCTGACTCGGGGAGTAGTCAAAAGGGACTGTATTCGGTGTCGGCCTACTTGAACGGCAACGAAGTTTTCAGAACCGCGTTGACCAGCCTGCAGGATAAAAACGGCCAGTTTGCGATCAAAGGAACTGGGGTGCCTCTCCGTGACGTGATTGTAGGCGATCACGAGTGGCGTTTGGGAAAGATTTTTTTGAATCAAGGGACGAATATTCTTGAACTTGTGGTGAAAGATTTTCAGGGTAAAGAGTCGGGAAAAACCTTCCATATCCTAGGTAGCAGTTCCTGACCGTGTCTGAGATCAAAACTTACTCCAGCCGCCCTGTGGGCGAAGAGTCGCGACTCATTGCTTGTGATTTATGTGGATCTGGAGCTTTTCAACCGCATTGGGATTGTCACGAGTTTGCCTTTGTCCGCTGTTTGGGTTGCGGCGTAATCTATCAAAATCCGCAGCCCCTGGCCGATTCGGTGCTGAAGCGCTACGATCAGCAGTACTTTGACTATGAAAAATCCAACGAAGCCAGCTTTTTACAGCTGATGCGCTTGGGTTTGAAAGACATTGGCTTTGATAGACGACTGGGAAGTGCCGGTCAGGGGCGTGCTTTTTTGGACATCGGTTGCGCCACAGGAATGCTGCTTGAAGAGATGAAAGGGAAAGGGTGGAAGGTTCAGGGCGTAGAAGTGTGCACCGCGTCGGCCTCCTGGGGCAGTACCCAACGCGGTGTAGAAATCTTTCCGGGAACACTCGACGAAGCGGGATTTCCCGACAAAAGTTTTGATGTTATCCATTTCAGTCATTTGATTGAGCATGTTAATTTCCCGAGGAAATTTATGGCCGAGGTGGCACGCCTCGTCAAACCTGCGGGGTGGGTTTTGGTAACCACGCCCAACACAGACGGCTGGCAGGCTCGTTGGTTTGGCCCCCAGTGGCGGTCTGCCATTGCCGATCATTTGTATTTGTTTTCCCGCAGCAACTTAGCACAGCTTTTAACCTCGAGTGGGTTTCAGCTTCGCGCTCTGCGTACTTGGGGAGGACTAGCCCGAGGGTTAGGGCATCCTCTTAAAAAAGCAATTTTAGATCGTTTGGTCAAAGTTCTCGGGACCGGGGACGTTATGATGATGGCAGCTCAAGCGCCCGCCTAAGTGGGGGGAAGGTTCAGAATTCGTTTTTGTAAAACCTGGGTGTCTAAGTTTAAAAGTTCACCTAAGCGTATCAGGTTTCGCAACCGGGGCAAAACCTCCCATTGCTGAGCGTCTAACTGGTCAGCAAGCTCTTGGCCGACGCCGGTCAAGGCTTCGTAGGCTAAAGTCTGAGCCACTGTGGATTGGGGCTTGAGCTGGTGATCCTGAAACAGGCCCAGAACCCTGCTGATGTATTCAAGGGTATCACTAGACAAAAAGTGTAATGGTCCACTAAGCGTATCGGCAAGCCAGCGTGACACTTGTTGCTGAAGGCGAGTGCTTTCGAGGGGAATGTCAAACTCCCTCGCAAAGCCTAGTTCTTGCTCCAGCTGACGCAAGACTTCTTCAGCTTGGTGCGGTAGCCCAATCGTGATAGCTTTGCTCAGCCTGCGGTTGACCACTAACCCAACCAGCGCTTTGGTCACTGATAAAGGCTCGCTCCCCAGCAATTTTGAGTATACCAAAGATTTACGCAACAACGGAAAGAGTGTTTCGGTGGATTCTGCTAAGAGGCTTTCGAGGTCGCCGCTGAGCATGCCAATAATCTGATCACGTTCCCCTTGGGGCAGTTTGGTGAGATCGAAGGCTTGGGGAGGGCTGAATTCGCCGGGGGAACGCAAAAACAGGCTCACCCCTTCCTGCAAGTCTTCGACCAAGGCGTAAGAAAATTCCCAAGTTTGTTGACGGGCTATTTCTGTGAATTGGACGAGCCCACTGTAGCGAAAGACTTTTTCAGCGATTTGTTCTTTGGCTTGTCCCAGGGCATTCAGGCGAAAGTTGCCTAAGATAACCTCATCTTCGAGGTGGGTTTGAACGAAGTGATCCAACAAAAATAAAGCGGCCGGGTAAGTAGCATCTTTTTTTTCTGGGAGAACGATTTGTCGAAAAAAATCTTCACCACTATGAAAGCCGGGTACAGGGACACGAGATAAATCGTCAAGAAAGTTGAACTCAACATCTTGAGCGGTTAAATCCGTCATGAGGTCCAGAGTTCTCGCCGCTTGAGCCCAAACTTCGAGAGCTTGAGGATGAGAGGGGGCAGACCCTTCAAACAGATCGGCGTTTAAAAGGGCTTGTCCTCCCAGCACAATTTCTTTGGCAGTAAGAAGCAGAAATTGTTCGTCTTGTGGGCGTTGCTCAAGGGCAGGGCCTCGAGAAAGTGGCCATCTTAATTGGCCGGCAAAACGACGAAAATCTTGTTCTGGAGGCCAATGAAGATCTTCGAGTACCTGGGTTACACACTCATCCATGGTGTCTTGAAGCCTCGTCAGGACTTTCCGTAACGGAGCCTTCCAGGTGGGGGCTTCACCGTCTTGGGTCAACTCTGCACAACTGCAAACCTCCCGCCAGCGTTCCACACCGTGTATACATGTGCTAGAACAGCCCAGATCGTCTTGTCCTCGTTTGAGCTTAACGAGCTCGGTGGGAGGATGGCGCTCTAAGACAGTGGCATAATTGCTCAATTGGAGATGAACGGTTTGCGACAGATGCTCCCAAAGGGCGGCCAGGCACATATCCCCAAAGGGTTCCCAAAATCCAAACCAACGGCCATCCACCGAGGCCGAGACTAAAGGCCCTTCGTTTTGATCGCCAATTTGACGGATCTGCTGAGCTAAGCCCAAGGCATCTTTGAGGTAGTGGCCACCTTCGATGCCTGCACTGAGGTTCGTATGAGGAAAGAATACTGCTAAACTTCCTGAAGGGCGATCGATAGCAAAGGGGCGATCAAGTGGGGCTCCTGAACTTCCTAAGTCGGTCCAAGAGGCTTCACCCCGCCGCAAAAGACCGTGGACTTGCCACGGTGCTAGCAAAATAAAGCTCAGACCACGGGCAATGAGTGCGTCAACAACGGGAAACGAGACGGCATTCTGCGGCAGAATCATTCCGTCTGGTAGTCGGCCAAAATGATGTTCAAAGGCTTGAAAGGCCCAGTCGACCTGCAGATCGAGGTCTTGTGGGCGTGCTAAAGGAAGAATAACCGAGTGTGGCAGTTGGGCCAACGCGTTTCCATGTCCCCAGCGTTGAAGGCTTTCCTGATCGGCTTGAACAACCCGTCGATAAACGTTGGGCGCTTCTGTGGCCAGCTCATCAAGTAAAAACGGCGAAAAGCTAAAATTCATGAATGAGAAATTGTTCACGATCGAACGGACTTTGCCGTGTTCTCCTAAAACTCGTGAAGCAGAGTTTGCTCCATAGCATTCGGTAAGGAGTTTTTTCCATTGAGTCCGACCTGTACGCTCAGCAGAGAGGTCGGATCTCAGCCCTGTCCAGGGGTCCAGACCCGGGGGAAGATAAAAATGACTCGCTAAAACAAATTCCTTCATTTACCCCATTTTCGTTCGCAATGAGAGCCTTGTAAAGGACAAATCCTCGGCTACTTGACACCCCTTGGCGAATTTTCTTAGTGTGTGCCTGAAAGGAAGGGGGGGAAATGACCAGAGACCGATTGGAAGGATTGCCCTTGAGTGCCCTCCTTGAGCTTTCCCGAAAAGAGAACCTGGATTTTGACCCTGACGCTAGTCGAGAGGATCTGATCGAAGAACTTCTGGATGCCTATGAAGAGGACCAGCGGGAACGAGAGAAACTTAAAAATTTAATTATTAAAATTGAAGAATCGAAATTTTCGCTCCATTCCGAAGATTTATACCGCGTGGAACCTGATCCGGTTCTTCCCGAGCTTTCTGAATCGTATGATGATGATACCATTCTGCTGTTTTTGCGCGATCCAACCTGGGCCTTAGCCGTGTGGGAAGTTCGTCGTAGCATTCTTGACAGTTGGGCCAAAGAAAATGCCTTTCGAGGTTTTGGCCTCAAAGTCCTTGAAAAGGAAGACAAAGAAGGCGAGCTGGTCTCAAGTTTTCTTATTCCCCTCTCGCAAGCGGTAGGCACCAGGTATGTTCACCTCCCCACGGCTGGAAGCTGGTATCAACTTGAGCTTCATGCCCTTTTTGAGCGTGAAACGCGATTTTTAGCTCGTTCTGCTTCCTTGCAAGCTCCGTTTGAAGAGCCACCCTACCTTGAGAAGGCGTCGCAAGATGCGAAAAAGAAGCGCTTGCTTGAGCTGTCTGGCCTCAAACTATGTGAACCCTATCAAGAAACTGTGACAGAAGAAAAGGCTTCCAGCGGCATTCCTCAACGGGTGGGCGACTGGGATGAATCCGCCTTCGAGGAACAAGCATGAAGAATGTGGAAATTGCCCTGATTTTGAATGCTCACCTGCCTTTCGTCAGGCATCCCGAGTATCCCGTTTTTTTAGAAGAACGCTGGCTTTTTGAGGCACTTTCTGAAACTTACCTCCCACTTTTACGGGTTTTTCATAAGCTAGAAGAAGAGGGAATCCCCTTCCGCTTAACGATGTCGTTTTCTCCTACGCTGACAGCCATGCTGACAGACCCCCTCTTGAAAGACCGGTACCGGCGGTACTTGGAACTCCAAATCGAACTTGCTGAAAAAGAACTGGTGCGAACGGCGGCAGACCCGGTAATGAATAAAGTTGCCCAATTGTATCGCCGCTTGTACAAACACAATCAGGGTGATTTTCTTGATGTTTATCAGGGCAATATTCTTCGGGGCTTTTCTTATTTTCAAAAGAAAGGCTATCTCGAGATTCTTACCACTGCAGCCACTCATGCGATTCTCCCCCTCTATCAAGATGCCCCCGAGGCGGTTACGGCGCAAATCCAGGTTGCTATCGAGTCGTATCAGCGGAATTTTTCCCGTTTGCCTCGAGGCTTTTGGGTTCCAGAATGTGCCTATTACCCGGGACTGGAAACCCTCCTCAAGCGAAATAAAATTGAATACTTTTTTAGTGCGTCTCATGCGGTCCTTTTAGGGAGGGACTTTCCTTCTCGCGGCGTCTTTGCTCCGGTGGCTTTACCGAACGGAATGCTGGTTTTTCCCCGCGATATGGTGTCAACAAATGCTGTTTGGTCACGGGATAAAGGCTATCCCAGTGATCCCGTTTACCGTGATTTTTACCGTGATATTGGTTTTGATCTTGATCAAAAGTATTTGGAAGCCTACACCGAAGGGGCTAACGGCCGTTTTGCTACAGGGTTTAAGTACCATGCTGTGACGGGGGCGACAGACAACAAATTACCCTATCAACCGGAGCTTGCCACGCAAAAGGTGGTCGAGCACGCCAAAGCGTTTTTAGAAGCAAGACTTCGTCACGCCAAGCAACTATCGGATGTGGGCTTTGATCGGGTTCCACTGGTCACGGCCCCCTTTAACGCAGAACTCTTTGGCCACTGGTGGTTTGAAGGTCCGCAGTGGATTGATGCGCTGTTTCGAGAGGCTGTTAACCGTCCAGAAGTGGGCTTCGTGACTCCTGGGGACGTGCTATTGGATGAAACAGAGTTTCAAAAAACTGAGATTCCTTTTAGCTCTTGGGCTACAGGGGGCTATGCCGAAGTCTGGGTTGACGGCGCCAATGACTGGATACTCAGGCATACGCATCAGATGGTGAAACGGATGGCGGAACTTGTAGACCGGTTCCCGGATATTCAGGGTCGTAAGGAGCGGGCGCTCAATCAGGCTGCCCGTGAGGTTTTGCTCGCCCAGGCTTCTGACTGGCCTCTGATTCTAAAAATGGGTACCACCGTGGGGTACGCAGAAAAGCGCGTCAAAGAGCATATTGCCAATTTTAATCGTATTTATGATTCATTGTCGTCGAACGTCGTCGATACCGAGTGGCTGACCAGTCTCGAAAAGCGAAATAATATTTTTCCCTTTCTTGATTACCGAATCTTTAGACGTTCACTTTAGGACCTATCTCATAAATCCTCGTAACTCATGGGCGGGGACAAGCTCAAGCAGATACTTAATAACAGTCTCGCCTCGGCCTTCTTGTTTCCTGACGGAATAGACCCGGTACGCCAGGGTCTTTTCTGAAAGAAGGGGCAGACGGAGCGGTGTTCCGTTTAGGTCCAGAAGAACGTTGAACGGGGGGGTGAACTCTATCTCGAGTTCATCGCCTTCGGGGTAACACAATTTTCTCGTTGTCCATTCCATAGATACTCAGAATGGCCGTCACCTAGAACCTCGTCAAGGGGAGAAAAGGCGCTGGTGCTTAACGCCGGTATAGTATCCTTGCTCAAAAATAACGATTTCTCAATTTTTGGTCCACTTCTGTTTCTTGACAAGAGAAATTCAAACCTTACTATGGAAACAAGTGGGATAAAGTGGGGGATTTCGGGGGATTGTGGTAATATCAAATGCTAACGGGTGAATTTCGTGCGGCCTTGGATGACAAAGGAAGACTCCTCATACCAACCAAGCTCCGCAGCGAGTTTCAGGGGGATACCTTGATTCTCACCAAGGCAATTGATAAGTGCCTATGGCTGTTTTCTCCGGCCAAATGGGAGGTCTTTTCAAAGACCATTCAAGAATCGCTGGGGATGTTCAGCTCACGAGACCTCATGATTCAGAGGCGGATCATTGGAAGCGCCCTGGAAATTGAAGTGGATAAGACCGGGCGCATCGGTGTTTCCTCGTTGTTGAGGGAATATGCAGGGCTTGTTAAAGATTGTGTGGTCGTCGGCATTCGTACCCACTTAGAAATTTGGGATGAGGCAGCCTTTATGGCCTACCAGGAGGCAACGAACGAAAATCTTCCGAGCTTAGTTCAAGGGCTTTCGATTGCCTGGCCCAAGGAATAAGTATGGAAATTCACCACCTTCCGGTGTTGTTCGACGAAGTACTCGGCTTTGCTGAGTTGCAAGAGGGTGGGGTGGCTATTGATGCCACGACAGGCGAAGGTGGTCACAGTGAGGGTTTGCTTCGCCGTTTTCCCCACTGTCGTCTTGTATGTTTTGATGCCGATGAAAGTATTCAGAAAAAGGCGCGTCAACGCCTGGCCGAATATGCTGATCGGGTTCAGTTTGTCCATACTTGGTTTGACGAGGGGTTGCCTCGAGCCGAGGAGTGGTGGCAAGAAAAGCCTCGGTTCATTTTGATGGATTTAGGAATTTCGATTTTTCACTATGTTGAAAGTGGTAGGGGGTTTAGTTTTCAGAGCGAAGAACCTTTAGATATGCGCTTGTCACCAGCCGACAGCATCACTGCGGCTGAGGTGGTAAATACTTGGAAAGAAAAGGAACTGGCAGATCTGCTTTGGAAATTTGGCGAGGAATCGTTATCACGACGAATTGCCAGGGCGATCGTAAGCACGAGATTGAAGGAACGGATTGAGTCAGCGAAACAGCTGGCCGATATAATCTGGGAGGCCGTTCCTCCTGCCGTGCGCCACGGACGTCTTCATCCGGCGACGAAAAGCTTTCAGGCTTTGCGTATTGCGGTTAATCACGAGCTGGAACGGTTGGAATCGGCTTTGGGGAAAGCCTTTCACGTTTTGGCACCGGGGGGACGTCTGGCGGTTATCAGTTTTCATTCCTTAGAAGACAGGATTGTCAAAACGACTTTCAGGGACTGGGCAAAAGAGTGTATTTGCCCCCCCGAACAGCCGAGATGCACCTGTTCTCGCTTGGCTTTGGCAAAAGACCTCACTCGTAAGCCTGTTGTGGCAACCGAGCAGGAGAGTCTCGCCAATCCCCCTTCGCGAAGCGCTAAACTGCGTGTGATTGAAAAACTGAGAGATACCCGGGAGGAGGAGCTGTGAGCCGAAAAGTGCTGTTGTTTTGTCTCGTTACTGCGCCACTATTTTTGTTTATCGTTGTCGCGCAATCGGTCCATTTTCAATCGGTTGAGAAGAGAATTCAAACTCGCGAACGACTACAAAGCACTTTGGTTGAGCGGAATCAACAACTCCTGACTGGTATCAGTGTCTTGTCCTCGCCCGAAAGGATTGGGACGTTGGCTCAGAGCCATTTAGGGCTCAAACAACTCAAATCGGAGCAATCTCTAAAAATTCGCTTTGATGGTGGAACGCCGTGAAACCCTTGCCCTTAACCACCTGGAAAACACTTTTGGGATCAGCGATCCTACGAGGTTCCCCCACCGACTGGGAACGAGTCACCTCGTTAGTTGTTGATTCCCGCGAAGCACAAGAAGGCACCCTTTTTGCCGCTTTGCCAGGTGAGCGTACTGACGGGCATCAGTTTATTCGTCAAGCACAACAGCGGGGGGCTGCGGCTATTTTAGCGCGGCTCGACCGCAAAGAACTGACAGAACAGCAGTTGCAGGGGGCAAACGGAACTGCCGTAGCGTTTGTACCAGATCCTCTTGACGTTATGGCGGACTTGGCAAGAGCCCATCTTGGTCGCTTGTCCGGGGTGGGGCGCCTAGGAGTGACCGGGAGTAATGGCAAGACAACGACAAAGGAAATGCTTTTGGCCGTCTTTTCACGAAACGCCTCTACCTGGGCAACTCCAGGCAATTTGAATAGCGAGATTGGTTTACCGATGGCCAGCTTGGCCGTGAGCGAACAACACCGTTGGGCGGTGTTTGAAATGGGCATCAACCACGCGGGCGAAATGGATCGTTTGCAACGAGCTGTTTTTCCTGACTTGGCGATTGTGACAAACATAGGTACTGCCCATATCGGCATTCTCGGCAGTCGAGAAGGCATAGCTTTAGAAAAAAAGAAAATATTTTCCTTCTCCGGTCAGGACTGTGTGGCCGTTTTGCCGGCAGCCTGCGATCTGTTGTCGGTTCTCGTCGAGGGCTTTTCAGGCCAAGTTGTCGTCTTTGGAGAAGATGATCTGGATTTTTCGTTTTTGTCTGATCAAGGGCTGGAAGGGAGCTTGTTTACTTGGAAAGGTCGGCGGATTTGGCTCAAACTTCCTGGCAAGGTGAATGTGCTCAACGCCTTGGCCGTTGCCAAGGCCGCCGATGTTTTAGGACTCCCCGTTTCGGATGTCGTCGATGGGCTGGAGTCGGTGCAAGCTTCTTTTGGCAGATCTCAGGTGCTTCGTGGGACGGTTGACCTTGTTTTAGACTGTTACAACGCTAACCTGGATTCCATGTCCTCGCTGTTAGAGTCGTTGCCAGGCTTTCAGGCGCGAGGAAAAAAGGTCGCGGTATTGGGGAGTATGAAAGAACTTGGCCAAGAGACAGAAGCGCTCCACCGGGAGTTAGGGCGCCGAGCTACCGCTAGTGGTGTTGATGCCTTGTTCTGGTTTGGCGAAGAAACGCAAATGTCCTTTGAAACCGCCAGACAGGCGGGATTCGCCGGCAAGATGGCCTGGACAACGGATTTTGACCAATTAAAAGCTTGGTTAGCTAGTGAGGTTAACGAAGGGGATTTAGTTGTCCTGAAAGCCTCTCGAAGTATGGAATTAGAACGTTTAGCGGAATTATGGAAAGTCCAGAATGGGAAGGGAGACCATGTTTTATAATTTGCTTTATCCCCTGGTGAGTCACCTCACCGTGCTCAATGTGTTGCACTACATCACAGTTCGTTCAGCCTACGCGGCAGTGACCGCCTTGGTCTTAGCTTTTCTGTTTGGACCGTGGGTGATTCGAAAGCTTCGTGAGCTCAAGGCCGGACAAGAGGTTCGTACCGATGGGCCTCAGTCGCACTTGGTCAAAGCAGGAACCCCAACCATGGGCGGTCTCTTGATGCTGATAGCCATTGTTGTAGCGGCATTGTTGTGGATGGATCTAACACAACCAGTAACGTGGATTCTGCTTTTAGCGGTGGTGGGATTTGGCGGCATTGGATTTGCAGACGACCTTTTAAAGATTTTGGGAAAAAACTCGAAAGGGCTACCGAGTTGGTGGAAAATTGCGGGGCAATTCCTGATTTCGGCCCTCTGCATGATTCTGTTGTTCCTTACCACAAACTTTTCAACAGCACTTTACCTTCCGTTCCTCAAATTTCCGGTTTTCGATTTGGGTCAATGGCACTTTGCTGGTCTGAGTGGAGGACTTTTATACATACCGTTTGGGATGTTCCTGATGATCGGCTGGTCGAACGCAGTCAATTTGACGGATGGCTTGGATGGCTTGGCGACAGGGTTGGTAATCATGGTGGGTTTGGCTTTGGCCGCGATCGGCTATATTTCGGGCCGCCAGGATTATGCCAGCTACCTCCAGATACCGTATTTGCCCTGGGGCGGTGAAGTGGCGATTTTTTGTCTTGCTTTGGTCGGAGCTGCTGTGGGTTTTTTATGGTTTAACACCCACCCCGCTGAAGTGTTTATGGGCGATACAGGGTCCTTGGCACTTGGTGGTCTCTTTGGACTGATATCGGTTCTGTTGAAAAAAGAAATCTTGCTAGTCATTCTGGGAGGAGTTTTTGTGATGGAAACTCTTTCAGTGATGATTCAGGTTTTTTGGTACAAACGTACCAAAAAACGCATTTTCCGTATGGCACCCTTGCACCACCACTTTGAGCTTTCGGGCTGGGCCGAGACCAAGGTGGTGACTCGCTTTTGGATCCTGGGGGGGCTGTTTGCCATCCTGGGGCTATCGACACTTAAACTACAGTAAAAAGGTTAGGGCATGTTTCCAAGGTTTCATCTGGAAAAAGGTACGAAAACTCAAACAGATCTCCTTCTGCTCGCGGTTTTAACATTTTTACCGGCTCTGGGGTTAGTGGTGTTGTTTTCTGCCTCATTTTTTAAAGGTGAGACCTTGGCACAAAACCCCTGGTTTTTTGTTCAGCGACAATTTGTACTCTTGGTGGTGGGGACGGTTCTGGCTTGGTACTTGTCCCATGTTTCGTGGGCCTCGGTTCGGAAGGCTGTACCTTGGCTTCTGCTCATCGCGTTTACCTTGATGGTGATGGTGTTCCTTCCTATTTGGGATGAAGGCAATATTCTTGGTGCCCGGCGTTGGATTGTGAAATTTGGCTTTTCTTTTCAGCCTTCAGAACTTGTTAAGCTTGTTGTGGTTTTGTATTTGGCGTCGATGTTCGCCAAAAAGCAGAAGGAACTAGACGATTGGAAGCATTCTCTTTTACCACCGTTTGGCCTAAGCTTTGCTTTTGTCTTGTTGGCACTTCTACAAAATGATTATTCAACCTCAATGTTCATTCTGTTTGTTATTCTGAATATGTTTTTTTTGGCGGGAGTCAAATTACGCTATTTTTGGGTTGTTTTGGGGTTTGCGGCGATCTTAGGGGTGGTGGGTGTTCTTGCGGCCCCCTACCGGATGGAACGTTTTGCTAGCTATCTGACACCTGGACATGACCTTTCAGGGTCGGGATACCAAGTAACAGCGGCGAAAGCGGCGTTGGTCGATGGAGGATTTTGGGGTAAAGGTTTTGGCGCAGGTACCCATAAACTAGGGGGCATTCCTGAAGTTCACAATGACTTCATCTTTGCCGCCTTTGCCGAAGAAACGGGCTTTTGGGGCGTTTTAGGAATTTTTGCACTCTTTGCCTTGCTCGGCTGGAGAGCCTGGACCCTCTCGTGGCGTCAGGAGGATCCGTTTGTTCGGATGGCAGGAACGGGAATTACAACCTTTTTAGTTTATCAAATGCTGATCAATGCCGCCGTTGTGGTAGGGGCAGTACCTGCTACGGGGGTAACCTTTCCGTTCTTTTCTTACGGTGGCTCCTCAATTGTGGTCAGTATGGCCATGGCGGGGCTTTTGTTGAATCTTTCACGTCAGCCGAGGGCGTTGCGATGAAACAGCTCCATGCCGCCCAAGGGGAAATCCTGTTGCGTAAGGTTCTCAAGCTTCTCTTGCTCGCTGGTGGCCTTGCGGTTCTTCTCGAATTGAGCTTTCACCTGGTGGTGGCCCCTCAACTGCGGCTCCAAAAGATTTATGTCAGTGGCGATGACCGTGGGATGAGTACCCCTCAGCTGCTTGCACTGTTGGGGATTCCCGCACGATCTTACTATTTTTCGCTGTCAGATAAAGCGTTAGAAGCTCGTCTTGAAACGATCCCCTGGGTGCTCAAAGCGACAGTTACCAAGGATTTCCCCGATGCGCTCAAGGTGAATATTGTGGCCAGGGACCCTTTAGCACTCGCGTTGGATGAAAGTTCGGGGCGAACGGTTCTGTTGTCGGTTGACTCCCATGGGGTGATCTTCGATGTCAGTCCCCAAGATCAAAGACGAAATTTGCCAATAATCTCGGGTATTCGTTTTCAAACTCTTCAGCCTGGCGCTGTCTTCCCGCCCGCTCTGCATTCGTTATTCACGAGCTTGGCAGCTTTGCGGAAGGATTCCCCCGGTTTGTACAGTCAAATTAGCGAAATTCGAGTCCGTAAAACCGAAGGGGGATCGTTTGAGACTCTTATTTACCCGGTTGAGGGGGATGTTCGTATTATTTTGCCCGAAAGATGGACTCAGGCTTTGTTGAAGCAAGCCTTCGTCCTGTTGGATGTTATCCATAAGCAGGGCTGGACGGCAAAGACCAAAGAAATCGATTTGAGAACATCGCCGGTGGTGGTCCGGTCTAGGGAGAGTTGAGGATGGACGAAGTTGTCGTCGGAATAGATTTGGGAACCTCAAAAGTTAGCTGCGTGATGGCCACCCGCGGTGAAGATGGCCGTCTGGTAGTCGTGGGGTTAGGAAAAGCAAAAAGCGAGGGCGTTCGAGGCGGGGTTATCGTTAACATTCGTGCGGCCGTCAAAGCTGTGCAAGAAGCTATCGAAGCGGCAGAGAAGTCTGGCTATGAGGTCAAAGAAGCCGTGGTAGGTTTGGCTGGTGGTAGCGTCGAAGGCCTTAACTCACGCGGGGTTGTCGCCGTTTCAGGTCAGAAAGAAATTCGAGCCGACGATGTTGACCGAGTTCTCGAGGCCGCAAAAGCTGTTTTGATTCCTTTGGATAGAGAAATCCTTCATGTGCTTCCGCAAGAATACATCGTCGATGACGCAAGAAAAATCAAAAACCCTGTCGAGATGATGGGGATTAGGCTGGAAGCGGAAGTGCATGTCGTCACGGCCACCATCGCCGTGAGCCGTAACTTGATCCAGGCCGTCAATGGAGCCGGTTTAGGTGTCCAAGAAATCGTATTGAATTCGTTAGCTGCGTCCTTGGCCGTTCTTTCGAAAGAAGAGAAAGAAGTTGGCGTTCTTTTGGTGGATATTGGTGCCGGGACAACCAGCGCCGTGCTGTTTTTTGAAGGCGCCCCTCACTTTTCTAAGGTGTATTCCTTTGGAAGTGAGCGAGTCACCAAGGATATCGCCCAAGTTTTGCAGTTGCCGGATGAGGAAGCTGAACGAATTAAAGTCAAATATGGGTGTACCTGGGGCGAGGGCTTAGTCGATGACGGGGAAGTCATTATCCGTGGGGTGGGCTCTAGACCCCCTTACACGCTGAGGCGAAGCCAGATCGCCCGCATTATTCAGGCTCGTATGGAAGAGATTCTTGCCATGGTTGCGAAAGACGCAACCAAAACAGGATTGTTACCGCAATTGGGTGCCGGGATTGTTTTTACAGGTGGAGGTTCTCACCTTGAGGGTTTGCCGGAGTTAGCTCGATCAGTCTTTGGTAAGCCAGGTCGGATGGGAGTTCCCATGGGTCTTTCGGGCTTGGAAGAAAGCTGGCAGAGGCCGGAGTACAGTGCGGCTGTAGGTCTGGCCTTATGGGGTGAACACCGTTTGCCATATCCGGAAATTGAGGATGTTGAGCTGGGAATACCACGCAAGACGGTCAGTCGAGGCTCTTCGCGGAGGTCGAAAAATGATGCCTTGGCCAAGTTTTGGGATTTTTTTAAAAAGAATTTTATTTAAGAGCAGAAAAAAGGGGAGGGGGAAATGAGCGAAATTACGATGGTCGACGATGCTGAGCATCGAAGTACCGTGATCAAAGTTGTCGGCGTGGGGGGCGGCGGCAGCAATGCGGTGAACCGTATGATCGAAGCGGGCCTAAAGGATGTCGATTTTGTGGCCGCTAACACGGATAATCAAGCACTAGCAAAGTGCAAGGCTTCAATAAAAGTTACTCTCGGGAAGAGTGTTACCAAAGGTCTCGGTGCTGGCGGTAAACCGGACGTGGGGGCGGCGGCTGCCGAAGAGGATAAGGAATCGCTTAAAGCAGCTCTTGCTGGGGCTGACATGGTATTTGTTACGGCCGGAATGGGCGGAGGCACCGGCACAGGGGCAGCTCCCGTTGTAGCGCGTATAGCGAAAGAGCAGGGTGCTCTAACCGTTGCGGTTGTTACCAAACCCTTTGGTTTCGAAGGCGGAAAAAAACAGAAGCTGGCTCAAGACGGCATCGAGAAGCTGTTAAAATCGGTCGATGCCATCATCACAATTCCCAATGACAAACTTTTGAATATTGCTGGTGCCCATGCTCCGATTTCAGAAGCCTTTTTGCGTGCCGATGATGTCTTACGCATGGGGGTTCAAGGCATCTCGGACATTATCACTGTCGAAGGTCAGCTGAACGTTGACTTTGCTGATGTGAAAACTGTGATGGAAGGCCGCGGCGCAGTGCTGATGGGCATAGGGCGTGGAACGGGTGAAAACCGTGCCGTTGATGCGGCTACGCAGTCGATTCAAAACCCGTTGTTAGAAGAGGTTCAAATTGATGGCGCAAAAGGGATTCTGGTTGCTGTAACCGCTAGTCCTGATTTTTCGTTGGCGGAATTCAATGAAATCATGAGCATCATTACGCAAAATAGTCATGAAGATGCGTTGATAAAACCTGGTTTGGCGATCAATGAAAGCCTCCGAGATGAAGTTATCGTTACCGTCATCGCGGCGGGCTTTGGGCCCCGTGAGGAAGAAGCACGGCCCGAGCGCAGTCCAGAACTACCGTTGGGTTTGGCCAAGACCGCTAAGTCGGTAGAAGGCCTTCGTCCCAGGGGAATGGAAAACTTAGGGGAACTATTTCCGAATCAAGCCGCGAGCCCCGCCAAACCCCAGCCACGTGCCGGACTTCAGCCAAGGAATGAAGACGATAATTTAGATATCCCTACCATTCTACGCCAAGGGGTCCGTCTCTAAAGGACGGAAGTCATGCTCATGGCAGATCGTGTCTTGGAAGCCTTTGAAGCGTTTCTCCACTTTCGGTTAGGTCTAGCTGACAGAACAGTCGAAGAATACGTCCGTGAAATGCGTTTTTTCGATACCTGGAGGGCCGAGAAGGAGTGGGGTGAGTTATCGGCAGAAGAGCTGTCGGCCTATTTGGGCACGCGACGCCAAGGCGGGCTTGGCTTACGCTCGGGGGCAAGGGCGCTAAGTATCCTAAGACAATTTTTTGATTACTTGGTCGAATCGGGGCGTCGGGCGGACAATCCTCTCGATAAGGTGGAATCCCCAAGAGTGACCTTACAGACGCCCGAGGTCTTTTCCTTAGAAGAAGTAGAACGCCTTTTGGCAGTGATTCCGCAAGATTCTCCCGAAGGTTTACGCGACCGGGCCTTGTTTGAGTTGATCTATTCAGCGGGCCTAAGGGTGAGTGAAGCCGTCGGCTTGACCTTGGGCAAGATCTTTGTTTCAGAAGGACTGATCTGCGTGCTCGGAAAAGGAGACAAGGAACGAATGGTTCCTTTGGGGCGCCAGGCTTTGTTTTGGTTAAACCGTTGGTTGGCCGAAGGTCGGCCGCAATTGGTGAAGTCAAACTCCCCCGACGCTGTTTTTTTGAATTTTCGGGGGGGGGAATTGTCACGAAAAGGAATCTGGAAGAATTTTAAAGGCTACGCGATTCTTGCCGGGTTAGAGGGTAAAGTTCATACCCTGAGGCATTCGTTTGCCACACACCTTTTGGCTGGGGGCGCTGATCTGCGCTCCGTGCAAGAATTACTGGGGCATGCCAGTATTGGTACGACACAAATTTACACTCATGTTGATCAAGAAGCTCTGGCTGTTTTGCATCAAAAGTATCATCCCCGGGAGCGCCTCGTGGAACAGGGAGGTCGAAGCCATTAGACAGCTTTTGCGGTAACCAGGGCAGGGGGATACCGTGAATTATTCAGAAGAAGATTTGTTGCGTTCTGCTATAGCCCGTCTTGGCGGATTAAAGTGCCGTGAGCGGCGACTGTTGACCGTTAAATGTGAGACGGTTGACAGTCTCAAGCGTTCGTCTTTGCGAGAAATCGAGGTTTTGTTAGGACGGCCGTTAGCAAACGAGTGGCTTCCTGAAAAGGCGCTACAGTTCGCTGAACGGGATTTGAAAAACGCTGAAAGGGTACAGGCTTGGCTCTGGCATGAAAATGCACCAGATTTTCCTGCGGCGCTTAATGCCATTTGTGATCCTCCCTTTCTGTTGTGGGGACGGGGTTGCAAACCACCGTTAGATCGAAGCTGGGTTGCGGTGGTGGGAACGCGAACCCCCAGTGAGCAGGGAAAGCGTGCTGCTTTTTCGCTAGGAAAGGATTTCGCCTCTTTGGGCGTGGTTGTCGTCAGCGGGTTAGCCCGTGGGATCGATGCTCAGGCCCACCGAGGGGTTGTTGAGGGGCGTGGAAAAACAGTGGCGGTTCTCGGTCAGGGGATTGACTGGGTTTTTCCCTCGTCAAATACCTCGCTGGCGCACAGGCTTTTAGAAAATGATGGGACAATCTTGTCCGAGTACCCTCCCGGTACACCGGCTCGAGCCTATCACTTTCCCGCAAGGAACCGATTGGTGAGCGGGTTGTGCCGTTCTTTGATTGTGGTCGAAGCTCCCACCCATTCCGGGGCTTTGATTACTGTGGATTTTGGTCTTGATCAGGGACGGGATGTGCTTGTGCATCGGGTAGGTTTGACGAGTTCGAGGGGGGATGGGGGCAGACGCTTGGCCGAAGAAGGTGCGCCTGTGATTGAAAGAGGTAGCCAGGTCGTTCAAATGTGGAAGGATGGCAGTATTGGCTTGGGTGACCGCCAGCTCAATTTATTGTGAGAATTGGTCTTGAAGTTGTTGGGAAAGGTGAAGGAGAAGAAATTTGAGTGAGGATTCCTTGAAGGTGATCCCGAACTATCTTGCATATCTCGAAGGCGTTAAGGCTGTTGCTCCTTTAACGAAAGAGGCCTATGCCCGTGATTTGCGGCTCTGGGAGGAGTATTTGGCCGGGGTTGGCTTGGACGTTCTTAAAGCGGGACGTGCCGAAGCTGCTGCCTTTTTGACAACGCTGGGAAAACGCGGGTTGTCCTCAGCTTCGGTCAATCGGATGCTTTCGTGCTTACGAGGATTTTATCGGTATTGTCTCCGTCTTAACTTAAAAACGGATCACCCCTTTACGGGAGTTCGGGGCCTTAAACGTTCACGGCATCTTCCCACGTTTTTATTTGAAACGGAAGTTAGCCGACTGTTACAAGCCGTAACCGGTCAAGGATTTCAGAGCTACCGTGATCGGGCCTTGTTAGAAGTGATGTATGCGACCGGGTGTCGTGTTTCTGAAATTTGTAGTCTGACTACGCAAGCTTTTGCACCTTCAGGAGGGGGAGCTCGTGCCTCGGTGAGGGTAACAGGAAAAGGCCGCAAGGTCAGGACGGTTTTTTTAACCCCCTCGGCAATCCAGGCGTTGCACGATTACTTGGCTGTGAGGGCTTCGCGACTTCCTGCCGGACACGAAACGGAACCTCACTTATTTTTAAATGCGCAAGGGAGTGCCTTGGGCCCCCGAGGCGTAGCCAAGATCCTTGATCGGTTAGCGGTCAAAGCGGGGATCGCCAAGCATATCTCGCCCCACACGGTTCGCCATACTTTTGCGACACACTTACTAGAAGAAGGCTTGGATGTTCGTGTCGTTCAGGAATTGTTGGGGCATAGTCGTTTGGAAACGACGCAAATTTATACACATTTAGGTTTAGATCGACTTCGGGACGTGGTGAGGCAATCTCACCCGCACGGATAGGGGAGCGCTGGAGGACACAAGAATGAGTGAAGCAACTATGCATGGCACAACAATAGTCGCGGTTAGACGCGATGGAAAAACAGCTATGGCGGGCGATGGACAAGTTACCCTGGGCAATACGGTGATCAAAGGGGATGCTCGTAAAGTCCGCAGAATAGCTGGTGGAAAGGTTTTAGCGGGCTTTGCCGGGTCGACAGCCGACGCCTTTACCCTGCTAGAAAAGTTTGAAGGTAAACTGGCGCAATTTCCAGGAGACTTAAAACGCGCTTCGGTAGAGCTAGCCAAGGATTGGCGTACCGATAAAGTGCTTCGCCGCCTCGAAGCGATGATGTTGGTTGCCGATAAAGAACAGCTTTTTCTGCTGTCAGGTACTGGGGATGTGATTGAGCCCAACGAAGATTCCATTGCCATTGGGTCGGGGGGGCCGTATGCCTATGCGGCGTCTCGCGCCTTTTTAGAGGCCTCTACCCTCAGCGCTCCTGAAATTGCTCGGCGAGCCATCGAAATCGCTGGCGATATCTGCATCTATACCAACCGTAACATTACTCTGGAGGCAGTCGAGTGAAACTCAAACTGGAACAGATGACCCCTCGCCAAATTGTTCAAGAGCTGGATAAGTACATTATTGGCCAGGACAAGGCCAAAAAAGCGGTCGCCATTGCCTTGCGCAACCGAACGCGACGCCAAAAGCTCGCCGAAGATCTTCGCGAAGAAATTTACCCTAAGAACATCATTATGATCGGGTCAACTGGCGTGGGAAAAACTGAAATAGCGAGACGGCTTTCCAAGTTGGCGGGAGCTCCATTTCTTAAGGTTGAAGCGACAAAGTACACGGAAGTCGGTTATGTCGGCCGCGATGTTGAGTCGATGGTGCGAGATCTTATGGCGGCAGGTGTCGGCATGGTTAAAGCAGAACTTCAAGAAAGCTTGGCTGAAGAAGCTCGTCTTCACACTGAAGAAATTCTCTTGGATTTGCTTTTGCCGGGCAACCCTTCGGCTGAAACTCGTGATAAATTTCGTGAAAAACTCCGAGCCGGCGAGTTTGATGATAAAAAGGTAGAAATCCAAGTCTCGGGAAAGTCCGGTGGCCCTGCTATCGAAGTATTGTCCGGCAGTAACCTCGAAGAACTCGATATGAATTTGAGTGGGGCGTTGGGCAACATTTTTGGTCAACGAAAAAAGAAACGTACAGTCTCGATCAAACAGGCCCGGGAGGTTTTGTTTGCCGAAGAGCTCGATAAGCTGGTCGACATGGAGCAAGTTGTAGACCTGGCGCGTGATCGGGTTCAGAATATGGGCATCATCTTTATCGACGAGATCGACAAAATCGCCAGTCGTTCGACAGAGGGACGAGGCGGCGCCGATGTGTCCCGCGAAGGTGTTCAAAGGGATATCTTACCCATTGTCGAAGGGAGTAAAGTAACCACCAAATGGGGCCCCGTTGACACCTCACATGTTCTGTTTATCGCCGCGGGGGCTTTTCATATGTCTAAACCTTCTGACTTGATCCCCGAACTCCAGGGGCGCTTTCCTATTCGTGTCGAGTTAGAAGACCTTACCCGCGAAGACTTTCAACGGATTTTGACTCAGCCAAAAAACTCACTGCTTCTCCAATACAAAGAACTCTTAAACACCGAAGGAGTAGAAGTCCAGTTTACCGATGAAGGGGTCGCTCGACTGGCTGAAATCGCCTTTGAAGTGAATAGCCGAACCGAAAATATTGGGGCAAGACGACTCCACACGGTTCTTGAGTTGCTTTTAGAGGAGCTTTCCTTTACGGCACCAGAAATCCCGGGGCAAACAGTGGTCATCACAGCCCCTTATGTTCAAGAAAGGCTAGGGGCGATTGTGCAAGACGAAGACCTGGCACGGTTTATTCTATGAAATTTCACGCTTTTCCTTTAATAGCGAAAAAAAACCGTCGAAAATGGTACTTGAGGAGCAAGGTATGTTTCTAGGTTCCGATTTTGGAAAATCCGTCGCTCTCTTACAGAGAGCCATGGATGTCTCGGTTTTGCGAAGGCAGGTCATTGCCAACAATATCGCCAACGCCGATACCCCCAATTTTAAACGCAGTACGGTAAACTTTGAGTCCGAACTCAAAAGAGCTCTGGATGCCGAAAAGGAAAAGCCGCCGCTCGAAGCTTTCGAGAACAACCCGCGCGACTTAAGCTTTTTTAACCCGCCGAAATGGCAGGATGTAGCCCCACGACGGGTACTGGATTACCTGTCACAGACCAACAACAACGGCAATAACGTGGATTTGGAACAAGAAATGATGGATGCTCAGCAAAATCAGATGCAATATACCATCATGGCTCAAGCGGTTTCTGATGAATTTAACCGCATCAACATCGTTTTACGGAGGTAGGTAAATGAGTCTTTATGGGACAATTGATACGGCGGCTAGTGGTTTAACCGCCCAGCGCCTCCGTCTTGATGTAATTTCAAACAACCTCGCCAACGCGACCACCACAAGGACGGCAGAAGGCGGCCCCTTTCAACGCAGTCGGGTTATTTTTCGACCTCGCGTTGAAGAGCCGTATTGGCGAAGCCCGTTTCTTCCAGCCTCGTTAGACAACGGGGTTGGCCAGGGCGTCCGTGTTGTTCGCATTGAAAAGGATACGAGTCCCGGGCGCTTGGTCTATGACCCTACGCACCCGGATGCGATTAAAACGGGGAAACTCAAAGGGTATGTCGAAATGCCCAACGTGAATGTCGTGAAAGAAATGGTCGATATGATTGACGCCTCGCGGGCTTACGAAGCCAACGTGACGATGATCAATGGCGCCAAAGCAATGTTTACCAAAGCTTTGGAAATCGGGAGGTAAGCCATGACACTTTTAAATCCAGCCCAGACCCATGGCTGGGATATCAAATTGCTGAGAAATAACCCTCGGCAATTGGATATTAATGGGAAGGACGGTCCCTTGGGGACAGGGGAAAAACCAGCCACCTTTCAATCGATGCTGACCAAGGCGGTAGAAGGGGTAAACGCCGCTCAGATCAAATCATCGGATTTGTATCAGCAAATGATTGTTGCACCGAACACAGTGGATGCGCATGACGTCACCATCGCCGCCGCCGAGGCGACGATGAGCCTAAATATGGCCAAAACCGTTGTCGAACGGGCTCTTCAAGCCTATCGCGACGTCATCAACATGAGGTAATGTCGAACATGACCTGAAGTCCTTGCCGGTTCTAACGGACGAAAGGAGCTTCATTTCTTCAGGGAGGGGGAAATGAACGATTTTTTTAAACGCTTTCTTGAGCAGATCAAGACACTTTGGGGAAAGTGGTCTTGGAATCAGCGGCTTATTTTGATTGGTGTCGCGGCCCTTGTTGTGGTCGGCGTCGTCGTCATGACCGTCGTTTCGGCTCAGCCATCACGGGTCGCACTCATCGGAGTTCCTATTAAGGATCCGAATGCCTTTTCTGCTATTACAGCGAAACTTGACGAACAGAATATCGAGTATACCACCACCCCTGATGGAAAAATCTACGTTGCAGACAACAAAACCGCGCGAAGGGCGCGGGCTATGTTGTTTCAGTATGACTTGATTCCCCATGGGATAGATCCGTGGTCAGTGTTTGACACGCAGAGCTGGACGACCACAGACTTTGAACGGGACATCAATAAGCAGAGGGCTCTCACAAAAGCTTTGGAAGAGCATATTGATTCCATTGACGGTATTGAAAGCTGTAGCATTCAATTAGCCATACCGAAAGACAGCTTATTCAAAGAAGATCAGAAGCCGGTGACGGCCAGTGTGCGAATAACCCCCGCCCCTGGGAGCGATATCACCACGAATCGCCGTAAGATCGAGGGCATCGTTAAGTTAATCACCTTTGCGGTAGAAGGCCTAAAACCCGACAATGTGGTGATTACTGACGATACGGGAGTCCAGCTCAATGACTTTGCTAATTCTGCCGGTGTCGATCGCTTGGAGCTAGGAAAGCGCGAGATGGAATTCAAACATCGGATGGAAATCCAATATACGAATACCATTTTGTCCGCTTTGCAGTCGATTTACACGCCAGATCGTGTTCGAATTGTCAAATTGGATTTAACTCTAAACACCGATAAAGAAACTTCGGATGTAGAAACTCACACTCCTATCATCATGCAACCGGCAAACCCCGATTTGCACGAGCCCGCACAAGTTGTTCCTTCGATAACACTTTCAGAATCTAACCGCAACGTCGACTTTCAAGGTACGGGTTTTAACCCCGAAGGACCACCGGGACAAGAAGGCCAGACGCCGCCAGCTTACAAAGATCTGTCAAATTTAGTGGGTAAGTACACTGATAAGTCCACCATTCAAAACAATGTCGTCAATACAGAAAAAGACAAGATTGAGAAGTCTCCTGTCTCGATTGCGAAGGTGTCGATCGGCGTGGCCATTGATGGTACTTGGCATAAAGTCTATAACCCAAAAACGGGCCAGCTTGAAACCGAGCCTAATGGTTCAATTAAAAGGACTTACACCCCCGTTTCAGCATCAGATTTGCGAAAAGCTCAGGCTTTGCTTCAGGCCGCAGTAGGCTACAATGCGGCACGTGGAGATTTGGTCACTGTCGAAACCTTGCCGTTTGACCGAACAAAGCAGTTCGAAAAAGAAGACGCCGATTACCGGGCCCAACAAAACCTCCAGCGAACCCTCATGGTCGTTATCATTGGTTTGGTTGTCCTCTTAGTGGCTTTTGTCGTATTCCGCCTAATCAGCCGCGAAATGGAAAGACGTCGTCGGTTGCGCGAAGAGGAACTTTCGCGCCAGCACCAAGCTATGCGTGAAGCAGCCTTGCGTAGCGCTGAAGAAGAGGGTGTGGATGTTGAAATGTCTGTGGCTGATCGGGCTCGTTTGGAATTGCAAGAAACTGCGATCAACATGGCCAGAGAGCATCCCGCTGATGTGGCGCAATTGATTCGTACTTGGCTGGCTGAGGAGTAAGTCGACATGGCAAAAGTAAAGCAATCGGGAGGCGAGGAGCGCTCGAAGCCTAAAAAAGGATCGGGAAGTAAACTCGATCTGACGGGACGCCAAAAGGCCGCAATCTTTCTGGTCACCTTGGGCAGTGAAATCTCGGCCGAGATTTTCAAGCACCTCCGTGAGGATGAAATTGAAACACTCACCTTCGAGATTGCTCGTCTCGACGCTGTAGACTCCGAGCAGAGAGATCAAGTTCTTATTGAGTTCCGCGACTTGATGATGGCCCAAGAGTTCATCACCACGGGCGGTATCGATTATGCCCGAGAACTTTTGGAAAAATCCTTGGGAAGTCAAAAGGCTGTCGACATTATTAACCGCCTCACCTCAAGTCTTCAGACACGCCCCTTTGACTTCATTCGTAGGACGGACCCTGCCCATCTGTTAAACTTTATTCAGCAAGAGCATCCTCAAACCATCGCTTTGATTCTTGCTTACTTGGAACCCCAAAAGGCCTCAGTAATTCTGGGCCAGCTTCCCGCCGAGATCCAATCGGATGTCGCTCGTCGCATAGCGACGATGGATCGTACAAGCCCTGACGTTCTTCGTGAAGTTGAGCGGGTTCTTGAGAAAAAAATCTCTACGGTTTCCAGCGAGGACTACACGGCAGCGGGTGGTGTTGACAGCATTGTCGAGATTTTAAACATGGTAGACCGCTCCACAGAACGGCAGATTATCGAAACATTAGAAGAAGATGATCCGGAACTGGCCGAAGAAATCAAGAAACGCATGTTCGTCTTCGAAGACATTGTTATGCTTGACGATAAAGCGATTCAGAAAGTTCTTAGGGAAGTGGATACCCAAGAGTTGGCGAAAGCCCTTAAAGCTGTGGACAGTGAAGTCCAAGATAAAATCTTTCGGAATATGTCAAAACGAGCGGCAAGCTTGTTAAAAGAAGATATGGAATTTATGGGGCCGACCCGCCGCAAAGACGTCGAAGAAGCTCAGCAGAAAATTGTGGCCATCATCAGGCGTCTGGAAGAGTCTGGCGATGTGGTGATTGCACGGAGCGGAGAAGAAGATGTCTTGGTTTAACCTAACCAGGCGAGGGGTGTGTCTTGGCTAAAAATGTCTTTCGTCCGTATGAATTTGCGAACAAGTTGACAGATACCGTGGCAATTAAGCCTCCCGCTCAGTTTCAGCCGGTTGAAGCCGAAACAGCGGTCAAAGAAGAAGAGTATTCCGGACCAACAGCCGACGACCTGCGCCGTGAAGCAGAGGCCTTCCGCGAGCAGTGGGAGTCCGAAAGACTTGCCCTGATTCAAGAAGCTGAAGAAACAAAAACACGCATGCTTGAAGAGGCCGAGGCGGCAGCTTTTGATATTGTCAAAAAAGAAAAAGAACAGGCGACGCAAATTCGGATTGAGGCCGAAAAAGACTCTCAAAAAATCGTTGCTCAAGGCGAAGCGTCTGCCAAACTGCGTGAAGCTGAAGCCCAACAGAAAGTAAAGTCGCTCGAAGAGGCCGCTCGGAAGTCTGGCTTTGAACAGGGTTACGAAGAAGGCTATGGCACAGGCAAAGAAGAAGTCGAACGCCTTGTCGAGCGGATTCATGTCATCATGGACAAGATCATTGCAAAACGGCAAGAAATTATTGAGAATTCAGAGACCCAAGTTGTTCAACTGGTGCTTATGGTCGCAAAAAAAGTCGTAAAAGTCATAAGTGAAAATCAACGCAATGTTGTCATCAATAACGTTCTTCAAGGCTTACGCAAGTTAAAAACTCGGGGTGATGTCGTGGTTCGAGTCAATCTCGAAGACTTGAAGGTTACCTCCGATCATGTCAAGGAGTTTTTGAAGCTTGTCGAAAACGTCAAATCCATTACGGTCATGGAAGATTCTACGGTAGATTTGGGTGGGTGTGTGATTGAAACCGACTTTGGTGAAATTGACGCACGCATTTCTAGCCAGTTCAATGAAATTGAAGAGAAAATCCTCGAGATGGTACCCATAAAGACTAAACTTACAGAGGCCTCGTCTTCAGCTTCTGAGGATTTGTAAGAATGGGGCTGTTTGACAAATACACCGCCGTCGTCGAAGCCACTGAACCTATGAAGTGTCTTGGGCGGGTAACCAAAGTCCAAGGCCTGTTGATTGAAGCTTTGGGACCGCAAGCGGTTCTTGGCGAGCTTTGCCGAATCGATATCCCCTCGACACAGACCCAAGTTTGGGCTGAAGTGGTCGGCGTCAGTGGCAAGACCGTGCAGCTAATGCCGTACGAAGAATGCGACGGGTTAGAAGTCGGTTGCCGGGTGAAAGCTCTTGGTGAATTCCTAAAAGTTCCGGTTTCGGATCGCTTATTAGGACGGGTCTTAGACGGTATGGGCCGACCAATTGATCAAGGTTCCGATGTGGGATCTGCTTTATTTTATCCCGCTGTAAAAACTCCACCGAATGCTATGGAACGGGAAAGAATCACCGAACGTATCGCCACTGGGGTACGCTCAGTTGACGCCTTGATTCCCCTAGGAAAAGGCCAGCGTATGGGAATCTTTGCCGGTTCAGGGGTGGGTAAATCTACTTTGTTAGGGATGATTGCCCGTAATACCAGTGCGGATGTCAACGTTGTCGCTCTGATCGGCGAGCGAGGTCGCGAGGTTAGGGAATTTATTGAAAATGAGCTGGGAGAAGAAGGCTTAAAACGTTCAGTTTTAGTAGTGTCGACGTCGAATACCCCCGCCTTAGCCCGCTTACGGGGAGCGTATGTCGCCACCGCCATTGCAGAATATTTTCGTGACCAAGGTAAAGACGTCATGCTGCTGTTCGATTCGGTAACCCGTTTTGCTTATGCACAGCGTGAAGTGGGCTTGGCGATTGGCGAACCCCCTGCCCGTCAAGGTTACCCGCCGAGTGTCTTTTCGCTGTTGCCAAAACTCTTGGAACGGGCAGGAACTAGCGCTAAAGGAACCATAACCGGGTTATACACCATTCTGGTGGACGGTGATGATATGGACGACCCCATTGCAGACACGGTCCGGGGAATCCTAGACGGACACGTGGTTTTGGCGCGCCGTTTGGCGGACCAAGCTCATTATCCGGCAGTGGATGTCCTTCGGTCAGTTAGTCGCTTGGCAACCAAAATTACCTCACCACAAGCTCGCGAAGCGTTTAGCATTATTCGGCGGTACATGGCGGTTTATGCCGAAGCCGAAGACCTTATCAATGCAGGAGCCTACGTGCCTGGCTCGAACCCTGAGGTGGACGTCGCAATCCAAAAGCACCGAGAAATCCGTAGCTTCTTAATTCAAAAGGTGGAAGAAAAGGCTCCTTACCTTGAAACCCTTGAAAAAGCCGCCGCTATCGCAGGCCTACGCTTGTCGGCCGAAACCTGAACGTTGGAGGCTAAAGGATGAGATTCCGTTTTCGGCTAGAAAAAGTTCTCGAACTGAGACGGTGGGAAGAAAAGCAAGCCGAGCTAGCGTTGGCGGCTATTACCGGTGAATGCCTTAACCTTCAGCGCCAAATTACCTCGATTCAGGAAGAACGCTTGAGTGCTCTTTCACGCCGACGCGCACAAGATTCCGTCACGGTTCTTTTGTCCTTAGAGGCCTACGCACAGCGGCTTACGAAGGTAGTCGAGACGGTCCAAGCAAAGCTCGATCAAAAACTTTTGGAACGCGAAGAGGCTCAAAAAAGCTTTGTCGAAGCCCAAACCAAACGAAAAGTTTTAGATAAAGTCGAAGAAAAACGGCGGCTAGAGTTTAAAAAAGCGGAGTTTCAGCGAGAGGCAAAACGGCAAGATGACTTGAATACCTCCGCGTTTGTCCGCAAAATGAAAGCCCGGGAGGGATCGGGTGGCTAGGTCCAGACGTCGTGCTCATGTTGCGGGAAGAATCCTGGGACTTTTGTTATTAATCATCGGGCTGAGTTTTATCGGCCTTTTGTGGTTTGATATTCTGGGAATTGTTGATGCCCGCGCTCTTTTATACCCTGTGCTCAAAACCGTGGGGCTTACTCCTTCTGCCCAGCGCATCAATCCCGATGATCCCTTGCTTTTAGATCGAGAGCGTCTCATAAAGTCCGAAAAAGAGGTGCTCTTGGATCGTGAAGACCTTCAGATTCAGGCCAAGAACTTGGCCAAAAAAGAAGAAGAAGTCCAGCAAAAGTTAAGCGCGTTGGAAGATCGTATTAAACAAGAGAAGGATCGAGAGAATTCTTTTAATGCCATGAAAAAAATGGCCGAGGATAGAAAGGCAAACCTTGAGCAGAGTGCCCTGTATTTGAACAGCATGCCGCCGTCCAAAGCCGTGCCAATTCTGCTCCAGATGGATGATCAAAGTATCATTGATCTGTTCCGTGTTGTGGACGCCCAGGCACAGGCCCAGGGTAAGTCGTCGATTGTTCCTGCATGGTTGGCGCAGATGCCGCCCGATCGTGCTGCGGCGATTCAACGGAAAATGGTGCTGAAACCAGGAAACTAGAGCCGAGGGGCGAGCCTTCGGTGCTAGATCCGGAGGAGCCTATGAACAGTTTTCCCGTTGCGGTTCCTGAAGCCGCTCCCCCACCGGCGGTGAAGCCGCCTCGGCCAGCGCCTGTGTCGAACCACAAGGTAGCGCGGTCGGAGCCCCCGGATAAAACTCAACCGGCAAAAGAGTCACAAAAAAAAACTTCTGGCAATCAAAAGGCTAAAAGTTTTCAAAAACTTCTTGAGGCGCATCGGACGAGTAAGGCCGTACCGGCAAAACCACCGACGAAGTCAGACGTTCATGCCAAAGCTCTTTCAGGGCCGGCCGCGCTAAAGAAAGAACCTGCTCAGGCGCAAAAGCTCGAGACAGGAGCCTCTGAGGCCAAGGTTGCTCTTAAAAAGCTTCCTCTGCTTGCCACAAAAAAAAAGATTCAGTTGGCTAAGGCGGGACTCAAAAAGCTCACTCCCCCCCCGCATGCCCACAAAAAAAACACAAAAAAAGACCAACCTGACCCAACCGACATCGCACCTGCAGTTTTACCTCAAGTTTTGCCCGTGCACCCTCTGGTTCACCCGCCCTTGAAAACCGAAGTTGCTAAAGCCACAGGAAAAGAGGGAAAAGCTGCCGAAAAACCTGCCGTTGCGGTTGCGCTCACGCCCCCGGTTCCTCTGAAAGAAGAAGCGAAGCCCCATGGTCCCAAGCTTAGCTTACTGGACTTGAGGCACCCGAATGCCAAAGTACCCCTTAAACCGACCACGGAGTTGGCTTCGGCTGTCACCTCGGTTGAAAGTAAGGAGGCTCCCAAGTCAGCTGACAATAAAACCAGCAATTCTTTTCAGGCGGTTTTTCAAAGTGTAAGTGGCAATTCCGGTCAGAATTTTACGGTGCAGGGAAATTCTACGCCGGTACCGACGCAAGACCTCTCCGCCCTTCATCGTTTTCTGAGTACCGAGGGCCCAGGAAAAATCGCCGAGCAGGCGAGGTTCATCCTCAAGGACAACGATAGGGGCGAAATTCGCCTGACTTTGTACCCAGAAAGTCTGGGAAAAGTCAAAATTGCATTGAATCTGAATGGTCACCATTTAGACGGACGGATATTTGTCGAAAATCAAAATGTCAAGGAAGTGTTCCAACAGAACCTGAATTCCTTAGCCCAAAGTTTACGGGATTCGGGGTGGAATGAGCTAAGCCTCAATGTCACAGTTGGAGGACAAGATCAGCCAAGAGAGGGCTCGGAGCGCCAAAACTCCGAAGGAGCTTCGGCGGGTTATGGTCACCATGTAAAAGGTGATGTGGTACAAGCTTCCGGGGGAAGCGTGAAAATCAGCGGCTGGAGTGACCAGTTGGTCAACCTCCAAGCATAGAGGGTAAAATGGACGCAATTAACAGTCAGATGAGCCCCGGCTTTATGCTGGCGCAAAATCGTCAGATGTCGCAGCTGGAACAGTCAAAAGTGGCCCAGCAAGTTAACACCTACAACAAGACCATCAACGATGGCAGAGTTCCGCACCAAAGCCTCGGAAAAAATGACTTTTTGAAGTTGTTGATTTCACAGTTGACACACCAAGACCCGACAAAGCCGCTCAAGGATACCGCTTTCATTGCCCAAATGGCGCAATTTTCGTCCTTGGAACAGATGACGAATATGGCTACAAACTTTAAGAAAATGACCGACGTCGTTTCTGCGAGCCAAGCCGTTTCAACCTTAGGAAAAGGTGTAGAAATCGTTTCGGCGGGTCAAAGCGTCCGGGGAACGGTCGAAGAAGTTACCCCCGGCCAGTTCCCACAGGTTAAGGTGGGCGGCAAGTTCTATGATTTCAGCGAAGTACAGAAAATCTTCCCGGCGGAGGCCAACTAATATGATGCGATCTTTGTACTCCGGTGTTTCCGGTCTCGAGAATCACCAAACACGGATGGATGTCATTGGTAACAATATTGCCAACGTCAATACCACCGGTTTTAAAAAAGGGCGGGTGACTTTTCAGGATATGATCAGTCAAACCGTTGAAGGAGCTTCACGACCAAATGATGCCGTGGGAGGCGTTAACCCTCAGCAGGTCGGCTTGGGGATGACCGTTGCTGCCATCGATACCGTGATGACCCAGGGCTCGTTGCAAACAACGGGGGTAAATACCGACCTCGCCCTTGAAGGCAATGGGTTTTTTGTTCTCAAAGACGGTGACAAAACCTACTATACACGAGCCGGCTCCTTTGGCATCGATTCTAATGGCACTTTGGTTAATCCTGCGAACGGTTTACGAGTCCAAGGTTGGATGGCTCAAGAAATTAACGGTCAACCGGTGGTTCGCACAGCCCAAGATCCCACCGATCTGACGATCCCGGTGGGCGCAAAAGACCCTGCCCACGCGACTCAGAATGTTTATTTGGCCTGTAACTTAGACAAACGAACCCCAGTTTTGGGGGCGAATGCCACGCCTATTCAAAAAGCGAAGGATATATGGGAAATCGATAAAACCATTTATGACAGCTTTGGCAATACTCATCGCGTCGTGATCGACCTACAGCGTGATCCCAATGCGCCCAACGTCCCCAACCAATGGCTGGCCACGGTTCAGATTGACCCTCAAGACAAGCAGTTTAACCCTAACTTAGCCTTGGGATTCACTCAGCCTCCCCAGGGAAATACCTTTGTTGTGAATTTTTCTAACTTAGGGGCGTTAGCATCGATTCGTGATGCACAGGGTAACGTTCGCAACACCGGCAACTTACAGATACCTGTTACGTTTACTGTTAACGGTGCCAACCCCGGTGCGAATCAAACTCAAACCTTTAACCTGAATTTGGGTAGTGTGGGCAGTTATACCAATTCGGTCACCCAGTTTGCCGACCAGTTTTCAACGAAAAGTTACAAACAGGACGGCTACGGCATGGGGTATCTAGAAAATTTCCAAATCGATGCCTCGGGACAGATCAATGGTATTTACTCAAATGGGACGAATCGTCTGATCGGGCAGATTGCCTTGGCGACTTTTATCAATCCGGGCGGACTTGAAAAAGAAGGTTCAACCATGTTTGCCGTCTCGAATAACTCTGGGGACGCCAACGTGGGGCCGTCGGGGATCGCGGGAAAAGGAAAGATAATCGCGGGGGCGCTTGAGATGTCTAACGTCGATTTAGCAGAAGAGTTTACGGATATGATTGTGACGGAACGTGGCTTCCAAGCTAACTCGCGCACGATAACCACCTCCGACCAGATGCTTCAGGAACTCCTGACTCTCAAACGGTAATCGGTAAATCGCTTGGGCCGTAAGGGGGGATCAACGTGATACCATTAACGAAGCTGGATGGACAGGTCCTTTGGGTCAATCCGCACCAAATTGAGACCTTAGAAGAACGACCTGGAACCACTTCGGTGCATTTCCTCTCGGGAAAGCTTGTGGTGGTCCAGGAACCAGCCCGTGTGGTTCAAGAGAAGATCCTTGCTTACCGGAGAGCCCTAGGGATCTTTAAAAACGAAGAATAATTCCGATAATAGAGAGAGGGGCCGCTTCTGGCCCCTCTTTTACATTGCGTATTCATCATATTTCTGGTAAATTTGGCCGGAAAGCGGGAGAAATTCATGGCGAAAGAAGAACAAGACTCTCTTGACGCTGGGGCACCGGACTCCGGAGACGACGGTGGGCGAGCAAAAGGCGGACCTCTTCCGGAATTTGTTATCCTTCTTTTAAAAATTGTTGCGGGAGCTCTTGGGGCTATTTTGCTTTCGGCAACGGTTTCTGTGATTGTTTTTAGCATTTTGAACGGCGATAAACCCCAACAGCAGACGGTAGAGGTTTCACCGGTTTATAATCAGAAGCCCGATGTGTATGATTGGTTTTCGGCGATTCCGGATATTCGTGCGACGACAGCCGACGATCCTCCTCGTTCTGTTATCTTAAAAGTTGAGTTAGGGTATAACGCAAAAATTGATGTTCGTTTGTTTACGGAATTAACCGCAAGAATTCCCCAAATCCAAGACCTCATTCGTCGCATGATTGGTACACATACGGCAAAAGAAATGCGTGAACGCGAAGATGAGTTTAAAGAAGAAATTCGCATGAAAATCAATGATATACTGAAAGACGGCCAAATTAGAGACGTCGTCTTTATTACCTTTATCATCGCAGATAACATTTAAGGGAGTCCTTGAATGACGGAAGTACTGTCCCAGGACGAGATTGATCAACTTCTCACGGCTATCTCGACCGGCGATGCCGACGGCGAAGATCTTGCTTCCAAGGTGAATACCGAGCAGAAAAAGATCAAGATCTACGACTTTAAACGTCCTGATAAGTTTTCAAAGGAACAGATTCGTACCGTCAGCTCAATGCACGAGTCTTTTGCACGCTTGACTACGACCTCTCTGTCAGCCAACTTGCGGACCTTGATTCAGGTTCACGTGGCCAGCGTCGATCAGCTTACCTATGAAGAGTTTATCCGTTCGATTCCCAATCCAACGACTTTGGCCGTAATTAACATGGACCCCTTGAAAGGGTCGGCCATTCTGGAAATTGACCCTGCGGTCACCTTCAGTATCATCGATCGTCTGTTTGGCGGCCCTGGCGAAGGGGTAAAGGTAACCAGAGACCTCACAGAAATTGAACAATCGGTCATGGAAGGCATTATTGTACGGATTTTGGGGAATATGCGCGAAGCTTGGAGCCAGGTTATTGACCTGAGGCCTCGTTTGGGGCAAATCGAAGTTAACCCGCAGTTTGCCCAGATCGTACCGCCGACCGAAATGGTGGTCTTAGTCACCCTGGAAACAAAGCTTGGCGACGTTGAAGGCATGATGAACTTTTGTATTCCCTACCTTACGATCGAGCCAATTATTTCTAAGCTATCGGCTCAGTACTGGTATTCGTCGGTACGGCGTGGGGGAACGGCTGAAAACCTCAACACGATTCGTGACCGTTTAGCGGGCATCAATGTCAATCTCGTTGCAGAAGTAGGCAAGATCTCTTTGCCGATGCGCGAAGTCGTGTCGATTAAGGTGGGCGATATTGTCCGCCTGTCGGGAACAAATATCGAGGATCCTCTGATTTTGTCCATTGGTAACCGTAAAAAATTCAATTGCCGGCCTGGGTTGCTAGGAAACCGAGTTGCTGTACAAATCACCAAGGTTCTAGAAGAAATTCAACAAATGGATTTTGAGGAACTGGTTGAGGAAGGAGACGAATAATGAGCGATCTAACGCTTTCACAGGATGAGATTGATGCTTTGCTCATGGGTAGTTCGTCAGCAAAAGCCACGAAAAAGTCCCTCAGTGCTTCAGACGAGACAGCCCTCAAGGCCTTGATGAAAGAAGTTCTTCCGGGGCTATCTGCCGCCCTAGGGGGCCTGGTTACCGGCAGAAAAGTCTCTGTGAATCCTCCTTCGCTGGAACTCGTCGACCGTGACGGTCTTTTAGACAACCTCGACCAGGAAGTGGTCGAGCTTCGGGCGGATTTTACGGGCAAGATGGCGGCCGATCACGCATTCTTTTTAAATCCGGAAGAAGCCCAAAATCTTGCCGGTGATATCATGGGTCAGGTTGGTGTTGAGCTCAATACCACAGCGATCAATGCGCTAGAAGAAATGGCCTCGATGTTCTCGGGCTCGTTAGTCACCACGCTCAGTCGTAAGTCGCCGGCAGAGGTTTCCCCAGGGCCGGTTCAAGGGCAAAAGATTGTGAAGGCCATGACGCAAACCTCGGCTGATAACTTGGTGGCTGTTACTTGGACGGCATCGGTCGATTCTGAGACCTTTAAAATTGTTGAAACCTTTGACTATAACTTCTTAAAACCCTTTTTGTCGTCGCCCAAGGATGCGACTAAACAAGAAGCTACTTCCGAAATGGGGTTTGCCAATCCCTCCGCTGGGGCCCAAATGCCCGGAATGGCACAGTTTGCCGTTCCCCAGGGAGGCATGCAACCTATGCAGGGAATGGGGCCAGCAGGAATGCAGGGAATGCCAGGCCAAATGATGCCTGGTCAGGGTATGCCCGGGATGGTGCCACCAGGTGCGGTTTACCCCCCAGGGTATGGCATGCCCATGGGCTACCCTCCGGGAATGTACCCGTCTGTTCAAGGGGTGCAGTATCCCTCGTTGACTCCGGGGGCGGGGCACGCAGAACAAGGCAACATCGGCCTCTTAATGGATGTCACCATGGAGGTGACGGTTGAGCTAGGCCGCGCTAAGCAGCAAATTAAACAAATCTTATCGATGGGTGAGGGAACAATTATCGCCCTCGATAAGCTGGCCGGTGAGCCGGTCGATATTTTGGTCAATCATAAGCTGATAGCCAAGGGTGAGGTTGTGGTTATTGACGAAAACTTTGGGGTTCGTGTCACTGAAATTGTCTCGAACCCTGATAGGGCAATGGAGGCCTAAATGAAGGTTGTCCAACGGATAACTTGGGGGCTAGGTTTGCTCGCACTTGTGGGTTGTGCCTCTGGGCCAGCCTCGTCTCCGGTTTCGTTGGGACAAGCCCTGGACGAAATTTCACAAACGGCCGTGACTGCTCTGAAGCAGACGACCGACCCCGTCAGTGTTTCGAGCTTTGTCAATGTGAACGACAGTCAAGCAAAAAAAACCAAAACCTTTGGCGATTATACGGCCGATACAATTTTGGCCGATTTAAAAGCTCAGAATCCGAGTCTTCAAGTTGTCGAACGCTCAGAACTTGATAAAGTGCTCAAGGAGCGTCAGTACAGCAGTGAGGGTGTGCTGACTGCCGATAAGCTAAAAAATCTTGGTGCCTTTTTACCTGCACGCTACGTTCTTACCGGAAATTTTACGGTTTTTCCGCAGATGGTAGAGCTCGATGCTCGCCTCCTTGATGTCAGGACGGGAACCGTCGCCGCCTCTCAGGTTGTCGATGTTTCGGCTGACCCCGATGTGCGTAGCTTGCTTTCGGGAGTTCTGCCCCCAGCTCAGCCTAGCGAACAAATTCCTCAGGTTACCCATCAAGTTACCATCGTTACCACGATAGATAAGGGCTATCGTTACCCGCTGGCCCGAGCCCGAGAGGCTGCACGTGTTCATCAGGTGAATCAGGCCCTCAGGTTTTACCAACAGGCAGTGCATCGCTTTCCACGTCAAAGTGCCGTTTGGGCCGCCTATGGCGAATATCTGGAACAGCTTCACAGGTTTCCTGCGGCGGCCTGGGCCTTAAACCGGTCTTTAGCGCTTCACAGGACTCCCGCCGTGCTAAAAGCACATGCCCGTGCGCTTTGGGCCCTGGGGAGGCGAGTACAGGCCAAGCGTGAATGGGCCCAAGCCAACGCCTTAGCACGAGAGTGGCGAGAAGGAAATGACTAATGAAAACGCTTCTTTTGCTTTTGACACTTTTTTCTGCGGGGGCGTTGTCAGCTCAGGCTCCGAAAGACACCCAGGCGTCGCTCAAGAGCTCTAGCCACACAACCGCACCCAGCACAACGACACCCAGCACAGCGACTACGTTGCCGGGGGCGGCACCCGTTAATCCGGCAACGGGGTTAGTGAATGAAAAGGACGTCACGATTCCAGAAAATACGACCTCGACAACCGCCCCAGCACCGGCAGGTTTGACGATTTGGGATTTTGTTCGAATGGTCGTGGTTCTGGCCTTAGTGATTGGACTTGTGGTAGGGTTTCTCTGGTTCTTAAAAAAGGTTTCTAGCCGGGGCAATAGTCTCGACGATCCCATTAAAGTTCTGCATACCCATGTGTTGTCGGGAAGCAAAACCTTGTATTTGGTTGAGCTGGGTACACAGGTTTTGCTCTTAGGGAGCGGCGACGGCGGGGTTTCGCTCATCATGCCAATTACCGATCCCGAAACCTTAGATGCCATTCGACTAGCCTCTAGTCGTCAGTCGGCCGCAAAGGCGGTTTTCAGTTCTCTTTTGGCCAATATGTTAGGAAAAAAACCTCCGGAATCGGCGTCAGTGAACGCTCCGGTGGAAGAAAGTTCAGATTTTTTGAAAAAACAACGAGAAAGGTTGAAAAATTTGCGGTGATAGTGTAAAACCTTAACTGGAAAAGTTTTCTTCTTTTCAAAACCTGGGGGGGGAATGAAAAGAAAGTTTTGGGGAATCCTAGGCCTCATCTTGGTCCTAGGGGGCGTGCCCGTGGGGACGGTCTACGCTCAGCAACGTGTAGTTCAGACTTCAACAGGTCTAGGACTGCCTTTTGTCGATATTAATCTCAGACCGGCGCATGGTTCGAAAGAAACGGCCCTGTCAGTACAGCTTCTTGTACTTCTTACTGCGTTATCCCTAGCGCCATCCTTACTCATTCTCATGACGGGGTTTCTTCGCATCTCCATCGTCCTTGACTTTGTGAAAAGGGCTTTGGGGTTGCAACAGGTGCCGCCTAACCAGGTAATGTTGGGCATTGCCCTGTTTTTGACCCTATTTATTCAGTTTCCGGTTTTCCAACAAATCTACAACGATGCCTATATGCCCTATACCAAGGGAACGATCAATACCACCGAGTTTCTCCAGAAGGCGGAATCTCCGTTACGGTATTTTATGTTTCGACAAATGGGGACCAACAATTTCACCGACATCAAGCTTTTCATGCGCCTTTCGAATTTACCGAAGCCCGAAAATATGAGCCAGGTGCCTACCTACGTGCTGGTGCCGGCGTTTATTCTTCACGAAATGACGGTTGCCTTTAAGATAGGCATCCTGATTTATATTCCTTTTTTGATCATCGATATGGTGGTTGCTTCGGTGCTGATGGCCATGGGTATGATCATGCTCCCACCGGTACTCATCAGTGCTCCTTTTAAGCTGATTCTTTTTGTGATGGTGGACGGGTGGACTCTCCTGACGACGGGGCTCGTCAAAAGTTTTAACATGTAAGGAGCGATAGTCATGGATATCGGGGAGATTACGGCGCTTTTTAATGGTGGGTTGATTCAAACGTTGTTGCTGGTAGCCCCTGTTCTCATCGTAGGGACAGTAGTGGGTCTCATCGTTTCTATTTTACAGGCTACCACTCAGATTCAAGATCAGACTCTATCTTTTGTCCCTAAGATTGTCGCGATCTTTGCGGCCTTGATTTTATTTGGCCCTTGGATGTTTCAGACGATTCAACAGTATACGATTCATATCTTTAATTTGATCCCGCAGATGGTCAAGTAGGGCCAGGTGTTCCTCGCGGCCATCTTTACCCATGCGAATTTATTCTTCCTCATTCTCGTCCGGGTGTTCGCGATGCTTTCGGTAGCTCCGCTGTTTTCAAGCGAAGCGATTCCCGGCGCAGGACGAGCGGGTTTGGCCTTTTTCACCGCCATCGTTGTTTTTCCCTGGATGCTTCAATCCGGATACCCCATTCCTGATAATGGGTTGGCCTATGTCGGGCTGTTGGTTGGCGAGGCCTTGTTGGGCATTTTACAGGGCTTTTTTTTGGTACTCGTGTATTCGGTTTTTCAAATGACAGGGCAGTTCTTTGCCCAACAAATGGGTTTTAATGCCAGTGAAACCTATGACCCCTTGGCTCAGCTGGAGTTGCCTGTTCTTGGGCAGTTCACCAACCTCATCGCCATGATGGTTTTTCTTTCGGTGGGTGGCTTTTCGAAAATCTTTTTGGTGAACGTCTGGGCCAGCTTTCACGCGATTAGGGCGATTGATTTCCTCACTCAGCAAAACATCGTCAGTAATATGCTAATCACAGGGCTAGGTGTGATGTTTGAGCGGTCGTTTCTTTTGAGTTTGCCCGTCTATGGTGTCTTGCTCCTGACCACGACAGCTCTAGGCCTGATCGGTAAAGCGGCCCCTCAAATGAACCTCATGATGATGGGCTTTCCCATTTCAATCGGCGTTGGCTTTGCTGTCTTGGTGTTAGGAATGCCGTTTTTGCTGTCAGCCTTTGCCGCTGTCGTGAGCAACGGCTTTACCCAGCTCACCGATCTGCTGTTACGCCTAGCCCACCATCCCGTAGCGGGGGCGCCATGAATACGTTTGTGTTCGAAAAGCGGCGTTTTCCCTGGAGTTCTCTCCCCGAGGAGCCTCTGTGGTCCTTGCAGTGGTTTGCGGCCGAAGATGAAGGGCGCACCGAAGAACCGTCCGAAACCAAAATTCGCAAATCGCGCGAAGAAGGTAAGGTCGCCCGCTCGGTTGATATTGTTGCCGGAGTGGTGCTTTTGCTCCCGATGCTCTTGATCGCCTTTCTTTCGGGGTATTTCTGGGACAATGCCACGGCCATGATGACGTGGTTTTTTTCGCAAGCTACCGCCTTGGACCCCATTCATGGCGGTGGGCAAGTCTCGGGAATGTTTTTTCTCTACATGGCAAAACTGGTGCTCCCCGTTCTGGGAATTGCCTTTTTAGGGGCCCTTATCGCCAATTTGCTCCAGTTTGGTTTTCTGTTTTCGACCAAGCCGATTACTCCCGATTTTAGCCGTTTGGTACCCAAGTTCGGAAAATGGCTGCAGAACTCGCTGTTTTCGCCTCAAGCCCTGTTTAACATAGGCAAACAAGTGGTAAAAGTCGTGGCCTTGGGTGCCATTGCCTGGCTCAATGTTCAAGGCGTTTGGCCCCAGTTGATGAACTTGATCAGTCAGCCCATGGGGACGGCAACCTCGTTTCTTTGGGGCTTGGCCATGACTATCATTTTGCAAAGCGCAGTAGTCATGCTTCTTTTGGCTATTCCCGACTACATGTTTCAGCGTTGGCAACACCGCGAATCGTTAAAGATGAGTCGCGAAGAAATCAAAGAAGAACATAAACAACAAGAAGGGGATCCCCTGATTCGTTCGCGGCTGCGGGAACGGATGCGCGAGATTTTGCGCCGCAACATGATGCAGAATGTCCCCAAAGCCGACGTGATCATCACCAACCCGACCCACTACGCCATCGCCCTGCAGTTTGACGCACAAACCATGGTGGCTCCTACCGTCTTGGCCAAAGGGCAAGACCTCATAGCCCAGCGGATCAAAGAGATTGCGGCGCAAAACAGCGTCCCCATCATGGAAAATAAGCCTTTGGCGCGAGCACTCTATTCCGCCGTCGACGTGGGGGATCAAATTCCTCAGGAATACTGGGAAGTTGTCGCGAATATCTTGAAAGAAGTTTACCTCCTATCAGGAAAGAGTCGTTATGTGGTGGGGTAAGCGTGTCAGTGATCTTGAGCAAGGAGGGGGCCAATGAGCGATTTTTTGCAGACGTTCCGGACCAGTTTCTCGAAGGGAAGGTCGGATGCCGCGATGGCGGCCGGTATCATCGGCGTAGTTCTCATGCTCTTGATTCCTCTCCCGACCTTTTTGCTGGACACCTTTTTAGCCCTCAACCTGTTGTTTGCGGTTTTGATTATTCTTGTTGTGGTCTACACGCGACGGGTTCTTGATTTTACGATGTTTCCCACCTTGCTCTTGGTGACGACGGTCTTTGGGCTGGCTCTCAACATTTCAACCACAAGGCTCATCCTCACCGAAGGTCACAAATTTGATGGACGGATTATCCGCGCCTTCGCTACCTTTGTCGTAGGAGCCTCCCAGAATAACATCACGGTGATGAACCTCGTTGTTGGGTCAATCATCTTTATCATCCTCTTGGCGGTACAGTTTATTGTTATTACAAAAGGGGCAACTCGGGTGGCCGAAGTCGCCGCCCGCTTTACCTTGGATGGGCTCCCTGCGAAACAGATGACCATTGATAACTCGTTTTCAAGCGGTGCGATTTCTGAAGAAGAAGCCCAGCATCGCAAAGACGAACTTCAGGCAGAGGTTAGTTTTTTTGGTGCCATGGATGGTGCCTCGAAATTTGTTTCAGGAAACGTCAAGGTCGGACTACTGATCACCTTAGTAAACGTGATAGCCGGTTTGATTGTGGGGATGACCATCCACCACGAAGCGTTTAACGAGGCGTTAACGACCTACGTCAGCCTTACCATTGGTGACGGTTTGGTCACGCAACTACCGGCCTTGCTGATTTCGGTGGCAACAGGCCTTTTGGTGACCCGATCGTCAAACACGAGTGTTGGTGAGGCCGCTTTAAAACAATTCACGCAACAGGCCAAGGTCTACTGGGTAGCAGGTGCCTTTTTAACGATCCTGGGCTTTATTCCCGGGTTTCCTTGGTACATCCTGTTGCCTTTGGCTGGACTTGTCTTTTTCTTGGCCTTTCGTTTGTCCCGAGTAGAAATTCAAAAGCAAGAGCAGGCCGAAGAGGCCGCTCGGGTCACTTCAGGGGCCAAAACCGGCGAGTCACCCAAGGGCCCTGAAACGGTGGCCCCTTTGGACCCGCTCAGCTTGGAACTTGGGTATGGCTTGATCCCCCTTGTCGATAAAGAGCAGGGCGCCGAACTTTTGGAACGGATTACCCGAATCCGGCGTGAGACGGCTTTGGATCTTGGGCTTGTTGTTCCCCGAATTCGCATTATCGATAACATGCGCTTGGAACCCAGCGATTACAGCTTAAAGATTAAAGGGATGGAAGTCGGAAAAGGAACCATTCGGATGGGGAGTTTCTTGGCGATTAACCCGGGTGGCGAACGAGAAGAAATCCCTGGTGAAAAGGCTTTTGACCCGGCGTTTCATCTGCCTGCTCTGTGGATAAGTGAAGAGGATCGGGACAAAGCCGAACGTGCGGGCTACACCGTGGTAGATTCCCCTTCCATCATTGCCACCCACCTTACCGAGGTTATCAAACATCATGCACCCGAGATTCTAGGTCGCCAAGAGGTTCAAAGCCTCGTCGACACCGTCAAAGCCGACTATCCGGCGGTTGTTGACGAAGTGCTGAAACTCTTCGGGCTCGGCGAGCTACAAAAGGTGCTTCAAGGACTTTTATCGGAACAGGTTTCAATCCGCAACCTGGTTGTCATTTTAGAGACGGTCGCTGACTACGGTCCCATTACGAAGGATGTCAGCTTTTTAATTGAAAAGGTGCGTCAAGCCTTGGCCCGCCAAATATGTCTTCAATATGCCGATGACGACAAGGTCTTGCACGTTTTAACCCTCGAGCCCTCACTGGAGCAAAAAATCATTGATTCACGCCACGACGGGGTGGGAGGGGCTGTTGCCGCCTTGGAGCCCGAGTTCATGCGCCTATGGATCAACGCCATCACGAATACCTTTCGAAACACTCAGAACATGGGCTACTTGCCGGTCTTGCTCACCAGTGAAGCTGCCCGTGCTCTGGTCAAAAATAGTACGCAACGCGAAATTCCTGATTTGACGGTGCTCTCCGTGCCCGAAATTGCCCCAGGGATCCGAGTGGAATCCTTGGGCGAAGTTCAAATCTCTGATCAGGCAAAAGCATCGTAAAAGTTTTATAAAAAGGAGGTAGAGCCAGGATGCACCAGTTTTTCACCGAAAGCGGCGCCACATTTCAAGAAGCTATGGATAAAGTCCGGAACAAGTACGGCGGTTCAGCGCAAATTACCGCCCATCGGACGGTGGAAATGGGGGGCTTTCTCGGATTCTTCCAGCGCGAAGGCGTCGAAATCTCAGGGTTTCTTAAGCATGATTGGAATACTCAAGACAAAGAAAAAGCGAAGCTAGAAGAGGAAAAACGCAAACTGCTGGCCGTCGCTCAAGCTAAAGTCGCCGAAGAAAAAAAAGAAGATCACCTCAAATCTGTGCTTGAAGAAGTAAAACTTCTTAAAAAGCAACTCGATGAGCTCCCCGATAAAATGCCTGAAGCGAGGGTATCGGAACACCCATCGTTGACCCGTCTAACCGCACTTTTAGAAGATAATGATTTCTCTCCTGCGTATATTCGTATGCTCCTTGATCGTGTTAAACGAGAATGTAGCGTGGCCGACCTCGAGACTTACGAGACCATCGAGGCCCGGGTCGTCGAGTGGATTGCGCAATCCCTTACCATCTATGAAGATCCTCCCGCCTCTAAGCCACGGATTTTTATTTTGGTTGGCCCCACCGGTGTGGGTAAAACGACGACGATTGCGAAATTGGCAGCCGTTTACGGTCTGGGTGTCGGCGGTGAAAAGCCACAGAAATTATCGATGATCACGATCGATAACTACCGTATTGGCGCCAAACAGCAAATCGAGTCTTATGGCGAAATTATGGAAATTCCTGTTACTTGCGTTGAGAGCTATGACGCCCTTAGGCAGAGAATCGAGCTTGATGCCCAACGAGACATGATTTTAATTGATACGATAGGGAAAAGTCCTAAGGATTTTGTCAAACTGGCAGAAATGCGTCATTTGCTCGAAGGCTGTGGCCGTCCCAGCGAAGTCCATTTGGCCTTCAGCGCCACTACCAAGACCAAGGATATCCGTGAAATCTTTCAGCAATTTGAGTCCTTTGGTTACCGGTCGCTGGTCATCACCAAGCTCGATGAAACCTCGGTCGTAGGAAACCTGATTTCTCTTTCCTGGGAACGACAAAAACCCGTTTCCTTTTATACGGATGGCCAAGCGGTACCTCAGAATATCCAGCGCGCCACCAAAACCTTTTTACTTGAACGTCTGGTGGGCTTCCGGCCCGAAAATCTCAAACTTATGAAAAGGACCGAAAATGGCCGATCAAGCTGAAAAACTCCGCGAACTTGTCAAAGCCCGTGCTGCTACACCTGAAGGCCCCACGCCTTCCGCAAAAAAAACCCGAGTCATCACGGTTACCTCTGGAAAAGGTGGTGTAGGTAAAACCAACCTTTCGGTAAATTTGGCCTTGGCTTACTCGCGAATGGGTAAAAAAGTCATTCTCTTGGACGCTGACCTGGGGCTTGCTAACGTCAACGTGGTTTTGGGGGTTATCCCCAAGTACACCCTTTACCACATGATCCGCCAGCAAAAGACGATGAAAGAGATTTTGACGCCGACCGACTACGGCATTTCGTTTGTCGCCGGGGCTTCGGGCTTTACCAAGATCGCCAACCTTAACGATACCGAACGGGCTGCGTTTATTCAGGAACTGTCGACCCTGTCTGAAGCTGATATTTTGATCATTGATACCTCGGCTGGAGTGACCAAGAATGTTCTCGATTTTGTCGCTGCCGCTGATGATACGTTGATTGTAACAACGCCAGAGCCTACCGCCATTACCGACGCCTATGGCATTATTAAAATAATCGCCACCGAGTTTACCACCACCGATATGGGGTTAAAATTGATTGTCAACCGGGTCTCTTCGGTTGTCGAAGGCAAAAAGGTTGCCGAGCGAGTCATTAACATCGCCAGCCAGTTTTTGAATGTCAAGGTCGATTATCTGGGGTACGTTTACGAAGACCCCAACGTTCAGGCCTCGGTGCTCAAACAGCGCCCCTTTTTGATTCAGGACGCCAAGAGCAAGGCAAGTCAGTGTTTAATGAATATTGTTAGTCGCATGGAAAAAGTAGAGTACCGGGAAGGTCGTGGGATTTCAGGCTTTTTGAGCCGCTTTTTTGGACGTCAGGAAGGAAAAGAATGATCGGAATGACTTGTCTTGACGGTACTAGGCTTCGTCTTTTAAGCTAAATAGGGAGGGGAGGGTCTTTCATGTCTTGGAAAGTCGCATTCGGCGCCGCCGGAGGGGCCTTTCTCCTTTCCTTCATAAGTGCGGGCCTCGGGGGTTCGGACTTAGGAAGTATGTTCTTGCGGGCCCTTTTTTTTGGCGTTTTGGCCTGTGGAGCCGCTTTGGGGGTGGAATGGGTCTTGAGGACGCTGTTACCTGAGCTGTTTCAAACGGTTCCTCCTCCTGAAGAGCCTGAAGCACCTCGGGTAGATATTACGCTGGAACCTGAAGCTTCGGAGTTTGTCAGGGAACTCAGTTCGGAGGAGCCTTCGGAAGCGGAGGCCGAACCCCGGGCCCGAGAGGTAGCGGGACCAGCACCGGTGCATGAAGTGGCTTCCGAGGGCGAAGAGTTGCCCGAGATTGGGTCGTTTCTGGCGTCGTTTGGCCCCGAAGGGATTCAGCCTTCTGAGGTTGCGGTTGAGCCTTCTCGGGGAGAAGCTTCTCGTGGGGAATCAAACCGAACACCCACGGGGGATGTGATCTTGGACGGTATTGCGCATGATCCCACGGTTTTGGCCAAGGCCGTCCAAACCGTTTTGAAGAAAGGCCAGTAAGGATTGAGGATGTCAGACAACGTCTTGGATGAAAAAATCGAGGCCCAGGCCTGGCTAGAATACAAAAAGACGCGAAGTCCCAAGCTCAGGGATTCTTTTATTCGTCAGTATGCGCCTCTGGTGCGTTATGTTGCCGGAAAGGTTGCCATGGGTTTGCCTCAAAATGTCGATTATGATGATTTGGTAGGGTATGGGGTTTTTGGCCTTATTGATGCGATAGACAAGTTTGATCCCGAAAAACATGTCAAATTTAAAACCTACGCCGTTACCCGCATTCGGGGAGCAATCTTTGACGAATTGCGGGCGATTGACTGGGTTCCTCGCTCTGTGCGTCAAAAATCACGCGAAGTCGAAGAAGCCATCGTGACCTTGGAAGCGAGGTTGGGGCGACAGGTCACCGACAAAGAAATCGCTGACGAGCTGGGGATGAAAGAAGACGAGTTTAACGACACGTTGATCAAGATCAGTGGAACCGCCGTGCTTTCCTTGAATGATGTTTGGTACACGGGTGACGAAAACGATAAGGTTTCGATTGTCGAGAGCATTGAATCCCCACAAACCCTCAACCCTGACAACATTGTCGAACGGGATGTGGTTAAAAAGGTAATTTTAGAAGCCCTTCAAGAGTTACCTGAAAAAGAAAAAAAGGTTCTTGTCCTTTACTACTACGAAGACTTAACTTTAAAAGAAATTGGAAAAGTTTTAGAAGTCACAGAATCTCGTGTCAGTCAGCTTCATACCAAGGCGATCTTACGGCTTCGGGCAAGGCTGATGAATGCCCGAAAAGGTATTTTTTAGGCGAACAGCCGGGAGGCGTCATGGTCTCGCTCGAACAACTCAAAGAATTTATGAGGGAGCGTGCCGAAGAGGACCGTCGCCTGCGCTCCGTTGCGGTCTCGGGAGCTACGCTCGAAGAAGCTCTGAAAGCGGCGTCAGCTGAGCTGGGGGTTCCTACCCGACGCTTGGAGTATGATGTTTTACAAAAAGGTTCGCCGGGAACCTTGGGGTTTGGCCGCAAGCCCTGGTCATTGATGGTCTTTGAAGTCAAAAAAGAAGTTAAGATTTCCCACGAATCAGAAGCCGACTTTATGCCCGACATAGCATCGACAGAAGCTGTAGTCAATGAAGATGGGCATATTTTTATTCGTTTATGGCATGATGGTGCTTACCTCAAAGTTACAGCTCCGGTTGGTGAGGGGGCCCCCGCGAACGAAAATCAAGCGTTAGAATTGCTACACGTTCGCAATGTCCGTGATATTAACCGCCAAGTTTTAAAAGGCGCACTGAAGCTTGCCAATGGAACGTATGGCAAAGTGGGGGATTACCCCCATAACCCAGCGGCAGATACGCTCATGACGGTGGATATTGAAGACCAGGAGATGCGTGCTTCGGTGGTTTTAACGCCTCCGGGGATGAACGGCGCGGATATTTCTCGTGAAGAGCTCGAACACTTTTTGAAAAATAACGGGGTAGTTCATGGACTCCTGATGGCTGATATCGAGGCGCTGATCGATGAACCTGTTTACAGCCGTAAGGTTGTTGTGGCTCAGGGGACTAAGCCTATCCCGGGTCAGGATGCCCGTATCATCTATAACTTTGATACCACTCTGCGAATCAAGCCGAAAGAGATCGAAGGTCGAGTCGATTTTAAAGAATTGAACACTATCCGCAACGTTTTAAAAAACGAAGAATTGGCCCGGAAAGAGCCAGCCCAACGAGGTATTCCAGGCCGAACCGTCACCGGGAGAATCCTAACGACAAAAGACGGTCGAGATGTTCCGTTCGACTTGGGCAATAACGTGACCCTGTCAAAAGACGGGCTTCGGGTTTTGGCAACCTCTGATGGTCAAGTGATGCTCTTGCAAAACAAAATCACCGTTGAGACCGTGATGGTGATTTCAGGAAACGTCAACAATTCCGTGGGAAATATCAATTTTTTGGGCAGTGTCTTGGTCAAAGGCAGTGTGGACGACGGGTTTACGGTTAAAGCCGTCGGCAACATTGAAGTGTTGGGTAACGTTGGTAAAGCAGTGCTTGAAACCCATGCCGATATTATTGTCCACCAGGGCATTAACGGGGGCGGTGAAGGGCATGTTATTGCCGGGCAAAGTTTATGGTCGAAGTTTATTCAAAATGCCAAGGTGGAAGCGGGCACTTTCGTCATCGTTTCGGACGGTATCTTACACTCTCAGGTCACAGCGGGAAAGAAAATCCTCTGCAAAGGCAAACGGGCCAAAATTGTGGGTGGGTATTTGCGCGCGTCAGAAGAAATCAATGCGTCCAGTCTGGGGGCGATAGGTTCGGATGAAACCATTCTTGAAGTAGGCTTTGACCCCAAGTTGAAAGAAGAGCTGGATCAAATGGTCGACCAAAAAGAACAGCTCGAAAAGAATTTCAACCAGCTTAACTTGAACCTCCAGTCCTTGCTGAAACAAGAACGCATCATGAAAACTCTGCCACCGGAAAAGCTTCAGCAAAAGAAAACTCTTATGGCCAAACATACCGAAATTAAAAACCTACTAGCTCAATTAACAGATCAACTTGAAAAACGTCAGGCAGAACTTGAAGCCTTACGTTTTTCAGGGAAAATCTCTTCTTCGGGCGAAATCTACCCTGGAACCCGGTTTATTATTAAAGAAGTCACTTACGACGTGATACGAGAATGCAGTGGGCTAACTTTTATTCGTGACGGAAACGTGGTAAGATCAATTAAGTACGAGGATATTGAAGATGACGAGATTGTTCGGAGGCCAGGATGATTCGCCCTGTGGATCTACAAGCCATCTATATGAATCTCGATAAGGTCGCAAAAGAGCATGCCTTAACCCGCGACCACGTTATCAATCAGCAGACCCTCGAAGCCCAGAAGCTACTCAAGCTCCACGAGGCAGACAGAAACGCTGTGCAATCGACGCAGGCTTCTGAAGAGTCCTCGAATGAAGGGGCCAAGGTTCGCGCTGACGAAGAGGACACGGAGCGTGAAGCTCAAGGTCAGTTTGCGAAAAAGCCCCAGCCCCCCGAAGAAGAAAAACCTCAGGACGAAAAGTGGACTGACCCAAGGCTGGGGACTCATGTGGACCTGACGGGCTGAGGCAGAACAATGACATTAGTATTACTCTTGGTTTTTAATCTGTTGGTGTGGACCGGGTTCTACTGGTTTTTTCGCCGCCGTATTGACCACAAAATGGGGTCTCAGGAACTGCTCAAAGAGGTGCGCGATGAAGTAGACGCGCTGGTCAAAGAGCTGAATCTGACCTCAGAACGCAATATCGGTGTTTTGGAAGAACGCTTGGTACGCCTTGAAAGCTTAATACGCTCGGCCGACCAGCGGTTGTCGCTGTGGGCAAAGGAAGAAGAAAAGCGCGCCCAGCCTTTGGTGTATTCGAAGCTGAAACCGGCGCCCGAAAAAACGATACCCGAAAAAACGATACAGGAAAAACCTCCCGAACCACCAATGCCTGACAAGCCGTCTGCAGAACTTCCTTCTTTGTCTCCCCAGCCTTCTCAGACGCCTCCTCCTGTTGCAGAAGCCGAACCCACCACCTTGCGAGAGCGAGTACTCCTGGCCCGCGCTCAGGGGCTGTCTGCGACCGAAATCGCGCAAAAGTCTGGGGTAACTCAGGCCGAAGTAGAACTGATTCTGTCCCTATACCCCCTACGTTCTTGAGGGTAACTCTCGTGCGCTTTGAGCCCGTTCGACCAGAACCACAACACTGCGGGAACCAAGAGTTAAGCGATGCGCTACTTCGGGGGCCTGAGCTTCATCAAAGTAGCCCGGGGCGCTGGCGGTATCGATAACACGGCGCCAATGGCAACCGTCGCTTGCCGGGGGAATTTTAACCGATACCTCTTCCCAAAAAAAGTTCAAGCCGATCCAGAGGTTATTGTCATCGCGTACTGACCCCGTTTCAGAACGGTGTCCTGCGATGAGTAAGGCGAGGCAACGTTCATACCAGGCCCAGGTGAGGGCTCCTTCTGGCCCCATCCAACGAACATCAGGAAGGGTCCCCTGGTCATGCGGCTGACCCTGAAAAAAGGTTTCACGGCGTAGGGCCGGGTGCCGACGACGAAAGTGAATCAAAAAGCGCACAAAAGAGTGAAAGTCCGCCTCTTCGCGAACAAGATTCCAGTTAAGCCAGTTTAAGCGGTTATCGTGGCAATAGGTGTTGTTGTTTCCGAATTTGGAGTAGCTCATTTCATCGCCAGCTAACAGCATGGGGGTGCCCTGGGATAGGAACAAGAGGGCTAAGAGATTGCGCTTTTGACGGCGGCGTAACTGTTGGATGGGGGCCTCAGCGGTGAGACCTTCGTGGCCACAGTTCCACGAAAGGTTATTGTTGGCTCCGTCCAAGTTGTTTTCGGCATTGGCCCAGTTGTGTTTGATGTTGTAACTGACCAAGTCTTGCAGAGTAAACCCATCATGGGCAGTGATAAAATTGATCCCGTGGTAGGGATGTCGTCCATCAAAATGAAATAAATCGGAACTCCCTGCCAACCGGGTCGCAACAGCACCGATTTTTTCAGGGTCGGATTTGACAGCTGAACGGATGTCATCCCGGAAATGGGCGTTCCATTCCGCCCAACCCCGGGGAAAATCTCCGACTTTAAAAAGGCCAGCTGCGTCCCAGCCTTCGGCAATGATTTTGGTTTGGGACAAGATTGGGTCATGGGCAATGTCATTAAGAACAGAATAGTTGGGAATCCATTCGCCGTCGGGACCACGGCCAAGGATGGCGGCCAAATCAAAACGAAAGCCATCAACGTGCATATCCACTACCCAGTACCGAAGACTGTCAAGAATCAGCCGGCGGACGACGGGGTGATTACAGTTGAGGGTGTTACCGCAACCAGAATAGTTCTTGTAGTGGCGTCCCCCTTCCAGCATATAGTAAATCGAGTTATCAAACCCTCGAAAGCTCACCGACGGGCCGTATTCATTGCCTTCAGCGGTGTGGTTGTAAACAACGTCCAAAATGATTTCTAGACCGGCGTCGTGAAGGGCTTTTACGAGCTGTTTGAACTCATGCACGGCGGTTCGCCCATCCCCATCCGTGGCAAACCAAGCGCAGGGGCTAAAAAAATTCACCGTCGAGTAGCCCCAGAAGTTCATAAGAGGTTCACCTGTCTCGGGGTTTGTCTTGGTGTTCTCGGCAGGGTTAAATTCGTGGAGGGGGAGTAGTTCGACGCTGGTTACCCCCAAATCTTTAATGTAAGGAATCTTTTCAATCAGACCACGAAAGGTACCCGGTGCCAAAGTCCCCGCCGTAGGGTCTTTGGTATAGGCGCGAACATGGGCCTCATAAATCACCGTGTCTTTGAGGGGAATTTGCAGAGGTTTGTCGCGATCCCATGAAAACCGCGAGGGCGCCACCACAGCCGCCTTCACCGCCTTGGCGAGGTTGGGGACTCGGCTAAAGCTCAAATCCCCCTTGGCATTTCCCCATTCGTAGGCGTAGGCGGAGGCCTCATTCCAGTGATACGTTCCCACCACCGCTTTGGCGTAGGGGTCTAACAACAGCTTGTGGGCATTAAAACGGTGTCCCTGATCGGCTGGATGCCAAGGACCGTCGACCAAAAAGCCGTAGAGCTGACCGTCTTGAATCCCTTCAACCCAGATGTGCCAAATATCGCCAGTTTTATTCAGAGTGCTATCGAGCAAAACCCTGGCGCAGGGTTCACCTTCGGGGGCAGAAAAGAACAGGAGTTCCACGGCAATCGCATGCCGCGAAAAGACCGCGAAGTTGCACCCCTGGCTGTCGAGAGTCGCCCCCAAATTGTAGGGCTCACCGGGCTTTGTTTGTAGAGCTCCGCTAGGAAACAAGGTTGTACTCACCTACCTAATATCGAACATTCTGGAAGGGGTTGTAAAGTTGATCCTCTTGAAATGATAGATAAAATTGGGGACAATGGGGCCCGGAGGTTCTTGAATGAACGATTCCGTTTTAGATTTCACTATTGAAAGTCTCGGTGAACGAAAGTTAAAAAACCCCCTCCAATATGCCAATATTGATGGAAATCTTGAAGCTAACTATGTCAAAGATGACGAGTTTATCCTCTTTAAGGTCTGGGGGCGAAAAGGGGAACCACCTACTCCGCTCGATAAGGGCAATATGATGGAAAAGTCCGGCCCCCGAGAAACCATTTACTTTAACCCCCACCATGTTCATGCGGCCATTGTAACGGCAGGTGGCCTGTGTCCGGGCCTCAATGACGTTATCCGCTCGTTGGTTCGGAACCTGTGGTACGTTTACGGTGTAAGGCGGATCACGGGCATTCAATACGGGTTTAAGGGCTTTTTGCCAGAGTATAACTTTCCTGTGGTGGAGTTGGACCCGGACATCGTCGACGATATTCACAAGATTGGGGGCACAATGTTGGGTTCCAGTCGTGGAGGAAGCGATATCCCAGCGATCGTTGATGCCATGGAGCGGATGAACATCAATATGCTGTTTACCATCGGTGGTGACGGTACCCAAAGGGGTTCTTTGGCCATTGCCGAAGAAATCGAACAACGGGGACTCAAAATAGCCGTCGTCGGGATTCCCAAGACCATCGATAATGACCTGTCGTTTATTCAAAAATCTTTTGGTTTTGAAACCGCTGTTTCGCGGGCCGTCTCGGCCGTTTCGGGTGCTCACGTTGAGGCAGACAATGCGATTAACGGTATAGGGTTAGTGAAAGTCATGGGGCGGGAGTCAGGGTTTATCGCCGCTCATACCGCCCTGGCCAGTACCGAAGTGAACTTTGTGATGATTCCTGAGGTCGATTTTGACCTTGAGGGACCCAAAGGCTTTTTGCAGGCTCTGAAGCGTCGTCTTTTGGCCCGCCATCATGCCGTCATTGTCGTGGCGGAAGGGGCGGGACAGAAGTTTCTCAAGCATATCGAGGAAACAGACGCCTCGGGCAACAAACGGCTAGGGGATATCGGGGCGTTACTTAGAGATAAAATCGCCGAGTTTTTTAAGCAAGAGGGCATGGAAATCAATTTGCGGTACATAGACCCCAGCTACACCATTCGTTCCGCACCGGCCGACCCCAACGATTCGTTGTATTGTGCCCGGTTAGGGGCCAATGCCGTGCATGCCGCTATGGCGGGCAAAACCAAAATGTTGGTTTCACTGTGGTCGGATAAATTTGTCCATGTGCCCATTAAGATGGCCACCTTACGTCGTAACTACGTCAACCCCGAGGGGAGTCTTTGGCGCGATGTGGTCGAGGCCACTCGTCAACCCCAGTCGATGACCAACACGGACTAACACCGACTAACGCCAGAAAAAATTCCCTCTCGAGGAATTTTTGGTTTCCCGAGTGGAAACTTTTAGATTCCCGAGTGGAAATTTTTGGTTTCCTGAGCACGAATTTTTTTGGGCTTTTCAGGGCAGGCTGGGCTGTCTTAGAGCGACTTGAGGTGATAGTACTCAAAACTTTCGACAAGGGCCTCCCACGAAGCCTCAACGATGTTTTGGCTGACCCCAACGGTGTCCCAATCGGTGACCCCATCGGTCATGCTGACAAAGACTCGAACTTTGCTGTCGGTACTCACATCATCCGACGTGAGTACCCGTACCGAAAAATCTTGCAACGTCAGGTTCTTTAAAAACGGGTAAACATGGTCCAAGGCGTTGCGCAGAGCTTTGTCGAGGACTCCTACAGGCCCCAAGCCCACGGCGGCTCCCATGTAGTGCTTTCCCTCGGCCAAAACAAACACACGGCCCAGGGTTTGCGGTTCGCGGTTCCAGGTTTTAAACGATTCAAGGTGGTAGTTGTCTAATTCAAAAAGCGGACGGTAGCGGCCCAGAACCTTAAGCATCAACAATTCAAAGGAGGCTTCGGCGGCTTCGTACTCGTAGCCCGCGTTCTCTTTTTCTTTTAAGAGTCGGGTCAGCTCTTGCACTTCGTGGCTATTCTTTTCGAAGGTTCCAAACTTAGCCAGCTTCAGAGCCACTGTGGATTTTCCTGCCAATTCTGAAACAAGAATCCGGCGGGTATTACCAACCAGGTGGGGGTCCATGTGCTCCATCAGTCCCAAGGTTTTTTTACCGTCGGAGGTTTGCCCGCCGGCTTCGCCTTTTTGAAGAACATCGGCGTGTTGTCCCGCTTTGTGCCCAAAAGCGGCTTCGCCCACAAAGGGTTGCCGACGGTCAGGGATCAAATTGGCCTTTTCAGCAACAAAACGTGAGAGCTCGGTCATTCGGGGTAAGGCCATGCCGGTGGTGTAGGGCAATTTGATTGACAGATTGGGAACGATGGTACAAAGGTTCGCATTGCCACACCGTTCTCCCCAGCCGTTGATCGTTCCCTGAACTTGTCGTGCCCCCGCCTCGACCGCCGCGAGGGTGTTGGCTACTCCTAGCCCTAAGTCGTTGTGAAAGTGAGCACCTAAGCGAAAGCCTCGGGGCAAAAGTTCTTGATAAATGGCGCTCACCTCGGTAACGAGGGTTCCCCCATTGGTATCGCAGGGGACTAGCCAATCGGCCCCCGCCTCGCGCGCCGTTTCTAAAATACGCAGACTGTAGTCGGGATGAGTTTTCCAGCCATCAAAAAAGTGTTCTAGGTCAAAAATGACTTCACGGCCTTCTTTTTTGAGAGTGACCAGAGAATCGTGAATCATCTCGAGGTTTTCGTCTAAAGTTGTCCCTAAAACAGCTTCAACATGCGAACTCCAGGCTTTCCCTACGACGACCACCACGGGCGTTTCTGCCCCCAAAAGGGCCTGAATGTGGGGGTCGGAAGCCGCCTGAGCTCGGGGTTTGCGAGTAGAACCAAAAGCGGCCAGGCGAGCCTGTTTGAGCGGAGCCTTGCGAATTTGATGAAAAAAGGCTTCTTCCTTTTCATTTGCCAGGGGAAAGCCGCCCTCGATATAGTCGACCCCCAGCTCATCCAGACGCCGAGCAATGTCGAGTTTATCTTTGAGAGAATAGTTGATCCCCGTACCCTGCATCCCATCGCGGAGGGTTGTATCAAAAACAAAAACACGGTTGTCACTCATAGGGCCTCCCTCAAAGAGTCAAAATTTAGCGAGGGATGGAGTCACTGTCAAGCTTTCAAAAAAAGCCGGTTGGCGGCGGTTTTAACCCGTTCGGGGTCAAAGGGCTTGACGACAAAATCTCTTGCCCCCAAAGTCAAGGCTTTAAAGACCGTCTGTTTTTGACCGACGGCACTGACAATGATGACTTTGGCGTCGGGGTGAGTTTTTAGCAAATTTTGTAAAACTGTGATGCCGTCAACTTTGGGCATAGTAATATCTAGGGTAACGAAATCGGGGCGGCAAGACTCGTACAATGTTAATGCTTGTACTCCGTCCTCTGCTTCACCGACCACATCAAACTGAGGTTCAAGGATATCTCGCAGGCGCATCCGCATGACAGCGGCATCATCGATAATTAACGCTGTTTTGAGTTTCATGACGAGCCTTCCGTTAAGGCTATGTTGATTTCTAACGAGCCCGCTTCTGAAATAAGCGAGAGCGAGAGGGTGGGGATGTTCAAAAAATCCATGTGGAAGCGTTCCCCTGTGAACACTGCAGGGGGCGTTAATTCGATGGTTTTGTCTTCACCGGCAAGATCAATACTGGCTTTACCGGTGATCATGTTGGCAATCTCACTAATGGCGCTGTTCGTGAGACGTTTAACCTCGGCAGGCAACTTGCCCGGCAACATTCGCCGTGCCACGGTATGCGCAAAGTCTTCGTCGAGCGAGTACACCACCTGGCCCCGAATCGGCCCGGTAATTCCCAAGATGATGCACACAGGACGCGAGGGAACAGGAGTTTTGCGAAGCTCCAGGCCCTTTCTGGTCATCTGGAGGTTGGTTTCGTGGGCAAAAACTTCGCCGGCAGCGCGAATAAAGGGGTTGGCGTATTCAGCTTTCATGGAGCCTCCAGGGAAGGATTATTTCGAAGGTAGTACCGCGACCGGGACGGGTTAGGATACGAACAGAACCCTGTAGTTTGTCAATTTCGGTTTTTACGGCCGCTAGGCCCAAGCCTCGGCCTGAGATTTCCGTAGTTTGAGGGGCCGTCGAAAAGCCTTCACGGAAAAGAAAGCCAAGAAGTCCTTGTTCATCGAGTGGTTGCGCCGACTCAAGCCACCCCAGAGTACGGGCTCGATCGACGATCCGTTGATACGAAATTCCGCGTCCGTCATCTTGGAACCGAAAAACAATGGCCCTCGGTGTGTCGGCAATTTCTAGGTGAATCTTGCCTTCAGGGGGTTTGCCCAACGTTTCGCGTTCGCGGACGGTTTCGATGCCATGATCGAGGCTGTTGCGCACCAAGTGAATAAAGGTTTGGCAGAAAGCTTCTAACCGGTCAGGAATAACCATAAAATCGCCGCCCTGAATTTCGAGGGGAGCTACCCGCTTTCCCAGAGTTTGGGCAAGGGCTTTGGCCTGATCAGGGAGTTTTTGAAAGAGACTTCGCAAGGGAACTTGACGGTGAAAATCAAGAAATTGCCCCAACTTTCTATCTTGGGGGTACCGGTGCCGGATATACCTAATTAACGACAAATAAGGCTTGCGAGGAATTTGAACGGCGTCTGCTTGATGGAGCCAGGCTTCCCCAAGGTGGTCGGTGACTGTTTTCAATTCGCTGTAATAAGCTTTTTTTAATGCCAACTCAAAAGTGGTCGGGTCGGGTGTCTCTTGCAACACCAACTGATCAGAAAGAAAGCTTTCCCACTGGTGACATTGTTCAGCGGTGGCTTGAAAATCAAAAAAACGAGCGTCCGCTTTTATTGTGTGAAGCTGCCGCAAAAAGTCGGACCACTCGTTACCGGGGGCTGGCCCCTGATCCTCAAGCTGGGAAAGTCTCAAGAATAAATCCTGAACGCTGGCAGCAAAGACGGCAAAGGCAGACCTCTGGGTCATTACGGCGTTGAGGACCTTCTGTCGCCAAAATTCTTTTTTTTCAGATTCTGCCAGCTCGGCTTCGGTGGTGACGTCGCGAAGCAAAAGAAAAATCTCTCCCTGCTGATTAGGTCCACGATAACGCACCTGATAGTGTCTCTGTTGATGGGTGAGTTCCTTGTCCATCAAGTCAAAGACGACCTCGGGGTTAGCCTTTTTCCCGACAATCAGCTCGAGGGCCTGACGGAATTCCTCTTGCTGAGTAGGGGTTGCGTACAAAACCTCACCAACGAAGCCCCCGGGAAACATGGTCGAAGCAAGGGGCTTAAATGTTTCTTCGGAGCCCAGGGAACGTCGAAGTCTTCCTTGGGCATCAAGAACAAAAACGAAAACTTTGCCGCCCTGGGCCAACCACGATTCTTGAGCTACCAGTTCTTCGTGTTCCGCCGTGAGTTGGTTCTGATACCGAAAACATCTTAATCCAAGAAACACGGCCACCGCCGTGATTAAGACGAGAAAGATTAAGGAAATTGCCAGCAAAGGTATAACTTGCATGAAAAAAACTTATTTTTATGAATGATTATCCTTGAATAAATCATTCAAGTTTCAATGATAGGACTAAGTTTTCACTTTAGTCAATAAATAAGAGGGGGGGATCAGCCGGATTGATGGGCCGTTCACTCCCGGGTAATTTAGGTTTTATGCAAGGTTATGCTTTAATCCAGCCCCGGCGTGTCCTTGCTGTCTTACCAGGCCATATTCGCTTTTTAGCGGCGAACAAGACGAGGTTGCTGAGCTTTTGATTCGGCGTGGGGTGTCCCCCGAGCGGATTCACCGAGAAAATTCAGCCGCAGAGGTGACTTTGCCTCGGCAATTGCGGAACTTTGTGTTATCACCGGTGATAAAGTTCCGGAAATCATCGGTTTCCGAGTTCCGCTTTTGACATGAAAAGGGCGGCCCTTTATGGTGTTGTT
>DAIDHT010000007.1:0-61482 GCA_027451945.1 Spirochaetales bacterium
AAGGTCAAACGGTTGGACGGGGTCGAATTGAGCGTTTGATGCGAGAAATGGGCCTTAAAGGTTCAACAAGAGGGTATAAAACGATTCGAACAACTTTCTCGGACCCTAACCGCCCGACTCCTGAGGACTTGGTCCAGAGAATTTTTCATGCAACCGCCCCGAATCAGCTATGGGTTGCCGACTTTACTTATGTTATTGACGCCTACTCTAGGGCAATTGTTGGATGGAGGGTCTCGACACGGATGACGGCAGATCTAACGCTGGATGCTCTGGAACAAGCTCTTTGGGCCAAGATCGACACGTCAGCAGGAACGGTGGAGGATGTTGAATTGGGAACACTCGAATGGGTTCATTGGTCCAACAACAAGCGTTTATTATCATCAATCGGCTATGTGCCGCCTGCAGAAAATGAAGCAATTTATTACACTGAAAACAACCGGCTCGTTGAGTCCGGACTTAAATAAAAACAGCTCCGCTCATTCCGGGGCGATTCACTTCACCTTGTCACTTCCACAATAACTTCAACCCATAAGGAACAAACTTCTTATACTCGCTGTCTTTGCTAACCATGGTCAAATTTCTATTGATTGCCTGCCAGATCAGCATCCGGTCAAACGGGTCAAAATGGCTATTTTCCTCCAATTTCCCATATGAGATTGCTTCCTCGGGCGTCAGTCCTATGAGTTCAATTCCCATTTTCTCGGAAAGTTCAATCAGGTCATCCGTTTCGATTTTGTCAAGTTCCAATTTGCCAATCCGCGCTTTGATCGCTATTTCCCAAAGGGTAACCGAGCTAACATATACGTCATTGTCCGAATTCCGGATGGCAACTTTTGTCGATTCTGGAATATTGTCCGATCCTGAAACAGACCAAAGAAAGGTGTGGGTGTCGAGCAAATACTTCATTTCAGACCCAAAAAATCCTCTTCTGTCATTTTGAAATCCTCAGCAAACCGAATATTGGCTTTCCCATCGAGAATGCCAATCTTACGTTCTGGCTTCTTTTCCGTCTCAGCATATGGCACGATCATTGCGACCGGCTTCTTTTTCTTTCCGTAAAGGATTCCAAAGGTTTCACCCTGTTTGACCTTTTCAAGAACTTCGGAGAACTGGGCTTTGATCTCACCAACCGGTAATGTTTTCATACATACAATTTATGTGAAGAGAGTGTTCTTGTCAACTTGTCAAGGATTACCACTATCGTTGAGAGACTTGACAGCGAAGGGTTCCGAAATTCGGCGTTGAAGAAGGTGTTACCACCTGGTTACTGTTTGGAGTTGGCTTACAAAACATAGAGATGGTAAAATTGGATCGGGCTCATAGGAAAAACAAAGGAAGTGTTGCTTTCTTAGGATTTTTTTTTGGTACTTTATGAGTGATGGACGATAAAAAGCAGCGAATGAAGCATTTTGCAAATCATGCGGTGCTGTCATAAAGAAAAAAGGAAGCAGAGATTTGTCCAAAGTGTGGCGTGCGTCAGAAGCAGGGGGGTGGAAGCGGTAATGTTTCAGCCAACTGGTTGACAGATTTTAACGCTTGGATGAGGTTTCGGGATTTAGGCTCTAAACGAGGTTATGACCCAAGAAAAGGCGTCTGGATGTCGAGGTACTATGTCATCAAAAGAGGGATTCTCAGCCCGTAGGACGGGTTTCCCCTGTGAGTATTCCAGGCGTTTGATAGTAAACTGTTCATTAACCGAGGCGACGACGACAATATCCCCTGGGAAGATCCCGGCACCAGACATGGATTCCCCGTCAACCCGTAAAAAGATCGTTGCCGCTGGGTTTACCACGGCAAGCTGGTGAAGGTGGTCAAGGTGTGTTTTGGCGTCAACCTGGTTAACAAAAAGGCTATTGAACACCTGTTGAAACCCTTCTCAGCTGCAGAGATTCCCCAGCCCTGGGTTCCACGGCGGTGGGTGGATGCTTTTACCTTCCCCCTACTCCCGGTTCTCATGGAAGGTGGTAAAGTTGAGCTTGCTCGATGGGGTCTAATTCCGTCTTGGGCCAAGGATGATAGAGTTTTGGAATTGAGGACTATGACGCTAAATGCCAAAAGTGAAACGATGTTTTCACTACCAAGCTTTCGAAATTCAGCTTCGTCCCAGCGGTGCCTTATACCTGTTAACGGCTTTTTTGAATACCAACACCTAAACAATGCAGGATTGCCTGACCCAGCGGGGAGGAAGAGCAAACCGTTTCTTCTGAGACTGAAAGACCACGAAGCCTTTTTCTTGGGTGGCTTATGGAGCCAGAGGAATGGTGAGAAAACCTACACGATTTGCACAATGCCTGCAAATTCTTTGATGAAAGAAATCCATAACGCTAAGGAACGCCAACCAGTGGTCATCCTTGAGGAATGGGCACGAGACTGGGTAAAACCAGGGCTACCACAAGAGTTAGAAAAGTTCCTTACGCCCAGGGATGATTTGGGACTAGTAGCAGAACCAACCGAAGGAAAGCCCAAACCAGGAGAAATGGAGCTTTTTTAGGGTTGGAATGGCTATATATGGCGGTTTGAGACCAACCTCTGGTGTTAACCATCGACAACTTTTTTACGGCCCGCTTCGCGGGAGGAGAGTTTTTTTTCTTTTCCCCTCCTCCTTGTTTCGCTAAGACCGCAGAACTCAGGGGCGCACAACCCGGAACCCGACATTGTTGCCCTGGTTGCCCGGATTGATGCCGATCCGGTAGGCTACGGTGCAACCAGATGCATAGTAGTTCCAACTGCCACTGCGACCGACGCGGTTCGTGCCCGAAGCGGCTCCCTGATAATTCATTTGCGCTGTCGTGGGGTAGCCATCAAAGACCATGCCGGGGACATCATCGTTTGTCAGTTATCCCTAGGCCACTAAGTCTCTCACTCAAGGAGGTTGCTATGTCAACCCTCGCGTTTACCAAAGAAACCTTGGCAGGATTCTTCCGTGCCGCCGCCGATGCCATTCAAAACTCTGATCTTGAAGTACCGGCTACTCCCACTACCCCAGGCCCACTCCCGGGAACTGATTACCCGGTTGCCCTGGACAACAGTGAACCCGCTGGAATGCCGGTCTACTAAGAGGTGAACCATGAACATGCTTCTAACCCAACCCTAAGTCTCACAACTTCCCGAGATTCTTCTCGATGAGGAAAACTCGTCTGACAAAGGCTGCAAGGTTATTCCATGACCGTATTCAATCCTGGCACACCAAGGCTAGTGAGATCTTCGTCCCTACCTGAGTGACAAGCTCTCAGGGGTCAAAGCCAAGTCAATTGATCTTCCCGGCTACCGTGTTGGATTTCGAACCTCACCGGCCAAGGAGGGGTTCGGTGAAGTCGTCGTCGTAGATTGGCGGGAACCAGGGTCCCGGTACTCGGCTTGCCTGCCAATCGCCGGGCATCCCGTTTGTCGGGCCAATTGATCTTGCCGTCGGCAAAGGCTTCGGGAGCCAGGGCCTTGAGCGCAGCCGATCGCTCTTCGTCAAAGAATTGTCCGGGTTTCAGGTGTTCAATCGGCATGGGGGTCTCCTTCGTCGTCTAGCCAATGTGTACAAATTTTTTTGAACGAATCTTTGATCCTCTGCTGATCCTTGAGGCTCAAGGATCAGCGCCGGGAAACGATCAATTGCTCATCCAGGGTAAAGATTTTCCAACGGACCATCGAAGCCTTGTGCAAACCGGCACTCTTCCAGTCGCTGAGTTCTATATCACTTTCCCAGTGACTGCGTTCGGCACTCGTCACCATCATCAAGACCACCGAACCCGCATTGTTTTGGAATGGCGAATCTGTAATAACCAAGGCCGGGCGGAGTTTTTTGACCGGTGTGTCGATGAAGGGAAAGGGGACATCGACGATGTCCCCTGGCTTATAGGTCATCATCGAGGGTATCTTCCCATTCGGTGAGGGTGGCGCCTACGCTGGCATCCCAGACCGGGTCGGGACGCGGGCGTTTGCGAATGACGATCATCCCGTCCCGTTCTTCGAAGAGAATAGGATCGCCTTGTTCAAGGTGTAAAACGTCCCGAACCTTGCGGGGGATCGTTACCTGCCCTTTGCTCGTCATTGTGGCTATGCTTGGCGACATCGTAAGACCTCCTTACTGTAAGTAATACACTCTGAACTCCAGGGGGTCAACCGAGTCAAAGCCCATCACCCAATTTCATCCAAAGTTTAGGTGAAGCACCCAATCCGATCCAAAATGACACCCAATCTTTAGGTGTGACACCCGAAATCTACCTAAAGACGGCTCTGGATCATCCTAATGCCCCCTAGACTGCTCGGTAGGCTCGAAGTTGCCAAACGCCTGGGAATCACCGACGCTCAGGCAAGGTCATACCTACCTTTCGCCTCAGATGTTTCACTCTTTCCCCGATCTCGCGCGCAATCCGTTGTTCATCCAAGGCTTTGATCACCACCGCGTCAATCTCTACCCGGAGCCTCATCTGTTCATAGTACGTCCAGTCTATGAGAAAGCTTTTTCAACTAGATAGTCCCCCCTGAATGAACACAAGGAGGTTTCATGAACATCAAATCTCAAATCGAGCCCATCCTAGGGGATGCGCTCTCACGCCTCGACCACCACGAAACTCAAGGTCTGGCGTTCTCTCTTTTCTCCATCCAAGACCTCGTCCAAGAAGGTCTTACCATCATTCTCTCCCAGGAGGTTATTCCATGACTTATGACTTAGTTTCAGAACGTCGTGATCCCCCACTAAGAGTCGCGTGTCCCTCGGACATCTTCCAAGCCGTTCGTCGGTATGCCAACAAACCCCAGGAGCACTTTCTGGTCATCACCCTCGACGGGGCCAACCAAGTGATCCGAGACCGCGTTCAATCCTGGCACACCAAGGCCAGTGAGAAATACGAACAGACGGTCAGCTACATGGAGTCGCTTCTTCGTCCCTACCTGAGTGACAAGCTCTCAGGGGTCAAAGCCAAGTCGATTGACCTTCCTGGCTACCGTGTAGGATTTCGAACCTCACCAGCCAAGGTCGTGATCGATGATTCTGTTTCAGCTGTGGCGTACTTAGAAAAGTATGTTCTCCAGGCTGTACTGATCGAAGGAACCTTGTTGAAGCCCTGGTGAACCAATTGAGGGATCACGCCATTTCTATGCCGGGGACCACAAGTACGGTTGTCAGGTTTCTTACCTTTTGATCCCATTGGACATCATTACGACACCTCATCAAGGGTTCACTCGCGTTCGTCTTCCGCAGTTGTTAGCCAAAAATGCAAATCAAGCAATATCCAAAACTAACTTTAAACTCTCGTCCAGATGACTAATTAGCTCTTTTCTTAACATGCCAACGTTTTCTGTTAACCAGGTTTTGTCGATTGTTATTATTTGCGAAAGGTTTACAACTGAATTTCTATCTAAATTGCTATCAGATTTGTTTAGCAAAACGTTTCCTGGCGCCTTCGCCAAATCAGTATTTGACGTTATTGAAGCCACAATAACCGTTGCTATTCTTGACCTATTAATTAAGTCATTTTGCAATATTAGTACTGGTCTCCTCTTTCCCGGAGTGGACCCAATCGGCTCTGGCAAGTCTGCCCACCAAATTTCTCCTTTTATCATCACCATTCAACCTTAGATAGCGTGTTGTATGCTATCCTGTTAATTTCTTCATCGGAAATGATATTAGAGTAAACTTGATTATACTTATCTGTAATCGCATTTGGCAAATGATTCTTAATAAATTCTTGAACTGCCTGCGTATACAAGCTACTTCTTGTGATTCCAAGTTCTTTAGCAGCTATCTCTGCTTGTTCGAAAATTTTGTCGTCAATTGATATTGCAGTCTTCATATTTTAAAGTATAACTAACAGTATAACAATTGTCAACTTTGTTTTTTCGCGAGCCTTGCTTTGCAAGGGTCGTGACGCCAAAACTAGTCATGTCGAGTAGGCCTGGGGAATTTCACCACCAGCCTCTCACGGAACCGTATGTGACATTCTTCCGTCATACGGCTCTTCGTATTCAATCGTATAGGCAAAAAACCCATTCCCAATGGGCGAATAGTAAATGCCGGTAACGGGCTACACCAGACATCCACCTGTATGCTTTTGTCTTGCTTGTCCGCTATCTCCGATACTAACAGACTTGTGCAGGATCCGCTGTACATCAACTAACTTGTATCGACCTGACTTTAAATAGGTTTCCGCCTTGATCGGTAAATCAGCAGGTGCCAGCAAGCGTCGTTGACCCCTCGGGCGATTTCACACAAGTAGATAACCGTTTCGATGGCTTCGCGTTGGGGGTATGCTGGCCCCCATCGTCAAGACCACTTCGTGCGGATTTTAAGTTAGTTTAGGCCTCCTTTTTCTGGGTGATATGTTTGTCGTAGGCTCGGTCTGGAGTCAGGTCTCCGTTGGCAGTGTGGGGGCGCTGGGAATTATACTTGTTGATGCACCTGGAGATTCCCCGGTAGGCATCGATGGGGCTGTGGTACTCGTTGAGGTAAACCTCGGCACGGTTCAGGGTTCGCCAGAACCGTTCGATAGCAATGTTGTCAGTGGCCCGTCCTCGACCGTCCATGCTGATCTGGATTTCGTGGTCAGCCAGGACTTTTTGGAAGTTGTAGCTACTGAACTGGGAACCCTGGTCGGAGTTGAAGATTTCCGGGTGACCCCAGCGGGCGAGGGCTCGCTTGAGTGCCGAGATACAAAAGTCGTTTTCTAGAGTCTGGGAGATTTCCCAGGAGAGGATCTTTTTGGTTCCCCAATCCATGATGGCCACAAGGTAGATGAAACCCCGCTTCATGCGAATGTAGGTGATGTTGGTGCACCAGACGTGGTTGGGCGGTGTTGTGTGCCCTTTCCGGACTTACTGGTGTTCTTTCCCGGATAAATGGCGCAGATAGCCATCTTCTGCATCAATCGACGGATTCGCTTGCGGTTGACCACCATGCCATCCTGAAGGCGCAGAACCTTGCACATCATTCGGCTGCCATAATCGAGATTGTCGGTGAAGATTTCGTCGAGCCGGTTCATTAGTTTAATCGTGGCCTCTGATTCGGGTCGAGGCCTGTTGTAATAGCTGGAGCGGCTGACCTCCAGCAGCTCACACTGCTTACGGATCAACAGCCGCTCGGCGGGCAAGACCATCGCCCGCCTTACAGTAGTCCCAGTCGTTTCAAGTTTTTTTTGCAAAGTCGAGTTCCATTCCTTTCTCACCGATTTTTTTCATCTGCCGCTCTCGCTCAGACTCCCACTCGGTTTCTTCAGCTGTTTTACCAGAGAAGAACATCGAAGGGCCTCGTTCAAGGAATACTTTCTTCCAGCGTCCGACCTGGATCGGGTGAACTTCAAACTGGGCAGCAATCTCCGCCATGGTTCGCTGACCCTTCAAAACTTCTAACACAACCTCAAACTTCGTTTTATCACTGAATGTCCGCCGCTTATCCATACTGCCCCCGAGAATTCATACTATACTACCTAACAAAGTAGGTGGTCCAAAAACCTGGGGCCAGCATATTCTTCCTGTACGGCACAGTTAATTTCTCTCGTTAGCATGCCGTTATTCCAGACGGACGGTTGGTTGATATTTGGCCCTACTACCCTAGAAGCAGTTATCATATTTTCCGCCAGATAAATATCAGACTCAGACTCCAAAACCGCAATTAATAAATGTCTCTCATAAGTCAGGATATCTGCTAAGCAACACCTGAAAAAAAGCAAACTAGTGCGGACCCTATCCAGCCTAACGCTCCGAAATATATTCCCCGTTCAATCAGCCCCCTTATAGCCTTAAATTGATTCAAACGAATCGTTAGAACTAGCGCGAGAGTACTTATGATGGTAATAACAGAAAAGGTATTCAAAAACAGCATTTCGGCTGGCGTCGCATGTATAAAATGGACATGAGCAGTAGCGACCGCAATCCCCGAGAATGACACGATAGCAAGTACTAAGTGTACCTTTCCCTTTATGGTCGATTGTCCTTTGACATCTGTAGGAAAAAAAGGAATAAGCAATCTTGATATCGCGTAGGATACCAAGGCGACCAAACCTGAACTGGCAAAAAGTAATCCCGATTTAACCATGGCAAAGGCAAGGAATCCCGCCGCGAGACCAGAACAAAACGCTTGTATGCCGTATAGCATTCCATACCTGTTCAAAGCATAAGAACTAACAAAAGAATTAACTGGTGACAGTCCAGTCGGTAAAACATGCAGCAAAATTAAAGAGATGACACACACACTGAGTGAAATCGCCGCAAAGGTCAAAAGAAAAAACATAAGAGGCTCCCCTTGTGATCGTGGTTCTGCCTTCGTACAATACGCTTTTTTTTACCTCTGATTCTAGCTATGTGCGATAACTTTCCAGGAACCTACCCCGGAATATGTCAAGACAGTTATCGCAGGCTTTCAATGACCAGGAAGCTACTGGGAATGGGCAATCCGAGAGTTCGATTCCGCCCCAGCACTGGTTATCAATTTCCAACTACTTCCACTATTGTAGGAAACAACCAGATTTCTTGGACCGGAGCCAAGCCACTCTTCGGAATTCACAGAGACATCGCTTGCGGGCATCTGGAGATTCACTCGAACCCAGGACTTTCCCTCATCAGTCGAGTAGTAAAGGTCTTGGTCAAGACTGCGACACAGTACATAGTTCTTCAAGAGTGCGACCGATAGAAAACTGGTTTCATTACCAATTTTTTGTTTATTTTGGGCAGGGAAAATATTATCCCAAGTTAGCCCATTATCATTACTGAGGAGAAGTCCGTTTCCTTCAGTCTCGATTGCAACTGTGCCGACTAGAATCCGTTTATTAGTCTGGTCGACGTCAATTGTTATCGCCACACTCGACCAATTAGCGACGGTTTTCGAAAGGTCAATATAGTCCCACTGAACCGCTGGCGATGTTGCCTAGCGAAATTTCGGCAAGGTTGAAAGGTCATTTAATGCCGGAATTACTGGCTTTGTATCGCATCCGATCAAGGATAGTATTACCGCACTGAAGACAGTCACCCGCATTTCTTTTCTCACTTTTTCTGTCTGAATCTAACGTGGTTGTAGGATCATCTTCTTAAAAGGCCAACCCGATTATCCTTTCTCGTGAGGTTTTCTAAAACAGGTTATGGTGTAGATAGACCGAGTTATCTCCCCAACAATAATACACGAATTCAGACGCTAATCGTTCTCTTAGTTCCCAAGATCACCTTTTTTATAATGTATCCCACGATACGTATTTCACATGTGTACTCCTTTCATTCACAAAAAATATTTTCTGTTTTCCAAGAATCATTCTGCCCAAATTTTTTGGCAATTCCATATATTTCTTGCTCCCAATTAGATAGAACAGGTAGTCAGTACGATTTTCTCCGCAATAAATGACATCCCCGTTTGTTTCCGGGAAACCTACCTCCGAGCCTTTCGGCAAAGACAAGATTTGGGTTTTCACCTGTTGACCAGAGTCAGTAATCGTCGTGAAGCCAATTTCGCGGATTCCAGTTAGAGCTTGAACTGCAAAAACAACAACATCTTTAGCTACCGTTACTCCTATAACTTGTCCTTTCGCAAGAACAAGATTCATAGATCCGGATTTTTTTGAAAGATTATATAAAAGTGATATCGGATTTCTATTGCCAAACCTAGACATCTCTCGTGTCAAGAAAACGAGGTTGTTTCCGGAAATCGTAATTTGTGATAATTCCTCCTTGTACACCGGACTTTTATACTGGACATTCCCAGATTCGGGATCAAAAACCTTGATATAATTTTTCTTGGTCACATAAACGATCGCTTCATTTGACATAGATTCATTGAGCGATTCACCACCTGGATCGGCAGCATCTTTAAGCGCCGTAATTTGGGGTCCACCGATATTCTTATAATAAAGTTCTACAACATATGGCCAGCCTCCGTTCATGCCTTCATATGATTGAGTAAATAGTACCGTTTTTCCGTTGAATCCCAAAATTGAAGTGTATTCCTTTCGACCTTTTGAAACATAAACAGGTAACGGAGGCTCATCAATCTTGTTTACGATAAGCACCGACTTATTACTTTTGGCTGGGAGAAAAAAAAGCTTCCTCCCTGATGTCCAAACAATATTGCCATCTGCCGAATCTTCAATATCACTCACAGGCTGGTCAAATATTAGTTCTTGTATTTCTGGGGACGAAAAATCTACAATCTTCCGTGCATTTTTTGACTTTGAACAACTAAGAAATCCAAAAAGAACTATCGATATTGAAAGACATATTATCAGTTTCCTGTTTTTTTTCATCCACATTTTTATTCTCCATTTTTGCGATTGTTTTGGCCATAGATAAGAAAATTTTTATAATGAAAAATCGAACCAACCTTTATCAATTCTATCGATAAAAATCACCTAGTCAAGTAAAAGAATTCAATAATTCCCAATTCAATTCCATACCTCGATAACGGTTCACTTTCGTTCGTCTCCTGATATGCACCTACCCCAGTCAAGCCGGGCATACACCAATGGCGCACTCCTTCATCTGTCACTCAGTTAGCTACTAAACTTCACCCTCGCGGGTTTCAATTTCCTCCTCGTGGCACACAAACGACGGTGTGATAGTCTTGGAGGACTCCTCGAGTTGGGAGGGGTAGAGAGATTCTTTGTCGGCCACAGCCTTTTTCTGGCGTTTCTGCTAACCAATCTTCAACTTGTAGGACTCGTCCTTGTTGTGCTCGATCCTCAAGTCTTGGACTACATCCTGTAGGCTTCGTAACTCTGCTAGACTTTTGTTGCGCGTATCGACCCGCTCGGCGATGGTCCTCTCCTTATCCCTTTGTGATTCTACAAGTGCAAGGTATTCGTCCCGATCCTTGGTTGCCTTGAGCCGTTCGGCGTTTCTCGATTCTTCGACGCTTCGGGCGGCATGGGACAGCTCGAGGTATTTCCGTAGCCCCATGACACTCTCAATATTCTCTCGGATCACTTGGCCCAGTTGGTCTTCTGAGAGCTTTTCTCCGGCGGTCATGGCGTCAAAGAGGAAGTATTGGGAGAGTTCCTTCGGGAGGTTGGCCTTGATGACCTTGCTGACTTCGCCTTCTGACAACAGCCGCTCTCGGTCAGATCTAACGCTGGATGCTCTAGAACAAGCCAGCTCGTAACAATAAAATAAATCAAAGGAAGTGAATCGTGTCAAAAATTTCTATTCTACCTTGCCTTGATTCAGAAGAAATGGCAAAAAAACGAAATCAAGAACTCAGGATCTCTCGTGATCTAGCCATGGAGCTTGGCAAATTGGCTGTAACAACATCGAAACAAGGCTGGTACCTCAATACGAATAAAGAAAAGAGAGATATCTCTGTTTTCGTTCAAGATTCCTTATCCCAAAAGGTAAGCATCCCGCCTGATTTTCCTCTCCCATTCAACGAGCAGCGGTTCGACCAAATGACCATTCAAGTCTCTAACGAGACAACGCTTCAAGCAGCCAAGCGGTTGCTCGTTACCGGAACGAATGTCCTTGCTCTTAACTTCGCAAACGGGGTAAGTCCAGGCGGTGGATTTCTCCATGGCGCCCTGGCACAAGAGGAATGTCTTTGTCGATCGAGTGCTCTTTACCTTTCACTTCAGGACGACCCCATGTACAAGCATCACGCGGCACGGTCACAGCCAGATTCTACCGACTGGGCAATTTTGTCACCTAAGGTTCCCGTGTTTCGCACCGATGAGGGAACCATCCTCGAAACTCCATACCTCCTGAGTTTCTTAACCTGTGCGGCTCCGTACGCACCGACCATCGGTAAACAAAAATCAGCCGAGCTCATGAACAAGCGCATACAACGCGTTCTCGAGATAAGCAGAGCTTATCGCTATGATGCGCTAGTTCTCGGTGCTTGGGGTTGCGGAGCGTTCGCAAATGATCCTTTCACAACGGCCCAATCCTTTAAAAATGAACTTTTTGGTGACTTTGCTGGCGCCTTCCAGCAGGTTGTTTTTGCTATCACTGACTGGTCGCCCGATCGACGACTGCTCGGACCATTCAGGGATAGTTTCTAAAGCATCACCCAGGGCCTGTTATTTTCCTGATTTTTTAAAAGCGGCTACCAGGACTTCCGACAACTCATCCATACTAAACGGTTTGGGCAAACTGCCTGAAAATCCATATTTGAGCGGGTCGATCAGTGCCGACTCATTCGAATAGCCGCTAGAGGCCACTGCCGTTACGTCAGGGTCAAGCTGTTTTAACGATTTTAAGACTTCCAGGCCACCAGGACCGCCTTTAATTGTCAGGTCAAGAATCACTGCGACAACCGGGACACCTGCTTTTTGATGCTCTTGATAAGCCACCTCTAATTGCTCACCGTGCTCAAACACCTCTACAGCATAGCCGAGCCTTTCAAGCATTGACGATGCTATGCTTCGCGCGTATTCCTCATCATCTAAAAATAAAATAAGGCCCTGCCCGGTAGAGCTTGTTTGCGTTTGGATATTGGGCTCTTCCTCGGCAGTTAAAAGAGGCAAGTACACCCTAAAAGTTGACCCCCGTCCCATCACCGAATCCGCTTCGATGGCACCCCCATGCTTGCGTACCACCGAAAAACAAATGGATAATCCTAAGCCAGTTCCCTCTTTTTTTGTTGTAAAAAAAGGATCAAATATTTTTTTTAAGGACTCTGGAGGAATGCCATATCCTGTATCCTGTAAAGCTACCTCTAAGTAGTCTCCTCGCCCTAATTTAAGATCGGAGCGTTCATAGTCTAAGCGTTTCGCCATCGATAGGTTCAACGAGCCGCCTTGAGGCATGGCCTGCTTGGCGTTCATCAAAAGATTCTCAAATACTTGCCCTAACTGGGCTTCATTCCCCAAAATATAATAGGTTTCGTCGTCTTGTCGGTTCGTTAGAACAATGCTCGAGCCACTCAAGGTAAATTCTGAAATATTGTTAACCATCTCAGCGATGTTAAATCGCTTCTTTAAAGGCTGACCACCTTTGGCAAATGTCAACAACTGTTGAGTCAGGTTTCTGGCTCGGTTAAAAGGATTTAAGGCCCTCTCCAAGTACATTTCTACCTTGGTTGAATCCGCTGAATTCATTTTTGCTAACTGCAAAAATCCAAAAATCCCTGTTAAAAGGTTGTTAAAGTCATGGGCTATACCCCCAGCAAGCAAACCTATCGATTCCATTTTTTCAAGTTGTCTTAAGCGTTCATCAGTTTTTTCTTGCTCTGAAACATCGCGCAGCAAAAATACACGGGATATGCCCGAACCCTGACGGTCACTGACGGTGGTAGACCCCACTTCCAGTGGAAATGCTTTTCCCGCCTTATTAACAAAGGGGATTGTTTTTATTCCGGTGATCGATAAAATTTCTGGCGGCAAAGTCTCGTTAGCAAACGAGGCTTGATGGCTTTCCCAACCCAACAGCTGTTCACAATTTTGATTGAGAAAAGCGATTTTACCCAAGGAATCTAGGGCGAGAATGCCATCGGCCATACTTTCTAAAATCAAGGATAAGCGTTCTCGCTCCTGGGCTAACTGGCGATCCAGCTCTCGTCGAAATTGAGCTTCAAAACGAGCTTCTAAGGCAAACGCTACATCGGCAGCCAGAGCAGACATGAGCTTGGTTTCTTCTTCTGAGAGCTGATCTTCTTGGGTCTTGATCAAAAACGCACCCCAGGGACGACCCTGAATACGAATAGGAAACAGTCCATAGACCTTTGAGGCGTCTTCACTGGCGTGAATCACAGGGATAAAAGGAAAAGAATTCACTTCAGCAAAGGGCCGATAGGCTTCGCTAGGTTCTTCACCAAACGAGGTTTCTAACTGCCAACGATTATCATTCCAGGTCGCAAAGCCAGACCAAATAAACCCACCTATGTGCACTGCGATTGATGCGATAGTACCTAACAGGGAACTAGGGTCGAGAATTCTGACAATCGCCTGATTGGTTTGGCTGAGCAGTTGGTAATACCGGGTTAAAAGGCGGTTTTCTGCGTCTGATGCCCGCTGAGCTTTCCGTGACTGGGCTTCTCGGATTTCGCGTTCGACAGCACGTGGTAAACGTTTAAGGGCGTTTTTCATGATATAGTCATGGGCACCCTTTTTCATCATCTCTACCGCTAAATCTTCGCCAATCATTCCCGAAAGAACAATAAAAGGTATATCGAGTTTTGATTCCTGAAAAATAGTTAGCGCGTCTAGGCCAGAAAATCCTGGTAAACGGTAATCGCTAATGATGAGATCCCATTCAGACGTTTGCAGGGCCCGCTTAAGCGCCTCGGGTGTTGTTACTCTCTCGACGTTCCACAAAAACTCCGTTTGAGCCAGCTCTCGCTTGATTAAAAACTCATCGTCTTCCGAGTCCTCAACAAGGAGCAGTCTTAAGGGAGGCTTCACCTTCGTCCCCTTCGAGGCGGAAAAGTCTGAAAATCCATAACCTCATTTTGACCCGACTTTCACGAAGAAACAAGAGATTTTGCGGAATTTGGTCGCAAGTCGGTCGAATCTAACACCCAAGCAGGCAGAATCTCAAGAAGTCGTTGAAAAAGTTCACTTGATCGTCCTAACTTTTGAAAAGGAGGACTTAAAGCTTGACGCCATTTACGAGCTCCAGGAAAGCCCGCAAAGAGGGAGGTCATGTGGCGCGCAATTTTATAGACGGAAATCTCGCGTTTTTGCCACTCATCCACATACGGCATGAGAGCTTCGATAACCTGCCTTCGCGTAGGACGTGGTGTACCAAACACTTCCTCTTCAGCGACTGCCATAAAGTAAGGGTCTTCATAAGCGGCGCGTCCTAACATGACACCGTCAACTCGACTGAGCTGGACTTTTAAGTTCTCGAGTGTTCGAATTCCGCCGTTAATTTCGATGGGCAAGTGGGGCACTTCGGCCTTTAGACGATAGACATCCTCATAACGTAGCGGAGGAATTTCGCGGTTTTCTTTGGGGTCAAGACCTTTTAAAATGGCTATCCGGGCATGGACAATGACCCGGTCCGCCCCTGCCTTTTGCACGGCTTTCACAAACCGTAGCATGTCCTCGTAACTTTCAAGCCCGTCAATACCAATGCGATGCTTTACGGTCACAGGCCTCGAGGTGGCTTTTTTCATTGCCCCAACCAGCCGAGCGACTAAGTCTGGTTCGGCCATCAAACAGGCGCCAAAATGTGCTTCTTGTACCTTGTCAGAAGGACAGCCGCAATTCAGGTTATATTCATCGTAAGGCCAAGCTTCAGCCTTTTGAACAGCCTTCGTCAGCTCTAGTGGGTCATCACCCGCCAACTGCAAGGATAACGGTTTTTCAAACGGATCAAAGCCAAGAATGCTCTCTTCATGACCATAAAGGACTGCGCCTGTTGAACGCATTTCGGTATAAAAAAGACTGCGTGGAGCCAAAAACCGTAAATAGTAGCGAAAATGCCGGTCACTCCAGTCAACCATCGGAGCCACAGATAAGCGAGGAAGGTTCATCGGCGTGCCAAACTCTCCAGGTACGTCAGAACCAACTCCATAAAGGGGCCAGTTTGACGGGCTAAGGGGGTAAGTTCTTTCATTTTTTCAGCGGTTTGGACATAAGGACCAGGGGAAAGTTCAGAGCTACCCGCACCGAGAAATTGTTCAAGTGCTACGGCATCTGTTTCACCATGAAATTGTAAGGCCACGACGCGGTCGCCCCAAAGAAAGCCTTGCTCAACCGTTGCCGCTGAAGAAGCCAGACGTTGAGCCTGAGGTGGGAGGGTAAACGTATCGCCATGCCAATGAAAAAAAACAGGGTCTTTCAGAATTGTTTCACCGGCTAACCAGGACGGAAGGGGTGAAGCCCAGGTCACAGGAAACCAACCAATCTCTTTTTCACGGTTTGGTTTGACGGTTCCCCCCAAAAGGTGTGCAAGAATTTGTGCCCCAAGACAGATGCCTAAAATAGGAACTTGTACCTTGAGACAAGCTTGAATAAACTCAAATTCTTGGGCCATCCAAGCGTAATCCTTGTGATCATAGACTGACATGGGGCCACCCAAGATGATCAACAACCCAAGTTCCTCGGGTTGAGGATAGTCGCTTTTAGGCGAAAAATAGGCCGTCCTAGACAGCTGGTGGCCACGAGCGAGCAACCACGGCTCCATCGTCCCTAGCCCTTCGGACGGCGTATGCTGAAGATAATGAACGTTCAAGCTTTAAGCTTCGCGCGGCGGGCGTGGCTTGTTAACAGCCTCGTTGACCCGAAGGCGCCGACCTTCAAATTCTTTTCCATCAAGTTCTTGAATCGCTTTGGCTACACTCTCTGCCTGTGCCAGCTCGACAAAGGCAAAACCACGCGGTTGACCGGTTTCACGATCTGTAACAACACTGACTGAAACCACTTCACCGAAGCGGGAAAAAAGGGCTTGCAAGCCTTCACTGGTAGTCCTGTAGTTGAGGTTCCCTACATAGATCTTCGTTCCCATGACCCATCCTTAACGTTGAGTATTCCTACCTATTCTAAAAACCAAAATCCGATTCCGTCAATCAAAGATTACTAAAATTTCTGTCAAAAAAAAGAAGCTTGACCGCCCGGGTTCAGTTGTTTCAAACAGGCTGTAAACAATTCCATACAGACCCGAGAATCATCTTCAGCTCGGTGAGCCTCAAGACTGGTGATCTTGAGATCCTGTGCCAAAAGTTGAAGTTTGTAGTTGCTCCGCCCAGGAAAGGCCTTTTGGGCCATCTTTTGGGTGTCGACCACATCATTCTTCAGTTGGCCTAAGCCCCACCGGTTCATGGCAGACCTAAGAAAGGCAACATCAAAAGAGGCATTGTGGGCCACCAAAATTGCCTGCCCAATAAAATTCAGAAATTGAGGAACAGCTGTTTCACCAGTAGGGGCATCTTTCACCATGTCATCCGAAATGCCATTGACTGCCGATGCATCGGCGGGAATGGGAATCTCGGGGTTAACCATTTGAGAAAAGCGTTCCAGCTCTTGATTATAACGAAACTTCACAGCTCCGATCTCGATAATGCGATCAAAATTGTACGACAGTCCCGTTGTCTCAAAGTCAAACGCCACAAAGATCAATTGAGGGTTTAAAAGGTGCTGGTACTCGGTGATTTCTTTCATCAGTCAATCCACTTGTCCAATTCGGCACGAATAGCCGCAACTTTCGCTGATACGATTTTTTCGGCATCGGCAAGCTTTTGTCCTGCTTGAGCGCGGCATGAGGCATAAAACTTAATCTTAGGCTCGGTTCCCGAGGGTCTAACAGTTACTAAACTTCCATCTTCCAAAAAGAATTGCAAAACATTACTCGAGGCCAAAGTTTCGGTTTTTTTCTTGGTTCCATCAGGAAAACTAGAGGTGCCATCATTAAAGTTGATCATCTTGGCCAGTTTGAGTCCACCTACACTCTGAGGCGGCTGTTGACTCAGGCGAGTCATAAACGACTTCATCTTTTCAAGACCGGTTTGACCTTTAAAGGTTTTTGAAATTTGAATTTCTTGAAAGTACCCCAGCTCCTCGTAGAGCGCATTGAGTGCTTGCAGAACGGTTCGCCCTTGACTTCGATGATACAAGGCCATTTCGATGGTTAAAGCCGCCGCCGACATCGCATCTTTATCACGAACAGAGGTACCCACTAAAAAGCCATAGCTCTCTTCTGTGCCAAACAGGTAGGTCTCACCGGATTTTGAGGTCTCGAACTCACGAATTTTCTCACCAACATACTTAAACCCAGTTAAAACCTTGTAGCTTTTGACACCATACTTGGCGGCAATCAAGTGATGAAGTTCTGTCGTTACAATACTATTGATAAATACTGGGTGGGCAGGCATCTTGCCCTGTTCCTTAAGCGTCATGAAAAGATAGTCCGCTAACAGTGCCCCAAGTTGGTTACCATTGAGCAAAAGCCACCCTTGGGCCGATGGAACACCAATGCCTAGCCGGTCTGCGTCAGGGTCAGTCCCCAACAGCAGGTCGGCATTGATTTTTGCAGACAGGGCAAGTCCCATATCCATGGCAGATTTTTCTTCGGGGTTTGGTGAGGTTACCGTAGGAAAGTTCCCATCGTAGATGGCTTGTTCGGGCACCAAGGTTAAGTTTACGCCCAAGTCTTTCATGATGGCAGGCAACTCTGTGCCCCCCGTTCCATGAAGGGGGGTGTAAACAACCTTGAGATTCTTCCCTTCTTTTTGAAACAACTCTTTACGCAAAGCCTGAGCTTTCACCATGGTCTGATAGGGAACGTCAATTTCATCTTTGATATACACGAGCAAACCCTTGGCCAATGCGTCTTCTTTCGTCATCGTCCGCGAAAAGCCCTGGGTTTTTTGAACCTCGGCAATGATTCCTTCGTCGTGCGGAGGTAAAACCTGCGCTCCATCGTTCCAGTAGACTTTATAGCCGTTGTATTCAGGAGGATTGTGACTCGCGGTCACTACGATGCCTGTCGTTGCCTTTAAATGGCGCACGGCAAACGAAAGGACCGGTGTGGGTCGCAGCTCAGGGAACAAGAAGGTTTTAATCCCATTGGCACAAAGTACCAAAGCGGCTTCAAGGGCAAATAAATCAGAATACCGACGGCAATCGTGGGCAATAACGGCACTCGCCCCAGCGGGAACGGCAGAATTCACATAATTCGCCAAACCCTGCGTGGCACTGCGCACCATGTACGGGTTCATGCGGTTCGTACCACCACCAATCACCCCGCGCAGACCCCCTGTTCCAAAACTCAAGGACGTGTAGAACCGATCGCTCAGTTCCGCATCTCCTTGGTTCTTAAGCAGGTTTTCCACTTCAGAGCGGAAAATAGGGTTGGTTTCTTTTTCCACATACAAAGCAGCCTTTTGGCGAATTTCGTCAGTTGTCATGCGCTTCTCCTTTTTTCACTAGGATATTTTCTTCTAACCAGTTACTGAGCTGGTGCGGTGTTTGAAAGATCTCAGCGGCACCTGAGCTCTCTAATTCTTCTTGCGAACGAAAACCCCAGGCTACCCCTAAGGGCAAACACCCTGCGTTTACCGCTGTTTGCATATCGACAGCCGAATCCCCCACAAACGCCGTTTGTTCCGGTCGCAAGCCCCAACTGCGGATCATGTCCTGCACGGCTGTGGGGTCCGGTTTGTGCGGCACACCAGCACGCGCCCCCCAAACCTCACGAAAAGGAACGGTGGGGAGTAATTTTCGTACTACCGCTTGGGCAACCAGGTGTTCCTTATTCGACAAAACTCCAAGGGTCAAAACGTTCGAAAACCGTGCCAAAAGTTCGGGAATTCCCTCGTAAAGAGAAGAATAAACCACCGGAAACTCTCGGTAAAGGTTAAGCACTTCCTGATAGGCCTCTTCTTCTTCAGTTTCGGTTAACGAACGGTCGGCGGCGCTCGCAACGAGTTTGCGTAAACCCCAGCCCACAAGGGGACGGTATTCCCCAACACTCAAGGGACGACAACCCAGGCCTTCAAGAACCTTGTTGACCGAAGAAGAGATATCCTCCAAGCTATTGACCAGAGTTCCGTCTAGGTCAAAAATGACGGCGACAATTCGAGGCATAGCTTCTGATACCAAATTTTGAAGGAATCCGTCCAGTGGAGGAACCTGATTTTCCCAAAAAAGGGGGAAAAGCTTTTGAACGATTTTATTCTGCTGTGTGGGGCGAGCGATGGCCCCGCCTCCGCGAAGCTTTACTTCAAGAAAGTGCCCCCCAAGGGATGGGTGAAGGTGTTTTGCTTCAGCCCTATTATCTCGATACAGCCTCTCGCCTGGCCGCAGAACTGCTTCCCGTCTCGCCGGGGGACAAAGTCTTGGACCTGTGTGCGGCACCAGGGGGCAAAACTCTGGTCTTGGCCCAAAAACTCAGGGGTCAAGGTAGCTTAGTATCGAATGAGCTAAGCTCGGCACGCCGCGAAAGACTAAAAAGAGTTCTCCGTGATCATTTACCCGAAATTTGGCAAGGCTCTGTGAGTGTCACGGGCAAAGATGCCACCCGTTGGGGTCTGTATCAAAAGGAAATCTATGATGCGGTTCTTTTAGATGCGCCCTGCTCGAGTGAGCGTCATGTTTTGCACTCGCCCAAACATCTGGAACTATGGTCACCGCACCGGACAAAAGCCCTTGCTCAACAAGCTGTCGCCCTGCTTTGTAGTGCTCTCGAGACCGTCAAAACTGGCGGCTTTGTTCTTTATGCCACTTGCTCTGTCTCACCTGAAGAAAACCAAGGGGCTCTAGAAAAATTTCAAAAAAAAAGGCCTGGTCGATGGGCTGAAGTGCCCCTCTCCCAGGCTATCGGTGAGCGCCAAAGTTGGGGGTATTTGATCCTTCCAGACACCCACCAGGGTCAAGGCCCCCTCTTTTTCTGCTTATGGCAGAAGCTCGCTCCTTAACATTTTAAGGCAACATCCTTAGACGGAAACCCGTTAAACAAACTCCTGAAGTTCCCGAATTGTTCGTAGGCCTCTTAGCTTTGTGATTGCTTTTTCTTGAATCTGGCGAACTCGCTCACGAGTTATACCCAAAAGTTTGCCAGTTTCTTCAAGGGTCAACGGAGCTTCACCCCCCAAACCAAAACGCAACTGCAAAATCCGCATTTCGCGTTCACTCAGCTGTTCTAGGACCGAGCCCAAGGTATCTTGCAACGTCAAAGAAAAGACATTGTCGAACGGCTCTTGAGTCGATTCGTCGCGGATGAGATCAGACAACCTCGTAACGCTGTCATCGTCAACCGTCCCATCCAACGAGGTCGTTTCTTGGGAAATTTTAAGAATCTCTTTGATTTTGTCCTCAGTGAGGTTCATATACTCGGCTAATTCTTCACTCGAAGGATCTCGACCTAGCTCTTGAGTCAAATGCTTGGCCACAAAGTAGCATTTCTTGATGGTATTGAGCATATGAATGGGGATGCGGATCACCCGACCTTTGTCCGCCAACGATTTAATAATCGCCTGACGAATCCACCAGGTTCCGTACGTTGAAAACCTGCACCCCTTGGTATAGTCAAAGCGTTCAACGGCTTCGATCAACCCAATATTGCCTTCATCAATCAAATCAAGAAGCGTAAGACCACGATGTTGATACTTTTTGGCAATCGAGACGACCAAACGCAAGTTTGCGTTAATCATACGATTTTTCAAAACCAAGAGTTCTTGTTCCAAAGCCGTGATTTGATTCTGCAGAACGGGGTCTGCAGAATCGACCTCTTTGGTAGCCACAACCCGTTTCAGCTCTCCCTTCGCCTTTTTGATACACTCGCCAATTTCTTGCTCTTGAAAAACATTGAGCAAGGGGAATCTTGAGATTTGCTTCAAATATAGGGATAACGGATCAGATTCACTATTATCCGGATTGTTCGAATCAAGTTCATTCATTAAATATTTTTGGTCTTCGGCATCCAGGACACTTTCGCTCACACGCATGACTACCCCTGTTGTTTTTTAACGTTACCTTGCTTCTTCCGAACCGTCAAATCAAATTACCAAAAACCTCCCTGAAATGGATCCAAGGGCTTGCCCTTTTGGGAAACAAAAAAAATCAAACCCATTTGACTCGAAAGAGTCCCCAGCTTTTGACCTTTTTTGACATTCTCGCCGTATTTTACCTCACTTTGTTGAAAATTTCCAAACGCAAAGACAAGATTTTTCTCATTTTCGATTAAAATTACAGGCCCAAGCCCCGCATAGTCCCCTTTATACAGAACAGTACCATTGCAAACTGAATAAAAATATCCTTTTCGCACGGGAAACTGTGCCATTTTCAAAAGTCCTTCGGGACCTTGAGGAACCACAGTTTCAGGCCAATGCAAGTCGGAATTGAGCTTTTGGGGGGGAATATACAAAATTGATCCCGCGACCAATTGTTGGGGTGACGAGATTGCGTTCCAGGCCATCAATTGCGAAGGCGAAATTTTCCACCGGCGGCCCAAAGAATAAAAGGTATCCCCAGGTTTAACTTGATAAGCTTCGGGTACGACGAGTTTGGTTCCCTCTGCTAAAGCTGTTCTTTCAAGACCAGGGTTGCTTTTTTTTAAAAATGTCCACGGAACCCCTGTTTTTTGAACAATACTTTCTAAGGTGTCCTTAGCGGTCACAACATAGGGTAAGGGGTCAGCGAAGCCAGCCAGGGATACCATGGCCAAAGTCATGACCGAGAGAAGAAACTTTCGGATCACCATGACTTTAGTTTCGGTTTATGACTGGGTGAAACTTAACCTCGGCAGGCTCACGAAGGGCGAAGAGTTTTCTCTTTTCTTCCTGTAAGGAAAAATGCCGTGAGACAAAGCACGCCAAAGATGACCAGGTTAATCTGTAAGGAGGTCATATCAGCCCACACCGTAACATCTCGGTCGCCATGAAGGAACTCTAAGCCAAACCTCAACAACGAATAGCCCCCCAGATGAAAAAGAGCGACTCGGTACCAATTTTTTCCTTGTTTGGCGAGGGAGTTGACTAACAAAATTGCTAAAACCATCAAACCCAAGTCACCCAAAGACTCATATAATTGCGTTGGGTGTAGCGGGACGGTGACTAAGCTGTCCGGTTTGGTGAAGCCTTGGCTAACCGACCACGTCCAAGCAGGACTAGGGTACTGAGTATTTAACTGAAGGCCAAAAAGATCATGCCCATACTTGGGTTCTCGAATACCCCAAGGAAGATTAGTCGGAATGCCCCAAGCATCGCCGTTAAGAAAGCAACCAACCCGACCCACAGCCTGTCCTAAAAAGACTGCAGGTGAAGCAACAGCAAAAACCTTCCAAAAATTTTGCTTTTTCCAGTGGTAATAGCCCCAGCCACCAAGAAAGCCGCCTAACAGACCGCCGGTAATACTGTAACCGCCGCCCCAAAACTGAAGAAAAATGGCAGGGTCAGAAGTAAGAGTTTTTAAATCCCAAAAGACAAAGTGAAATGTCCGGGCTAAAAGCACCGCACCAATGATGATCCAAACGAAGCTGTTTTGCAGGGTCTCGACACTGAGTCCAAATTTTTTGAACCGTTTTGCTGCGTACAGGTAGGCAACTAGGAATGAAATGAGGTAGTACAAGCCCTCATAATAGGGAATAAATATGCCTAATTGAGGGATATTCAGGTGTATGGGAAACAAGGCAAAACCTCCACAAACAATCTATGCTTCCAAAGCGATTCTATGCATTTATGAACAATCTTGTAAAGCCGTAACTTAATTTCGCCAGGTTAATTCTGAGCTTAAACTGACAACCTCGCCGATAACAATGACAGCGGGTGCGCCAATTTGCTCCCTGAGCAACAGTGCCGGCAGGTCTTGCACTGTGGTGATGCGCCTCACCTCGTCACCCGGTAAAGCCGAGCGCAAAACCGCTGAAGGCATTTCAGGCTTCATTCCCCCATTTATTAACCCTTGACAGATTTCTTCGGCGTTTGAAGTGGCCATTAAAAAGATTAACGTTCCCCCTAGCCGTGCCATCGCCTCATAGTCAAAGTCAGGGACCCCTACTTCGGCGGTGTGCCCGGTAAAGACATGAAAAGATCGACTCAATTGACGAAAGGTTACAGGAATTCCCGCATACTCGGGAACGGCAATTGCCGAAGTAATACCAGGAATGACTTCACACGGGATGCCGGACGCTAAAAGGTCGGCAAGTTCTTCGCCCCCGCGGCCAAACACAAAGGGATCCCCCCCTTTTAGACGCACCACCTGGTACCCCTTTTGAGCCTCTTCAATTAAAATCTCGTTGATTTCCTGTTGAGATTTTTCATGGGAGTCGGTTCGCTTACCTACAAAAATACGACGAGCCTTTTCGCCTGCCATAGCAAGAATTTCTGGAGAAACAAGCCGATCATAGACAATCACCTCGGCTGACTTAAGAACTTCAGCTAAACGAAGCGTCACAAGCCCTGGATCCCCCGGACCACTCCCCGCCAACCAAACTCGGCCCTTCACACCCCACCTCCGTCGTTAACTTTACCCGAAAATCAAAACCTAAGCAAAGTAGCAAGAAAAGAATGACACCTCTCAAGCAAAATGTTAAGTTAGACTCAAGGAGATCTCTTTAATGAAGAACAAAATTCCTCAGCGACTTGCCAAGGCCAGCTTTCTGGTTATCCTCCTGTCCTTGCTTTCAAGCTGTGTCGTTTTATGGCCTGCCGGCTGGCGAGGTGAACGCGATCATGATCATGCCTTTCACGCCCGTGAACACCACCATCATGACGATGACTAGGCGACATTCTTAAGCACGAATAAAAAAAACCGCCCCAAAAGGGCGGTTTTTTCATCCAAGTCTGCTTGTAATCGCTAAATTACTTCTTAGCAGGAGCAGCGGTGCCAGTAGCAGGTGCTGTAGCAGTGCCAGTTGCGGCAGGAGCTGTCGTTGAACCTGAACTCGTAGACGACGTGTTAGAAGAACTAGACGAACCAGAAGCGCTGTTAGAAGGCTGGTCGAAATTGGTTTCGGTAGCCATCTTCTTTTGCTCCAAAGCACGGAGAACCAAATCGTTCCCTAAACGAGACAGCTCGAAGTTTCGGGCAGCCTGTTCGCGCTGTTGAAGGATACCCCATACAGCTTCATCGTTAATATCAGTGTTGTTATTCAAGTTCGCCAAGTCGTAAATAACCTTGATGTCCTTGATGTAGCAAACCATATCGCCACCTTCGTCTGTGGCGTCTCGATGAATCCGAATCGCTTTCAACTTAATGAAAGGCTCATCGTGGGGATACAAAGGACTAACGGTCAAGTCGCGATCGCGTACCTGTGACTGATAGTCGGGGTTATCCCACTGAAGCGACTTCCAACCGTCAAAGTTCAGATAGCCGATGAAGATATCTTGTACATCGCCATCCTGGTTTGAAAGAAGAAGTGACAAACCTTCGGGATAATTCCGCCCCAGAACATTCACCTGAATCGCTTTAATGACACCGACATTCTTAAGAACGCCATAACCATCAAATTGAGAACCAGGCTTTTCTTGGTTTCCTTTCAACGTCGCATAAGCGGGGATATCGAACGGAGGTACGATATCGGCATACGAGTTGATCGCATAGCTGGGGAAATGCACGCGAACACCAAGAACCGTCTCACCAGCATACTTGCTGGCATTGGCACTGACAGGAGCCGGAGCCACATACGATTCTGAGACATTCTGAATCGTACGAGCGGACGAGGTGAGCTTCACTTCCCAGCTCGGGATTGCCAGGGAGATTTTCATCTTCGCTTTATCGGCAGCGCTGTAGGAAGTCCCCGCCTGACGGCTGTAGTCAATGGTGGTTGGCGCGTGAAGTCCAGTATTTGCATCGCCAATCAGTTGGGAAAAATCAATGAGGGTGCTTTCTTCGGCAAACGCGGCTCCGTTACCCAAGATTAGGGCCGCCCCAAGTATCGTGAAGAACCTTTTCATCCAGTGCTCCTTATTAACCTTGGATTCTGAATTTCATTATATGAACGCTGTATGGTTTGTCAACGAATTTTGGGCAAAACGGGTGCCCCTTGTATGGCAAACTCGACTTTTTTATAGCAAGGGAAGTTAAACAGGATGTCTTGACGCAGAATCTTGAGAGCTTGAAGGGGGGGAGTTTCCACATCACCATCGGGACGAAGCGTGTTCAAGGCTAGGTCAACCACGATGGTTGAGCCACGAAAAAAAATATCGCGTAGTGCCGCATCACGCGAAAATAAGCGCAAACGGTCTGGAAAAGCCGGGCCTAAGAGAATCTCCTTGACTGTCGTCTCTACGTTTTTTTCCGTATTCCAAGAAAACGGGATGATACGGGCTTCCCACCCTAAGCCACGCCCAATTTCGTTAGGAAATTGAAGTTCCACTCGCGCTTGTCGGTGTGGCAAAAAAAGCTCAAGTGCTAAGGAAAGTAAAAAAATACCTCCCAGCGACAAGAGAACGATCAATTGCAGTCGTGAACGGGTCATGGGCCTTCCTCAAAGTTCTTAATGAACAACTGGATGCCATTATAGAGACCGTAGGCTAGTTTCTTCAAGTATGCTGGATTTACTAAAAGAGCGGCTTCTTCAGGGTTGGTGATAAACCCCATTTCTGCTAACACCGCTGGCATTCTGGTGTGTCGAACGACATACCAAGGGTTTTCTTTCACCCCGCGTTCAGGTTCTTGGCTTCCGAGGACTCGAGCCACCGAAACTGAAAGATCGTGCGCAAGATCATAGCTTTCTTGTTTATACTCGCTATCAAGCCAAGCGTTCATGACGGGAACTGCGGCATCGGGCAATTTTGTGACGGCCCGAGCCGATAGCACCTCGCGTTGGTAGTCGGGGGGCACATACCAGTACTCCTGACCTCGGGCGGCCCTGTTGATTGAGGCGTTAAAATGGACAGACAGGTAAAGGATACCCTCATTTTTCCCCAATTTTTGTGAATTGGCGATTTTTACCCTATCGGCAAGGGTGGGATAGGTGTCGCCTGTGCGGGTCAAAACGATTTTTTTGTTGGGGTATCGCTTTCGCAAGAGGTCAGCGAGATCAAGAACCACGGCTAAGGTCAAGTTTTTTTCTTCGAGGGTAACTCTTTTTCCGTCGATGCGGTGGGTGGCCATGCAACCAGGGTCTTTACCACCGTGACCAGGGTCAAGAACAATGACTTTTAACACCGGGTGAGTTGTCGTTAGCGGAGCTCTTAACACTCGAGATTCGCGCTTTTCGCCCTCTAACCAGGCTTTAAGCTGTTGAAAATCCTGGTCTTGAAGAAAGACTCCTTGAGAATTTTGCACTACACCTGACAAATCGAAGATTTCTTGGCCTGACACTGCCAGCTTGGCAGATGGATCAACGCTCAAGCTCGCCTTAGGACTCGACAAAAGAACAACCTGACGATCGGGGTCAACCCACAAACGGGCATTCGTAAGGCGAGCAAGTTCTGAAAGTGACTGACCAAAGGTCCCAGAAAGTCCCACAAGGCACAGCATTGCCGTGGTGGCTAGCCGTTTCACCTTTTGTTAACTCCGAAACGCTCCCTAGCGTATTGTAACCCTGTCAGCCCACCTTGAAAAAAATACCGCCAAGCCCAAACAGGCCAGCTTGACCTATCGCCCGCCTCGGGATTGCGAAAACGATCTTGCTCCAACCATTCTTGCACGCTAAGCCCATAGGCATCTCGCCAGTCAGCGCCAAAACCGCCCGAAAAGTCAGGAAGTGATTTTTCGCCCTCAAACCACGGCTTAGCATCGGGAAACCACCAATTTTGATTCACGTTTTGAAAAAACTCATCGGTTCGAGGATGCGGACACTCGAGCTCGACATTCACCATAAGCCGTACGGCTTTCACGACCGCCGGAGTTTCGTTAGCCGAGGCACTGACAATGACGTTCCCCAATTTTTCGACGTTATTACGAGGCCAGAAGGTCTCTTTTCCCGGTTGAACCAACCAAAACAACTCTTTGACACCAGACAAGGCTCGCGCGTTTTCAAGGTTTTTCACAGCACGCAAATTTCCAGGTATCGTAAAAAACGCCCTTTCCCAAACGGTATTCCGAGACCGTTCGTCTTGGGGGGACGCCGGTTCACCCAAAGCGATCCTGATGGCTGACTCAATTGCAGAACGGCCACTCGATAGCGGATACGTCCAGCCCGACATAAAGCCCCCTGATAAGCGTGCAGCAATTTCGCCAATCACAGGTCCCTGCGTCGACCATTTTAAATCGCCTTTCACGGCTCCCTCGGTTAGCCCCAAGGCCTGCCCTGCCGCCTTAAGCAAAGCCCACAAAGCCTGTAGACGCTCGGCTTGTGCTTCACTGGGAAAGCTATGTCCTAGTTCTACAAAAAACGGGGGAAAGTGAATTTCGCGATCGGCCAGGCCCATGGGGTAAAACTGATCCCCTTGAAGCAAGGCATCTAAACTGTATTCAGGACCCTCGATATAATCTTCGACAATCACTCTGCCCGTGGGGCTAAATCGAATCGCTTCAGAGGCCGCTTGGCGCCATTCCTGAGCAGATTTTACCAATTGAACACCACGCGCCCCCATACTATCGACCGGTTTTACCACACAAGGTGGCGCTAAAGGTAAGTCATCGGGGATCTCAGACCCAGAAAAAACTTTAAACTCCGGTGAGGGTAAGCCCGCCTGCCGCAGGGTTTGACGCATAAGATCTTTATCTTTTGCTCTGAGAGCCGCCTCATACGAATGTCCTGGCAAACCAAGGTTATGTGCAATCCAGGCGGCTGTTGTCGAAAAATCGGTTCCCACGGTAAGAACGCCCTGCAGGCCCCACTGCTGTTGATGCCGACGGGCCGCCTCAAGGCAGACTTGATGGTTTTGAATATCCGCAACAACAAAATGATCCGCTTCGGCGCGGCCCGGCGCTTGGGCGTTGCCATCCAAGCAGAGGGTCCCCAGCCCCATGTTTCGGGCAATCCGCAAAACTGGCAGTTGCATGAGACCGCCCCCAATCACGGCCAATTGGCGTTTTTTCACACAGAGCTCCTCGATCTGGATTTTTCTTTAAGCGCATAGATCTCGAAAGTGTCACCCCAGCCCAACCAGCGGTCTAACAGCGAAATTAGAGCCAAGCCTGGGCCTTTCTTTCTTACACCCGGAAAGCGCTCGGGGTGATGTCCCGTTATGCGGATACCGACAACCCGAAAGCCATACCTTCGCAAAACCAGGCGAGCGTTTCGTGGATTCCAGACCGTAAAATGGTCATCAGGACTGTTTTGCCAAAAGTTTTTTGGTGAAAAGCGCCGACTAAGGCCTTTTCCATTGGGCGTTCCCAAGGCAAGACGGCCTCCTTCAGGCAACAGCTCGGCGAGGGCTTCTAACACCTCACCTAACTGAGCGAAATGTTCAATCACATACCAAAGCGTCACCACTTGAGGCTGGTCTTGGCCCGGAAATACCTCGGCCCAAGTTCTACCGGGGAAAGCTTCTGCCACGGCAGGAAAGCCCAGCTTTGTTCGAACGTACTCGGCGGCTTCAGGAGAAATATCCCACCCAAAGGGCTCGGCACCCTCTTTTTGAGCAGCCTTAAGAAAGGGACCGTAGGCACAACCAATATCCAAAAGCCGTAATCCCTTCCAAGACCCCCAGCGTTTCTGTGAGTAGGCAATACGCTTGTGCCCCATGGCCGCAATCGAGTCAAAGTCTTCAAGGTAGGTTTTTCCGTATTGGCGCTGATAATCTTCAAAAAAATAAGTAGAAGAGTATTGCTTGGCCGGAAGTTGAAAAGGAAGCATATATTCCATTTGGCATTTCCGGCAACGAAAGTAGGACTTTTCAGCAGTGCGGGCTAAAAACCGGCGTCGATCTGACCCGCAAACCGGGCAAAAAGGCCCATTTTTGGGGGGAAGCAAAAAGGTTTTCCAAAACTCGGCGGCACCAGGGCCAGAAAACTGCGTCTTTTCAGCATAGGCACGGCTTTTTTTTACTGCCACGCCCAGTGCTTTGGCCAGAGTTCTCGGTTGGGACGGGTTAAAAGAGGCCAAGCCCATTTTTCGTTGAAGCCGGGCATGGTAGGAAGTGGGGGCAGCCAAAACTACAGGGACCCCCTTGGCGAGAGCTTCCAGTGTGGTTAAGCCCCAAGAGCCCAAAACTACATCAAAAGCGGTTAATTTGTCTGAAAGGTTCTCGGGTTTATCCCACAGCGTTTGCTCAGTCCCCTGCTTAAACTCAAGACCTGGCACCGGCCAAGGAAACTGAGCCCCGGGACCACGAACGACGGTAAGTGAAACCTTTTTTTCAACTCGAGAAGCGTTAATAAGTTTTTGATAGGCACGAATTGTCGGTACAGTTAACCCTTGAGGGTCTCCACCGCCAAAAGCTACAAGAATGTTTTGCGGCGGTTGAGCAGAAAACCCCAGCTCCTTGGTTGAAAACTCCGGCGCCTTGGTTGGTGGAGACTCTAAGGCGATTGAAACCAACAACTGGTTAGGAGGTGTATGAGCCAGGTTAGGAAGGCTATCGACGAGGTAGTCCATAACACCCCTAAAACGGCCACCTTCATCCCAGCCGACAAGAAAACCGCCCAAGGCTCGCAGGCTTTTATAGAGAGCGGAAGAACAAACCTGTTGATCGACCACAATCAGTGAAAACTCCCCTGGAGCAGGCCATTGCGTTAACAAGCGGCAATCCCCATGCCATGAGTCAACCTTCTCCCAAGGCAGAGTTTCACCCTTAGCAGTGCTGATGGCCAACACGGCAGCCTCTGAGCCGATCTGACTGGCCACTTTTGTACACCGACGAAAGTGGCCCCACCCCCGATTTACCGCCAGGTTGGGAACAAAAAGAATACGGTTCATAGAGGTACTTTTCATCGGGGATGCGACTCCAACCACCCTACCAAGGTTTCGATTTCGTAGACTGACGGTCCTAGAGCCTGCCAGAGAGCCCTTACCCACGCCAAATCCTCGGAGGTATCGACTGTGACCCGGCCCGAAGAACGCCATGAAGCCGGGACCTCGGGGCGATAAAGGGCAAAACGTTCAGGATGATGATATAGGTGCGGAGCAACATGCTCTTGTTCTTCGGGAGTGGGTTTTGACGATTGGGCTTCGAGCAAGGCTGAAGTCTGCAAGATTTCGACTCCAGTTCCCAGCGGGGCTCCCTGCCAAGCGGCATACGCAGAAATACCGGCTTGAGGCTCGCTAAGCATAAGGGTCGCTAAGGTAGCGTTGACCAAGGGGTTATCCCCTGTCGCCCTGACAATTCTCGAGACCCCCAGCTCTTGAGCCGCCAAGATGAAACGGGTTAGAACGTCTTCTTTAGGCCCAACAAACAACTTCCAACCGCAGGCTTCGACTAATGGACGAAGACGAGCGACACTTCCCGGTTCGGTAAGAACAGCTTTGACCTCACAAGGTATGGGGTCTAATGCTCGACAACAACGTTCCAACAGGGTGGCCCCCCCCAGGTCGGCAAGAGCTTTTTCTGGCAAGCGCCGAGAGTCGAGACGAACTTGCAGGAATACCCCGGTCATTCTTCCTCACCCCACAATTCAACCAACCCGCGAGAATCCATCTTAAAGCGGAATTTATGTTCGAAAACCCACTGGTGAACCTCACGAAAAACACGAAAGGCTTTCCAGGGTACCCAGGCACTATGAAGCAGAAAGGACGGAAAACGAAACCACGACAGTTCCCCTGACTCGCCATTAAAACGTAGCGCCAGGTTCTTAAGATAGAACCAACGGTATGAGTCTTCGTATGACACATTTTCAACGGGTAGCTCAGCCCTGTACTCAATCCGAAAGGGGGCACAACAAATTCGCTCACCCCAAAGGCGTACACGTGTACCCCAGTCGACTTTTTGCCAGTGATGGTTGGAGAGCTTAGAATCAAAGCCACCACTCTGCAAAAATTTTCTGCGGTCGTAAATACCCGTATAGTCATAAGGGAAAAGTGTACCTTCTGTACCTGTTTCAGCGGGCAAAGAGAGCAGACGAAACCGCCCCCCCTCCCGAGCAGGAACGGCACGAGTCGGCAAAGGCACACCGTCGCTCCCGCGTAATTCGGGGCACAGACAAAGCTCCGTTGCCGATAAAAAGGCCCCTGCCTTTGCTAGTGAAAAGGTATCGGCGAGACGTTGGTCATCCCAAAGCACCAAGAACTTGTCACCCCAAACTTCTGCGGCGGCCAAATTTAGTTGTTCCCCTGGTGTCAACGGTTCTGTTAACAGTAAAAAGCGAAGTTGGGGATGAACATCAGCTAACGCCTCAGCATCAAATTTCACCGGCAGAGTTTCAACACTCAAAATATCGGCAAAACCCAAAGATAACAGCTGATCTAACACCTCGGGCCGAAAAATCCAGCTGGAACGGTTTAAGAGAATGACCGAAAGCTCGACCGGGGGATGTACCGGCGACTTTGCTGGTAAAACCGTATACGCCGGACGGTCAGAAGAAGAACGTGTAGTATTCATCGCAGTTCCTACAGACCTCAGGATAAATTTCTTGGGCGTGCTCCTGCAACAATTGGCCGCTGGCTCCCCAGATTACTTCCCATGTATCAGTGTGAAGATTTCCTAAAACTAAATTTTGATGCCAGGCGTCGCGACAGGGAACCACAGTGCCATCACGAAAGACGGCTAAATCCCGCTGGAGGTGCCAACAAGGCAGTCTTTTCCAGGGTGACAGATCCGCAGGTTTTCGTTCTGGGATACGGCCCCCAAAAGAATTGTATTTGAGAATAATCGCTTGCCCCGCCTGCTCTTTCCAGAACCGATAGAAGCCCTCGGTTTCTTCTTCAGTTTCTTTCATCCGCACTGTCTGAGGCCAAACATGACCAGGAAACCCTTTCAAGGTTTTCTGGGTAAAGGCTTGGGCCTCTTCGAAGCCCTCGCCTCTCAACCTCTGGTAGGTTTCGGGGTTTTGACTGTCTAGCTCGACGATCCAATCGAGGCGGTCCCTGGCCACTTGAGCCAAATCGGCCAAGTCCTCGTCCCTCCAGCCTAGGCCGGAGGTTTCAACCACCAAGCGTAAATCGTTATGCGATAACGCCTCGAGAAAAAGCTCTTTAACACGAGGGTGTAAAGACGGTTCACCCCAAAATGAAGGCATGAGGGTAAGGTCACCAGCCCACGCCAAGGCGCTAGAAACCCATTTTTGAAACAGAGCTTCGTCTAAGTATTCTCGCGAACTTAAGGCATTTGGGTAAAAAAGCTGAAGGGGGGACCAAACGGGCAACTGACGTACCCCCGTCGCGATTTGAAGCTGTAAGGTTGCTGGCAACGTGCGGCGTTTCAACGGGCTATCACGCAAATCTTCTAACAAGGGGATTAAAGGACCTTGTGCTTTTTCGAGCCACCTCTCAAGGAAAATCTTTTGACGCAAGGAATCGGCGCGAAAACTGATGCGCTCTGCCCGTAAATCGACAGGAGACAGGTCCGTCTCGATATCAAAGGCGTTGATGTCTTGAGATATCAGGTCGAACCAGGGGGAACGCAGGGTACTCTCGGAGGATTTCTCCGTCTGTTTCTTTTCGGCAAAACGTCTGAGCGTCGGGATGATGCGGGGATGAAGCACCTCGGGGGCGAGTCCTAAAGGATAACCGTCCGCAAACGTGTATTCGGCGCGGTAGTCACGATGTAAGTCAAGCAAACGACTAATCAAATCGGGGCGGATTAAGGGTTCATCTGCTTCGAGCCATAAAATCTCGTCATAGCCCTCGGCCAGCTTTTCAACTGTACGTTCCAGCCCAGCAGGTTCTGCGGGGACAATGCGGCGTACTCCCTCGGGTAGCCACGACAGGGGGGAATCGGCATTCTCCAACCAAAAACGAGGTACGGGCCCCAAAGCTTGGGTAAGAGCGGCGTCAATCCATTGGTCGAAGGGTTTCCCCCCCAACAAATTGGTAACGCGCTTTGGAGCTAAAGCCGAGATGAGGGCTAAGGTTTTCATGACGCTCCTATCATCGGCGGATTCTTAGGTTTGGACAAGTCGTGAAAGTACACAACCTTTGCCAATCATAGACGACGGCCAGAAAAAACGCTACGATAACGCTATGGCGTTCTCGCAATCCTCACAGACAGTCCCAGCTTTGACTGTCAGCCAGTTGACCGCAGAAGTAAAAGAACTTCTCGAGTCAGGGTTTTCTGATCTCGTGGTAGAAGGTGAGGTTTCAGGACTCAGAAATACTTCGGGCAAGCATCTTTATTTTTCGCTCAAGGATGACACTGCGCTTATTAAGGCGGTTTGGTTTTCGTGGGCAGCCCGCGCCTCGACTCCTCCACCATCTGACGGCGACAGGGTGAGAGTTTGGGGACGCCTTTCGGTTTATGAACCCCAGGGACAGTATCAGTTCGTCATTTCGCGCTTAGAAGCCGCAGGACTCGGGGACATTTTGGCCCGCCTAGAACGACTAAAGCAAAAGTTGGCACAAGAAGGGCTATTTGATCCCGCGCACAGAAAGCCAATTCCGCCGTACCCCCAAGTCATAGGTCTGGTTACAAGTTCAGCGGCAGCCGCTTTGCAAGATATGTTACGGATCTTTCGTCAAAATACGCTACCGACCAAGGTTCGTGTGTTTCCTGTTAGCGTTCAGGGTGCTGAAGCTCCTGAACGCATAAGTAAAATGATCGAATACGTCAACACCCACCAACTCGCGGACGTTTTAATCGTCGGTCGAGGGGGCGGATCCTTTGAGGATCTTTTAGCTTTTTCAGACGAAGGTGTGGTTCGGGCTGTTGCCTCCAGCAGTATACCCATCATCAGCGCGGTGGGGCACGAAACCGACTCTCCGTTGTGTGACTGGGCTGCCGATTTACGTTGTCCAACTCCAACGGCCGCCGCAGAATGGCTCAGCCGCCCCTGGCGAGAGCTAAAAGAAAGCCTGGCAGGCTTTCATGCTCAACTAGAACAAACTATCAGCTCACGTTTGGAGCGCACTCGCGCGGCATTAAGCGACTACCGGGCTGACCGGCTTGAAGTCACCTTTGAGCGACTGCTTCAACCACGCTCCCAACGGTTAGACGACGCAAAGGACAACCTCCTGAAGGCGTGGCAAGAAAAATCCACCCAGTTAAAAAACCGTTGGACCTTAGCCTACAACACTCTACAGGCACTCAACCCAGGACAGGTTCTTGATCGGGGTTTTGCCTTTGTTACTCATAACAACCGCGCCGTCACCAGCGCTGAACAGGCCCGGGAAACTCAGCGCCTGACTATTCAATGGAAGGACGGTTTTGTGAATGCCGCCGTCGAGGAGTCGCATGAAAAACTTTGAAGAACGGCTGGAACGCCTTGAAAAGATTACCGAAAGCTTAAAGACACCCCAGTTAACACTTTCGGATGCTATGGTGCAATTCGAAGAGGGCATCAAGCTTGCCAAAGGTCTCGAAAAAGACCTTGAGAAAATGGAAAAGAAGGTAGAAATTCTGCTTAATGGTCCTGCAGAGCAAACACCAGAAAGCGAACCCACCTTCGATTTGTTTTCTGATGTTTGACCTTAAACTGGTGACGCCACAAAATCATCGGAATTAAATCATCTGCCGGGCGGTCAGGGGAGCGCCCAGTTGGATCATACTTTCGAGGTAGCCGCCTAACTTCTTCTTGATATCCAAGAGAACCACGTAGGCCTTGTCGCGTTCATCGAGGACAGCTTGTTTGACGATCACAGGATCACCAGGCGATAACCCAAGCTGATCACCAGCTGAACCAGCGAACACACTAACAACCCGAAAGTTCTGATCAACAGGAGTCCCCACGTCATCCACCGAAAACCCAAACGCCAAGGGCAAAATATTGGCTGTTAAATCAGTTTCCACGGCCTTTTTCAATGGATAGTCGGGACGTTTTTGGAAGGTACACCAGAGGGTTTTCTTTTTACCATGGCGGGATATTTCAATGGGAATGACAGCATTTTCTCCGTAGGATAAGACAATGGACTGGATAGTCGAAACATCATTGACTTTGACACCTGCAAACTTAAGGATGCGATCGCCAAATTTGAGCCCAGCCCAATCGGCGGGGCTTTCAGGGAGGACATAGCTTACTTCTAACCCCCGCATATCCTCATTGACCCCTGCCCCAATCCATGGAACAGAAATTTCTCCTTGAGAAGCTTTGAGCAAAGGCAACACCTTTCGAATGACTTCGCCGGGGATGGCAAAGTTGACCCCTTGAAACTGCTGAATACCAGCAAAAACAATACCAACTACCTGGCCTTGATCATTCACTAAAGGTCCGCCGCTGTTTCCTGGGTTAACAGGCACATCGACTTGAATAACATTTCCCATCGGAAGAAGGGGCCTTTTGGTTGCCGAGACGATTCCCTGGGTGACGGTGGCATCAAGACCACCCGGCGAGCCTAGGGCAGTCACTTGTTGACCAGGAATCAATGGGCTGTTGGGAGCAAATTGAAAAACATACTGGGGGTGATACTCAACTTTTAACAACGCGAGGTCGTGGTTGAGGTCCCAAGACACAACACGGGCAGGAAGACTCTCTCCTCGCGAATTAGGCAATTTGATGGTTAGTTTTGCGTAACCTTTGTAGTCGGGATCAACCATACTGGCGATCACATGGTGGTTGGTAAGCAAATACCCATCTTTAGTTATGAAAAACCCACTGCCAAGGACAATATCCGGCATAGCTGCCCCGTTCACAAAACGCAGACCGCGATTGACCATTACCGTGGCAGTACCTTGTAACCAGCGTTCCGGGCCGCCTTGGCCCGTGAGGTCTGCGGGAGGCGCAGGAGGCCAGGAAGGTGATAGTTTGGTTTCGTTTTTTTCAAAAGCCTTTAAAGGGTCGCCCTCTAAAAGCTCAGCGGTGCGCTTATCATCTTCGGTGTTCTTTTTTTTGAGGGCCGCTATCAGCTCTTCTTGAACTTTGTGTTTCTGTGCAGAATCTTCATCGGCATTTAATAGTAAAACCGCCGCCCTCGAAAGTTTACCTTCTTTGAGGGCTTCTTGAGCTTTGTCTACAACACTGGGCAATGGCCAAGTAGCGTAAACCCGAGACACAGGCGTAAATGTGCGACAGCCTAGCCCTAAAACCCCTAGCAGGGCAAAGGCTACTAATACCAGGGCGGGGTTTCCCACGCTGGCATGGCCTGAAAAGGTTCTTCGGAACGTGAAAAAACGGTGGCCTTGAGGCCTGCTTCGCCGTTCCAACGAAACACTCTTATCAACGGAGTTCCTGTTCCTTGCCAATCCCATAATGCCACACCCTCCTGAGGATACAACACATATTCAGTACGGCCCTTACGGTGAGGATCAGCCTCAACGGCGGCTAGTTTTCCCTGTTCATAAATCTCGTGCAAATTCGGGCTACTTAGGCCCTCAAAATCTTGATACACCGAAGCAAGCCTTCCGTTACGGTAATATTTCCAAGTATCCGGACGTCCATCATGATTTTTATCCGCGATCTCAAGCCAAACTTGCCCGTTGACAAGACAAAGTACCCGATCGAGCAAACCTTCGTTGGATTCATAAACCCTGGCCGCTTGGGGAATCAAGGCTGAGGGATCAACCGGCTTCCACGATTTCAAAAGAAGAGCCGGCCAAAGTGCTTCAGGATATTTTTTTAGGGTCAAACTCAACGGTGTGGCCTGGGTAACAAACGGTAAAAAGGTATATTCAACCGTTGTTCGACCCGAAAACCAAGATAATGCTTTGACATAAGGGTACTGCCAATAGGTCAAAACCCACGATTCTTCGCCCCGGTATTCCGTTACCCGGGACAAAGACCCCATTCGAAAGTCAGCAATCCAGAAGGTTGCGCCCGGCGTGCAACTTGACCAAGAAACGAGTTGACCTTTTTTAAACTTGATGGTCATTTGGGTGTCAGTGCTTTCCTGATTCCAGGAGTAATCACCCTCGGGCGGTATCTTAACGCCCTCTTTTAACCAAACAGCGGCCTGAGCTGTATAGTCTGCCGCTAAACTCGACGTCTGATAGTCACCCAAGCCCGCTTTCGCTAAGACTTCAAGACCTTGTTTTTTTTGTTCTGAAGGAGCTTCTGCTAAGCGCTGTACCAGGTCTTTCAGGGCAGCCTTTGACCAACGGAGATTCTGCTGAACAGCTGTCTTCCATAACGGTTGAACTTGGGGAAAATCTGCAGAGAATAGCGTCATTTCCCCAAAAAAACGCCGGTCTTCGGGGTAGAGAGCAAAAGCTTGAGCCAAAAGGTCTTTAGCAATTTGTGGCTGAGTTCGTTCATAGCTTTGAATCCCTAGCAATAACGAGGGGGGCGAAAGGTACTTATCTGGCCATAACTTCCAGGCACTTTGTAAGCGAACGTCCTGCCGCAACCAAGAAAGACTTGTTAAATACGCCTGAGCGGCCGTAAGTTCACCAAAACTTTGCCAGTTTTTTTGCGACCAAACTTCGGCCAACGGCTCCTGGGCCTCAGAGAGTGACCCTTCATGCAGAGCCACCAGTCCATTCAAAAGCCGAACCGGTTGACCAAAATCTTCTGCTTGTCGAAGGTAAAACTTAACATCAGGCCAAAAGGGAACCTCAGAAGGTAAAGCCGTATCAGGAACAACCGGTTGCCGACTCAGAATCATATGACTCAAAAAAGCCGTCCGAGCCGAAACAAGAGAACGCTGTGCCAAAGCGGAGTCCGCAGACTCCGCCGACAAGGAAAGAGATCCCCCTAGAAAAAGTAGCAGGAACAGCGTCCTGAGCATCATTCGACCGTTATGGCCACCCGCGGTGCAAAGCCTAGTAAATTCCTAATATCTGTATCATCAAGCGTTTCTTTCACAACCAGCTCATTAGCCAACTTTTCTAACTGTTCACGATGTTCCTTCAAAAGAGCACGGACATCATTCAAACAGTTCGATAAAAGGCTACGAATTTCGTTATCCACTTGGCGGGCTGTTTCTTCAGAGTAATCTTTATGGGTGGCAATTTCTTTGCCTAAAAAGATGGGTTCCCCTTCGGAGCCCAAGGCCATAGGGCCTATTTGTTCACTCATCCCCCACTCGGTTACCATTCGTCTGGCCATGGACGTCGCTTGCTCAAGGTCATTTTGCACACCCGTGGTGGTTTCACCATAGATGAGCTCCTCAGCCGCATAACCGCCGAACGAAATGCGAATGCGATCCATTAACCAATTTTTGCCGCGGGAATACTTATCTTCATCGGGTAACGAGAAAGCAACCCCTAACGCACGGCCACGAGGAACAACCGTCACCTTGTGCAATGGGTCGGCATCCTTTAAGTAGTAGTGGAGCAAAGCGTGCCCCGCCTCGTGAAAAGCGGTGGCAAGCTTATCCTTGGGTGTAATAACCTTAGAACGGCGGGCTATTCCCATCAAGATTTTATCTCGCGCTTCTTCAAAATCTTGCATTGAGACCACGGTTTGGCCGCGTCTCGCGGCAAACAATGCCGCTTCATTGACAATATTCGCAATATCGGCGCCTGACGACCCCGGTGTTGCACGAGCCAAGCGTAAGAGGTCAACATCCGGAGCAAGTTTTACCTTGGCCGCATGTAAAGTCAAAATAGCTTCACGCTCTTTTACATCAGGCATATCAACGACAACTTGCCGGTCAAAGCGCCCAGGCCGCAATAAGGCCGGGTCCAAAACATCGGGCCGGTTGGTAGCCGCAATGACAATGACTCCGTCTTTTGTATCAAAGCCATCCATTTCAACCAGTAGCTGGTTTAGGGTTTGTTCCCGTTCATCATGACCGCCGCCATACCCTGCGCCACGAGTTCGCCCCACCGCATCAATTTCATCGATAAAAATGATACAGGGAGAGTTTTGACGCCCATTTTCAAAGAGGTCACGGACACGACTAGCACCAACACCAACAAACATTTCTACAAAATCTGAGCCAGACATATGAAAGAAATTGACGTTGGCCTCACCAGCAACTGCTTTTGCTAAAAGTGTCTTGCCCGTTCCCGGCATACCGACAAGAAGCACGCCCTTGGGAATTTTTGCACCAATGGAAGTAAACTTTTCTGGACTTTTAAGAAAATCAACAACTTCTGTCAATTCATGCTTAGCTTCTTCTTGACCGGCCACGTCCGAAAAGAACATTCTCTTGCCCTTTTCGTTGTACTTTTTGGCTCGGCTTTTGCCAAAACCAAAGGCTTTTCCTGTACCACCCTGAACCTGACGGAACACCATCCAAATCAGAATAATGCCAATCGTTAAAGGCATGAAGTCTAAGAACATCTTCAGCAGAGGGACAGATTTTTGCCCACCCGAGATGCGTACATTTTTTGCCCGTAACTCATCGAGTAGCTTGAGGTCGACATAGGGAATTCTGGTCATAAAGGGTACCGAGGGACCCGAGGGAGACGAAAGTGTGCCATCAATTTCGTCTTGATCCAAAATCACGACACTTTCCACTTTGCCTTGATCGAGGTATTCGAGAAAGGTTGAATACGGAATTGTCTTCGTTGTTCCAAAATCATTTGAGAAAAGAATCACCGCTAATAAGCCGATTACTACGAGGAAAAGCACCAGGGCTAACCGGTTTTTCCGGAAATCAAAGGGAGGTTGAGGACCGCCTGGTCCCTTATTGTCCTTATCGTCGTCGTTCATCCCATACTCCGTCTTGATAACTTAACAAATATCACCTTCTTAATCAAATCCGCGCAGGTACCCTTCCAGCGCATTTTTTGTTCCTCTGTGTCAAAAATCGCCCAAAGAACACCTTTTTGAAACAGTCCTGCGTCCCCCCTGTGCTTTCGCCTCCACGCTTTATTGCTTTTTCCGGAAGGTAAAACCCAACTTTCTTCAGGACCAAGCGAGCGCCAAACTAAATCCTGTCCTTGACATTGTTCCAGGTGAGGCAGTTCTACAGAGGCAAAAGGTTCGGTCTCGGACCAGGGTTCCCACGAAAAAGCGATTTCGTAACGGGGCATTGTCAAAACACAAGGAGGGCCTATCGTCATAAGATACGCTAACTCTGATTCTTGTACAATCGGGGACCACATGACTGTCGTCGGCGAAACCGTCAATTGCCAGCCCGCTCCACGGTGTCGAGAAGTTGCGGACGATGACCGGGAGATTTCAGTCAAAAACCGTCGCGAGAGTCGCTGACGCGAAATATTTTCTTTTCTAAGACGGCGTACCACCTCTAAAAGCTGGTGTTCACGTTGCCCCGTTGTCCACCGCTCCCAAAGCTGCGTGGGAATCACTGCTTTGTCGGTCAAAACCCAAGCGGAATCCAACCAATGAAGCAAAGGATTCCGTTCACGCCAAAACCGACTCAGTTCCGCAAGAGCCTGCGAAGCCTGAGGGAAACGCTGTTCTAAAAGAGGAAACACCTCATTGCGAAGAAAATTACGCTGGTACGACGATTCGCTGTTTGTTGAGTCCTCATGCCAGAATAGCTGTTGCTCTTGTGCGACTTTGCGCAACAGGTCTTGTGAAAGAGAAAGAAAAGGACGCGCAAATAATCCCCGTCGTTCTGGAATCCCCGCTAAACCAGCCCAAGAACGCCCCTGCAGTAACCGAAAAAGCATGGTCTCGGCCTGATCTTGACGATGATGCGCGGTAAGAATGAGCCCAAGGCCCTGGGCTTGTGCCGCCTCTTGAAGGACTTGCAAACGATACAGCCGAAAGGAATCTTCTTGACCTTCGCCTCGAGGAAGTTGTGCAGGGGGCCCCTTCTTAATAAGTCGAACACCCCTCTGCTGGCAAAAACTCTCAACGAGGTTGGCTTCGGCTTGTCGTTCTTGGGCTGATCGGACTCCATGATCTACCCAGATTGCTGTTACCTGAGCTGGCCCCCACACAACGCTAGCCGCCCAAAGAAGTACAGCAGAATCACAGCCCCCCGAATAGGCAACGGCAACGTTTGGATAAGTGAGAATCTCAGGTCGACGACGGAACGCTTCCAGGACCTGGCAGACTTGACCGGAAACGGTTGAGTTCATTCTGATAATGCTCCCAAAACTGAACTTCTGTGCGCTGAGGCGAATGGTCCGCTAGCAAGGACCAAAACAGAACCCCCGCTTCATGTAAGGCTTGATCCACGAGAGTTCTCTCAGTAGTGTCTAAACACCCCAGGACGTGCTCTAAGACCTTTGCTCCATCGTAAGGACGACCAATACCGATTGTTAAACGCCTAAAGGACTCCGTTCCCCAGGCTTCACGAAGAGATTTTAGGCCATTGTGGCCCGCGTCGCTTCCCTTTGGTTTTAAACGGAGCCTGCCCGGAGGTAAGTCCATTTGGTCTACGGCTACTAAGAAATGCTCGCGCTCAAAACCAAACCGCTGCTGCAGACGCCGCACGATCCGCCCGCTTTGATTCATAAACGTCAGCGGTTGAATCAAAACAACCGTATGACCTTGATACTTCACGATACTCTGACGCCAAGAACAAAAAAAAGGCTTATAAAGGGAAACACCCGCCAAAGCTGCCAATTGGTCAACAAACCAAAATCCAGCATTATGACGGGTGTTCTGATACGAGGAGCCGGGATTTCCCAGCCCCATCACGACAAGAATCAGGCTTTTTTCTCGGGAGCAGGCGCCGCCGTCTCGGCGGCAGGCGCCGCTTCAGCAGCCGGAGCTTCGACATTTAAGGTCTTGGTGCTAATGACGTGAGCAACAACGGTATCGGTATTCAAAAGGAACTTGACACCAGCGACAGCTGCTAGCTCGCCCGCGTGGATCGACTGACCAACAGCGAGTTTTGACACATCCACCTTAATCTCATGGGGAAGATCTTTGGGTAGACATTCGACTTCCACTTCATGCACCAACTGCTCAAGGAGTCCACCTTCGCGAACACCAGCAGGAGTACCTGCCAAATGCAAAGGGACCTTGGCATGAAGGGTTTTGTTGGAATTGACCTGATAAAAGTCAATGTGACGGATTTTACCGGTCAAAATATCATCTTGATAATCACGAACCAAAACATCAAACGCAGTTTTTCCATTTTTCAGTTGAATGATCGTGTTTTCGCCAAATCGATGAAAATTCTGTGAAAATTCTGCTTCTTCTACCGAAATTGAAACAGCTTTTCCTTGGCCGTATACAACAGCAGGAACGCGGCCAGAAGCCCGCAACCGCCTTGCGGCAGCCTTTTTGAGATCAGTACGATCCTGGAACGCCAGGGTCAGTGAATCCATGGTCTACTCCTTGAAACAGAGAAACTGGGACGGGAGGACTCGAACCTCCGGATGCCAGATCCAAATTCTGGTGCCTTACCAACTTGGCGACGTCCCAATGTTTTATTCTTCGTCTCCGGAGATCATGTCCGCATCATCAGCTGTTTCGTAGGCTTTTAAAATCTGCTCCTGGAGTGTGGCTCGAAAATCCGAGTTGATCGGATGGGCCACGTCCTTGTACTCACCGCTTTTGGTCCGTCGGCTTGGCATGGCGATAAAAACACCGCTTTCACCTTGGATCACTTTGACGTTGTGTACAACAAAGCAATTTTCAAAAGTTACCGTAACGTAGGCTTTGAGCTTACCTTCTCCGGCCACTTTCCGAACTCTGATGTCAGTAATGGTCATTTTGCCCTCCAGTAACAAATTTGTGCCCTGGGGACAATTGTAAACCGGCCTTGGGGAAGTTGCAAATTTTCTTACCCAAGGACCAACATAAGTCCTAAGTTTTAAACCGAGAGCCATTATACGGAATATTAAAATCGTGTCAAATACTTTTTTGCATTTTTCCTCTATTGACAGGTCACGGACCCCACGTTAGATTTCGCTTTATCCCCCTCGGAAAAGGATACGTCCATGAAATTTTACCGCTTCAGTGATGAAGATTTTGATAACTACGAGTCGGACTACGAAGATGATTTCGATGACGACTTTGATGATGATGATGGTTTTGAAGAAGAAGACGACGATTACGATGACCTCGAAGACGAAGACGATTTCGATGATGAGGATGAGGACATTGAAGAAGATGACGACTTTGACGATGACGTCGAAGACGATCTGGAGTACGACGACTTCTAAAAATCGTTAACTAGAGGCCGAAGGGAACTGGATCACTTCGGCCTCTAATGTTGAAACCTATCGCTTAAGCGTTGAAATGGGTTACCTTAGCATTAAACCAAAGTTTTTCTAATTCATAGTACTGGCGTGCTTTATCGGAGAACAAGTGGACAACCACTTCGTCCCAATCGATCAGCATCCATTCGTTGACCTGCTTTTTTTTGGGGCGTCCCGAGGGAATATCATGGGCTACGGCCCAAACATCCAATTCTTCGACAAGCCCTTTCAAGTGCCCCTGGCTGTTGTAAGTTGCTAAAACAAACCAGTCAGCCCAACTGCAGAGTCCCCTAACATCCATCACCAAAACATCTTTTGCTTTTAAGTCGTTAAGGTAACCTCCCAGCTCTTGTACGAGAGTTTCTGGATTGCTTGGTTTACCGAACATAACGTCCATCAAAATCCTTCCCTAGGGTAATAATAACATCAGCATCGGCAGGAGTAGTCTCCTGTGACGTGACTAATTTCTTACATTGTATGATGTCCGCTACTTTACGAGCGGCTTCTTTTGTATTTTTTCGATCGACAATCACGGTGTAATCTTGATTGGTGTTATCCGCATTACGGACCGCAACAACGTTGTAACCAAAACTCTTAAGAAGTAACGAGGTACGTGTAGCCAATCCAGGCTGCTTTGTTCCATTCAGAATTTCTATCGTTACTGAAGAGGGCAACAATGCCGAGCCGTCTTTCCGTGGTAAGACTTCAAGAATCTGTCGAATACTATCTTTTAGCAAGGTTCCATTGTAGTGCGGAAATAGAAGAGTCTTTCCATCCACATCGCGATCGGTGCCCAAAACCCTCTGCATCACCGTGCGTTCCCAGTCAGCCGTAGCACAAACCTGAAGAAAGGTTTTCATTCCTACATCTTCAAAGTTTGAAACAATGTTTTTCCACAAAAACGGGAAGACCTCAGGACGCAAAAGAAAGGTTTTTTCTTCACCGAGCCGCCGTAACCATGCTTGTACAAGCCGCTGGTAGCGGCTGGCTTGATCCGCCAGGTCTTCGCCTTCGCGGGGAGCCAAGAGATACTGGATAACTTTGGGGCCATCAAGCCGATTGTTACCTGAAGGTAGCAGATACAAAGGGGCACTATGAGTCAGCTCAAGCGACGACGAAATAAACAGTTCAATTCCTGTTAAGAGGTCTACCGTTGCAGAAAGCTGATGAGTATCCAGAATAAGATAAAAGGGAACTGGGGTACCAAGCCAAGAGCCGAGCTGCTCCAAATATGGGCGCATTTTTTGGGGGTGGTACAGTGCCGCAATCCCGTCAACTCGGCCCAAACTGGGTAGCAAACCTCCAGTATTGGGAGGAACATCCATAAAAGCAGTTTTTCGAGAGATCGGGTTATAGAACACGACTTCATTGAACAGAGGTTGACGCTCATGTTCTACAATGACATCGACAACCAAATTTTGACCAGCATTTAAGGTATCTTTGACCGGATCAGTCCTTACTTGAAAGAAAACAAAAACTCCCGTCCCTACGGCAATGAGCACGACCAGACCTAACAGCAGACGGCTAGGATGAAAAAGCGGCTTTTTCACTCTCTTGCCCCTTCAGCGAGCCCCTTTCGATACAACCCCTGCTCGGAAACATAGCGAGCGACAGATGGTGGTAACAAAGCGCGCCAAACATCCAAACGAGCCACGCGCTCACGGATTTCTGAAGACGAAACCCCAACTATGGGGTTGCGAAAATACTGATGAGGAAATTTTGATGGCAACGGATCACTATACTTACGTCGAGCCACCCAAAGGTCAGCTTTTTCGGCAATCGAAGGGGCATCCTTCCATTGGTCAAACGTCTCAAATAAATCATCCCCTAAGAGCAGGCCGGGTTTACCTTCTAACGGATAGAGCTTTTCAACGCAAGCAACAGTGTCAATGGAGTAGCTAACACCAGGTCGATAAAGTTCACAGGTTTCAATGGCGATTTTTAGCCCTGGTACTGAAAAATTCTCTAGGGCTAAAGACAGCATGGTAAGCCGCTGTTCATCGGTTGCCCCGGCAATAATCTTATGGGCGGGTTTTCTGGTAGGTACTAAAAGGAGTTGTTCATAACCCGCTTCGCAGTAGGCTAATTCTGCCAACATTAGATGGCCCCAATGGGGGGGGTTGAACGTGCCGCCAAGAATGGCCGTCTTCAAGATGCGCCGACGCCTCCCTCGGCTAACCGAAAGAAGGCTTCCTGAATTTCAGAAAGCTTATCGCGAGCAAAGCTAGAAACCCCCAAAACTTCCAACTCGGGGAAGGTAGCTTTCAGTAGAGCCAGACGTTCCCCTGATTCATCTAAATCGGTTTTCGACCCAATAAGTACACGAGGTTTTGCCGCCAAATCGTCACTAAAAGCTTCTAACTCATGGCAAAGGGTGTGATAGGATTCTAAGAAGGTTTCTTCCGAAAGATCAACCAAAAACGCTAAACCCTTGGTTCTCGCAATATGCTTAAGAAATTGTATTCCCAAACCTAAACCCTGCGAGGCCCCTTCCAGAATGCCCGGGATGTCCGCCAAAACTAAATCACGATCCCAAACGCGCATCACGCCCAAATTGGGAATCTTTGTTGTAAAAGGATACGGAGCAATTTTGGGGTTAGCATTCGTCAACAACGAAAGCAACGTGGACTTTCCCGCATTAGGAAACCCAACAAAACCTATATCTGCGATAATATTTAGTTCAACAACGAGCTTTTCTTGCGAACCTGGTTCACCAGGCTGAGAAAACCTAGGCACTTGGTGACGAGAGGAACGAAAATGCCAGTTTCCTTGACCGCCCCTACCGCCCGAACGAAAAACCCATTGAACTTCTTCTGTTAGGGAAAAATCATGAAGAACTTGCCCAGTTTGCGCGTCTTTAATCAAAGTTCCCGGGGGCACGGGAATGTAAATAGACTCACCATCACGACCGTGTCGGCGCTCACCCATTCCGGGGCCACCGTTACCGGCAAACCAATGCCTCTTCATCCGCAAATGTGCTAGGGTCCGAAGATTTTGTTTAACGTGAAAGACAACATCGCCACCACGACCACCGTCACCGCCATCGGGACCGCCGTAGGGAACGTACTTTTCTCGGCGGAAAGAAACGGCACCAGCCCCGCCGTGACCAGACGAGACCTCGATTATGGTCTCGTCGACAAACCCTTCCAAGCTAACCCTTAGTTCGCTGAAGGAACAATCGTGACAAGCTTCTTGCCGCGGCGTTCACCGAACGCAACATTACCTTCTACTAAAGCAAACAGGGTATGATCACGTCCCATACCAACATTTTCACCAGCATGGACCTTAGTTCCTCTTTGACGAACCAAAATCTCGCCAGCAGAGACCAATTGCCCGCCAAAGCGTTTCACACCGAGCATTTTCGGATTCGAATCGCGTCCGTTTTTTGAGCTTCCGCCGCCTTTTTTATGTGCCATGAAACAACCTCCCCTTCCAATGACCGTAATTCAAATTCAAAAAATCTGGAAACTCCCTCGCTAAGTCTTCAAGACCTCGCAGAAAGTACCAGCACCAGCCTTCATACCGCTCAGGGTGAGTTTTTACCGCCACTACGGAAAACTCCACATCACCTTCGCTTTCTTTAATCCAATCTAAAACCACACCAGACTCCGCTCGCAACAAACCAACAAACGTCCGAAGGAGAACGGTAGCACCAGCACAGACTATATCGGAACCCTTTAGCGAATAACCCGCATGCCCCGTCATTGCGACTTTAGCGACCGCCTGCTCTTCGGACAGGGCGATCTGGGCACGGATCATACCTTAGCCGATAACTTCTTCGACACGAACCAACGTATAGGGTTGACGATGTCCAATCAGTTTGTGAAAAGACTTGCGGCGCTTTACCTTGTACGAAAGCACCTTTGCGTCGCGGATCTGAGAATCCACAACGGTTTTTACCTTAGCACCTTTCACATAGGGCGCGCCGACTTTAACGTCGCCGTTTCCGCCTACGAGAAGAACCGAATCAAACTCTAGCGCGGTGCCGTTTTCGGCATCGACCCGGTCAATCTGAAGAACGGCACCCTTTTCGGCGCGGAACTGACGACCCTTAATTTCTACAAGCGCGTACATAAAATCCCTCAAATCATAAAATTTCAGAGGATATATAACATATCCCCTGAATAATAGCAAGCAACACCCTTAGGAAGGGTTCATAAGAAAACGATCGATCTCGCGCGCGGCCCCACGACCTTCATTGATAGCCCAAACAACCAGAGATTGCCCCCGACGGGCATCACCAGCACTGAAAACTTTGGGAATATTTGTCGTAAACTTGCCATAAGGGGCCTTCACATTGGAACGAGCATCAGTTTCGACGGCGAGTTGCTTCAGAATCTCCTCTTCGGGGCCCAAAAAACCCAAGGCCAAAAAGACCAGATCGGCTTCCCAGGTTCTTTCAGTTCCTGGGACTTCGCTCATTTTCCACTGCCCCTTTTCGTCTTTTTCCCACTTCAGGTCGATAGTCTTGAGACCGGTTAGCTCCCCGGCCGCATTGCCCATGAACTCTTTGGTGGCAATCGAAAAGACTCGTGGGTCTTTGCCGAAACGGGCTACCGCCTCGTTGTGTCCGTAGTCAGCTTTATAGAGGCGAGGATAGGTGGGCCAGGGAAATTCTTCTGTTCGCTCTGCTGAAGGTTGTGGTAAAAGTTCAAAGTTGACCAAGGAGGAACAACCATGGCGAAGGCTGGTTCCTAAACAGTCGTTCCCTGTGTCACCACCACCAATAACGATAACCTTTTTTCCTTGGGCGTTGATGAATTTGCCGTCTTTTAGCTGAGAATCCAACAGACTTTTGGTGTTGGCCCCTAAAAACTCCATCGCAAAGTGGACACCCTTGAGCGAGCGCCCAGGCACCGGCAGGTCGCGCGGCTTGGTAGCCCCCGTGGCGATAAGCACAGCATCAAACTCTTTTACAAGGTCACTAGCCGCAACGTCCTTGCCAACGGCAGCATTGACCCGAAACTCGACGCCCTCGTCGCGCATCACTTGGATCCGGCGTTCAACAAGACCTTTATCCAGCTTCATATTGGGGATGCCGTACATCAACAGTCCACCAATCCGGTCTGCTCGCTCAAACACCGTAACTTGGTGTCCCGCTTGGTTCAATTCATCGGCTGCCGACAAACCTGAGGGCCCCGATCCAATAACAGCCACTCGCTTACCCGTGCGTGCCGGAACCGGTCGTGGCTTCATCCAGCCCTTTTCCCAGGCATTATCAATGATCCAAGCTTCGTTATCCTTGATCGTTACCGCTGGGGAAGTGATTCCCAAAACACAGGCGGTTTCACAGGGAGCTGGACAAACCCGACCTGTAAATTCGGGAAAGTTATTAGTTTTGCGAAGACGAAGAAACGCTTCGTAATCTTGTTTGTGATAGATCAGATCATTCCATTCGGGAATGAGATTGTTTACCGGGCAACCGTAGCTCGAATTGCAAAACGGAACCCCGCAATCCATACAGCGGGAGCCTTGTTGACGCCGTTCCGGATCAGCCAACGGAACCAAGAACTCTTTAAAATCCCCCATCCGCTCAAGAGGATTCCGATCTTTAACCTTTTGTCGGTCGAATTCCAGAAAGCCAGTGGGCTTACCCATGAGACACCTCCGCGGTCTTGGCCTTGCGAGCCTCCAGAACCTTTTTGTAGTCCGTCGGCATGACGGTAACGAACTCTGTTCGATGTTTTTCCCAAGCCGCGAGCAGGCTTTCGGCAACATCGGAGCCAGTATTTTGATAGTGCTTTTGAATTAGACCTTTGAGCAGGTCAAAATCTTCTTGACCAGGTTTTTCAAGCTCAACCATTTGCGTGTTGAGTTGATGTTCTAAATGTCTTTGAGGGTCCCAGACGTAGGCAACGCCCCCCGACATACCCGCAGCAAAGTTACGACCGGTCGGGCCAAGAATGACCGCGGTACCTCTGGTCATATATTCGCAACCGTGGTCGCCAACCCCTTCGACAACGACAATCGCGCCCGAGTTGCGAACACAGAAGCGTTCTGCAGCCACACCACGAATAAACGCTTCTCCGCCGGTTGCTCCATAAAACGCAACGTTGCCGATGATGATGTTTTCGCTGGGTTTGTACTGCGCCTCGGACGGAGGAGCAATGACAAGTCGTCCGCCTGACAAGCCTTTGCCAACGTAATCGTTCGCATCGCCTTCCAAATGGAAGGTAACACCTTTGGCAAGCCAAGCGCCAAAACTTTGTCCCGCATGCCCGTGAAACTGTACTTCGATGGAGTTTTCTGGTAAGCCCTGCGCACCCCAGCGTCGGGTTAACTCATGACTCAAGAGCGTGCCACAGGCGCGGTCCACGTTAGAAATCTTATGTTTAAGTTTTACAGGAGTTTTGTTTTCAAGGGCGGCCGCCGCTTCGGTGATAAGTGTACGATCCAACACATGATCTAACCCGTGATCTTGCTTTTGCGTGCAGTAGACACCAGCCTCAGGGTAAGGCTTGCGGGCCATGGTCAGAAGCGGCTTTAAATCAATATTGCGGCTCTTGGCATGCCGTACAGCGGCGTCTGTATCCAGCAGGTCAACTCGTCCGATCAGCTCGTTAAAGGTTCGTAGGCCTAAATCAGCCATAATCTGGCGAACCTCTTCGGCAATGTAGTGAAAGAAGCGCTCTACATATTCGGGCTTTCCCTTGAACCTTTCTCGAAGCACCGGGTCTTGGGTCGCAATCCCGACAGGACAAGTGTTTTTATGGCACTTTCGCATCATGATACAGCCCAAGGTAATGAGCGGGCCCGTCGAGAAGCCCATTTCTTCGGCACCCAACATAGCCGCCATCACTACGTCGCGACCGTTCTTTAACTGACCGTCAGTCTGCAACCGCACCCTAGAACGCAAATCGTTCATCACCAGGGTTTGGTGGGTCTCGGCAATACCAAGTTCCCAAGGAAGACCTGCGTTTTTGATCCCCGTCAGCGGTGAAGCACCGGTACCGCCCTCATGCCCTGACACAAGAATATGATCGGCATGACCTTTGGCCACACCGGCCGCAATGGTACCAACACCGACTTCTGAAACTAACTTAACGCTGATGCGAGCTTTGGGGTTGGCATTTTTCAGGTCAAAAATTAATTGAGCTAAATCTTCAATCGAGTAGATATCATGGTGCGGCGGGGGTGAAATCAGCCCAACTCCCGGGGTAGAGCCACGGGTTCTTGCGATGGTTTCATCGACTTTATGTCCTGGTAACTCGCCACCTTCGCCGGGCTTGGCCCCTTGGGCCATTTTAATTTGAATTTCGTCGGCATTGGTCAAATAGTGAATCGTGACGCCAAACCGTCCCGAAGCCACCTGTTTGATGGCAGAACGCTTGGAATCCCCGTTGGGGAGTCGTTCAAACCGAGCAGGATCCTCTCCGCCTTCACCGGTATTTGACTTTCCGCCCAAACGGTTCATGGCAATGGCGAGAGTTTCGTGGGCTTCTTTCGAAATTGAACCGTAACTCATAGCGCCGGTGACAAACCGCTTCACAATTTCAGAAGCCGGTTCGACTTCTGATACCGGGATCGGTGTTCCCTTTTTAAAGGACAAAAGACCATGCAAGGTGGCCTGTTGAGCCGACCGTTCAGCTTGCCGGGCACTGAACCGAGCCCAGGCCGCAGGGTCCTGTTGCCAGACCGCTCGTTGAAGATCGGCAATCGATTCAGGGTCCCACATGTGTTTTTCGCCGCCATAACGGTAGTGGTAATCCCCGGGCGAATAGAAGCGGTCATACGCCGGAGCGTTGCCTTCGGGCCAACCCATGCGGTGACGGTCAAGCGCCTCGCGGCCCAGAACGTCATAGCCCGCTCCTTTAATTCGGCTGGCGGTACCCGCAAAAGATTTGCGAATTACCGACTCATCCAAGCCCACCGCTTCGAAAATCTGGGCGCCTTTATAAGATTCTAAGGTTGAAATACCCATTTTTCCGAAGACTTTGCGCATACCCTTGGCCACAGCCTTGAGGTAGTGTGCCACAATTTCTTCGTCACTATAGGGTTTATCAAAGAAATCATCACGCGCCATGCGCCACATCACTTCAAACGCCAGGTAGGGGTTGACGGCATCTGCGCCATAGCCGGTTAACAAGCAAAAGTGATGAACTTCGCGAGGTTCGCCGGATTCAACCAACAGACCGATCTGATTCCGGCGTTCCAGGCGAATCAAGTGGTGGTGCACGGTTCCCACGGCAAGCAGGGCCGAAACAGGAACACGCTCTGCCGAGACGGCCCGATCAGAAAGCACCAAAAGGGCGTAGCCTTCAGCCAAAGCCTTTTCAGCCTCGGACGCCAAGCGGTCCAAAGCCTTTTCCAGCCCAGCTTCCCCCTCTGCTTTGGGAAAGGTCGCATCAAGGATCTTAGATTTCCAGCCCTTACGGTCAATATGCTTAAGAGCGGCCATCTGCTCGTTGGTCAGGATAGGGTTAGGCAAAAGCAAACGGTGAGCATGTTCAGGAGTCGTGGACAAGAGGTTTTTCTCAGGACCAATATAGCTTTCCAAACTCATGACGATCTCTTCACGGATCGAATCGATAGGAGGATTGGTTACCTGGGCAAATAGCTGTTTAAAATATTCGTAGGGAAGGCGTGGCTTCTCGGAAAGAACCGCTAAAGGAGCATCGTTACCCATGGAGCCCAAGGCCTCTTGGCTCGTTTCGACCATAGGCTTAAGAACCATCTCTTGGTGCTCGTAGGTGTAGCCAAACGCTCTTCGACGTACATCAACCGTGGCTTCGTCATACCCATGCGGCTCAACTTTTGATGACAGATCCGAAAGTTTAATTTCTTGAGCCTTAATCCAATCGGCATAAGGACGCTGTCCCGCAATTTTGGTTTTTAGTTCGTTATCATCGACAATCCGGCCTTCTTCAAAGTTGACCAGGAACATCTTTCCGGGTTGAAGTCGTCCTTTTTGCCGAATTTGCGCTTCGGGCACCTCAATGACGCCGACTTCGCTTGCCATAATAACGACATCGTCGTTGGTAACGTAAAAGCGGCTGGGCCGAAGACCATTACGATCAAGGACGGCTCCAATAAAACGGCCATCGGTAAAAGCGATGCTGGCTGGGCCATCCCAGGGTTCCATCATCGCGCTATGATATTTATAGAAGGCCTTTTTCGCTGGCTCCATTGCCCCATGGTTTTGCCAAGCTTCAGGAATCATCATCATGACCGCTTCGGGCAGAGTGCGCCCCGACAAGGTCAACAGTTCCAAAACGTTGTCAAAACACCCCGAGTCAGACAAATCCGGCTCAATAATCGGAAAGGCGTCTTTAAGTTCTGCCCCAAAAAGGTCACTGGCTAAAGATTCTTGGCGGGCAAAGATTTTATTGACGTTCCCCCGTAGGGTGTTGATTTCACCGTTGTGGCTCATGTAGCGCAAAGGTTGAGCGCGGTCCCACGAAGGGAAGGTATTGGTCGAAAAGCGGCTGTGCACCATGGCCAAATGCGTTTCGTAGTCGGGGTCAGAGAGGTCTTTTTGATAATAGCTCCAAACCTGATCGGGAGTTAACATCCCCTTATAGACCATGATTCTCGTAGACAGCGAACATACATAAAAGAAGGAGTCCTGATCGAGTCCTGAGCGTCCTCGCAGGGCATGCACCGCCATTTTTCGAATCAAAAAGAGCTTACGGTCGAACTCGTCGGAAGATAGCCCAGGAGCGGCTCCAACAAAGAGTGTTTCAACGACCGGCTCGGAGGCCAAAGCGGTTGGCCCCAAACCTTCATCCACGGTGGGTAGACGGCGCCAACCCAAGAGCTTCTGCCCTTTTTGTGTCACAATGTCTTGTAACTGTTTTTTACAAGCGGCTCGTTCTTGGTCATTTTTGGGCAAAAAGACGTTACCAGCTGCCCATGTCCCCTCAGCACCCAAGACAATCCCGGCTTGGGAGGCAACTTTTGACAAAAACTTAACAGGAAGGGCTGTTAAAATTCCTGCCCCGTCACCGGTGTTTATTTCTGCGCCGCGCGCACCGCGGTGATCCATACGGCAAAGGATTCCCGAAGCATCTTCGAGGATCTTATGACTCCGTTTACCCTTAATATGGGCTAAAAATCCTACACCGCAAGAGTCTTTTTCAAACTGCGGCTCATATAATCCCCAAGCCTCGGGCCGTTTGACCATGGCCATAAATCCCCCTTTACTCCTCACATGCTGCGCAGAAAAGGAATGTTCAAAAGTTCAAAACCGTTCTTGAGAACAGTTAGTACCGCTTCGGACAACGCCAAACGGCTTGCCGAGATTTCAGCCTCGGCGGTAAGAATAGGACAATCGTGATAAAACCGGCTAAACGCCTTAGCAACATCGTAAAGAAAAGCCGCAACCGAGCTCGGGTCCTTGGCTAAAGCAGCCCGCTCAACCACCAGCGGAAAATCCGCAATGAGCTTAACCAATTCCCATTCCTCGTCCGCGGTCAAAGATTCGGGACGAAACTCAGCCTGAGGAGGGTTTTCTTGGGCTTTGCGAAGCATCGAAGACAGCCGAGCCCCCGTGTACTGAAGGTAAGGTCCAGTGTTTCCGTTGAAAGAGAGGCTCTCTTCGGGGTGAAAAATCATGTCCTTGGTGGGCGTCGCCTGCAACAGATAATAATGAAGAGCACCCAGGGCAATGGCCTCGGCTGTTGCCTCCAGGCCGTCTACTTCTTCTTCACGGCCTTTGGCCTGAATTTCGCTAATCGCGCCGTCTCGTAGTTCCGTAATTAAATTATCTGCGTCAACAACGGTTCCCTCGCGGCTTTTCATCCGCCCCTCGGGTAAATTGACCATGCCGTACGACAGATGAAATAAATTCTGGGCCCAAGTCTGCCCTAAGAGACCCAAAACATAAAACAGAACTTTAAAGTGATAATCTTGTTCATTGGCTACGACATAAATCAGTTGATCAAAGGGCCAATCCTTATGTCGCGAAATCGCTGTCCCAATATCTTGTGTTAAGTAAATAGAGGTACCATCCGCTCGCAAAAGAACCTTCTGAGCGTTAGCCTCATCGTCGGGCGAATTTTTCCAGGGGAGGTCTACAACAACGGCACCATCGGCGCGCCGACTAAAGACCCCTTTTTCAAGGCCGCGGCCAACTTCCTCTTTTCCTAGCTGGTACGTCTGACTCTCGTAATAAATGGCATCAAAACGAATCCCCGTCCGCTCGTAGGTTTTAAGGATGCCCTCCACTGCCCAGCCGTTCATGGTTGCCCAGAGCTTTCGAGTGGCGGGGTCCTGGGCTTCCCACAAGCGTAACAGCTCTTGGGCTTGAGCCTCGGCCGTATCATCAGTAGCCGCCCATTGAGCAAACTTGACGTAAAAGTCTCCAACGAAGTGATCACTTTTTCGTCCCGCTTGCTCGGGAGTGCTCCCCTGACCAAACTTTTGATACGCCAACATCGATTTACAGATGTGAACACCACGGTCATTAACAAGATTGACCTTTCGAACTTCTGCACCCGTGGCTTTTAAGAGGCGGGAAACCGCTTCACCCAGGGTATTGTTGCGCAAATGTCCTAGATGGAGCGGCTTGTTGGTATTCGGTGATGAAAACTCCAGCATTATCCGCTGGCCGGCCAAACGATCAGACGTTCCATAAGCTTGCCCTGAGCTCCGGACAAACCCAAGAACCTCGCGAATCACCTCAGGCCTCTCATAATGAACGTTAACATAGGGCCCGAGGGCTACAACCTTGCCCGGTCCGACTAACTTTTCGGCGACAGTTTTCGCAATGATGGGAGGAGCTTGCCTCAAAAGTTTAGCGTAGGCAAACATGGGAAAAGCGAGATCCCCCATATCAGGCCGGGGCGGTCGTTCCGCTACCACAGGGGGAATTTGGTCAGGAGACAAAGAAGGTTGAAGCGTCCTCAAAACCGCAAGTACGCGGGCTTGCCAAGCATCCTCTAGGTGGTTCATGTGATCGCTAAGTAAAACAGAAAAGCTCGAAGACGTCAATTATCGCGAACAACCTGGAGCGAATCGATCTGTTCAAAATCTTGAATGAGCTGAAGGAATTTTTCCCAGCGGCGCGTCACAGCTTCTAATTCACGGCGCAAAACCCCTGTGGGTTTGCCTCCTATGAGATTCATATTTGCCAAGGTGTCAAAACGACCACCCGTATCGCCTTTGACTAACCCTTCTAACACTTCTTGAAAGGTCGTGAAAACAGCCAACGTCGGTGAAAGGAACGCTTCAACCCAATCGCCGCCAGAAAGAAAGATTTCTTTTATTAAGGGCAAAATGATATCTTCACTGCCCTCCTGACGGATAGAATGCAACCGCTGACCCCATTCTCCGTCGGGACCGAAACGGCGCTGAAAGGCCGCCAATTGATCGGGAATTTGAAGAAGCGTATTGTAGCAATCCGTAAAGGTCGTTCTATTGTGGCGTTTATAAAAATCCCCTTCTAAAAGAACAATTTTTAACGTCGGGTTCATTTTGGGAATAAAAATTCGTTCGAGAAAAAGGCGCAAAAATTCGAGAGTCTGCTCACCACGGGTGGGAAGGCGCCCAGGAAAAATCGGCGGGTAAAAGGGGTCTTTTCCAAACTCATCGGGGGTGACTTCTAAAAACCGACAAGCTTCGCTGACGACAATCCTGACCTTCCGTTGACGGACAAACACTTCAAACGCGGCATCTAGCCTGTTTTGCCAAAATCTTCTGTACAAAGTAACCCACTCATCCACGGGAGCTAGGCTACTTGAGGGGAGCCACGAGGGGTTTCCCTGAAGCCAGGCACAAAGCTTAGCCAGGGGAACACGCTGATGGAAATCTCGAACGGCACTCCATGCGTAGTGGGCTTGGTCAAGAAACGCCGCTAGAGGGGTTTCGACATCGACATCGGGCGAGTTGAAGGTATCCCCATTGTGAAAAAGGAAAAGAGCTTCCAGCACGGGTTCAGGCACCGAGGCTTTGAGTGAATCAAGGCGTTTCGCAAGCTCGACCAAATCCTCCTGCAGTTCTGTCAAAAGCGCATTGCTGGGCTGTCCATTAACTGACAAAAGTTGAAACGGTGACAGCAGTTTGTCTGCGGGAAATTGACACAGAGCCCGAAAAGCAGATAGCGCCTTGAGACTTTCGTTAAGACGTTTTTTACGATCGGGGGGCAAAGAATCAAGCAAATTGCGGAAATCACCATCAACAATCGCTTTAATTTCTTTGACGGGGCGTTCGGGGTGCTGGGACTCTAAAGTCGCAAAATCGGATAGGGCATTCAAAATTTCTTGCCACTCAGGGATTTCAAGAGCAATCCAAAAAGCGACAAATTCATTTTTTCGTTCCCCAAAGGCCGTTCGAAAGGGCTCTCGAAAAGGGTTAAGAGCTGAAAACAAATGCTCGAGTTCGCGGTAAAAGGGCGTTAGCGCCATTTTCAGGCGAAGATGAAAAAAGCCTGGGCATTGTCGCTCTAAGCGCGTCGCCAGATCAGCCAAAACCTGCTCTTGGACCACGGTCGCCAGGTCGGTGGCACGAAAGAACTTTTTAAGCCACAAAAGGAATTTTCGCCAAAGGCTGTAAGTCTGGTAGACTTCTTCCCATTCCGGCTCGGTTTCAATGGGCGGTGGGGCTAAAGAGTCTGATTCTGGACTTGCGGTGAGCCTCTTGAGCAGATCCCGACGTTCTTCGTGAGATAAAGTTTTGACGAGCCTTTGAAAGACCTCCGACATGCCATGCTCCCCTCCTGATAGTAGCGTTTTTTCTGTTTAATGGCCAGATCAACTTTGACTTGCTAGACCAAACTTGACGTCGCGGTTAATTTAAAGGTTATGCCCTCTTCACCTCCTGACTTGAACCCTGAACAATACGAAGCCGTCCATACACTCCATGGCCCGTTACTGATTATTGCCGGTGCGGGCAGTGGAAAAACTCGGGTGATCACCTACCGGATCGCTCAGATGTTAGAAGAACATATTCCCCAAAATGCAATTCTCGCCCTCACCTTCACCAACAAGGCCGCCCGTGAGATGGAACAGCGCGTTAAAGAGCTGACGGGACGTAAACTCACGAACCTGACGGTATCGACCTTTCACGCCTTTGGCGTTCAAGTTCTTCGAGAAAGCGGCTCGGCGTTGGGGTACCGCGACAACTTTACCATCTACGATACCGAAGATTGCCTCACCCTTCTTAAAAATTGCGCTCATGAACTGGGCCAAGTTTGGGAAAGCAAAGACCTGCCTGCTGTTGCTCAACTGTTCTCGGCGATCAAAACAGGGCGACGAGGCTGGGAGGGGGAACCGTCCGAGTACCGCGAGCTCTACCGAGAATACGGCGAACACCTTCTCCTTTATAATGCAGTTGACTTCGATGACTTGATTATGAAACCGATCGAAATGTTCTCGACCCACCCCGAGATTCTAGACTCGTATCGCAAACGCTATCGCTATATTCTTGTCGATGAGTTTCAAGATACTTCAATTAGCCAATTCGAGATCGTTCGTCTTTTGGCCGACGAACATCGCAACCTTTGCGTCGTTGGGGACGACGACCAGAGTATTTACTCGTGGCGAGGGGCCAACTTTGAAAATATTGTTCTTTTTGAACGACACTTTCCCGAACGCAAAGAAATCAAGTTGGAGCAAAACTACCGCTCGACGGGCATTATTCTTGCCGCCGCCAATGCGCTGATCGTTCACAACACTAACCGAAAAGAAAAGGCTTTGTGGACCCCCACCGAAGGTGGCAAATCCATTGAAGTCATTCACCCAGTTGACGAAACCGACGAAGCCCGTTTTATCGCCGAAACCATAAAAACCTTACGGTTTCGAGAAAATCGCACCTACGATGACTTTGGCATCCTTGTACGAACAAACAGTCTTACCAAGCACCTCGAAATGGCCCTTCTTCACCAGAACATTCCGTACAAAGTCTCGGGCGGCACAAGCTTTTTTCAACGTAAAGAAGTGAAAGATGTCATCGCCTACCTACGACTTATCGTAAACCCCTCTGACGATGTTAATTTTTTGCGCATTCTCAACACTCCCCGCCGTGGGGCTGGCCGTCAATTTTTAGAGCTTTTGGTCGCGGTTTCACGCGCCAAAGGGGTCTGTCACTTTGATGCGCTGAAAGATATTCTGGTCACGCAACAGTCGGGAGTGCCTGACGAGACCCGCGCCGACTTGGCCGCCTTTATGGAGCTCATTGAGGAGTACCGTGCCCGTAGCCGAAGACCTCGGGTAAAAATGGCTCCCAATGCTCGTGAACTGCTCGAAGAAGCCGGGTATTATGAGCATTTGGCCCTCGAGAATGCCAAAAGCGACAAGGCTTTTCGCTGGAAGACGCAAAATATCGAGAGCCTTTTAAAATTCTTAGAAGATTGGGAAACAGACCCCGATAATTCCCGTCCAGACTTGGGGTCGTTTTTAAATCGAATAACGCTTATCACCCGAGACGACCTCAATGACCGTGAGGAAAAAGGTGCCGTCAGCCTGATGACCATTCACGCCTCGAAGGGCTTAGAGTTTAAAGTCGTTTTTGTGGTAGGGGTCGAAGATAAAATTATGCCCCATGAAAAAAGCTTAGCCGAAGGCCCAGAGGTTCTTGAAGAAGAACGACGATTATTCTACGTCGCCATTACGCGGGCTCGGGAAAAGCTCTACCTTACCGTTTGCCGCACCCGAAGAACTTTAAAAGAAACCTTTCACCCTACCCCTAGCCCCTTTCTTGAAGAACTTCCGACGGAACTTTTACAAGAGTCCGAAACCCAGCAAGAAGAGGTTACCGAAGAAGATTGGGAAGACCTGATGGCGAGTCTCAAAAAGAAGATGCACCCATAGGGAGACGGACGTGTGTTTTGCGGTTAATCAAGCCGATAAGGCGGGGCTGGAAACCCCAACGATCTATTTATAAAGGATAACCCTATTTTTTTCTTAGGCGGTCTCTGGGCTGTTTGGCCAAGGGAGTTGTTTGGATGAGCCGACTTAAACTGTCAAGAGTCCTAAACGCCAACCCTCACGGACAGCTTCGGTCCGTCGTTTCACCCCCAATTTGCGAAAAAGGCTTTCGAGATGAAACTTGACCGTTCTAAGGCTCAGCTCTAGCCGATCAGCGATTTCAGAGTTGCTCCAACCATCGGCGAGGTATTCGAGAATTTCGCGCTCGCGAGGCGTCAGTTGGTTGTCTGTCGCCGACAGCAGAGAGGGCTCCTGGGGTGCCAAGACCCAAGCGGCTCCTGTTCTGCCCCAAGTCCAAGGAGCGGGAAGCTCAAAAGGCACTTCCCCTGGCCCTACCCAGCGAACGACGTGATTCCTGTCCCCAAGAGAAGGCTCGCCAGGGGTCGCTTTCATCAGAAGGAGGCTACCAGCTCGCCACTGGCCTCCGTACCTCCAACAAATCCGCTCCAGGCCAGCACTTCGTGGCGGAACCTCGCCCCTAAAACAAGCCACAAGTCAGAAGGCTGCCGCAGGTCTTTTCCGGCTAGCTGAAATAGCCAATCCCCTACCTTCCAGCCCGCCTGGGCGGCCAGTGACCCTGCTTCTACCGCACTTAAGAGCAAGCCTTGGCGTCCGTTTTTTTCACCGCTAACTACAGAAACTCCTACGCGTACTCGTCGTCGGCTTCCTCTTTCTAAGAGTGACGAAGCAAGACGGACAATATGGTCGGCCCCCAGGAACCAGCTAGAATTGCCTTTCCGTGAGGCGGCTTGCCAGCCCGCCCATGCCCCGTCAGCGTTCCAAGCTACGGCCCCCCAAAAGCCAGGAAAATCGGGAGTGTCGGTCTGAAAAACGCCTTCATTAGACTGGCCAGCAAAACGAACAACCCCCAACGCGGCTTCAACACCTTGCTCGGAGGGGTATGCTGTTACCAGCCAAAGGGCTCCGGTAGAGGCTCGCGGAGCAATGCTAGGTTCGCTTTCTTCGGGACCTTCGTTCATTTCGAGAACGGTCAAACCGGTTTCTTGATCCCAGGCCCTCACCTGGGCCGGGATGCGGGAACCTGACATTAGCAAGTTGACCGTTTCGCCTTCTTGAGCTTCGCGTGCTGGTGCAAGAACGAGACGTTGCTTCCACACCAGGGCGGTTCGTAAACCCAGGTGGTGGCCCCCGATGTGAGCCAGTCGGGGTGTCGCCGCGCGAACGCGTTCCTCGGAAAGGCTTGAGAGTTGTTGTAAAAGATCCATATATCCCCCTGGGCCCTAACAAAATGGCCCTGTCTTTAAAGTACGGCAAGATTCGGGGTTCGGCACTGGCCGAATGACCAGAGGGGGATGAAGGGCGTTTGAGAACTGGCTAGAATGTCCACAAAAAGGCAATATCGTTAAATCTGATATTGACTCGGCAGTTTTTGAGATTAAAATGGAGAGAAGTCTGCGAGTGTAGCGGCCTTGTCCGTATAAATAGCTGGAAGGGAGAAGCTGTCGATTGGGAAGTTATCAGGAACAGGATAATTGGCGTTAGGCGGACCCTTCGGGCGAAAGGAATAATATGACAATATCTGATAGGGTAAAGCAGGCAATTGATCCTTCGCTTTGTATTACTAATGCAAGCACTCCGATTCCATTCTTCGGGCAAATTGACACTGCAAATTCGTGTACGATTTCTCTAAATCCCAGTGATCGTGAGTTTTGCGACAAGAAGGGAAGTCTTCTTGGCGCCACTAAGGAACGGCTCTGCTCTCGACTACGCTTGGGCCGGAGCAACGACGAGACTCTGAATCATTCTGAAGCAGACCTAGTAATTCAATTCTGCAAGAACTACTTTTCAAATCGTCCATATCGTGCCTGGTTCAACAAGTATGAACGGTTTCTCAAGCGATTTGAACTATCGTACTTTTCTGGATCGGTTGTTCATCTGGACTTGGTTCAGTGGGCGACCACTCCGTTTTGGGGAGAATTATCAGAGCATGTAAAAGACCAATTGCTGGAACGTGATTTGCCATTTCTCCAAGGACTTTTGGTCAAAGATTATGACTACATTTTTCTTAATGGTAGAACCACAGTTACCGAAGTCGCTAAACACCTTGCTCTGGATCTTGAAGTGATCGAAACAAAAGTCTTAGATAAGGTATCGACAAATATCTATCTGGGCTACCATGGTGAAAGTAGAGTCGTTGGCTGGTCAACTTACCTTCAATCTGCCGCTGTTGGTAGCTATTCCAATGTTGAGCGCCTGGCTGATGAGGTTTTCATGCAAGAGAAAGTAAGAAGAATAGGAAGAGGCGCCTAACAAAGTTTTCAACCTCATATGATGAGACCCCTGTCAAGGATAAATAAACAGGAACAGAAGAGGCGCGTTTTTACGGCTTGACCACTCTCATATACGTGGATTGGATACCACAGGTCAATGGTCCGCCTTATTAGC
>DAIDHT010000008.1:0-39381 GCA_027451945.1 Spirochaetales bacterium
CCCGGGCGGTGCCGTAGCACCTTTCCTTATTCGGTCATAACCAAATAAGCTCATTCGGTATTACCCTGTGTTTCCACAGGCTATCCCCACCCCAAGGTCAGATCACCTACGTGTTACTCACCCGTTCGCCACTCTCACAGAGTTGCCCCTGCTGCCGTTCGACTTGCATGCTTAAAACGTGCCGCCAGCGTTCGTTCTGAGCCAGGATCAAACTCTCCATCATAAAATACCTAAGCTTTCGCCTAGGCTCTTTATCTGAAGCTAATCCAGACCCCCTCGCCTTACTCTCTCCCTTCCCCTAAGTATTTCCATTTCATAGAACAAAAAACGTGAGAAATAGTTTATTACCACTTCCCTCATTCTGTCAACTGCTTTCTTAGCTTTTCGCTAACTTTTTACAGTCCGCCTCTCCCTTAACCCCAGTTTCTCACCAGCGTTCGTTAGCGGCGAAAATGAACTTAGCAAATTTCTCCCCTCGTGGTCAACTGTTTCGAAGAAGAATTTTTTAAACCCCATTCATCATGCGTAGCACAACAAGAAAGCCCACGATAGCAACGGCATAAACAGCTAAAAGAACGATGGTCACAACGCCATAAAACTTCACCACACGGTGCAAGTTAACCACCAGGGCTTCAAGGTTTTCTTCCGAATCTTCTTGCCCGCAGAGCTTAGCCTGTTTGGACAGGCGAAAAAGCCACCGAGCAGGAAAGAACATAACGACCGCAATGACAATGTAAAAAGCCCCAAAGAAACGCCCTAAATGTAGAGGGCCTAGGTTCAAAATCATCATCACCACACCGGCAACAAAAATCACTCCCAACCCAATAAAGCCTAAAACCGCTAAAAACTTCAGCCAGGGAGCCATACCACCAAACGCTTGCTTGGTTTTATCTGTCATTTGAACCCTCCTTTTTCGTAGCGACTATGCCAGAAGTCTTAGCCCTAAAAGGCTTGGTGTCAACCTCCACTCCTTCATCGTTTCAACGTCAGCCAGCTAAGACTCCCTACGATTAAAACCATACCGCCCGCTTGAAAAATACTAGGAATCTCTTTTAAGACGAGCAGGGCGGTAAGTACGGTGACGACAGGTATTAGGTTTAAAAAGGCTGAAGGGAGAACAGGCCCCAGCTCTTTCAAGGCGTATAAAAACCCCACATAGGCCAGGCCAGAGCAGAACACCCCCAAAAAGGATAGCTCCGCTAGGCCTGTAAGCGTCATCGTAGGAAAACCTCCCCCCTCCCCTATAACAAAGGGCAAGTACAGAAGTACCGCAAAGAGGGTTTGAAAGGTCGTTTGCTGAAGGCTAGAAAAACGATCCCTGAGTTTTTTTCCTAAAAAGGTATAGCCAATCCACGAGGCCATGGCCCCTAAGACCAGCAGATTGCCCCCTAGGTTTGCGCTTGCAAGGTTTGGCCAGGCCCCATCAAAAAGAACAAGCCATACTCCCACCAACGAGACAAGCACAGCACCAGTTTGACCCCAAGGCAGACGGGCACGTCGTTTAACGGTATCGACCAGCAAAACAAAGACAGGAATCGAGGCCACCAGCATCGAAGCTGTCGAGGCTTGCGTGTAGCGCAGGCCTGTGTTTTCTAAAACCATATAAAGGACAATTCCCAAGGCCGAGGTCAGCACAAAACGCCCACGAAACCCTTTTTCAAGCCTCCAAGACTCCTTTTGCCACAACATTAAGGGGACAAGCACGGCCAAAGCTGGCCCCAGACGCAGCCAGGCAATCATCGGCGGGCTTAACTGGCTCAACAATTGTTTCGTCAGGACAAAAGACACTCCCCAAAGCACTACCGCCGACACCAAGGTCAGCCAAGGTAAAACCCGCCGTTGGCGAAACATTCGGTTCAAAACTTCTCCACGGTTCACCCTCTTTTTTTAGGTAAGAGTGAGCCTTACCACTACGTAGTCGTGAGGCTTGGTATAACGTAGCAAACACACTCAACATAACCTAGACAAAACCCTAAGAGCTAGTTAGCAAAAGGCGGATTTTCTTTATACTTGACTTATAAACACAAGTAGATTAACTATTACAAACAGAGAGGGGCATAAGCATGGAGCACTCGGGTCTTGTCTTAGGCTTGGCGGGTCTTGCCGTAGGGTTACTCGTTGGTCTGTCTGGAGTGGGCGGCGGCACGCTCATGACTCCCCTTTTACTCTCCTTGGGCTTTCCCCCCGTTGACGCCGTTGGAACTGACTTGGTTTACGCGGCCATCACCAAAGCAAGCGGTGCCTATCTGCATTCCCGTCGCCACAATGTGGCCTGGCCGTTAGTCGGCTGGTTGCTTTTGGGGAGCTTACCGGCTTCTATTCTAACACTCGTTGTTTGGCAAAGACTCGGCGTTCCCCACGCCGTTCAGGCTACTACCGTCAAGGTGCTCTTGGGTCTTGTCTTGATCGGTACCGGAGCTTTGGTTCTATTACGCCTGAGCTTGCACAAACCCGTCATAGACTCACCGTCCGAACCAACCCAACCTCCCCGCAAAGTTCTGACAATTCTTCTTGGAGCGTTCTTAGGTGTCCTCGTTACCCTCACTTCTGCAGGGGCAGGCGCTGTGGGTGCCGCCGCTTTGAGTTTACTCTTTCCCCGACTTTCGGCTTCAAAAATCATTGGCAGCGACCTTGCCCATGCTTTTCCCCTAACTCTGACAGCGGGTTTAGCCCAGCTTGCCACCGGGCATGTCGATCTTTGGGCAGTCTTATGGTTAAGTCTGGGGTCGATTCCGGCCCTTGCCGTTGGTTCGTGGTTAGCACCCAAAGTGCCAGATCAAATCTTGAAACCCGTCATGGGCACAGGGCTGGCCCTTTTGGGTCTTACCTTGGTCTAATCGCCTCGCCTTCGTCCGCAGGAATCTTACACATCCTGAGCATTTTTCTCTTTCTTTTCTGACTTATTGAGTTAGAATGAATAAATAGCCGCATTTACGGTAGCTAGGGAGGAATTGTGCGCAAAGTTGATTTGGTTCATAAAAAGCTGTTTAACCTGGAACGGACCCTTGCCGTGCCGCTTTTTGAGCGTACCGCCTTTGGCTGGGAGGTGCTTCCGCTGTTGAAAGACTTCATTCGCGAAACCGGCCCCAAATTGGGCAAAGACTACGAACAGATTGTCGAAAATGTTTGGGTTGGCAAAGGTTGCCTCATTGACCCGCGGGCAGCCCTGATTGGGCCGGCAATTATCGGCCATGATTGCGAGTTACGTCCAGGCTGTTATATTCGTGAGAACGTTCTTGCCGGAAACAACTGCGTTCTGGGGAATTCCACCGAAATCAAAAACTCGATTCTCTTTGACGGTGTGCAGGCGGCACACTTTAACTACTTGGGCGATTCCGTGGTCGGCTACATGGTGCATTTGGGTGCAGGGGCAATTTTGTCCAACCTCAAGTATACCAAGACAGAAATTGTCCTTCACCCCGAAGAAGGTCCCGTCCAAACCGGCCTCAAAAAATTTGGTGCTTTGTTAGGTGACTTCGTGGATGTGGGCTGTCAAACCGTTCTTAACCCCGGGACCATTGTTGGCCGCAATACGGTGGTTTACCCCATGGTGAATCTGAGGGGACTCATTCCTCAGGACAAAATTGTCAAAGGCGCCGTTGAATGGGATCAACTGCGCTAGGTCACCAGCATTAGCACCGAAGCTCAGAGTGAACCTTCTTTAGAACCTCGACTCGTCAATTGCCGTACCTGCGGAAGCTTTTTCGCTTTGCAGGACGGCTCAAAACAGGTATACTGCTCGCCGGAATGCGCCGAGACCTTTGACCTTTGCCGGGTCTGTCAGAAGCCCTTTCCCCATGAGCCGGACGGCGACGGGCTATGCAGTCCCGCTTGCCGAGAAAAGCCCCAGAATTTTCAAAGCTTGTTCGATCGGCTCGAATTTTAACCAAGGAGTCTTCTATGAAGCTGATCTTTTTAGGCCCCCCCGGCGCTGGTAAAGGGACATTAGCCGTTCTTGCCAAAGAGGCGTTTCACCTCCCCCATATTTCAACGGGAGATATTTTTCGGTCCAATATTAAAGAGGGCACACCTTTGGGCCTTAAGGTGAAAAAGATCCTCGACTCGGGCGCGCTCGTTCCTGACGAAACCACCATCGAAATTGTTCAAGACCGCTTGAACAAAGCCGATTGCCAAAACGGTTACTTACTTGACGGTTTTCCCCGCACTGTTACGCAGGCCCAGGCACTTGACGGCTTTGCCAAGCCCGAAGCGGTAATCAACTTTGTCCTCGCCGACGGGGTGATTGTTCAACGCTTGTCGGGACGACGCGTTTGTAAAGCCTGCGGAGCCAGCTTTCACCTTCAGAACCTCCCTCCCCGTCAACCGGGAGTCTGTGACAACTGTTCTGGTGAGCTTATTCAGCGCCCTGACGATGCTCCCGAAGCCATCCAAGAACGCTTGCGTGTTTATAAGGCTCAAACTGAACCCCTCATTACCTTTTACCGGCAAAAAGGCTTGCTCAAAGATATTGACGCGGCGCCTGCTCCCGAGTCGGTTCTCGCCGCCTTGAAAAAGGCCTTGAACGTCTAATGGACGCCATTGTCACGGTGGTCGGCAAGGACCGCGTCGGGATTATCGCTGGGGTCACCCAAGCTTTATCGGCTTCAGGTGTCAACATCCTCTCGATCAGCCAAACCATCCTCGAAGAATACTTTACGATGATCATGAAGGTGGATATAGGGCATCTGTCCGTTGATCGAAAAACCCTCAATGACAGGCTAGAAGTCGAGGGACGCCAGTTAGGTGTGCAGATTACCCTCATTCACGAAGAAGTTCTGAAAGCGATGCACAGGATCTAGAATGGTTTTTACGAACGCCGAAATTGACGAAACAATCCAGATGTTCCGCTCCCAAAAGCTGGATGTCCGCACCATTACCATGGGCATATCCCTTCGTGACTGCGCTAGCACTTCGGGAGCGCAGGCTCGTCAAAAAATTTACGACAAAATTTGCCGCTATGCCGAGAACCTCGTTAGTGTCGGTGAGGCCATTAGCCTCGAATACGGTATACCCATCATTAACAAGCGCATCGCTGTCACACCCATCGCTATGGTTGCCGAAGCCTCCTCGGACAAATCGTACGTTGCCTTTGCGCACACGCTTGATGCGGCGGCCCGTCAAACAGGGGTCAACTTTCTCGGTGGGTTTTCGGCTCTGGTACAAAAGGGCTATACCAGGGGTGACCGTATTCTCATCCGTTCCATACCCCAAGCCCTCGCCGAAACCGAAAGGGTGTGCGCCAGCGTCAACGTTGGCTCTACTCAGGCCGGAATCAACATGGACGCCGTTCGTCAGATGGGTTTTGTGCTGAAAGCTCTGGCAGGACGTACCGCCAACGCCCAGGGTTTAGGGTGTGCCAAGCTGGTTGTCTTTGCCAACTCGGTCGAAGATAACCCTTTTATGGCCGGGGCCTACCACGGTCCTGGCGAAGGCGAAGTCGTCATCAATGTCGGTTTGTCTGGTCCTGGGGTTATCAAGAGTGCCCTCGAGAACCTTGAAAAAGCACCCTTTGATACGGTGGCCGAAACCATCAAACGAACCGCCTTCAAAATTACCCGGATGGGAGAACTTGTCGCCCGAGAGGCCAGCCGACGCCTCAACGTTCCCTTTGGAATCATTGACCTTTCGTTGGCCCCCACCCCAGCGGTGGGCGATTCCGTTGCCAGAATTTTGCAAGAAATGGGGCTAGAACGGGTGGGAGCTCCCGGGAGTACAGCGGCACTGGCCCTTCTTAACGATGCGGTCAAAAAAGGCGGCATTATGGCCAGCTCACATGTGGGGGGCCTTTCAGGGGCCTTCATTCCCGTTACCGAAGATGAAGGAATGGTCGAGGCGGTTCAAAGCGGGGGCTTATCCCTCGAAAAACTCGAAGCCATGACCTGTGTGTGCTCGGTGGGTTTAGACATGATTGCCGTTCCCGGTGATACCCCCGCCCAAACCCTGTCGGGGCTGATTGCCGATGAGGCTGCCATAGGGGTAATCAACCATAAGACGACTGCCGTGAGAGTCATCCCCGTCCCCGGCATGAAAGCGGGCGACTGGGTGGAATTCGGCGGACTCTTGGGGGGTGGCCCCGTCATGCCGGTCAGCACCCTCTCGTCTGCGGCCTTTATCGATCGTGGGGGACGAATTCCCGCTCCGGTGCACAGTTTTAAAAATTAACGGTGTTGAGTCGATTCGTGTTCGTACTGTACCAAGGTTTCGACCCGGCGGTTGCCCAGTTGTCGCTCGGGGTGCAAAAAGGGTAGGCCGACCACACAAAATAAATCGGTCACCAAGGCTCCAGCCTCCTCCAAGAGCTCGGCGGAGGCGCGGAGAGTCCCCCCCGTAGCCAGCAGGTCATCCAAGAGCAAGAGCCTCATCCCAGGCCTGACATCCGCCCGCTGAACTTCGATTTCGGCCTCGCCGTATTCCAGAGCATAGCGTTTGCTTAGGGTAAGCCCAGGGAGCTTTCCTTTTTTGCGAATGAGAATCAAGGGCAAACCTAGTTTGAGTGCCAAGGGGGCGGCAAAGACAAAACCCCGCGATTCCACGGCGGCAATTCCCGACAGGCCCCGCGACTGGTAGCGCTGAGTTAACTCGTCGATGACATAGGCATAGGCCTCCGGCGAGGATAAAATTCCCGTAATATCATAAAAGAGAATACCCGGTTTGGGAAAATCAGGAATCTTACGAATGACTGCCTCAAGATCAAACTCCATAACGGCCCCTCCCGCTCCCTTTTGTTGGTAACACGTTTCACCCCGACTGTCAAATTGTCTAGGACAGACGTTTGCGTTTCACACGAGGTCTGGGGTAAGGTGTTAAGCATGACGTTGAATTACCGAAAAATAGGAGCTGGCCGTCCTTTGGTTTTTCTTCATGGCCTTTTTGGTTCCGGCGACAATTGGTTGACCTTGGGGGCCAAGTTCACTGGTTGTGAGGTATGGCTCCCCGACCTAAGGAACCACGGCGATTCCCCCTGGGCCGACGAGTTCTCGGTTCCCCTTTTGGCAGGCGATCTTTTAGACTTTTTGACACAACACCAGCTCGAGTCCGTGCTGGTGGGAGGTCACTCCCTTGGTGGCAAAGTGGCCATGGAAGCGGCGTTATCCGAACCCCAACGCTTTCGGGGGTTAATCAGTTTGGACATGGCTCCACGAGCCTACGAGCCGCATTACGCTGGCTTCGTTCCCGCCTTGCGAGCCCTCGACCTAGCGACCCTAGCCAGCCGGTCTGAGGCTCAAAAAGCCCTCGAAGCCCAGATCCCTGACCGCCCCACCCTTCAGTTTCTCCTAAAAAGCTTGGTTCCCCAAGAAGGCTCACCCTCCTGGCGCTGGAAACTTAACCTGCAAGCCCTCGAAACGCACTATGACGAAATTTGGAAACCCTTACAGGGGCAAACGCCCCAAGGCTCGCCTCGTTCGTACCCCGGACCAGCCCTCTTCTTGGCCGGAGGGAACTCTGACTACGTTCGCTTGCAAGATCACGCTCTGATTCGGCAGTTATTTGAGCAAGCTGAGCTTCAAACCATACCCCAGGCTGGGCATTGGTTGCATGCCGAAAAACCTCAAGAAGTACTGGCGGCTATCAATACTTGGCTTTCGCGGCAACCGTAAAATGGAGCCTAGATCCCGTCAAGAGCCTGGGGTCTTTGACCGTATCCGCGCTGTTCTAAGAACTCTTCCTGCGGGCCGAGTCGTGTCTTATGGCCAAGTGGCGGCGTGGGCGGGCTTGCCCCGAGGGGCAAGAACCGTAGTCTGGGTTCTGCGAACCTCGCCGGGCCTCCCCTGGCACCGCGTTCTTCGCGCCAATGGGCAACTCGCCTTGAGTGACCCTATAGAACGCGACCTTCAGCGTCAACTTTTAGAAGCGGAGGGCGTCACGGTGACCAACAACCAAGTCTCGGCAGACTTTTTCCTGGCGACCAACCCACAAACAACCCGAATTTGACACTTAACAGATTTTCTCCTAGAGTTAAAGAATGAGTGCCGACCGCTGGAAGGACTTACGGGAATTCTTTTTGTCGGTAGAAACCCAAGCCTGGTCAGCGCAATCCCTTCAAGACGCCCTGCAGACGATACTGAATCAAATTACCAGGCTTTTAGATGCCGATAGAATGGCTCTTATTGTCTTCAACGAACTCCGTACAGGGCTGGATTTCTACCTTCGCTCTGGTCCCGGCCAAGAACTGATCGATCTAAAGGTTTCAGCTTCCGAGATGCTTTCAGGGTTGAGTGGTTGGGTGATCAAAACTCATCAAAGTGCACTTTCGTCACAGTACCTAAGCGATCCCCGTGAATCCGAAGCCGTTAAACGTCGTCGAAGTGAAACGGCGGCAGGATCAATCCTGGTTGTGCCTCTGCTCTCGGGTTCCCATTTACTGGGAACACTAACAGCGATTAACCTTCCAGGCCAACGGGATTTTGAGGACCATGACCAGCACCTTTTGGAACTCGTAGCTGATTATAGTGGAAACCTCATTACCCATGTCCGGCTTCTTCAAGAACTACGGCAAGCCAAAGAAAGCGCCGAAGCAGCGGCTCAAGTCAAAACCCAACTTCTCTCGAACTTGAGCCATGAATTACGCACACCGCTTTTCACGTTGATAGGGTTTACCGAACTTTTAAAGGGAACAATCCTCACTGACACGCAGTCCGACTACTTAGACGCCCTCGAATCGGCCGAAACGCACCTGGCCAACCTAATTAATGGGCTTATCGACCTGGCGAAAGTCGAAGCAAAGGAGCTCCACTTAGAACTCGACACCCTTGTCTTCGATAAGCTCGTTCATAACCTCGTCGCTAGTTGGGGACCTCTGGCGACCTCCAAGGGTTTGACCCTGGTCGTCAAACTAAGCGGACAATTGCCCCCCGTTGTCGAAACTGACCCAGAACGGCTAAGGCAAATTCTCGACATTCTTTTAGACAACGCGATAAAGTTTACGCACCAGGGTAGCATCCGTGTCGACTTGAGTGCGACGCAACACCCCGCTGGCCTGCGCGAGTTAACCGTCAACGTCAGCGATACGGGGATTGGGCTATCCCCAGAAAAGCAACAGCAGTTGTTTCAACCCTTTCAACAGATCGATGGTTCTTCTCGCCGACAATACGGTGGCCTCGGCCTAGGGTTAGCCTTGGCACAACGGTTGGTGCAACTTTTAGGAGGGAAACTCACCGTAACGAGTGTCGAGGGTAAAGGCTCGGAATTCTTAGTAAAAATTCCTTTCCTGCCGTTTCAAGTCGAGGCACCCGGTCGCTTAGAAGAGCACCCCGAGGTCCTTTTTGTCGAGGATGACCCTTTTTTAGGTCTCGCCTTGCAAAAGGCCAGTGAACAGCTGGGTTTACGCTTTGTCCTTGTAAATACAGTTTCTGTGGCCCTTAAAGAAGTTGCCAAGGGGAACTTTCACTTTGTCTTTTTGGGGACTCAACTTTCGCTAACCCCCCTGTTAGAAGCTCTCAACCAACTCAAAAATGCCTGTGCTCGCTTGGCCCCGCCCGAATTTGTTCTTCTTTTGTCAGAAGGCACCGAAGCGGAGCTTGAACGGCTTCAACAGCGGGGTTTGACCGTCTTACCCCGTCCCACCACAGCGGCGCGGTTGCGAGAATATTTTCTTAACAAACGCGCCAAGGGGTGAACCTTTCGCCTAGAAGTTCAATGGTCCGTTCTGGTTAGGCATGGGTCTTACGATAAATTCTTTTTTCGAAAGGTACTTGATTCCTTCGACCGTTGCCCTTGCCGCCGAAACAGTAGTGGTGTAAGGGATTTTTTTTCGCACGGCTTCAATACGAATTTGCGCATCGTCCGAGTGACTGTAGCGTCCTTTGGGCGTATTGATTAGCAGATGTACTGCTCCTGAACGCATAAGGTCAATGACATTCGGGTGCCCTTTTTGGATCTTTTGAACAGCCTCGGCAGGAATACCCTGCTGACCAAGGAACTCGGCAGTCCCCGGGGTTGCGGCAACACTAAACCCTAGTTGGTATAAGTCCTTGACGATGGGCAGGATAGAATCTTTGTCTAAGTCATGCACCGACACGAAGACTTTTCCAGAGGTCGGGAGTGTCGTTCCCACCCCAGCTTGAGCTTTTGCATAGGCCTCGCCAAAGCTTGCCCCCGTCCCCATCGTCTCACCAGTGGATTTCATTTCTGGTCCCAGCATCGGGTCTAGGTCTTGAAAACGGTCAAACGAGAACACGGCTTCTTTCACAGCCCAACCCGTCAAACAAGTTCCCACGCCAATCCCGTTTTCTTTGACTAAGCCTTGTGAAGCTAGACTCTCACCTGACCAAACCCGCACCCCGGTCTCGACCAAATTGACCCCAGAGGCTTTGGACAAGAACGGCACCGTGCGACTTGCCCGGGGGTTGACTTCGAGGATGTACAAAAGGCCGTCTTTTTCGGCAAATTGGATGTTGAGAAAGCCGATTACCGGCAAATCACGGGCAATTTTGACCGTGGCGTCAATCATTTCTTGGATAATATGCGGCTTGGTCATGTAGGCGGGAAAAACACAAGCCGAATCGCCCGAGTGAATACCTGCGGCTTCGATATGCTCCATGATTCCGCCGATATACACATTTTTACCGTCACTGACGGCATCCAGGTCGTACTCAAAAGCATCCTCTAAGAATTGATCCACCAAGACGGGACGTTTTTCGTTCATCGTTACGCCTTTGGTAAAGAAGATTTCTAAATCCTCGGGAGTGCTGGCGATAAACATGGAGCGTCCGCCCAGGACAAAACTGGGACGCAACAGAACAGGAAAGCCGATTTCGGCGGCAAAACGCCGTACTTCTTCGGGATTCGCCGCCTTGCGGTTGGCAGGCTGACGAAGTCCTAAACGCGTCACTAACTGCGAAAACAACCCTCGGTCTTCGGTGGCGTCGATGCCGGCCAGGCTGGTTCCCAGGATACGGGCCCCCCAACCTTGCAACTCCTCGGCCATATTTAAAGGAGTCTGCCCCCCTAATTGCACAACAACGTCACGAACCCCTTCTTTGCGAAGAATTTCTTTGACATGTTCGGGGGTAAGAGGCTCGATGAACAATCGGTCCGAAACATTGTAGTCGGTCGATACCGTTTCGGGGTTCGAATTGATAATGATGGTTTTTCGGCCCAACTTGCGAAAAGCCAACGACGCCAAAGTACAACCGGTGTCAAACTCAAGGCCTTGACCAATGCGGTTAGGTCCTGAGCCCAAGATGGCCACCGTTGAGGCGCCGCTGGACCCGCCTTCATCAATTTCGCCCCACGTCGAGTAAAAGAAGGGGGTCTGCGCTTCAAACTCGCCAGCACAAGTATCAACAAAGTGATACCCAGCGTGGAGGTTGTGCTGTTCACGGAAGGCTTCGACCTCCCCAGCGGTTTTACCTACTAAAGAAGCAATATACGGGTCCGAAAGGCCAGCTTGCTTGGCTTCAAGAACCAACGCTGCCGTGAGCCCGTGCGCCTTGAGGCGGCCTTCTAACTCAAGCTGTTCCAAAATGAGGTACAGGAACCAAGGGTCAAACCCCGTTCGTTTTTGTACCTCGGGAAGGGCTGAAGGACCTTGCCGTTTTAAATAGGTAAAAGCCGCCAGCAATCGCCTGGGATGCAAGGTATCAAGCATTGGCGCCAACTCTTGGTCGGTAACCGGAAGCTCTTGGAGGTTTTGAAACCCAATTTCGGCCGCCCGAAGAGCCTTGTTGAGGGCCTCGAGGGCGGTCCGCCCCAAAGCCAAAGATTCACCCACGGATTTCATCTGAGTTCCCAGGGTTTTGTATCCTGCAGGGAATTTTTCTAACTCGAAGCGGGGAACCTTGACAGCACAGTAGTCCAAGGCGGGTTCAAAACACGAAACCGTTTTGCCGGTAATTTCGTTGACGACCTCATCCAAACTGTAGCCCACGGCCAGGCGAGCCGAACACTTGGCAATCGGAAACCCGGTAGCTTTTGACGCCAAGGCCGAGGAGCGCGAAACGCGGGGGTTCATTTCAATAACCACCATGCGGCCATTGGCAGGGTTGACGGCAAACTGAACGTTTGAACCACCGCAGTCTACGCCAACCGCCCGCAAAACTTCGATCGACGCGGTACGCATTTGCTGATATTCACGGTCACTGAGGGTTTGAATAGGCGCTATGGTAATCGAGTCGCCAGTATGAACGCCCATGGGGTCAATATTTTCAATGGAACACACGACGATCGCATTATCATTTTTATCGCGCATGACCTCCATCTCGAATTCTTTCCAGCCAATAAGAGATTCTTCGACCAAGCACGTATGAACAGGCGACTCAGCTAAGGCACGTTCCAACAGGGGGCGAAACTCTTCGGCTGTGCGAGCAATAGCCCCGCCCATCCCCCCCAGGGTAAAGCTAGGCCGCAAGATCAACGGAAAGCCCGGGTCGAGTTCTAACTCCCGAGCTTCGTCATAATTACTGACGAGCTTGGAGCGGGGACTTTCCAGGCCAATTTCTGCCATGCGTTTTTTGAACAAACCGCGATCTTCGGCTAGCCGAATCGCCTCGATATTGGCACCGATGACCTCGACACCGTACTTTTCTAACAAACCCAATTCTGACATTTTGAGAGCCAAGTTGAGGGCGGTTTGGCCGCCCATGGTCGAAATGACCGCATCGGGGCGTTCCGTCTGGAGGATTTTTTCCATGTAATCGGGAGTCAGAGGTTCCATGTATACGGTGTCGGCTAGGCCGGGAGTGGTCATCATGGTTGCGGGATTGGGGTTGATCAAAACGACCTGATACCCCTCCTCTTTAAGGGCTTTGACCGCTTGCGTACCCGAGTAGTCAAATTCGCACGCCTGACCGATCACAATAGGGCCAGAACCAATCAGCAGGATTTTTTTCAGATCTTTTCGAGCGGGCATAGATTCTCCTTAAAGTTTTCCTGCTTGCCGGGGTTGCGCTTTGAGCACATCAAGAAACGACTGGAAGATCCATGCCGAATCATGGGGGCCGGGACAAGCTTCGGGGTGAAATTGAGCGCATTTAACGGGTAAGGTTTTATGGTAGATTCCTTCAATTGTTCCGTCATTGGCATTGCGGAACCACACTCCAACGTCGGGGGGAAGGCTGGCCTCCTCGACGGCAAACCCGTGATTCTGAGTTGTCACAAACACCTTTCCGGTAAGTTCATCCCGTACAGGGTGATTTACACCGTGATGACCAAATTTCATTTTGTAGGTTTTTGCCCCCAGTGCCAACGATATCAATTGGTGGCCTAAGCAAATACCAAAGACAGGCAGGCGCGCCATCAAGGTTCGAATTAACGCGATCTGGGTACCAAGAACTGCGGGGTCACCAGGGCCCGAGGAATATAAAACAGCATCAGGCTTTCGTGCAAGGATTTCTTCGGCTGTCGATGAGTCTGGCAAAACCGTTACTCGTGCTCCCCGTGAAACAATTTCGCGAACAATGTTCATTTTGATGCCCGAGTCGACCAAAACCAAGCGCGGGCCATCCCCTTCGCCAAACTCGGCAGGGGCCTCAGTACCGACCTCAGGAGTCAAGTCACAACCTTCCATTGAGGGGAACCCGGCTAAGTAGGCCAGGGCCGCTTGTCGCTCGGCTTCACTGGGTGAATCACCAGCAATGGCTACAATCACCCCATTCTGAGCCCCGTGTTCCCTCAGGTGGAGGGTTAACCGTCTCGTATCAACCCCTGTTATGGCCGGGGTGTCATGTTTCTGCAAGAACTTCTCTAAAGTTAAGCGTCCCTCGGGTACAGGGCCTTCGTAATATGACCTCATCACGAGCGCCGAGCATTTAATACCCTGTCGAGTGACCCCCTCTTCAGGGCCAATTTCAGACCATTGATCCAAAGTGCCGTAGTTGCCCGCATGGGGATAGGTCATCACCACGATCTGCGCCGTGTACGAAGGATCGGTCAGAACTTCGTGATAACCGGTCATACCCGTGTTAAAGACAACTTCGCCGGCACCCTTGCGATCCGCATGGCCCGCGATCAACTGGTCTACCCGAAAGGCCGCCTTACCCACCGATCGGCCAGGGTAGAAGGTCCCATCCTGCAAAAACAAACATACGGATTCGCGCATTTGCCCCTCACCTTCGTTCTCGCCCCAAACACCACCGTATCTTGGACAGAAAACTACAGATTAAAAAAAAACCGGCTGTCTGCCGGTTTTTACCAAAAAACAATTCTTCCGGGGAAGGATTTGAACCCTCACAAACAGATCCAGAGTCTGTAGTGCTACCATTACACCACCCGGAAATTAAACTTCGTCGGAAAAAATAGCCTGTTTCCCGCTACCCTGTCAAGGAGCTTTTTTGGTTCCCTCAGAAAAAAATCCGCTTAAAAAACGGTTGAGGTATTCTCGTTTTAGCTGTTCCTGTTTTTCTTTGGTGAGCTGGTGGTCGGGACCATAATCTTGTGCTGTAACCACCGGTTTGGTCCCAGCGGCGGCACTAGTATAGACAAGGTTAAGGTCGGCAACGTTTTGCCAGGCCACCGTTTGCCCCTCAACCGAGCGGGGATCAACCGTTCCTGTCAAAGTTAAGGTGTCCAAACCACCTGACACCTGAAGCGTCCTACTGCCCTCAATCTGTGCCACTCCGGAGGGGTCAACAGAGACAACACGAACGGTTAATGAAAAGTTCTTTACCTTCCACTGCGAATCCAAAGCAAGCTTTTCGCCGCCCGAGGTGGTTCCGGGGGGTAAGTTCAACCCTGCAGCACTACCAAAATCCAGCGAGACCGCCTGATTAGACGTACGAGCCGCTTTAAAAGAAAGGGAGGCTTCTCCCGTCAGAATAACGTGAAGAAAGTCTCCCTGATGCAAAGTCTGCACCCCTGAGTAATAACCTTTGGACCCGGGGGCCCAAAGGGACTCTGCGCCTGCCAGCGCCGCCATAAGCAGGAAAAGCAACAACCAACCTGCTCTCATGAGGTTTCCTAGCGGATTCTCTTCTTGTGGCGGTTTTTTCTCAGCTTCTTTTTACGTTTATGCGTGGCGATCTTTTTCTTTTTCCGTTTGCGTCCACAGGGCACGGTGCGCTCCTTCCGAAATGATTCAGAGAGTATAACGGTACCCTTCTACCTCGTCAACTGGCGCAATACCTCAAGAAAGGGTTCTGGATTATCAGGATTCACGGCCTGCGCGCCCTCAATTCGGCGAAAAAAGGTGCGTTGTCGTTTGGCGTACTGGCGCGAATGCCACCGCAAGGCTTGAATTGCCCCATCGCGGCTTCCTTGACCATGAACAAGCCACGGTAAAAACTCGGCGTAGCCTATGGCCCTTAAGCCAGGATCTTTTTCAGAATAGCCGTCACTCAACAGTCCTTGAATCTCGTCAAGAAGTCCCTCCGCAAGCATTTGATCGATTCGTTCATCTAAACGGCGTGATAGCTCTTCTTTAGGGCGTTCCAAGGAAAAAATCTCAAGTTGATAATCGGAACGAGGTTGCTGGGGGCGGGCAAACGCCGACAACGGTTTACCTGTTTGCAAAAAAACTTCCCAGGCTCTAGTCCAGCGGTAAACATCCTGAGCGCCCAAGCGTTGAGCGGTAACAGGATCAAGCTTGCTATAGCGTTCTTTTAGCCCGGAAAAACCCCAAAGTGCTAAATCTTTTTCGGCTTGCAGACGAATCTCGGGGTCAGAGGCTGGCGTTAGAGGCAACCCATAGATAAAATTCCAAAAGTAAAAAGCCGTGCCCCCACAAAGCACAGGAATTTTTTCTCGACCATGGATGCCCGGAAGAACACTTTCGGCGTGAGCAAGAAAAGCCCCTACGTCGAAACTTTCGCGCGGATCAACAATATCTAACAAATGGTGGGGAATTGCAGAACGTTCTTCAAGGCTAGGTTTGGCCGAGCCTATATCAAGGCGACGGTACACCTGAACAGAATCGACAGTGACAACCTCGCCGAAAGCTGAGGCGTGGTCGATCAGGAAGCGGGTTTTCCCCACTCCTGTCGGACCAAAAACAAGCACAACTGGTTTAGTCTTGGAGCTGATACTCAACTTTTTTCGAGAAGATCTGAGTTAACGCTGTGGAAACGATTTTATTGTTGTTTTGTTCAAGATCGTCATCGCCGACTTCTGTGATTTGTCTCGACCGACGAATCACGGCGTTGGTTACCTCGTAAATGTTGCCGTCAAAATCGACAATCCTATCCAAGCAAATACCCAAAGCGGCCTCCTAAAGACAAAAAATTATACACAAAACAGAGCAAGCTGTAAAGAGCTACGAGGAGGCTTTTACCTGGGATATTTGCGCTCTCACACGGGTAACCTCGTCAGGACGGTTCAGCTTTTTCCACAACGACAGTGCGCTTTGAAGCGCCTTTAGGCGAAAGGCTTGGGGAACCCCTTCGCCAGACTGACGGACGGCGGACTCTAAAAGCCGAGCGGCCGTCTCAGGCTGGCCCTGCTGTTCCGCTAAATCGGACAACGCCAAACGAGCTTGAAAGATGGATAAATCATCCCCGAGACGGCTTGCCGCTTTTAAGAAAGCCCGCGCTTGATCATATTTTTGCTGGCGGAGGGCCCAAAGGCCTGCAGCCCTTAACGCCTCGGAACGTTGAGACGCCCATGGGGCGGTTCCTGCCAGCTTAGCTAAGGCTGTGAGAGCCTCAGAAGAGTCGACATCAATGCGACTGATCCACCATTGAAGCTCCAATTCCGTCTCAGCCTCGGGTGAAAGTGGCCAGGTTTTTGCTATTTTATAGAATTGGGCAAAGCCTTGGGGAGTCGCTCGGCTCATTTGCAGACAGGCGGCCTTCAAAACAGAAACAGCCTCGATGGTGCGTCCGTAGGTATGAAAATATTGGGCATAGCGGGCAAAGGCTTGATGAAGATCCCCGCCCGGCTGAACCAAGGCGCCTGCGGCTTGTGGCAGAGCGATTTCGGCCGCCTTGGTCTGAGGGTAATGTACGACCACATAGCTGTAGGCCTTCGCGGCCTCTTCGGCCTTACCTAGGGTTTGCGCGGTTTGAGCCCAATGATTGAAAAGTTCCGCGACAACTTCAGGCGTCTTATGGTAAAGGTCAGCCATCTGTTCAAGGCGCTGCCAGGCTTGAGCCTCATGCCCCAGCTGAAGATCGGCGACGGCGGCCTCTTCCCACCAGTCTGCGGGTAACGTTGGGGAACGGCTGGTCAATTCCGGTGTCCAGACCTCTAAAGCCTGTTGGGGCTTTCCTTGTCGCGCTAAACACAGACCTTCTAAAAATAAGGCCTCTTGTCGGTGAGAGGACTCGGGATAGGTTTTGACAAAACCTGCATAAGCGGGTGCCGCTTTTGCCCAAAGTTGCCCAGTACTTAAGGCCTGAGCCTGATACCAGGCCGCCTTTTCCTGGTCAGGTAGCTGTTCGGGTAAAGTCAGATGGGCAACGGCCTTGGCGTAGGCCTCAGACGCCTGGTCATAACGGGCCTCTCGGAACAGCACAGCACCCAACGCGGACCAAGCGGCCCCTGTCCAAGGGCCCTCGGGGCTTTCGTTGATCAATCGCTTAAGACTGGCTTGGGCCAGATCGTTCTTGCCACCGTCCAAAAACGCCATACCCCGTGCCAACAATGCTCGCCAATACAGGTCCTTTTGCTCTGGGTTTGCCGACTCCTGGCTTGGTTGACCGTTGCCGAGGCGCTCCATGAGCGTGTAGAAGTAGCCTTCTGCCCTGAGAGGTTCCCCTCGATTCAGGTAAACCATGCCCATTAAATAGAGCCCTTCGTGGGCCTGGGGGGTAGAACTATAACTTGTCCCCAATTGTTGACAAATTTGAAGTACCTGGCTGGAGTCTCCTAACTGTTGTGCAAGTTTTGCCTGTTCGAGCAGGTAGGTAGGAACCTGCGAAGAGCGGGGGTAGCGACGTAGTAAAAGTTTTAGGGCTTTCTGGGCATGCTCCCAACGTTCTTGTTCTCGCCAAAGCCGAACGCAGTTCCATAAGAGTGCCTCGGTTGGGGCCTGGGAATGTTCCTCGGCCCATCGATAGCAACCTACAGCGGCTTCTGACCTTTGACCCGAAGCTTCTTTAGCTAAAGCCCACGAGAGTTCGGCCTTGGCAGCAAGCTCTTCGTCAGGACCTTGGGTTGCCTTTTCCCAAGAAAGCGCCGAGTCTTCGCGAAGTTGAGTTTGTAGCCAAGCTAAATCTGCCCACACTTTTTGACGAACAGACGACGGTAACTCACCTTTGAGGTAGGCCCTAGCAAAGTACGCCGCCCGAGCCCAGTGGGTTTGCCGTTGTTCAGTATCAATCAGGACGGGTAAAAGCTCCCCGGCCCTGTCGGGGTGGTTCTTCCAAACTTGTTCTAACAGGCTAGCTTCTTGACCTGGACGCTTTGAGGCTAACAAGGGTGCCACCCTTAAGGCGGCGTCAGGGGCTAACGAGCTATGTGGGTAGTCTCGAAGGAGGCGTTCCCAGGCATTTTGGGCCTGTTCCGGCTGTTGTTTGACAAGAAAATCACCAAGACGAATTAACGCCTGGGGTTTGAGCTGGTCGGCTCGTGGCTGGTCTAAGAATTTTGTCCAGGCAAGAACCGCTGAGGGTTCCCCCAGCTTTTGACGGGCCAGCCCCAAATAAAACCAAGCTTGAGCCGTTAGGTCAGAGTCTTGGTTCAGCTTAGTCTGGTGTTCCCAGGCAGTCACAGCCGTTGAGTACAGGCCGGCTTTATAAGCAGCATATCCTTCCCAAAAAGGAAGGCGCTGGGTGAGCGGCCCTGAAGAAACCAGGCGAGCGGCTTTTTGAAAGCTCCCCAAGGCTTGTTCTGGGTGACCTGAGCGCAACAACGCCATGCCCCTCAAAAAGCAGGCCGGGCCCGCCTGGGGATCATCGGGGTACGTTTCAAGAAACTTCGTTCCCAACTCGGCGGTTTCTGTCCACGACTGAGCGTTGAAAGCTTGTTCCAGAGCCGCCCAAAGGTGGTGAGGGGTTTCAGCCCAAGCCGCCGCCCCCACCCACAACAAGGCCCCCAAGAGCAGAACTTTGTTCATCGTGCCGGTGCCGGTTCCGGTTGAGACGGTTTTCGAATTTTTAAGGCCAGCTTTTCACGGCGTAACTCGACGACAATGCGGTCACCTGCGTCTAAATGACCCTTTAAAATCTCGGTAGAGAGCACATCTTCTAACTCGCGCTGAAGCACTCGGCGAAGAGGCCGGGCCCCATACAACGGGTCGTAGCCTTTTTGAATCAACCACGCTTTTGCTTTGGGCGTCATTTCTAAATGTAGATTGCGCTGTAAGAGGCGTTCTCGAACTTCGCCTAGCAAAAGATCAAAAATGACTTCAACTTCTTTCGTCGTCAGGGCATGGAAAACAACAATTTCATCAACACGGTTGATGAACTCCGGTCTAAAAAGACGCTTCAGTTCATTCATCGCCGAGGATTTGATTTCTTGATAGTTCAAAAGTCCTTCTTGCGTCTGAAAGCCCATACCACCGGCTTTGGTTATTTGTCGGGCCCCCGCATTCGAAGTCATAATTAAGATGGTGTTTCGAAACGAAACGGTATGGCCGAGGTTATCCTGTAATTCACCCTCTTCGAGAATCTGCAACAGCAGGTTAAAAACGTCAGGATGGGCTTTTTCAATTTCGTCCAGCAAAACGACGCTGTAGGGCTTGCGACGAATTTTTTCGGTCAAAAGTCCGCCTTCTTCGTAGCCTACATAACCGGGTGGCGCCCCCACCAACCTACTGACGTTATGCTTTTCCATAAAATCAGACATGTCCAGACGAATGAGGTTTTCGGTACTGCCAAAAAGAAAGTCCGCCAACGTCTTGGCTAACAACGATTTTCCCACGCCGGTGGGCCCTAAAAAGATAAACGAGCCTAACGGTCGACGAGGAGAGTTCAAACCCGTCCGCGCCCTGCGGATCGCTGAGGCAATCGCCGAGATCGCTTCTTCTTGCCCCACGACCGACTGGTGCAAAACCGCTTCGACCTGTAAGAGTTTTTCTGCTTCGGTTTGGGCTATCCTGTTCAAAGGAATCCCAGTAACGTCGGCGAGAATATTTTGAATATCTTCAACGGTTACCGTACGGGGCTGAGCCTCTGAGTGAGTTTCCCACCGTTGACGAGCTTCTTCGACTTCTTGCTTAAGACGCCTTACCTCGTCGCGAATGGCTGCGGCTCGTTCGTAGTTTTGGTTGCTCACCAACTCGTTCTTTTCTTTGACCAAAGCTTCTACCTGTTGCTCTAGCTGAGAGACTTCAACAGGTCGATAATTATTTTCAATTTTCTTCTGAGACCCAGCCTCATCCATCAAGTCGATGGCCTTATCGGGAAGGCTACGATCCGAGATATACCGATGCGATAACGAAGCAGCCGCTTCGATCGCTTCGGGAGTGTAGACCACGTTGTGAAATTGGGCGTACTTGTCAGCTATTCCTTGAAGGATCTCGACAGCCTGTTCGACCGAAGGCTCCCCTACAATGACCGGTTGAAAGCGCCGTTCTAAGGCGGCGTCTTTTTCAATATGCTTACGGTATTCTGCTAACGTGGTCGCCCCAATACACTGAATTTCACCACGAGACAGGGCCGGCTTGAGCATATTGCTGGCATCGATCGCCCCTTCTGCACCACCGGCGCCAATAATAGTATGCAATTCATCAATAAAGAGGATGATATTTCCCACTGCCGTGATTTCTTTCATCACCCTTTTGAGGCGTTCTTCAAACTCGCCTCGGTACTTGGTTCCCGCAATCAAGGCGGCCAGATCCAAGGTCATAAGACGCTTTCCCGACAACGATGCCGGTACAGCGTCGGCAATGATGGCTTGCGCCAGAGCTTCGACAATCGCGGTTTTTCCCACCCCAGGTTCACCAATCAGCACCGGATTATTCTTGGTACGACGGGCAAGAATTTGAATGACGCGGGCCATTTCTTTTTCGCGGCCTACGACCGGATCCAAGGCCTTTTTTTGTGCGAGAGCTGTTAGATCCCGTGAAAACTCATCAAGGGTCGGGGTCGTTTTTTTATTCGGCATACTAGGAGTAGGCCTTTTCCAGCGCTGATCTTCGACGGCCGGAAGTTGCCGAGATTCTCGGGTACGGACCGGGGAGCCGCCAGACAAATCGCTAATGACTTCACGAAGGGTGTCAATCGTAATGCTATTATTTTGCAGGTAAAGAGATACTACACTGCCAGTTTCGGCAACCGCCGCCAGCAATAGATGTTCAGTTCCAATGTACTCGTGGCCTAAGGCTCGGGCTTCATTGGCGCTTTCTTCTAAAATGCGCTTACCTCGCTTAGAGGGGGGGACATCCCCCAACACAAAGCCTGAAGGTTTTCGAGGAATCGCTTTTTCAATTTCGAGCTGAAGGGCATTAAGGTCAACATTCATGGATTTGAGTGCCTTATACCCAATGCCTTCGCCGTCTTTAAGAAGTGCCAAAATGACATGTTCGGGGAGGAGCTGATCGGAATGAAAACGCCGAGCTTCTTCTTGCGATAAAACGGTCAGGATGCGCTGAGCTCGTTGTGTTAAACCTTTAAACATTCTTCTTGCCCCCCAGCAGAATATTCCGAAGCACGTCCGATCGCAAAACATCCTCACCTTCTTGGGTAGCTAAAAGAGCTCGTAAATGAGCCCCCTGCAACCGAAAAAACAAGGAATCGAGACGACCACTAACGCTCTCTTTCATTATAATCAATTCTGTTGCTCTTCGCAAAGCCGACAAGGCGGGCAAGGTCTCTTCCCAAGACAACCTTCGGGCATAGGAGAGTAACCCCCAGGCCCTTCCCACGCGATCCTCTAAATCGAGGGTCTTGAGTTTGGCTTCTCGTTGCCGAGCCTCAATCTCGCCCTTGGTAATCTTTTCTACGAGGGACAACAGCACCGAGTGCAACTCTTGCTCGCTTCGTCCATGGGAAAAGGCGCTTTGTAGCCAGAAAAAGTCCGATTCTCCTCGGCTCCCGGCCCAGACGGGAAGAAGTGAAAACCCCTGACGTTCAACAGTTTTCATCATAGCTTCCCACAAGCCCGAAGCTTCAGAGGCGGGCAGATGCAAGAGAGCTGATACCTGAAGAGCGCTCCCTGCATGGGAGGGGTCAGCCGTGACCCACCCCCACCCGGGACGCCAGGCAAAACCCAAGCGTTGCCCCCAGCTTTCAAGGCTCGACAAAAAACTTTCGATTTCTTGTGGCTGAAACCCAAGGCTAAGCTGACGAAACCTAAGATGGTCTTCACCTCCCCAATGCAGACCCCAAACGTCATGAGGCGACCACCAAGAAACGGCCTCCCTATCTTGAACTAGTCCATCGGGGACCAAAAGTCGTTCTTGGGCTAAGGCTTTGGTTAAGGGAGGAGCCTCTTTCCAAATAAAGGGGGCACTGAGGGTTTCATCCGTTTGAACAACCTCGGTCAACCGCTGTTTCAACACTTGCTTTTGCTCGGGACGACACCTGAACGAAAAGGGCCAGCCTTCGACATTGCGAAAAGCCGTCCATCGAAGGGCAAGAACACAAGGATGGGGTTCGCGAGGTGAGGAATACCAACTTTGTTCGGGGTCAAGGCTTACGGTCACAGCAACTCCTGAAGGGCACGAATCTCATCTCGGAGTTGAGCGGCTTTTTCGAATAGCTCCCCTTCAACCGCAGACCTCAACTCGGTTTGTAACTGCGCCAGGCGTTCTTGACGAGCTAACGGTGAGGCCGTCACTGTCCATAACGGTCTTTCAACCTGATAAGCAGGCCAGCCGCGCCGACGAGAACGTTCTTCTAACCATGAGGCAAAGGTAACGTAGCAGTCAGGACAGCCTAATCGACGGGAATGTTGGACTTCGTCCCAGGAAAATCCACACTGAGGGCAGATTTTTTTCTCTTCGGGCGGGTTCTCACCTAAGAGAATAGTCAAGCACGAGCGGCAAACATCCCATTCTTGCTTTTCACCGTCGCGAATGACTTCCAGTTTGGTCAAGACTTCGCTCTTTCCACACCGGCGGCAGGCTCCTGTCATCCCGCCCCCTTATCCAGCAAAGGCAAGGTTATATCCGGCGCCGTTTCTCGGTTCAACAGCCAACACCGGTGAATGCCTTTGTGAAAATCTCTTGGAACGGTCAAAGAAGTTATTTCTTGAGAGCGAACCTTGGGAAACAGCCTCTCATCAAACTTAAACTTCTGATAATTGTTGCTAAAAAAGAGAATTCCGTCGGGCGACAAGATCTTTAAACACCCCTGGATGAGCGCAGGATAATCTCTTTGCACATCCAACGTTCCTTCCATCTTTTTAGACTGTGAAAAGGTAGGGGGGTCAAGAATGATCAAATCCCATTGCTTTCGTGTTTCAGATTTTAGGAATTCAAAAACATCTCGGCGGTAAAAACGGTGATTCGGCCCCTCAAGAGCATTTAGCGCAAGATTTTTTTTTGCCCACTCCCCATAATTAGCATTCAGGTCCACGGTGGCGGTCTCAAAGGCTCCCCCTTGGGCCGCGTAGACCGTAAAACTTCCGGTATAAGCAAAGAGATTCAAAACGCGGCGACCGGCGGACAACCCACGAACATACGACCTTGTCCACCGATGATCCAAAAATAATCCCGTGTCCAAGTAGTCATAAAGGTTAACAAAAAATTTCAAACCGCCTTCTCGCACTATAACGAGTTGGTCGGTTTGATCAAGGCGATCGTAGCGAGCCCCTTCTTTTTGGCGATGCCGCCGCTTTACGTGAATTCTATCGCCAGTCCAGCCGAGAGCCGCTTGGAGGGCTTGTACCACTTGAACGAGGTCTTGTTCTTGTTCCGGCTCTTCTAAGACATAACAAACCATATCTTTTTCGTAGACGTCGATAACCACCGGAAAAACGTCTTCTTCAAAGAGGCGGTAACAAGAAATTTGATTGACCTGAGCCCATCGTCGCCGTTGTTGTTGTAAAAACTTCAGACGTTCCACGAACTCGTCAAGCCGAGGCATCGGCAACATGCTATTCCCTTCCACTTTCGGCATTTTGCAGGTCTTTCAACCACCGCTCAGCGACTGGGTCTTCTGGGTCAAATTCGAGGACCGTGTCAAAAAAGCCCCGTGCTTGCTCGTGATCTCCTGCGCGAAAAGCCAAAACGCCTAAATTGCAGAGAATTTTTGTATTTTCGCTATCGCGACGAAGAGCTTTTTCTAGGAGTCGTCGAGATTCTTTTAATTGACCAAGCTCCATTTGGCAAATAGCCATCTCATTTAAAAGGTCAATTTCGTCCCCACCCCTAGTTAGTGCCTCCGAAAAGGCTTTGAGGGCGTCCTGCCATTGTCCCAAACGTCGCCTGGCCCAACCTAGCAGAAACCAAGCGTTCCACACGCCCTGGTCTTGCGCAAGAAACTCTTGGATTCGTTCAATGCCTTTTTCTTCTTGCCCCAGAAGAATAAAATCGTACGCTTCTTTGAAGAGTTGATCAAAACCTTCTCGCCGATCAAACTCGGCTAACGCCTTTTTGGCCGCTTTTACCTTGGCTTCATCCCGGCTCAGTTCAAAGAAAGCCTCAAACAAGCCGCGAGCCCGCTCTAGGTTCTTTTGCTTTAAATGGAAAAATCCGGCATAGAAAAACGCATCAGGGAGCGGTGGGGTAGCCATCATCGCTTCAGAAAAACGTTTTTGCGCCTGCACAAGGCATTCCTCTGCTTCATTGCCTAATTGGCGTTGCGACAGAGCTTCGGCTTGCTCATCATACAAGAGGGCTAAGTTCAACTGTGTCCGAGGGTTGGTCGGGTCTAAGCCTTCTAAGGCTAAAAACACCTCTTCGGCAAGCCGAAAGTCTTTCGCTTGTGCTTTAACAATACCGGTACTCGACAGCTCCTGGAAAATTTCGGGGCGCACCGCAAGAATAAACTCTCTATAGTAGTCAAAATCCGGGTGGGATCGCTCCCAGGCCATAATTTTCAGCATAGCGGCGATAATTTGTTCCCAAGAAAGCTCAGCCAAATCAGGCACTCCAGCATTTCGGCCTTCTATAGGAAGAGGAATAGCAGGATTCAACTGAAACGAGCCGAGCGTTCGCGCGAATTCTTGAGGTACTTGAACATAATACAGCTTATAGTCGCGAGCTGAACTCACGGAGTCTCCTTCGTTCCTTCGGAAGAGGCTTTTAGAGCCATAAATTTTGCTTGCATCCGAAGAAAATCGTTGATTTTCATTTTATAGGTCTGCGGAACGGACTCTGGGGTAAACTGAAGTGCCGCCAGCGTTAAATCTTTACGTCCTTCTACCGGGTCAACGCGAACAAAAGAGCCTTCCAGCTCTAGCAACTTGCCATCCTCGCCATTGAGCAATTTTAACACTGCCTGTCGGTTGTTCAAAAACTTGGCAATCCCCGGGAGAATCAACTTGGCTCCACCAAACGACAAATCTCGCAGTAAACATTTTCGATCGACATGTTCAACACTAATTATCGCTGCACAAGAAAGAAAACCAATTTTCTGAATAATCTTTTCGTTGACGGGAATACGCTCATCTCTTCTTTTGGTCGAATTGACGTTAGCCTCAAGAAAATGCCCAACAATTTCAATTAAGTCATCCGGTGGTCGTTGTGAAAACTCCAAAGTCATGAAGTACAAATCTTTGTGCGGTGCGCTATTATACCGATTGTAGCCTTTCACTCGAATCCCTACAAAAAAGGTAAGTGGTTCCCCTTTATCCGGTTGACGAAAACAATAGCGTAACGAACCCAGATTACTCGAGGTTCGCAGACGTTCCAGCTGGTCCGCCTTTAAGTTAAGAATAACCTTTGCCCCTTCGAGCGACGTGGAGTAGAGAATGCAAGGCCAAGAGGAACCGCCAAATTTAAGATGAATTTGCTCTTGAAGAAACCCTAAAAGGTTTGAAACCTCTTTCGTGAGAGTCACTTCAATTGAGCGGTATAAGTCAAAGTAGGTTTGTATTTGCTGACTGGTAACAATCGCCATAGAGTTATGCGAGGATCGAGTCAATCCTTTCGATCAACGAACGGGTTATCCGTTCTGCTTCTTCGGCATCGGGGCGTGATAAAGAAACCTTCTCACGCTCTTTCAAAAGTTCGTCCGCCAAAAGAATTCCCGCTAACAGGGCTGTTTTTAAGACATCCCCATTCGCCAAAGACCTGCTAGTTTCCTCAATCTTCTTTTGATAATAGGCGACAACTTCTTTCAGATAGTCAAGGTTTTCATCGCTTTTTAAGGTAAAAGATACACCCAAAAGCTGTACGGACAGCAATTGTGACGCCATTACACTCAGAATATGCCAAGACCGGGCTGTTCTATCTCGCGCTCTTGAGGCGTCGCTACAACTTCGTCGGGAACTTGAACTTCAGGACTAACTTGAACCTCATAAGAGTCGGCCTCATGTGACGGCAACTCAAAAGCTTCGGGCTCAAAGGAGTCCTCAATGGGCTCATAAACCGCCTGAGTCTCTACCGGCGATGCGTCCATGACAGGGTTCTGAGTCAAGTCCCCCTCATTTTCGACAACGGGGGAACTTGTATCAATCTGTCCTAAGTCATTTAAAGCGCTTTGAATGCCGATTTCCATTTGTGTTTGTGCAGATTTCAAAGCGGCAAGGAGCTCTTCCATCTCCTGGATACGAACCTCAGTGTCCGCCAAACGAGACCGCAAATGATCATTTTCACGGCGAAGGTGCACCACTAATTGCACCGCCTGTTTGACTTTAATTTCTAAGGTTCGCACCTGGTCGATGTGAATCATAACAAAAAACCCCTAGCTGGCCAAAGCGGCTTTAACTTTCGTAACAATCGACCCGAAGGCCTGAGGATCTTCGATCGCCAAATTGGACAAAGCCAAGCGATTTAGGGCAATCTGGGCCTTATTCAAACCTTGAATAAAGCGTGAATAGGTCAAACCCTCAGCACGTACTGCCGCCGAAATTCTGGTCACCCACAAACGGCGAAAATCGCGTTTCTTAGCCTTGCGGTCACGCGTCGCGTATTGAAGGGCTTTTGCTGCAGCATCTTTTGCTGTACGAAAATTAGACTTCGCACGTCCACGAAAACCCTTAGTAATCTCTGTATATTTTCTACGGCGGTCACTCCGCCTGGTTCCATCTACTGCTCGAGGCATCTCAAATTCTCCTTAACCGTAAGGCAACAGTGTTCTAACGCGGCGAGCTTCGGACTCGCACAGAATCCCGGGTTGTCCGAGATTTCTTTTCCGTTTTCGGCTTTTCTTTGTCAGAATATGCCTCAAACCGAGTTTTTTAAACTTGACCTTTCCGCCGGCTGTCAAGCTGTAGCGCTTTGAAGCGCTTTTCCGGGTCTTCATCTTGGGCATCAGTTTCCCCTTCCTATTTTTTTGCCTTGGGGGCAATCGTCACCGACATGAAGCGGCCTTCCATTTTCGTCGGGCTCTCCACAACGTAAACTCCCTCAAGCATTTCCAAGACCTTGTCTAAAACGACCTTACCAAGTTCCGGGTGAGCCATTTCCCTTCCGCGAAACCTCACCGTCACCTTTATCTTATCCCCTTCTTCAAGAAAATCCTTGATGTGCTTAACCTTAAACTCCATGTCATGGCGTTCAATTTTAGGTTGCATTCGAATTTCTTTTAGCTGGGTAATCTTCTGGTTTTTCTTGGCGTCCCTAAGTTTTTTTTCCTGTTCAAACTTGAACTTGCCGAAGTCCATAATCTTACAAACAGGAGGAACTGAATTCGGAGCAACTTCGACCAGGTCAAGGTTGGCTTCCCTCGCCATCTGTAGGGCTTCAGCAATGGAAACTACCTTCTGTTCACCTTCTCCGCCAATAAGACGCACTTCCTTGACCCGGATCTTGTCATTGATCCGAAAATCCTTCTCTTTTGTCGACATATCCCTCCACGCAAGTTTCGTTTGTACGGATTCAGTCAGTGAATCTAGCATAGCCCGAAGGTTTTGTCCATAACTGAAAGACAAAACCACCGTTTCCCACCTTGCCAAGCTTATTCTCTCATGTCAGGATGCAGGCATGAACCTTTTCTTACTTGTTTGCCTTCCAACAATCACTTTTTTGTTGGTTTTTCGCTATTGGGAAGGTGTTCGACCGCCCCAACCGCTTTTGTTTTACTCCTCGAGTATCCTTTGGGGCTTGGGTGCCGTCTTGATTACCATGCCCTTTCGGCAATGGGGTGTTTTCACAGGAGATTTTTGGGGAATGTTCTGGGGCGTCTGGTTCAATAATAGCTTTTTAGGACCAGCTCTGCTTTTCGGGGCATACTTTTGGCGGCACCGTCAAGAAGGCGACCAAAGTCTTGTTTTGTTACGCCTTACCCTCTGGATCGCGTCGTACTTCACCTTTTTGGGGCTTTCGGATTTTCTGACGACAATTGCCGCTTTTGGCCCCCCGGAACTATTCTTTTCTCCGATGACCTGGTGCTTGCAGTTAGTCTGGTGGCCAATCCTCTATTTGCAGTTCTCCTTGGTCCTGAAAAAAAGGGTACCGCTTTTGTGGCTGGGGGCCTTTATCGGTTTAGGTGTCGCGGTTCCTTTCCTCGTGATGCTTTCTTACACTTCTTGGGCCTGGGCGGCCTGGCTTCTGCTCGCTGGCGCTTTGACCGGAACCTGGTTCTACCTGGAACGCTTTTACGCCCCCTTACGAGTACACGCAACAAACTAGAAAAAAGCCGTTCACGAGACAGTCTCGTGAACGGCAAAAACCTAGGCTAAGACAACAACGTTAGTTCGCTGGTAAAGACGCAAGTACATCCTTAACATCCTGTTGAATTGCCGGCGTATACAAAAACTGAGCTTGCAATAAAACTGGTCGAACCGATGGGTTGCGAGCTTTTTGCATTGCCCACAAGACAGTCTTGAGTTGGAGCAAATCAAAGTCACTAAGCATTAAGCCATTCGTCGACATATCGTTAAAATGTCCAAGCAAATCCGACAAATATCCGGCCGCTGCAGGACTGGCATTGATTCCCAGTGCTTGGATCATCGTCAAAATTTCACTTTGCTGATTGGCAGACTTTGCCGTTTGGTATTCTTGGCGATACAATTTGACAGCATCAGCCGAGTGATCCTGATACTGAATAAGCATTCTCAAGGCTTTTCCCCGCAGATTGGCCAACTGCAAGGACTCTTGCATGTTGTTGGGAATAAACCTAATCCCCTGCGCCATTGCCACTAAAGCGGTTTTATTTTTTGCTTCGGGCGATGCCGACGAGTCATCTTCAGCATTCAGTGCGTACAACATTTTTTTGTAGTTTGTCTGGGTGTTAATTATCTTAATAAGAACATCGGTGGGGTCAGCGACAATGGTCTTTAAAAGCGCGGCCGCCGTTTGCTTAACCTTACGCTCGGGACTGTACCAGCCAATCGACGCATAGAACACTGGTTCGTAGCTTCGAATATCATGCATGAGTGCTAGGCCCTGTACCAAGCCAAAAGCAACAATTTCTTGCGCTTCCGAATTATTGGGGTCAGGTGCCAGATTACTATCGTTAAGCGCCCTCACTAAAAACGGTTCATACTGTACAGCATGAAGCTGTCCCAAGGTCATGGCGGCTTCGGCCTTCAAAAAAGGGTGATTGACGGTTTCTTGAAAGACAGCAAAGACACTGTCAGCGGCGGCTACGGCGTTCAGTTGTCCCAGTTCCTGGATGAGCAGGCTAGCCAACCGCACTTTACTTTCTGTTCTTTGCAAGTCTGACGACTCTATCCTACTCGAAACCAGATCAGCCAACGCCTGCGTCAGCATATCAGAAAAGCTAGGATCATGAAGTTCTTGAATATTTAAAAGCACCGCGTAACGCATGTCATCGTTGATAGCATTCTTGTAGATGCGTTCCCAAACAGCGGTTTTCTCGTTAGCAAAAGCTCCCAGAATAAGGCCTGTGGCCATCAGGAGGGCAATAAGGTAGCGTTTCAGTTTCATACAGGTTTTTCCTTACTAACCCTTGGTCCGTGTAATCCAGGTATAGGTCAGCGCTTGCTTTTCCGTGATATTTCCCCGTACCGACATTGTAATGGTCGAGGGTTCGGTGTTGTTTCCTTCGTAGGTATAGTCCCACGTCCTCAAATATGGCACATAACTTTCTTTTTTTACCAATCGCCCCTTGTCCCAGGTATAGAGGGTTTTCTCGATTAAATTTCCCGAAGAGTCTGTGCCTTTTGTCGACAGAATGTCTCCTTGCGGATCAAAGGTCGATTCAAACACATCAAGAAGGTTATTGCCCCCGTCATAGACTTCGGTTTTTACGTTATGCCCTTCGGGATCTAACAGATACTCGGTTCTGGCTTGAATCCCGGAGTCTCCCGTCTTAGCAATCCACTCTGTTCGTTGACCATCCTTGTTATACTGGTAGACACTGGCGGATTGAGGGACATCTTTCGCGTTAAGAAAGGTCTCGGAAAGCACGTGCCCTTGGGCGTCGTAGACAAGATCTTCATAATCAACCAAATTACCCGATTGCATATTAATAGTTGTCAACCGCCAAGCGTTTCCTTTTTCACTGCCGGTAGTACGTTCCAGCAAAGCTCCAGTTCCGTTGTAGGTTTCGCGTAAGGTGACTCGACCTTGGCTATCGTAGGTGGTTTGCACCCACCCTGCGACATCGCCATTCGCGAAAAAGCTTTTCACGAGAGTTGGCAGAGCCTCCTTATAGGTAGTAGGTGCGGCCACAGGTGCCGCCTGTGAGGAAGAGTTTTGTGGTGCTGTGGCGCAAGATGCCAACGCCAGAGTCATCAGAGCGATCACAGGAAAAATTCGCATGCTTTACCTCCATGCTATTGCTTCGAGAATAGCGGGATGACCGGTGAAAAGCAAGAAAAAGGACTCAGCGGTTGACGATTTCTTCTAAGATATCTAGTCTGCACGGGTGAGACATTTTTTAGGAACCCTGGGAATTCTTCTTCTCTTCGTTTCCTGTTCGCCCCAGAATGGCTACTTTGCCACGCCTGCCCAATTGACCGCAACGTCTTTTGTAGCCCAGGGCTGGCAAGACCAACCCTTTTGGGAAGGGGCGGCTGTCGAAACTCTGTCTGCCAACCAAATCGAAAACAGCGTTCAAGAGCTTGTAAGTCGTCCGGGTGTACACTGGAAGTCCATCGTTCTCGCCTTTCGCCCTACCGTAGGTCAAATCACCGCCTGGAAAAAGCTCAGTCCACTTACTCGTTGGTTTTGGCTAGCGCCTCCGGGGACGACAACCGTTCCCGGGGCTAACCGCCTTACCTGGTCAATACCGCAAGGCTGGTCGTTATTGGGAAAAACCGCTGCCTTTTGGTCGAAAAAGCACCATCTTGCAAGCGCCCTTGCGCTCGTAGGAGCTTCATCCTCCGAAGAGGACCGATTGGCACTGTTATCAAGCTGGTCAAAGATTTTGCCGCACACTCCCCTGACCTTTTATAGCGTTTTACCACAACAAGCTGCCCCAGAAGCTCTATTAGGACATATTCCAGCAAAAACCCCGGCGATTTTTCTTTTGTTCGGCCCTGTATCCTCTGATTTGATACCACGACTCCCCGCCACCACCGCCCGCTTTGGACTTTTCGTTCCCCCGGTTTCGGCTCCGGATTGGTCGGTTATCGTGAACCCCGACGGACAGGCCGCCTACCAAGCACTTCGGCAAGCATTAAACTCACCTCCCCGCGATCTGGTTAACTTGCCCTGGAAAAGCGTAAAGCTTCGCTCCTAATTGTTTGACAAGCCCCTAGGCGTCCTATATAATTCAGTTTGCCCTGTATTTTACCCCTCGGAGGAGTTAACCATGAAAGAAGCCAGACTTTTATGGGGTCTGACGTTGCTGTTGGCGTGGAACTCGGCCCCTATATGGGCTGACCAGGTATCCCAGCGACTTGAGTCGATTACCATTGATACTTTTAACGATCCCAATCAACGCGTCTGGAATATCGATGGGAAAGAGTACAAGGAAAATCGTATTTGGGTGGCCAGAGGAAGTAAGTTCGCTACCAAAATCGGCGACATTCAGTACCCACGATTGACATACGTTCCCGCTTGGCCCCAAGCCTTATTCTACAACAACCCCGATCACCTCAATATTCAAAGTTTAGGTATCAACGGTCGGTTTGATCGTGAGGGCTACAATTTTATTGAAATTTATCCCGCCAACCCTGACAAAAAAGATTCCTATGGCAATCCCGTACCGGAGCCAATCCGGCTCCCAGGAATTGTCAAGAGAATCGATTTGTGGGTTTGGGGTTCCAATTACCGCTATACTCTAGAAATTCACCTTAGAGATGCCGATGGTATACCCTACGTTCTTAACGTAGGAAGTCTGGATTTTGCCGGTTGGAAAAATCTTGAGGTCAATGTTCCCAGCTACATTCCCCAAACTCAGCGTTACCTACCCGAGTACAAAGGTCTGACCTTGACGGATATGGTTGTCCGTACGGATCCCACCGAGCGTGTCAATAATTTCTACGTGTATTTTAAAGAGTTGAATATCCTCACCGACATGCAGCAGACACCCTTTGATGGCCGGGACCTGGCTCAGCCGTCCATTGTCGCGAAATACTGGTCCACGAACCAACAGGGGAAGTAAGCCATGAAGAAACTTGCCATAATTTTTGTTCTGACAGGAATAACAGCTTTAGCCTGGAGCCAAACCGCTACCACTGCACCAGCAAATACAGCGGCCACAGCTACGGCTCAACCTGCGCAAAACGCTACTCAGCCAGCTACCCAGCAGACGTCTCAGGCAGGGTCGGCTCAAAGCGCCTCCCAAAATTCTGGAGGTGTTCAGTCTGCTGCAGGAGCCCCCTCGAACAACAACTCGATATCAACGCCGCAACCTGCTGAAATAGGGATTAGCTCTGCTCAACAGGATTTACGGGAAGTTTCTGTTGATAAGTTTGAGGATGATGGTTTTTGGCTGGCTAAGATGCCACGAGATGACGGCCTGATCTTTTTGCGGCGTTTCGAAGGTGCCCCTGCTGATCGTAAACCGATCCCCGGGGATGTCAAAGAAAGTGATAAGTACGTTTTGGGCGTTAAGGTGGAGTTTCTGCACCGTGCAGTAACCAATGCCGAAATCATCCCCATTCGCCCCATTCCCATTCCGGGTATAACCAAGACAGTATCAATTTGGGTTGTGGGACGGAACGTAAATAACCAGTTGTATCTGATTGTCTCTGACCATTTTGGCAATTTAGATAAAATCTATATGGGAAGTCTCGCCTTTACAGGATGGAAAAAGCTTACAGCAGCTATTCCTCCCAACATTCGTCAAGCAGATCCTCGCTATAATGATCGCCAAGGCATCACTGTCCAAGAATTACAAATAGAGTTTGATCCTAGACAGACCTATGGAACGTACTACATTTATTTCGACGATTTAACGGCGGTGGTAGATTTGTTTGCAGAAAACAATCGTGATCCCGATGACATGAGCGACGCCTGGTAAATTGTTACTTTTCGGTTTAGAAGAGGAGGCTTAAAGCCTCCTCTTTTTTTCTTTGTATCCAATTCTGGCCACAAAAGAAGGCGTGCATGACTGGTGATTATTTAAAACATTTTCAAAACTTGGAACTTTTTCGTGATCTTCCGGTAGATGATCTCAAAAAGATTCTTGACCAGTGCCGTGAAGAACACTTCAACCCCGAGTTTGTTATTTTTCGTGAAGGGGATGCCCCTGACAAATTTTATATTGTTCTTGAGGGAGAGGTAGAAATTTGGAAGGACTACGACTCACCCTATGCAGACATTTTAGCCATTCGCGGCGCAGGTGCATCCTTTGGAGAAATGTCGCTGATTGATGAACTTCCTCGCAGTGCCACCGTAAAAACCGTTAGTAGTGTTCATGTCTTATATCTTGACCGAATACCTTTTCGTAAAATCATCCTAGAAAACCCTCAAGTTGCCTTATTCATCATGAAAACAGTTTCGAAAATGGTGCGCGTGAGCAATGAAACTTTTCAGTACGGCTTGCGTCAAAAAAACAACAAACTTGAACAGGCCTACGAAGACCTCAAAACAGCACAGGCCGAATTGATTCGAAGCGAACGCTTATCCACCTTGGGGAAGTTCGCCTCAATGCTGATTCATGATCTGCGGAATCCGATTTCTATTATCCGAGGCTATGCCGAAATGCTTTCAGTAGCACTCCCGGAATCGGAAAGGCTACAGAGCATGGTAAAAAAACTTTTAGCCGAAATTGACCGCTTGAACCGAATGGTAGGTGAGCTCCTAGATTATTCTCGCGGGAATATTCGTCTTGACCTGGGTGTGGTCTTTCTTGACCAGCTTTTCAATAAAATTGTCGAGAATAATCGCTCTTTAGCACGGGGCCATGACATTGCGTATGTGATCGACAATCAAGTTTATGAACCTGTTTTGGCCGATCATGATCGCCTTTTACGGGCTTTAAGCAATTTGGTCGATAATGCACGAAAAGCAATGCGGAATGGGGGCACCTTGACCATTCGTAGCCGCTTAACAGACGATAGCGTTCTTATTGATGTTCAAGACACCGGAGAAGGCATGTCAGAAGAAGTAAAGGCAAAATTATTTGAGCCGTTTTTTTCGGCATCGAAGGCCGGTGGAACAGGATTGGGCCTCTTAGTCGTTGCAAACGTTATCGAAGCCCATCAAGGCTCGATTCAGGTGGAATCTACCCCCGGCTTGGGAACAACCTTCCATCTCCATTTTCCATTACACCCCAGGTCACTTTAACGATGAAGAAAATAGACAAATTTCTAGGAATTTTAGTTTTTGGCGTTCTACCTTTATTGTTTGGATTGGTTGTTTCTTGGCCAATTTCTGCTCAAACAACCATACCGGTCAAGATTATTCAACGATATGATGAACGTCGTTTCACCAACGGGCACTATTCAGGACTGTATTATGGTCTTGATTCTGTGACCTGGACCCCGACCGCAAAAGGCCCCCTGGTACACCATATGTTGGCGCAGGAAAGCCGTTTGAATCTTAATCAGGAAATCCCCCTTCAGCTTGATGAAACAGTGCTCTATGAACCAAATAAAACTTTTTCCTTCGATCAAAGTTTTCCTCCCGCTTTACCGGAAAAGCTTGAAATACACCATTCCTGGCTTGCTAAGGCCTTTCTGGTTCCAGATTTAGGGGAAAATCACCCAGCGGCCCTTCCGGTTAAGCTTCTTTGCACCTACGTAGGTGTGGGTGACTACCAAGGAAAAAAGGTTTATCAAGTTTCTCTTCGTTCACAGTTTGAAGCACCGGCAATCACCGGTCTGCGTGCAACGACGCTGTACTACGACATTGTCACACGACAACCGCTGTTTGGCTTCAGTCGTATTAACGACTCTTGGACTCAAGACGGAAAAGTTGTACGCAACGAGGGCTTCCATCTCTATTTCTTTTTTTATGATCAGCCTTACCAAGTTCCTCAGGCAGAGCAGACCTTATCGAAACAATTGCAAACCGTTGCCCCCAACGTTCGGATCACCTCAACCTCAAATGGGGTAAAAATCACCCTCGAAAACCTTGCTTTTGAACCCGATCGAGCCAGACTCCTTCCCGGAGAGGATCAACGCCTTGATGCCATTACTGCAGCTTTAAAAGCTATGCCGGGCAGAACAATCCGCATTGTAGGGTATACGGCTGACGTTAACAATCCTGAAGGGGAAAAAAAGTTATCGTGGAGTCGAGCTCTAACGATAGTTCACGAGTTAGAACAACGGGGAATACCAGCCAAAGACCTAGTCTACGAAGGACGAGGTGCGTGCGATCCGCTTGCCTCTAATGCCACCCCCGAGGGTCGTGCGCAAAACCGACGTGTCGAAATTACGATTCTTCAGCAATAAGAGCCGGAGCAAACAGTTTTTCAAAGTTCTGCGTCGTCTGCTCGCATAGCTGTGCTTGCTCGACATTGAGAATTTCGCTCGCAAAATTGATGGTATGAAGAACATTATAGGGCTCATTTGTTTGGCCACGAACAGGCTGGGGACTTAAATAGGGCGCATCTGTTTCAAACAAAACGGAGTCTCGGGGAACAACTTTTAAAGCCTGACGCAAGGTCTCTGAGTTTTTATAGGTGAGATTTCCAGCAAAACTAAGGAAAAACCCAAGCTTGAGAGCCTGTTGAGCATCTTCAGGAGTTCCCGAAAAACAGTGAAAGACACCGCGGACACGAGGATGCCTCTTAAGTTCGGCTAAAACGTCTTTCATAGCCTCCCTCACATGCAGAATAACCGGACGATCGACTTGCTCGGCAATTTCAAGTTGTGTAGAAAAAAACTGAAGCTGTTGGGCCTCGTTGTCTCGTCCTCGGTACCAATCTAAGCCTATCTCTCCCACGGCGATACAGAGAGGATTCTGAAACCGACTAACAAGACGGTCCCAGTTTGGTGTATCGGCCGTTTCGGAGGGGTGGACCCCGCATGAAAAACGCAACTGAGGTCCCAAAGAAGTCAAAGCAAGCCTCTCTTCCGCATCATCCTCTCGAATACCCACATCCAACAACCAAGTTCCGCCAGCGGCTAAAAATTTGGTCCAAGTTTGTGCAATATCCCCCCCCTTTTTGGCGATCGACAGTAAATGACAGTGACTATCGGTCAAACGAACTGATTGAATCATCTAGACTTTTCCTTTTCTCTAAGGTATTGTGTGTCTATTGCGTCACCAGCCGAGGTGGTGAAATTGGTAGACACAAGGGACTTAAAATCCCTCGACTGGAAACAGTCGTGCCGGTTCGATTCCGGTCCTCGGCAATGCTTTTCCCCTAAGTTTTCTTTCCCCTAAGGCTTCGTTTCAAGAGTTCCCCATGTCCATCCCGCTTCGGGGCTTTGCACACGCCAAACTGACTGAATCAAAGTAGGCGTTAGATCTTTTATGCTCCCGTGAATTTTTATCTGACCCCGTTCCAAGACCAGCACCTGATCGGCGACTGACAAAGCCTCGCCCAAGTCATGGTAGCTCACCAAGAGTGTAGCCCCCTGGGCAGAAAGCTGCTTGAGCAAATTTGCTAGTAAAAGCCGATGACGCAAATCCAAGGGGGCTCCTGGCTCATCGAGCAGGTACAACTCAGCCGGCACAAGGAATGTGCGTATCAAGTGGACCAAACGCCGTTCTCCTGAAGAAAAGCTACAAAAAGTACGGGTGTCGTTCCAGTCCAAATAAAGTTCTAAGGCTTTTCCCAGTTCCTGCAAGCGCTGAAGCTGTGCTTCTGATAGGCTTTGCCACCGTCCTTCGAGAGAGTATACACCCGCCTCCACTACCGATCGTACTGTAAGTCCCCCCTCATCCTCACTTCCACACCAATGTCGGAAATTGGCGGCTTGGCGATGTCCGAACCGGCGTTGTTCTTTTCCACCCCAGAGGATTCGTCCCTGCTTCACGTTTAAAAACCCAGCAGCTGCTTTAAGAAAGCTCGATTTTCCTGCGCCGTTGGGACCAACAACAGCCGTAAGGGACCCCGGGGTAAACGCAGCGGTAAGGTTCTTCAAAACTTGCACCCCTCGGGGAGTCCACGACACTTGCTCAAATTCTAAAGTCGCTGGCATTAAGGCCGTCCTTGAACTTGGCTTCTCACTAGCACCAAAAACAAAGGAGCTCCCAACAAAGCGGTTAACAACCCCACGGGTATCGTCCAGGGCAAAAGGCGTACAGCCGTATCTGCCAAGGATAAAAACAAACCGCCGGACAAGACCGACAAGGGCACAAAAAAACGGTAATCTTCCCCCCAGAGTAAACGCACAGCATGAGGGATCATCAAGCCAATAAAGCCGATGGCTCCCGCTGTCGCGACACAGCCAGCTGAGGCAAAAGCAACGACCATCAAATTTACCAGCCGGTACCGCTCAAGGTTGAGTCCTAAAGAAACGGCCGTTTCATCACCCAACGACGCAACATTCAGGTGGCCGGCTTGAAGCATCAGCACCGTCAACGCTGGCAAAATTGTTACAGCCGCTAAAACCACGTGGTCCCACCGACGATTTTCGAGACTCCCCGCTAACCAAAAAAGAAAGTGACTGAGTTGAACATGCCCGCTCATCAATAAGAAAACGGAAGAAAGGGCTGAGAGCAAACTCGATAGGGCCAACCCAGCTAACAAAAGGCCTGACACCCCCTGTTGACGGGTTCCCCACAGAAAGACTAAGCCAGCCGCGACAAGAGCCCCCAACCAGGCGCCCAAGCCCAAGCCCCAAAGGCTCCATCCTCCCCAACCTAAAAGAAGAAACAAGACCGCCCCCGCCGACGCGCCCGCAGAAACCCCTAAGATTTCTGGGGTAGCCAACGGGTTACGAAAAACCCCTTGGACAAAAGCTCCACTTCCCGCTAGCCCAGCCCCAACAAGTAACGCCAAAACAGCCCTCGGTAAGCGGAGATCCCAGAAAACAACCTTTGAAAGTTGCGGTGAAAGCGAAAAAGACCACAAAGGTCCATCAGGACCAATATTCACCGACAGAAATAATGCCCCTACGAGGCCAACGCTCAAAAAGCCTGCCAGGGGCCAAAAGTTACGAAAGGTTCGGATAGGCCGCATGCTGGATCGCTATCGCCGCTTGAAGGATGTAGGGACTAGTCGCAGTTTTCCACCGTTCCGGTAAAAACAGAACTTGGTTATGCTTTACCGCAGACAACTGAGAAAAAAGGGGGTCAGTTTGCAGATGTCTAAGCCAAGCTAAGTCACCGAACTGTTTTAGGGCTTCTTCTGACGGCAAAACTAGCCAATTCGGGTTGAGTTCGAGCAGTTTTTCTAAGGAGAGGGGGGCGTACCCCCAGGCTCCGGGTTGTAGGCGTTCACCCGCATTACGAACACCCGCCAGCCGCAAAATAGCCGGCCAGAGGGTTCCCTTACTCATACTGGCCCCCCATTCATCATACTCAAGAAAGCTGGGACGTTCAGCTTTGCTTAGAGTAACCTCATGACTGACACGGTTAAGTTGCTTTACCTGGTTGTTTAATTCCACTAGCCATTGACGAGCACGAGTCTCAACCCCCAACTGTTGCCCCAGGTTCAAAACTAAGGCAAGCACCTGGTTCCAGGTATGGGGAGTCGGCACTACGATGACACGAATACCCTGCGACCGCAAAAACTTAACAGAATCTTGGTCGGCCCAGTCAGGGGCAAGGACTAAATCGGGAGAGAGTTTCAATAACTGCTCGATATTCATTCGAGCACGCCCTCGTACAGCCTTGGCTTGTGCTCTAATATTTGAGAGTTCTGAGTTATCAGCATCCTGACTCAGGGCCAAAATCCGTTGCACAGGCACCAAATTCACCAAATATTCGTCCGTCATCAAACTAACAGAAACAATAGCATGGGGGATGGAAACCGCATGAACAACGGCGGGACCAAAAACCCAAAACCCCGTCAGAAACACCAGAATTTTTGCAAACACCTTAGTCTCCTTGGGGAACCCTACCGCAAGTACCCGCACTCCTAGTTTTATCTTGCCTGTATTTATAGTAGAAATAGTCTCAGGATGACCAGACTGCTTGAATCCTTTTTACGACGCATTACAGGACTTCGTGTCTACGCTCTCATCGGCAAAAGCGGAACGGGAAAGAGCTTTCGGGCGCAACTGATCGCCGAGAGGTACCGAATTCCGTTGATCATTGAT
>DAIDHT010000009.1:0-59402 GCA_027451945.1 Spirochaetales bacterium
GATGGATAACGCCTCGGCGCTGAATACCCCCTCGGCCTACTATCAGACGGCACCGTTTGACTACTATGCCCAGTTCTGGCACGAGCACAGCATCAATCAAAAGGCCTATGGCTTCTGCTATGATGACGTCAACTCACAGAGTTCAACGATGACGACACCTAACCCCCGTGGTTTGGTAGTCTCGGTCGGCTGGTAAGCACAGCGATAAAAAAAGCACCGCCTTCGGGCGGTGCTTTTTTGTTGCCCTCCCGTGAAGACGGGAGTATCATCAGGGAATTGGAAACACCACATGAGCAACAGTGAGCAAACTTCAAAACGTCGAACCATTGGTATGTTGATCAATCAGATTGATGGTAGTTATCAAGCTCAACTCTGGAAAGGTTTGCAAAAACTGGCCGAAGAACGTGACGTTAACCTTATTTACTTTGCAGGAAAGAGTTTAGAGTCAGAAATCGGAAACGAGCGATACCATAATTTTATCTATAAAATCGCTAAGACCCCACAAATAGACGGCCTAGTGGTGTCAACGTCAACAATTACCTTGTTTGCTGATCGTGATGCTACGTTTCTTGAGGCTTTTGGAGAGATTCCTATGGTCAGTCTCTCTCAACCTCTGGAGCGCTGTCCCAGTGTTTTGATTGATGGAAAATCTGCGATGAAAACGCTGGTATCTCATCTGATCGAAGTTCATGGTTATCAAGACTTTGCGTTTGTCCGGGGGCCCTTTGGTGTTGCTGATGCCGATGGCCGCTTTCAAGGCTATATGGAAGCGTTAGCGGCTCATGGCTTAACCGTGCGGCAAGATAGAATTTTTTGGGGAGATTTTTCTTTTGAATCTGGCCGACAAGCCGTGTATGAATGGTCGCGGTCACGGCAAAACCTTGCCCGCGTGGTTGTTTGTTCCAATGATGAGATGGCCATGGGAGCCATGTCGGCATTAAAAGAGCTTGGCTTGCGGGTACCCGAGGATGTTAGCGTGACAGGGTTTGACGATATCGAGCAAGCCCACCACCAACGTCCACCTTTAACGACAGCGCACCAGCCCATTTTTGATTTAGCCTACCGGGCTGGCGAAATCCTGATCGATATTCTTGACGGGAAGCCCGTCAATTTTAGAACCTCTTTGGATGCTCCCGTTATTTTTCGCCGTTCGTGTGGTTGTGAGGGAGAATCCTATTTAGCCAGCGGGAAATTTACCCTGGGCGGGGTATCATTTGAGGACCTAGCAACAAAAGGCTTTCAGGCACTAATACAAGACTTAGATCAACAATCCAGCCTGACGGCCCTAAAAACCTCTGCCTATCTCAAGTTTGTCGAATCGTTGCGTGAGCGTATGGATGAAGGAGCCGAAGATATTGCCTTTTGGATGGCTCTGGTTAACAAACTTGAAGAGCGTATTCTTCAGAATTTGACTACACACGAGAAAGTGGATGCCATCAAAGATTACGTCAATCGTACGGGACGCTTGGTTTTTGAACACTTGGCAGACAAAGGAAATGATAAGTTTGTTGAACTTTCTGAAGTAGTCTGGAAACTCCGCCGCATTATCGCGCACTTTGGCTCGTCAAAAACGATGAGACAACTTTTTGATAACATCCGGGCCTCTTTTCCGTCTCTAGGGATCCAAAGTGCTTACATCACCCTCTTTGAAAAGCCATTTGTTCCGGCGAGCCTTTTGGAAGAGATTCCTCCCTCCTCACAGTTGGCCATGGCCTTTAGCCTTCCACGTCATACCATCATCCCTTCACAGACGTTGTTTTCTACCAGTAGTCTCCTTCCTGCCGCAGTCTTGCCCCAAGGAAGGCGCTATACTCTCTTTGTTCTACCCTTAGTTTCAGAAACTCATGCAGACGGGCTTTTTATCGTTGAAGAGGGTATTTCGGTTGAAATCGCCTACGGAATGTTGGCGGAACAAATCGTCAACGCCCTAGAAAATACCCGCCGTCTTGATCAGCTCGAGGTTGCGGAACATAAACTCATCCAAGTTGTCGATGAGTTAACGAAAAGCGAAGAGCGCTACCGTGAAATGGCGTATCTGTTGCCGACAATTATTCTCGAAACAGACTTGACCTTAAAATTTGTGTATGCCAACCAAGCCTGTCTTTCGCTCTTTGGACTCCCCCCCGAAGCAGACATTCCGCAATTGCACCTTTTAGATTTTGTTCATCCCGACGACCGTCCTCGGTTTTCGGCAAGTTTGTCTCGAGTTGTGTTAGGCGAGTTGCCTGATCTGAACGAGGTAAGACTCGTGCGTCTCGATGGTCAATCGTTGTCCGTTTTGTCACGGGCTTCGTTGATACAAAAGGACAATCGGATTGAGGGCATCCGCTGGAGTGCCTTAGATGCCAAACCGCTACTGGCGTCAGCGGTAAAACCGGACCCCGAATTTTACGAGAGGTATCACTTTTCGAAACGAGAACGCGATGTCGTGGAATTACTCTTACAGGGGTACAAACTGCGTGAGGTCGCCGATATCCTTTATGTCTCGCCAAAAACCGTAAAAGCGCATGTTACCTCGATCTATTCGCGGAGCAATGTTCGTACCCGTGAAGAATTTCTGAGCTTGGTAAAAAACTACTTAGCCGTTCGCTACGGTCATGCGGCTTTTCGGTTTTCGCTATTTAGCCAATTGCTTCGCGACTAACAATCCCAGAGGAGGTCCAGCTCGTCGCAAGTTTGTGCTTAAATCTCGTCGAGTTTGTGCTTACAAACGAAAGAGTTTGTGACTTAAAACACTTTGAATTGTGTCTATTTTGCGGACGATTTGAGTCACAAGGTTGTGCGATTTAAGGAACAAACTCTTGCTTTTTCGCTAGGCAGGTTCCATATTGAATTTATTCCTTAACGAATTTAAGCGAGGTTTGAGCCCCCATGCACAAAATCTCAAAGCATAAGCATGACCTAGAAACGGAATCCCAGTTGCCAGCAACGACTTCTGCCGAGGAAGTAAACCAGCTCAAAGCTGAGCGGGATGACCTTCGCAAGAGGCTTGAACTGGCCCAAGCCGTTTCGAGTCACCTGCGGGCTTCGTACGTGAGCCGAATCACGGCCCAGACGGCCAACTCGCTAGACTTGTCTCAGGCGGTCGAAAAGGTGCTGGCTTCCCTCCGGGAAATTTCAACGTCGTACCACGAAATGCTCAATTCCGTTCAAAATGTGGATAGAATTTCGCAAGAATTTCACAAGAGTTTTGCTATGCAGGCGGAGCGACAAGGAACGATGATGGCCCAGGTCAGCAGTGTTAACGCCTTTGCTTCAGAGGAGTTGGGCCAATCGCAGGAGCTAAAAGCTTCGATCAATCGCGTTCAGGGTTTGCAAAATTTTATTGCCGAAGCCATCGAACACATCGACGAAATTAGTGCCAAGCTGTCGATGTTGAGCATTAACGGCCGTATTGAGGCGGCAAGGGTAGGGTCGTTAGGCGCTGGTTTTGGCATCGTCGCCAAAGAAATGCGAAAGTTGCAAGAAGAAAATCAAACCGTGATATCGGGCCAAAAAGCCCAGGTTAAAGAATTCCTCCCCGTGATGCAAATCATGAAAGAGAAAAGTGACGCAGTGGCAACGGCGGCCAGCCAGCAAAAGCTCGCTGTTCAGCGGGTTTTTGAAGAGTCCCAAACCCATCAAAATCTTTTGACGAGTAATCTTGCTCAAGTTGGTGGCCTTACCTCAGCCATCGGCGAGCTTGCCTCGGCCATTGAGCAGGGTGAAAAAACGATGCAAACTATCGATCACGATATCGCCAAGGTTGAACGGATTTTTAAAGAAGAGGTCTTTGTGGCCAAAAAAGTCGATACCATCGACTCCTTTATCTTTGAGGCCTCGGAACAGTCGCCGTGTTTGACCGAAGCCGCCAACAAAGTTCTGAATAAATATCAAGCTGTTTCGATCATCAACGGTTCCCCCTACGTCTGGCAGGCCGAGAGTTGGTTGCTTGTCGACCAAGCGAAGTTACCACCAAGTTGGCAGTCATCTGTTCCCGCCACACGCGAAAGGCGAGTAGCCGTACTTGTTGGCCAGTCGACCGATAACCCCTCTTTTTCTAACCCGCCACGAGAAGGTATTTACCAAATTCGGGCTCTTGAAGAGCTCAAGAACCCCTCAAGTCCGCTCTTCGGGTTAAAGCTGTTTCTTGAAGGAATGGGTTTAAGTTATGAACAAGCCGCCCAACCCCAGACTGTCGTGGACAAGTTTGCCCATTCTGGCATGCGCGTCCTCGAAAGCTTTATTTCGCCCTTGAACCAGAGCTTTTCAGAAAAGATTCGGCAGGGGCGGTTGGTTTGTCCCTTCTATTTTGGTGGCATGTTTCCCAATGGTGATATTCTGATCAATCAATTTCTTTCTACCTACCAAAGAACGGAACAGGATGCTCAAAAGTTCGGCATGATCGGCGAAATCTTTGTCTTAGGCCTCATGTCGCATGTAGAAAACGACCACTATTGGGCGTCTTAGTTCCGTTCTTTAGTTGTGTTGTTGCTCAAGCAGGCCTTACGAGAAGAGCATCTGGTTCAAATAGGCCTCAATTTCCTCTTGTTTTCCAGAAATGAGCTTGTCACTGACTTGACGGCCAAGTTTCGCTAACTCCTCAAAACCCAGTTTTCCATTTTCAAAGTCTTTTCCTAAACCTGAATCAAACGATTGGTAGCGGGTTTTTAACAGTTGATCGAGCCACCCGTCCTGGCGAATTCTTTCTGCAGTTTCGAGCCCCAGGGCGAAGGCGTCCATCCCACCAATATGGGCAATAAACAGATCTTCTAAATCGGTTGAGTTGCGTCGAACCTTGGCGTCAAAATTGAGCCCCCCTGAACCAAGGCCCCCTTGGGCAAGAATAATCCTCATGGCTTGAGTGGTTTCTAAAACCTCGGTAGGGAATTGATCGGTATCCCAACCGTTTCGAGGATCCCCACGATTGGCATCAACCGAACCCAACAAACCCGCATCCGACGCGACTTGAAGATCGTGGCCAAAGTCTTTTCCTGCTAAAGTAGCATGGTTGGCCTCGATGTTTAATTTAAAGTCTTTGTCCAGTCCATGGGCTTTGAGAAAACCGATGACTGTTGCGGCATCAGAATCATATTGATGCTTGGTGGGTTCCATGGGTTTAGGCTCGATCAGAAAGGGACCTTGAAAGCCAATTTTTCGACCATAATCGCGTGCGGCAGATAAAAACCGCGCCAAGTGCTCCTGCTCGCGCTTCATCAGCGTATTGAGTCGTGTCGTATAGCCTTCGCGGCCTCCCCAAAAGACGTAATTCTCGCCGCCCAGGGCGACGTTGGCTTCTAAAGAGGCTTTTACCTGAACAGCCGCGCGAGCAAGGATGTTAAATTCAGGGTTGGTCGCCGCGCCATTCATGTACCGAGGATGACTAAAAACATTCGCTGTATTCCACAGGAGTTTCACTCCGGTCGCTTTTTGTCGTTCCCGTAAAACATCTGTGATTGTTTGCATGTTTTTTTCGTAGGCTGAGGCATCGGCGTCAGGAGCTGCGTCGGTATCATGAAAACAATAGTAGTCGACCCCGAGTTTGGTAAAAAATTCGAAAGCGGCATCGGCTTTATCAATAGCCCTTGCTACGGGTTCAGATTTTTCATCCCAGGGATGGGGGAGTGTCGCACTTCCAAAAGGGTCGCTACCTGTGGCACAAAAAGTGTGCCAATAGGCAACCGCAAAGCGAAGATGCTCTCTCATTGACTTCCCCCCAACGATTTTGTCAGGATCATAAAACTTAAACGCTAGGGGATTCCGAGAAGCTTTTCCTTCGTAACGGATCTTCTTCACGGTGGGAAAAAACTCTTTTGTCCCCACAAAATAGGAACTGCTCATGATGACCTCCTCTGAGCAAACCGGCTTTGCCGGAAAATTTTATTGAAAAACAGGTGTTAAGGCTCGCAAATAGGTGAGATAATTTTCGTAGGCTTGGCTGTAAACGGGTTGGTCCGAGCCGGGAAAGGCCTTTTTGGCAGGGTCAGTAAGCACATGCTGATCGACCAAGGACAAAAGACGTGCGTCGTACAAAGGCGGAGACTCCTGGAGTTCCCTGCACCACTCTGCTTGGAGGGCGGCCCCCAAACAAGCCGCTTCTTGTTCCCTCGGGTAGACGACGGGAACTCCCAGAATATCGGCGACAATTTGTCTCCAGAGGGGACTAGCAGAACCCCCTCCTGTTAGACGAATTTCGTGCACTGGTAAACCTAGCTTAGTAAAAGCCTGTAAGCCCGTTTTTAAACCGTAGACAGCGCTTTCCATCGAGGCGCGTAAAAAGTGCGCCCGGGTCATGGTGTCGGGAGTCAGGCCTAAAAAGGAACCTTTGCCGTGGGGAAGGTAAGGTGTCCGTTCTCCGTTGAAAAACGGGAGGAGGAGGACTCCGTCGGAACCGGCAGGAACCGAGGCCGCCTGGCGATTTAACTCTTGTAAATCCGTACCTAAGAGCTTTCGGGTGAGTTCGGAAGCAACCGTACAGTTCATGGTGCAATAAAGAGGGAGCCAGCCCCCCGTCGAGGAACAAAAGGCTGCCATTTGACCGTTAGGGTCGATCACGGGATGGTCAACAGTGGTAAAAAGGGTCCCCGAGGTTCCTAGACTGATGGTTACGACACCGGGGCGTACACTACCTGTTCCTATCGCGGCCATCATATTGTCACCGCCACCAGAGGAAACGGGAATACCCGGGGGTAAGCCCAAAATCTTTGCAGACTCTTTGGTAACAAAGCCCGAGGGTTCGTGGGCTTGCACCAGCGGGGGGACAAAGGACTGCCAGTCTCGAGCCGAGTCGATGAGCCTCAAAAGCTCAAAATTCCAAGACCTCGTGCGAATATTGAAAAAGCCTGTCCCCGAAGCGTCGCCGAATTCCATGTTCAACTGACCCGTTAGCCAGAAGTTGATGTAATTGTGAGGAAGGGCAAAGCTGGTCATCTTTTGATACAAAGACGGTTCGAACTGTTTAAACCAAAGAATCTTAGGCAACGTATAGCCGGGGAGTATGAGGTTCCCCACCTCGTCAAGGAGGCGTTTATTGCCGCCGAAAGCATCAGTTAGCACTTCGCACTGCGTCACGGTCGACGTGTCGCACCACAATTTGACGCGATGGAGAACTTGACCGTGATCCAAGGGGACAAACCCATGCTGTTGACCTGAAACTCCCACGGCGCTGACTTGTTTTAAAAGGGTAGGGTCAAGACGAGCACAACACTGGGTAATGGCCGTTGTCCACCAGCTGGCCTCCTGTTCGCGAGAACCATCGGGCCGACTGACCAGGTCATACGATTCTTGCTCTTGGGCGACGATTTTTTTTAGGGAGGTGTCGTAGATCAGAACCTTGGTACTCTGAGTTCCCACATCAATCCCCAGGGTGTAAGCCATTTTTCGCTCCTTCTGTTTTACTATCTAGTGAAAAGGGCGAGACGTGAATGGACAAAACTGTTTTAGCCTATATAAAATTGACTTTATGCGGATCAAGGACATTGTTTTTGTCTATCAGATGAAGGACGAACAAGATTTAGCTTGGCATTGCCGTCTGCACAGCCACCCGGGCGAATATGAAGTTCACTACTTTGTGCAAGGAGCGGGACGCTTTCGCAACGGTCCTCAGACGTTCTCGCTCAGCCCAGGGACAACTTACGTGACCAAGCCAGAAGTTCAGCACGCTGTCCAAGCATTTAATCCCCAGCAGCCTGTAACGTACTATGCGATTCTCTTTGAGCTTGAGGATTCCGATATTCCCTTAAAGGAATTCCTACAAAAAGAGACTCAAGAATCGAAAGAATACCACCTGGGGACAAATTTTCGCTTCTTTTTTGAGGAACTGCGAGAGAAAGCTCTGTCTGGTCAAGAAAATCTTCGCTATTCCGCCTCTCACCAGTTTCAATCCTTGCTCTTTCAGTTGGGGCAAAAAAGTGGGGGTTTTGCCTTTGCCGATGAGAGGAACGCTCACATCGAAAAGACCCTGCGCATCCTTCAGAGCAATATATTTCGCGACCTTTCGTTACCTGAGTTAGCCAAAGAGGTTGGGCTTAATGAATCGTACCTCATTCGCCTTTTTCGTCATAAAATGAAAACCACGCCAATGAAGTATCTGACAAAATTGCGGGTCGAGGCTGTCACGTCTCTTTTGACCTCGACGGCTTTACCCCTTTATGCTATTGCCGAACGTTTACATTTTTGCAACGAGTTTCATTTGTCCCGCACGTTTCGCCAGTATACCGGTCTGTCTCCGAGCCAGTATCGGCATCAATATCATCAAGAATTTGGTCCAGAGGCCTTGCACTAAATCATGAAAATTTTGTAACCTAAGACCGGTGATGAAGTTTTTCTTGTGAAACCGCGTGAAGAGCAAGGGCGCGCGGTGGAACTCAGGCTCCGGGTTTTCTCCTTTTCCCGGAGCCTTTTTTTATCCTACGGACATTCCCGCTACGATTTAAGATTCACGTTAAGATTCACACCAAAGCAAGCTCGCCGTTCTTCCACAAGGATTTTGCTTGCGGTAGGACCAAAATAAATCCTTGTGTTGGCTGGTGGTCCAGGGCGCCATCGTAATCCTCGTAACCCCAGCGCTCAAAAGTTGACGACGAGCCGCCTGGGCCAGGTTGAGTTGCCAGGTTTGCTCCCCCGTTCGCAAAAAATCCCCTTCATGCTCAGGCAAGTATCGAAGAAAGGCCTCTTTGACCCCAAGGCCGACTTCGTAGGCTTCGGGGCCAATTCCTGGGCCTACCCACCAATCTTGATCTTCAGGGGCTCCCCCCAAAGCTTTAACTCCTCCGGCAAGAATCGCCCCTGCCAAGCCTCGCCAACCGGCGTGGAAAGCTCCAAGTCTTTTCGTTTCACGGCTGTATGCGAGAACGGGCAGACAATCTGCGGTCATAATCGCTAGAACGTTTCGCTGTCTGGTAACCGCGCCATCGGCTTCGGGAGGAGCTTGATAGGGATTATCCCGGGTGTTCTGGGGCTGATCCGCGTCAAAAATTTTAGAGGAATGGGTTTGGTTGAGCCACAGGGGAGGCTGGGGTATCCAGCGCAAAAGGGCTCGGCGATTTTGTTCGACGGCGGTAGGGTCATCACCCACATGCGAGGCCAGGTTTGCCCCTTCCCAGGCTCCTTGGCTGAAACCGCCCTGCCTGGTGGTTTGAAGAGCCTTAACCTGTGGTGGGGCCGTCCATTCAACGACAAGGGGGGTCATGACTTTGGGGGTGTTCATGCCTTGATCCAAGCGCGGACAGGCGCGAGCAGAGCGGGAACCACCTGAGCTTGAACTTCAATCGCCTCCTCTTCGTAGGCTTCACTGAGTACCTGCCCATTCTTGCGCAAATAGGCCACGAGATCCCCCCGTTCTAGGGGAATCTGAAATTGTAAAGGTGGTACGATTTGGAGGGTTAGGCGTGCCACCGCCGATTTCAAGATATCGCGCCCTTCACCGCGAACCAACGAGGTAGAGATCGCCTCGGGAAAGCGGTTAAGCCAAGCGGCGAGGTTAAGCGGACTTGCTTTGTCAGCCTTATTGAGGACTAAAAGCTGGGGTTTTTCGCCCGCACCCAAGTCAGAGAGAACTTTATTGGTTAAATCGTATTGTTGTTCCGCTTGAGGATGCGACACGTCGATCACATGGAGGAGAAAATCGGCATAGACAGCCTCTTCGAGAGTCGATCGAAAGGCATCCACTAAGTGGTGCGGTAGCTTTTGAATAAAACCGACAGTGTCGGTGACTAAAAGTTGTAAACCAGGGGCGACGGCAGTTTTTCGTGTCGTAGGGTCTAGGGTGGCAAACAACTTGTCTTCTTGAAGGACTCCCGCATCCGCGAGACTATTTAGTAAGGTAGATTTTCCGGCGTTGGTGTAGCCCACGATGGCGGCTCGTGGCAGGGGCGAAATACTCCGCTGTTTGCGTGTTCGGTCACGATGAGCACGGACTTCGATCAATTCGCGTTTAAATTGGTCGATTTTTCGGAGAATTACCCGTCGATCGAGCTCAAGCTTCATTTCACCGCCACCGCGATTGTTGCGAGCCCCTCCCCGTTGCCGGGAAAGGTCAGTGTAGCTGCGGGTCAACCGGGGCAGACTGTATTCCATGCGCGCCAAAGCGACTTGGAGTACCGCCTCGCGCGTCAGGGCACGTTGTGAAAAGATTTCTAAAATGACCTCTTGGCGGTCAATGACGGTTTTCTTTGTAAAATCTTCCCAGTTGCGTTGTTGGGTGGGGGACAAATCATCGTCAAAGACAATCATATCCGCTTGAGCTTGATCGGCGGCTTGAAGAATTTCTTCTGCTTTGCCGCTCCCGACTAAAAGTTTGGCATGATTCTCGCGCTGTTTGACGACTAAGGACCCCACCGCTGACAAGCCCATTGTCGCAGTCAACCCGCGAAGCTCCTCGAGGTTGGCCAGCGCGATTTCTTCTGAAGTCGCTGAGCTTTGAAGGGTTACCAAAAAGGCTTTTGTCTGGGAAAAATTATCCGGTTCAATTTCTATGGAAGGCATCGGGGTTACTATCGGGGAAACTTATCAGGCGGTCAAGGGGAAGGGTTACCGAGCTTCACGTGAGCTTTTCAATTTCACGGACGAACGCATCGACGGTTTCGAATCGTTTGTAGACTGACGCAAAGCGGACGTAGGCGACTTTGTCGATTCCCGCCAGCTTTTTCATCACAAGGTCGCCCAATTGTTTGCTGTGTATTTCATGGTTTGCCTTGCCTTCCATGGCGGCCTCGTCTTCGAGTTGATTGAGCATTTCCTCGATTTCTACCTGGCTGACCGGTCTTTTTTCTAGTGCTCTGGTAAGTCCTCGTTCTATCTTTTTGATGTCGAAGGGTTCTCGCCTTCCGTCGGCTTTAATTACCATAAGAGGAATTTCTTCGATACGTTCGTAGCTGGTAAAGCGGTAACCGCAAGACAAACATTCCCGGCGGCGCCGTAACGACGTGCCGGAAATATTCTGTCTGGACTCAATGACTTTGTCATCAAGGTGGCCGCATAAGGGGCATTTCATACCCCCGATCATACCTTTTGAAGCGGTAAAGGTCAAAGACCCTTTACGAAGCGGTCGTCAAAGAAGCTTTCTAAGTCGATTTTGTCGGATAAAGCCGAGATAACCTGAGTCAAGTAGGTCTGCATTTTATCGAGTTCCTGCAAATTGGGCTTGAGGTTTTTATACGTGACCTTGTCGCCGGTTGCCAGAACTCGTTTCATGACTTCGTCGGATTGCCCTAAAAATTCTGCCCCGACTTTGATGGCCGTGTCAGGCTTTTCGTGAATGAGCTTTCCTGAGCTGACAAAGCTGCTGGTTAGCTCCTGCACGGCCTCGGGGTACTTTTGCAAAATATCGTCTTTGGCGACCACGACGCAGCAGGGATGGTCCGGCCAAATTTCGTTCGAAAGTTTAAATTGCTCCCCTTGGCCCTTGGCAATGACAACAGATCCAAAAGGTTCGGCAACGATGTAGCCCCCAATATCGCCGGCTTCGTCCCACTCTATATATTGCGGAATCTGCGTTGGCGCCACGGTTTCAAATACAACGTCCTTTCCGGGGCCTACCGTCAGACCCGCCTTGCGCAACAGTTCATCGAAGAGCATGTGGTGTACCGACAGATGGTAGGGAATCAACACGGTTTTCCCTTGAAAATCTTCAATCTTGCGAATATTGGCTCGCTTGTTCGTTACAATGATACTACCGTCGCGATGGGCTAGGCTGACCAGTTTAATGGGCACCCCTGAATGAAAGAGTTCCATGGCGTAGGGGGCCAGCATGAAGGCCATGTCGAGGTCACCTTGGCTGAGGGCTTCACCTAGCTCGTTCCATCCCCCTAGTGAAACCGTTTCTAAGCGGCAATGGTTGAGCGTTTCTACTTGTTTGCTCACTTTAGCCTTGGTCATACCCAGAACAAGGTGATCAGTTATGGGTAAGTGCCCGATTCTTAACTGTGGTTTGTCACTCATGAGTTCCCCCCTTTCTAAGAATAGGACGGAGAAAGCGGCGTTTCAAGGGAAGTCGCAGATTTGTCCTTGCCTTTCTCTTTTTTTAAGAAGGTTCTGATAGGTGTAAATCTGTGAAAATATGTGAATACATTCACAATAGAAGTTGACAAGGTGTTTTAAAAGTATTAAAACAAAATTGTAAAGATTCTTAAGATCAATTATAGGAATTTACTGTTGATTTTTTGAAAACTGAGGAACATAATGCTGATTTGCAAGGTTCCTGAGAGCGCAAGTTTACAAGAAAAGAGGAGGAGAGATGTCAGTTCAAACATTGCCCGCCCAAGAGTCGGTTGAGTTTTCTCCCGCTTTGGTAAGTTTTATCGAAGAGTGGAAGGATAAACCCGGCAACTTAATTATGGTTCTGCACCGTCTGCAGGAAGAATTTGGCTATCTGCCGCGAGCCGCCGTCATCAAGATGAGCCAAATGATCGGCGTCCCGTTGGCTAAGATCTACGGAGTGATTACTTTCTATCACTTTTTTAAGCTGAATCGCCCCGGAAAGTTCAACATCCAAGTTTGTCTCGGGACAGCCTGCTACCTCAAGGGCGGCCAGGACATCATTCAAGAGATTGAAAACCTGTTGGGAATCGGCGTCAATCAAGTGACCGATGATGGGCTTTTTTCTGTCGAGGCAGTTCGTTGCGTGGGTTGTTGTGGTTTGGCTCCGGTGGCGGTCGTTGGCGGCGAAGTTTTTGGCAAGATTGATCCTGACAAGCTTCCCGAAATTCTCGCCAAGTTTAAAGGAGTCTAATGCACCGTTCCTTGGGTGATTTTCTTACGGATCTGTTTCAAAACGCCGTTGAAGCCGGGGCAACCTTGATTCGTATTGAAGTCCGACAAGACCGTTCTCGGTTGCACCTTGTGGTAACTGATAACGGAAAAGGTATGACCCCCGAAGAACTGCGGCGAGCGCAAGACCCCTTTTATACGGATGGACGGAAGCATCCTGAACGAAAAGTGGGCTTGGGGCTGCCCCTCGTTATTCAGACCCTGGAAGGCACGCTCGGCGAGTTTGCCATGGAAAGCCGACCGGGAGAAGGAACGAAGGTGAGTACCGTGTTCAATTTGGAACATTGGGATACGCCTCCTATGGGAGATTGGAGTGCGGTGTTTACCCAAGTCATGGCTTGGCCGGGTTCCCACGACGTGGAGCTGGTTAGGGCATGGGGTGAGGGTAAAGATCACGCTTACCAAGTGTCGCGGCAGGAGCTCCGTGAAGCCGTTGGTTCCTTTGAGGACGTAGAAGCGTTGCTGTTGCTGAAAGAATATTTTCGCTCTCAAGAGAGCATGGAGGACGGAAAATGACATTGCAAGAATTACGGGCAATGCGCGAGGCGGGCAAAAAGGCCATGGAACGCCGCATTGTCGAAGACAAGACCATCGAAATCGTGGTTGGCATGGGCACTTGCGGTATTGCGGCCGGTGCTAAAGAAACCTTGGATGCCTTCATTGATGAATTGGCTTCAAAAGAGATCAAGAATGCGGTCATCAAACAAACGGGCTGTATGGGCTTTTGCCATTCGGAACCGACCGTCGCCATTCATATGAACGGTATGCCAGACATTATTTATGGCAACGTGAATGCCGAAACGGCTCGCCAGATTGTGCATTCTCATATTTTGGAAAAACGCCTCGTGGACAAACATGTGTTTGATCGACCGGCTAAAGACATCGTCAAGGAGAATTAAGCATGGCCCTGAACAACTATTGTCTGGTATGCGGCGGAACTGGTTGTGAATCCAGTAAATCCGACGACATCTACAAAAAGCTAAAAGAGCACGCTGAAAAGGCGGGAATCTCTAACCAAGTTCAGATCGTCAAAACCGGCTGTTTCGGGTTCTGCGAAAAAGGCCCCATCGTAAAGATTCTTCCCGATGAGTCCTTTTACGTAGAAGTTAAACCCTCGGACGCTGAAAAGATCGTTTCGGAGCATTTGGTGAAGGGCCGTCCTGTCAAAGAAATGCTCTATAAAACGGCGGATGACATCGCTGCCAAGAGCGAAGCCGACATCAAGTTCTACCAAAAGCAAGTTCGTATCGTTCTGCGAAACTGCGGTATCATCGACCCCGAAAACGTGCAGGAATATATTGCCCGTGACGGCTACGCCGCGCTTGAAAAAGTTCTTTTTGAAATGACTCCTGAAAAAGTCATCGACGAATTGAAAAAGTCCGGTTTACGGGGCCGAGGTGGGGCAGGGTTCCCCACGTGGTTGAAATGGACCAATACACGCGCTACTCCCGCTGATCAACGTTACGTTATTTGCAACGCGGATGAAGGCGATCCCGGTGCCTACATGGACCGGTCCACCTTAGAAGGCGACCCCCACTCCGTTTTGGAAGCCATGACGATAGCCGGTTTTGCCATGGGCGCGACGAAAGGTTTTATCTACATCCGTGCCGAATACCCCTTGGCCATTCACCGCCTTGAAGTTGCCATGAAGCAATCGCGCGAGATGGGTTTGTTGGGTAAAAATATCCTGGGTTCTGGCTTCGAGTTTGATATTGAAATTCGTTTGGGCGCTGGGGCTTTCGTGTGCGGCGAAGAAACAGCCCTCATGCAGTCCATCGAAGGTAAGCGGGGTATGCCGGTTCCCAAACCCCCGTTCCCCTCGGTTAGCGGGCTGTGGGGTAAACCCACCTCGATCAACAACGTTGAAACTTTTGCTAACGTCCCTGTCATTATCCTGAAAGGCGGCGATTGGTTTGCTTCGATCGGTACGGCCACCTCGAAAGGTACCAAGGTGTTTGCCTTGACAGGAGCTATTAACAACTCAGGTCTGGTCGAAGTCCCCATGGGGACAACCTTGCGTGAGATTGTTTACGACATCGGCGGCGGCATCAAGGGCGGAAAAGCCTTCAAAGCGGTACAGTCTGGTGGCCCTTCGGGTGGTGTGCTCTCGGCAGAGTTCCTCGATACACCCATCGACTATGAGAGTCTGACAAAGCTAGGTTCCATGATGGGCTCGGGCGGTTTGATCGTCATGAGCGAAGATGACTGTATCGTTGACGTTGTTCGCTTTTACTTGGACTTCTCGGTCGAAGAAAGTTGCGGTAAATGTGCTCCCTGCCGCATCGGTGGACGCAAACTCCTCAATCTCATCGAAAAGGTAACCAAGGGAACGGCAACGCTGGCCGATATCGACACCATGAAGCAGATTAGCTTTGCCATGCAACGCGCGTCGTTGTGTATGCTGGGTGGCACTACGCCCAACCCTGTTTTGTCAACCCTCAAGTACTTTGAAAAAGAGTACATGGCGCACATCATCGATAAGAAGTGTCCAGCGGGTAAGTGTAAAGACTTAGTGACTTATAGCATCGATAAAGAAAAATGCATCGGCTGTACGGTGTGTGCCCGCAAATGTCCACAAGGCTGTATTGCCGGGGAGCGGAAACAACCTCACGAAATCGATCAGTCGAAGTGCATCAAGTGTGGGGCGTGCTTCGAGGCTTGTAAATTCGGCGCCGTCCTGGTGTCCTAAAGGAGCGTGAACAGATGAGTACCAACGTCATGAAAGAAACAAAAACGGTTAACATTAAGATCAATGGCAAGAGCGTAGCCGTTCCCGAAGGAACCAGTATCCTGAAAGCGGCTCGGCTGGCCGATACCAAAATTCCCGCCCTGTGTACGCACCCCGATTTGAAATCTTGGGGAGCCTGTGGTATCTGTGTCGTTCGTGTCGAAGGTTCCCCGAAGATGGTTCGAGCCTGTACGACCAACGTTGTCGAGGGACAGAACTATATCACCCACGACCCGGATATCGTCGAGACCCGCAGAACGGTGTTGGAACTAATCATGTCCAACCACCCCAACGATTGTTTGAACTGCCCCCGCAACGGGACCTGTGAACTTCAGGATCTATGCGGTGAATTTGGTATGAGGGGTGTCCCCTTTGAAATGGGGATTCGCGATCTCCCCATTGATGACTCAACCCCTTCGGTGATCCTCAACCCTACAAAATGTATCGGTTGTGGACGTTGTGCTCTGGTTTGCCAGCAGATGCAGGATGTCTGGGCGCTGGAATTCTTAAACCGTGGTGACCGGACCCGCATTGCCCCTGCCGGTGACGTGAAACTTGCTGAAAGCCCTTGTATCAAGTGCGGCCAGTGTTCAGCCCACTGTCCCGTGGGTGCGATTACTGAGGTCGATGAAACCCGAAAGGTGTGGAACTTCCTCCGCGACCCCGAAAAACATGTGGTCGTGCAGATAGCCCCAGCCGTTCGTGTAGCCCTGGGCGAAGAGTTTGGTTATGAGCCCGGCACGGTTGTCACGGGAAAGGTCTATGCCGCTTTGCGCCGGCTAGGCTTTGACCGAGTGTTCGATACCAACCTTTCGGCTGACTTAACCATCATGGAAGAAGCCAGCGAGTTTGTGGAACGCTTCGCGCATGGTCATGGCGAGTTGCCCTTAATTACCTCCTGCTGCCCTAGCTGGGTCGATTATATGGAGAAGTATTACAGCGACATGATTCCCAACTTCTCGTCGGCCAAGAGCCCGATGATGATGATGGGCTCGATGATCAAGACCTACTACGCGCAAAAATCAAAAATCGACAACAAGAACATTGTGTCGGTGGCGATCATGCCCTGTACCGCAAAGAAGTACGAGATCCAGCGTTCAGAAGACATGAAGAGCTCTGGCTACCTTGACGTGGATGTGTCTTTGACGACACGGGAGCTTGCCAGAATGATCAAGCAAGCCGGTATCTGCTTTAAGGATCTCCCTGACGAAGACGCGGATACGCCCCTAGGGACCTACACCGGTGCCGGTACGATTTTTGGTGCCACGGGTGGGGTTATGGAGGCTGCGTTGCGAACCGCGTACCACATGGTGAGCGGCCAGAACCTTGGTAAAGTAGAAATTGAATCAGCACGCGGAATGGACGGTGTTAAAGTCGCTAGCGTGAAGATTCCTGCTGGTGGCAAAGAGATTGAAGTCAAGTTTGCCGTCGCCCATGGGATGGCCAACGTCCGCGACGTTATGAATCAGGTCAAAGAAGCTAAAGCGGCAGGAAAAGAACTTCCGTTCCACTTTATCGAGGTCATGGCCTGCCGTGGCGGTTGTATTTCAGGCGGCGGTCAGCCCTATGGTTCCACTGACGAAGTTCGCCAAAAGCGTATCGCGGGTATCTATAAAGATGATAATCGCTCGGCGATCCGGTGTAGTCATGAAAACCCGGCAGTACAGAACCTCTACAAAGAGTTCTTAGGCAAGCCGCTTTCCGAAAAGTCGCACGAACTGTTGCATACGCACTACTTTGTACGCCCGCTGTACGTGAAGTAAGAACGGTAAAAGTAAAGCAGAAAAAAACAGACAGCCATCGGGCTGTCTGTTTTTTTAGGCCAAGAGCTGAAGAAGCTTATCTTGCCCGATGATCTTAAGAAAGCCGGCTAGGCGTGGTCCCTGATCTTTCCCGATCAAGGCTCGGTAGATCTGCACAAACAACTGTTTGGCGTCGAGGTTGGTGTCGGTCGCAATCTGGTAGATTTTGTCTTGCCAGCCTTTTTCATCGAGAGTAGCGAATTGGTACTCAACCGCCTCCCGGAGCAAGCGGAAGGCAGAGAGTTCTTGTTCCGACAACCTGCTTCGAGAGGCGGGGGCCTTGAGCAGGCTAAAGCGAAACTCTTCGGGCGCAAACTGTGTGACCCAGTTCCATGCGCAACGAGCGCGAACTTCTAACCTTGCTTTCTGTGAAGGACTAACGCCGTCGAGGGCGGCGAGGGTTTGCGAGATATCCCCCCCATAAGTTTGCAAAAGGGTCGCTAAGTGGCGAATCGTAACCTGGTACGGCGGTTCCGTTTCGGGCCGTGAGACTTGTGAAAGCTCGTAGATACGACTCTGTTTGGCCTTTTCTTTTTCGTTGACTGGTTGAAGACCGTAGAAAATTCGTTCGCACTTGTCGTAATCTTCGTAGATTTTCAGAACATCGAGGTCAAAGCTGATGGCAAATTCGGCATTGGGTCGAGTTCCGGCAAAAAGAAAGCGAGTGACTTCAGGGGTGTAAACTTCAAGAACGTCATCAAGGCCAATGACCTCGCCACTGGACGAGCTGATCTTTCCCCCGCGTCCCTTAATAGAGAGAAAATCATATTGAAAAGTCACCGGGGGTTCCCCGCCGTAAACCTTGACGGTCAATTTTGCCGTATCAAATGATCCCCCTTCACTGTGGTGATCTTTCCCCGCCGGTTCAAAGTCGACGCCTTCTTTTACCCATCTCATGGGCCAATCGACACGCCAGGGGAGTTTTGCCCCTGTGGCTTGGCGCAGATCAACGGTTTCGTGGTGCCCACAGGCGCACGAATAGGTCAAACCCCAGTCCAGGTCCCAACCTTGAATGGTGGTATCGTCGCGGTGACAGACTTGGCAGAACATCGACACAGGCCACCATTCGGCTTCCAGGGGTTCAGTACGGTGCGCATCAAGCGTTTTACGAATCTCTTCGCGATGGGCCAAGGCATAGCGGATGTCGGCGGCATAGTAGCCGCTGGCGTACCTTTGGGCTTGGTAAATATATTCGGGAGCAATGCCCACCAACGGCAGAAGCTTCTCAAGATCGGTTTCATTGCCCCGGGCATAATTTTCGGCCCGCCCCAGGGTGTCAGGAACCAGGGTTATGGGCTGGCGAAGGTATTCGGCTAAAAGCTCTTGCTGGGGCATATTTTTTGGAACTTTTCGAAAAACATCATAGTCATCCCAAGAATAGATGAAACGTACGGCTTTGCCGCGCTCCCGCAGGGCCCGAACGACTAAATCGACCGAAATAATTTCACGGAAATTGCCGATATGAACAGTACCCGAGGGAGTAATCCCCGACGCACAAGTATACAGAGGTTTGTCGCCCTTTTCGCGAATAACTTTCTCGGCGGTAATATCCGCCCAATGGCCGGTATTCAAATGGCCAAAAGAGTTGTGTTCCATAGTCTTCTAAAGTAGCGGAAAAGGGGCTTTTGACGCAAGTCAGACGCTGTTACCATCGGGGCGCAAAAAAGTTTAACCAGCACGAGAGTTTTGTAAAAGGACAGTTCATGAAACAATTCAACGGGAAGTTCTTTCGAGATTTTTGGAAGATCGCCGGACCCTACTGGCGGACTTCTGAGGAGCGCTGGAAGGCTCGGGGACTCCTTCTCGCAGTGGCCTTGTTAAATCTTTTGATGGTTGCCATATCCTATCAGATTACTGAATGGTACAACACCTTTTGGGATGCCCTCCAAGCTTACAATGCTCCTCAAGCCTGGCATGAAATTTTGATTTTTCTATTGTTGGTTGTGCCGTATATTATCGCTGCGGTCTACCAAACCTACTTAACGCAAATGTTGCAAATCTACTGGCGAAGGTGGCTGACTCAACGCTATGTCAAAGAGTGGCTGGCCGAAGAAACGTTCTATCATATGCAGTTGTTAGGTGGCACAGATAACCCTGATCAACGTATTAGTCAAGATTTAGCGACGTTCACCTCTCAGACTTTAAATCTGTTGATAGGGCTTTTAAGTTCTGTGACGACGATAGCTGCCTTTATTGTCATGCTTTGGAATTTGTCGTCTCAGGTCGTGCTTCCCTGGAATGGTGTGAACCACGTTTTACCTGGCTATTTGGTGTGGACGGCTCTTTTGTATTCCGTCGTGGGGACAATCTTGATTGCCTGGGTGGGCCGAAAGTTAATTCCTTTAAATTTTCAACAAGAGCGCTACAACGCGGATTTTCGTTACAGTTTGGTACGACTGCGGGAAAATAGTGAGTCGGTCGCACTATATGGCGGTGAAGCTCAAGAAATTCAGAGTTTTCATGAATTCTTTTCGCATATTCTGCGAAATTTTAAGCTCATTATGAAAAGAACACGGCGTTTGAATTGGTGGATTTCTGGCTATGGGCAAGCGGCTATACTTTTTCCTATTTTAGTAAGCCTGCCTGCCTATTTTGTTAAAGCCATAAAGCTGGGGGCCATCATGCAAATTTCGAGCGCATTCGGGCAGGTGCAAAGCGCCTTCTCGTTCATCGTTAATAGCTACCCTGATTTGGCGTCTTGGCATGCCGTTGTCGACCGTCTTCGGTTTTTTGAACAGGCCATGGAGGAGGCGCGCCAAGCCAAACGTGAACAAAAAATCGCTCATACCTGGAATTCGGAGGCTACTCAACGTGAAGGGCAACCACGGCTAGAGGCTCAAGTTACCCTCCGTTTGCCCGGGGGGAGAGACTTGCTTCGAAACTTAAACCTAAACCTGCCTCAAGGTGTCCGCCTGTTAATCAGTGGACCGTCTGGTTGTGGTAAAAGTACTCTGTTGCGTGCCTTGGCGGGAATTTGGCCCTTTGGCGAAGGAGAAGTCCACCTCCCCGAACGCAAGCAAGTTCTTTTTCTCCCTCAAAAACCCTACTTGCCGTTAGGTTCTTTAGCGATGCTTCTTTCGTACCCGCAAACCCTCTACCCTGCCGAGGAGCTAGAAAAGGTCTTGAAATTGGTGGAACTCGAGAATCTTTTACCACTCGAGGAGGACCCTAAGCCTTGGAGCCAAATTCTTTCACCGGGCGAACAGCAACGGGTAGCGTTTGCCCGGGTGTTTCTGCAACGACCTTCGTGGATTTTTTTGGATGAAGCCACTTCAGCCTTGGATGAAGCCCGTGAGCGCCGCCTCTACAGCCTTCTGCTCGAAATTGTTCCCCAAGCCAGCATAATCAGTGTCGGACACCGTTCGTCGTTGGCCGTGTTTCATCAACAACGCTTGAGTTGGGACTCCGCTTCTTGGCACTTAGAACCCTGTTGAATTCCTCCTCAAGCTTACTTTGGGACCGTCCGAAGTTATAGAAGAACGGTGCCGAAGGGAATTGGTACCGGAACAGGACTATTCGAGGTGAATTTTCAAGGAGGAAAATCATGATCATTAACCACAACCTGAGCGCCATGTTTGCTCAGCGCGTTCAGAACGAAGCTGCTCAGAACGTGCAAAGCGACATGGAGAAGCTGTCCTCCGGTTTGCGGATCAACCGCGCCGGTGACGACGCCTCGGGACTGGCCGTGTCTGAAAAGATGCGCGCTCAGATCCGCGGTTTGAATCAGGCTTCCCGCAACGCCTCCGACGGTGTGTCGTTCATTCAGACTACCGAAGGTTACCTGCAGGAAACCCAGGATATTCTTCAACGCCTCCGCGAACTTGCTGTTCAATCCTCTAACGGTATTTATACCTCCCAGGATCGCCAGCAGATTCAGGTCGAAGTCTCCCAACTCGTGGATGAAGTCGATCGGGTAGCGTCACAGGCTCAGTTCAACGGTATCAACATGCTGACCGGCGCGTTCGCGCGTTCGGAAGGCACGAACGTGGTGACGGCTTCGATGTACTTCCACATCGGTGCCAACGTCGACCAACGGATGAGAGTCTACATCGGGACCATGTCAGCCGCCGCTTTAGGCCTCAAGAGCCTCAGCGATGGCAAGAAGATCTCGTTGGGCTCGCCGGATGAAGCTAACCGCGCCATCATGACCTTTGATGCGGCTTTGCAAAAAGTCAGCAAGCAACGGGCCGACCTCGGAGCGTATCAAAACCGCCTCGAGTTCACCGTGAAAGGTTTGAACGTCGGTGCCGAAAACCTGCAAGCCAGTGAATCCCGCATCCGCGACGTCGATATGGCTAAGGAAATGGTCAAGTACACCAAGAACAACATCTTGGTTCAGGCCGGTAACGCCATGCTCGCGCAAGCCAACCAGCAGCCCCAATCGGTGTTGCAGCTCTTGCGTTAGTCCCGTTCCCGAGACATGGCCGCCGGTGGAAGCACCGGCGGTTTTTTTTTGCTAAGAGCACGGTATTCCGCCGGGATGCTTCAGAAGGACTTGAGAAAATTCGCTGACAAGGCTAGTTTGTCAGCTTATGACGACTTTGCTTGAAGAAACCCGAAAACGCCTAACCTTTGCCATCATTAGTCACCCCGACGCCGGAAAAACAACCATGACCGAAAAATTGTTGTTGTTTGGGGGCGCAATTCACATCGCCGGTGCGGTAAAAAGTAACAAGAATACCAGGGCGGCGGTGTCCGACTTTATGGAAATGGAAAAGGAACGCGGGATTTCGATTAGCTCGTCGGTCATGGGTTTTAGCTATGGAGGGCGTTCTATTAACCTTTTGGACACTCCAGGGCATGCGGATTTTAGTGAGGACACCTACCGGGGCCTCTCGGCTGTCGATAGTGCTCTTTTGCTGATCGATTCTGTCAATGGTGTCGAAGAGCGGACGAGAAAGCTTTGTGAAGTTTGTCGCATGCGGTTTACCCCCATTGCCACCTTCATGAACAAACTTGACCGTGAGGGGAAAGATCCTGTTGAGCTTTTGGATGAGGTTGAACGGGAACTGGCCGTTCAGGTTCGTCCGGTTACTTGGCCGATTGGACAGGGCCAGTCTTTTAAAGGTGTTTACAACCTTTTAGATCAAACTATTAACCTGTTTCGGCCCGGGCAAGTACAACTTCCCACTGACGTTATTGCCTTAACCGGTCTTACCGATCCACGTTTGGAGGCTGAAGTCGGAGAATGGCTGGCCGAGAAACTCCGTGAAGACGTGGCTCTGATTCAGTCTATCTACCCGCCTTTTGAAGTGGAGGACTACCTGGGGGGCCTGGTAACTCCCGTTTTTTTTGGGTCCGCGCTGAACAACTTCGGTGTGCGAGAGCTTCTGGAGCATTTGATTCGCTTGGCCCCATCCCCCACCCCGAAATCTGCCCAAGAGCGAATGGTTCAGCCTGAGGAACCTAAGTTCAGCGGGTTTATTTTCAAGATTCACGCCAACCTTGACCCCAAACACCGCGACCGTGTGGCCTTTTTGCGGATTTGTTCGGGGCGTTTTGAACGTAACAAGCAGTACTGGCATGTCCGGGGAGGTAAGCCCTTCCGAACAGCAAATCCAACCGCCTTTTTGGCACAGAACCGCGATATTATTGACGAAGCCTGGCCGGGAGACATTGTAGGAATCCATGATACGGGTACCTTCAAAATTGGTGATACGTTAACCGAAGGGGAAGACTTGCACTTTCAGGGCATCCCGAGCTTTGCGCCGCAAATCTTTCGTACCATTTCGAATGCTGACCCCATGAAGGCTAAACAATTTCATAAAGGTCTCGATCAGCTGGCTGAAGAAGGCGTCGTTCAGGTGTTCACAAAACCTCACCATCAGAACGTTCGGGTAATTGGGGTCGTTGGCCAGCTGCAACTGGAAGTTTTGCAGTACCGTTTAGAGCACGAGTATGGTGCGAGTTGCCGGTATGAGGCCATCGAATTTACGTTATGCAACTGGGTCGCTAGCGAGGATAAAAAGGCACTGCAGGCTTTTCTCGATCGGTATTCGCACAAGATCCTCGTCGACGTTCGCGGGAATCCGATCTTTTTGGCCGAGAACCCCTGGCTCTTGAATAGGATGAAAGGTGATAACCCTGCGGTTCGCTTTTACCCTACCAGCGAGCTGGTCGATAGTCGGGCTGTCTGAGAGCTCAGAAAGCTGAGAGCTTAGGAATATGAGTTCTTGATGAAATTTTTGACTCATCGGCCTTGACCTCTTGTTGAGGTTGAGGACCGTTGGGCAAAATACGGCATGCCTGAACCCCCGATTTTTGACTTGCTCGAAGCTCTTTGGGAGCAAGCTCCCTCAGTGGCGTTGGAGCATGGTGAGCGTTTTGCTGTCTTTAGTGACCTTCATCTTGGAGACGGCAGCCGTCATGATGATTTTACGGCCAATTCCGAAACAGTCATGGCGGCCTTGTCTACCTTTTATGCTCCCCGCTCTTACAAGCTGATTTTGAACGGTGATATTGAAGAGCTCCTACGCTGTCGACTGCCAGCCATCCGTGAACGATGGAAGTCTTTTTATGCAGTCTTGGATGCGTTTCAGGCCCGTCAAAGCCTCTACAAGCTCGAAGGCAATCACGACCCAGCTTCTGCTCAGCTAGAAGGCCCTTATCCGCTTTTTCCCGCTCTTAGGTTAAAAGCAGAAGACGGCGAGATTCTTGTCCTTCATGGGCACCAAGCAGGAAGAATCAACAGCGGACGTTATAATGCGCTCATCGGGGCGTTTTTAAAACTCTTTGCCAACCCCTTGCACATAAAAAACCACTCGCCTGCCTATCATAAGCAATCCCGTTACGAAATTGAACGACGCATTTATGAGTTTGCTAAACGAAAAAAAATCCTGGCGGTCATTGGGCACACGCACCGACCGCTGTTTGAAAGCCAACCAAAAGCTGCCAGTTTAGAGTCGAGGCTAGACGCGCTTTGCCACCGGTGGTCGCGTGCTACAGCGGCAGAACGCCGGCATTTAGAACCCATGATTGAGTTTACGCGCTTGGATTGGGAGTCCCACAGGGATTCCCCACGGTTAGATTTGCCCCATCAGTTGTATAACCGAGAGTTCCTATTACCTTGTGTTTTTAACTCGGGAACCTCGATAGGCCGGGGTGGGGTCACCGGTTTAGAAATCAGCAGAAAAAAAATCCGTTTGGTGCATTGGAGCGATTTAGCCAAGCCGTCAGCGAGCAAAGTGAACTACGAGTACGAAACCCGACGGATTTTTGCTGGACGGTGGAGCCGCACCATTCTGCGAAAAAGCTCTTTGGCGTATTTATTTGCTCGGATGAAGTTTTTAGCCGTTGCGCGCCCTGGCGAGGGTGATTAAGATAGCGAGCATGAACATCGAGACCTTATCGCCGCAAGACCGGGGCAAACAGGCTGCCGGGGTTACCGCTGTCGATCGCCACGTCCAACCCGGCATGAAACTGGGTTTAGGGACGGGGAGCACAGCGAAGTGGGCCATTCTGCGAACAGCAGAGCGCTTTCGTGCTGGCGAGCTACCGGGGCTGTTAGTGGTGCCTAGCTCTTTTGATACCGAGATTCTGTGCCAAAAAGAAGGGCTAGCGGTGCGAACGTTGCAAGACCCCCAAATTGGGGCCGAGCTGGATGTTGTCATAGATGGAGCAGACGAACTGACGGCAACCTTAGATTGCATTAAAGGAGGCGGGGGGGCGCATCTGCAAGAGAAAATTCTCTGCGACGCCGGCCGAGAGTTCATTTTAGTAGCCGATGAATCAAAAATCGTGGAGCACTTGGGGACCCGCTTCCCCATTCCCTTAGAGGTTCACCCCCTAGCACGCGTAAGTGTGGTAAAAACTCTGGCCAAACGAGGCATCCAGGCACAACTGCGCTATGGGACGGGAAAAGCCGGGCCGGTGGTGACCGATAACGGCAATTTTATCCTTGATATTCTCTTTTCGAGTCCCATTGACGCGGGCCAACAAGAAAAAGACTTGAAAATGATCACGGGGGTACTCGAAGTGGGCTTATTTCCCCGACGAGCACGACGGGCCTATATCGGTAGACCAGATGGGTCTTTTTCAGTATGGGAACGCTAAAGCATCGCGGGAGGTTAATAGCACTTCTGTCAGGTCCCGTTATGATCGCGGTGACCGTGGTAGCCTCATTTTTTCCGGCAGAAGTCGAGGTTTGGTACTCTCGTGGTCTTTATCCATGGCTTGCCTCGGCTCTGGCTTCTGTGGTGGCTTTTCCCTTTCCGCTCGCCGAAGGACTAGCTGTCTTGTTGATCGTGGGAGCTTTTGTCCGGCTCGGTCTGGGTATTTATAGGATTTTTTGCAAAAAAGAGGGACGGTGGCGACGTTGGCGGCAGGGGGCGCTCACCTTCTTAAAAGTCCTTTCTGTGACGGTGGCTCTTTTTCTATTTTTGTGGGGCTTAAATTATCAAAGGCTTTCCTGGGGGCAAAACAACGGTTGGACGGTCAAGGGCGGATCTCCTGCTCAGCTCGAACACCTGGCTGTTTCGTTAGAACTTCAGGCCAGCCGTCTTCGCCAGCAACTGCCACAGACGTCTAGCGGCTTGAGTTTAGCTTTAGGGGGGCAACAGTGGGCTTCACCGACTGTTTTTCGCCGCATTGCGGCGGTTTATGCGCACGCGGGTAGGGTTAATCCGCTTTTGAGGTTAAAGCCCTCGAACCCCGCACGTCCCCTTTGGGGCAGCGCCTTCTTCTCTCAACTAGGAATCGCGGGGATTTTTATTCCCTTTACCGGTGAACCTCTTGTCAACTGTGGCCCTGGCGGTCCAATGGTCGCCTTTGATGCCGCTCATGAAATGAGCCACGAGAGGGGGTGGGCTCGTGAGGATGAAGCGAATTTTCTGTCATTTTTGGTGTTAACGACCAGCGGGGAACCTGATCTTGAGTATGCCGGAACTCAGGCCGCTCTAATGTATGTGCTCAGTGCGCTTGAAAAAGCCTCCCCAAAAATGGGACTAACCCTCGCAAGCCACCTCGATAACGGTATCAAGCGGGATTGGCGAGCGTACTTTGCGTATTGGCAGAGGTTTGAAGGACCAGTCGAAAAAGTAGCTCAAGGGGTCAACGATGCCTACCTTAAGGCCCAAGGTCAAACCCAGGGAATACGTAGCTATGGGCTGATGGTGGACCTGTTGCTAGCCTATGCTAGCCAACCAACAAAACAGCCTTAATTGGCAAAACAGCCTTAATCGACAGCCTTTAAAATTTCTGTGTGCCAAGCAAGGAGTTCTTTTTCGCGGTCAGGGTCAGTTCCTTCGATATCTACCATAACCCGGAACACCGGTTCAGTGCCGCTACCACGCATCCACGTAAACCCAACCGCCTTACCGGTTTGATCTTTCCAGACCAGTTTAAAGCCGCCCGATTCTTTACCGGATCTAAAGGGTGGACCAAAACCACGGCGTTCTTCTGTCCCTTCGTAATTGATTTCTTCCCACGTCACAATGCCAAAGCGTTCTTTGAGCCATGCCGATTTTTGTTTCCATTCAAGGTTAAGAAAACGTTTTTCATAGGCCGCTTTTAGCTGGCCATGATTTTGACTACGAATGTGCAACAGTGCCCGCTCTTCAGAAACCCCCGTTGTTTGAAAGTGGGGCAATGAAGCCAGCACCTCTGCCAAAGAAAAGTTGGCTGGTGGGCTTGGTTGGCCGGTACGTTGAAGCCAAAGGCCGAATAAGCCTGGTCGCTCGGGAGTTCCCTTTAGCCACAGCAACTTCAAAAGACTACCCAGCGTGCTTAAAGGATCACGTACAGTCCCCGGGTAGGTGATGTTTCCACCGTTCGAGCCTTCGCCAAGAATTCGCACTGTCCAGCCCTCTTGGCGCAAACGGCGGGCAAGACCCACGACGTTGGCTTCGCCCACCTCGGCTCTAAAAACTTGCGCCCCAAAGGCCGAAGCAATACGGTCAACCCGGAGCGAAGTGGGGTCATTGCAGACAACAGCCACTCGTTCGTGGGGGTAGCCGTCTTCGTCATAGGTAAGGTGGCGATCGAAGACCAGTCCCGCCAGCTCTGACAAGACGCAAAGGGCAAAAACCTCTTGAGAAGGTAAAACTTCGGCACGACCAGATTGTTCGTTGAACCAGACCACATTGCCTCGGTCACCATCGCAATCTGGTACATAGCCAAGCACAAAGGCAGGGTCTTCCTTGTGCGCCTTTTCGAGCTCTTGACAGCACAGGTCAAGCGATTGCCCCTCGGGAATGATTGCATGAACAAACTGACCGGGCACGGTGTTCAAGGCCCTAACCTTGACCCCCAGCCCCTCAAGGTAGCTCTGATCAATCGAGGTTGCCCGGGCCGAGCCGTTCAACTCGGCTAAAAGTCCAGGCTGTGCTTTTTTTAAAGAGGCCGTTAGCGTGCGAAGCGAAGAGGGCGAGAGGATGGCTTTCGTCAGAGAAAGATAAGCCTGCCGAGATTTTTTATGGGCAACTGTCGCCCCCGAACGAATTTTATCCAGGCGGGTTTCAGGAACGCTGAGAGCTTTTTGGTAAGCCGCGTTGACTCGTTCCGGTTGCGTGGCTACGCTTCTAAAGTTTTCGATAAGGCGTTGGGCCAACGGACCACCCAGCACACTGCCGTCTTCCAAACCAAATTTGACGCCGTTATGTCCCGGGGGGTTATGACTGGCTGAAACATAGATAAAGGCGCCGAGCGAGTCTTCTGCTTGAACCCAAGCCAGCATCTCAGGAACAGCTACTACACCCAAATCCACCACTTCCCAGCCATCAGCGACAAGAACTCTGAGTATGCGGTCAGCCAAAATAGGCCCTGTCGGTCGACTATCCCGCCCTAACACCAGGCGAAAGGTTTGTCCACGATGCTCTTTTAAAAAGGCGGAAAACACCTCTGCCATAAGACAAGCCAAAGCCTGATCACAAGGAGCAACAGAACTTTCCGTACAATTTTCGCCTTCGGGAGCAAAGACTTTCCTCCAGCCTGAGGCCGAAAGAATAAACCCTGACAAGGCCGTTGTCAGGTCTTCGGCGCTTGGGCTATAGTGGGAATCAAGGGATGGGATACGGTCCGAATTCACCAGGGCTACTCCTGAGCTAGGCTAGCGGAAACACGCTCTTCCTGTCAATAAAGCAGGTATCACCGATGTCAATGAACTGGGTTGAAATCCATCAAGTCCTTCAGGAGCTGAACTTAGAGGGAGCGATCCTTCAAAGCGTTCGCCAACAGGCCTTTCGCTGTTTCTACTTTGATTTTTACCGAACCGAAGGGCATGTTACCCTGCTTATTTCGTTGGAGCCCGGACGAACCCGTCTGCACCCGGTAACTCAAATGCCGGTAGGCAAAGCACCCGTCCTCAGGTGGACTCAATTTGTAAAGGCCCATTTGGTGGGTAAGCGCTTGCTGTCGGTGGGGCAACACGGGCAAGAGCGGTTGGTTGAGTTTCGTTTTGCCGGCCCAGAGGGTGAGTTGGCGCTGATGGTACGGCTTTGGAGCGGGGCTGGAAATCTTTTTGTTGTAGAAAAGGGGATCATCCTTGAAGCCGCCTTTCGGCGCCCCGCTTCGGGAGAAGTATCGGGTGGACCGTGGGAGTTCCCCTCTTCGCGCCCCACCGAAAAAGTTTTTTCTCTTCGTGACCTTCCGGGGCAGGGCACCTATGGGGAGCGCTTGGCAGCGTTTTATGGACAAGGGGTCGATCTCGAGGCCCTTCGAACACGGTTAACACAGGCGTGGGAACGCCGGCTCGCGAGTTGGGAACAGCAAAAAAAAAGGCTGGAAGAACGCTTAACGCAGGGTGAACGCCAAACCGACTATCAAGCCTGGGGAGATTTCATTACTTCGTATGCTTGGCAGATAAACCCTGGGGCAAAAGAGCTTCAGGTCACCGATTGGCGTGATAATAATCTCGTTATTTTGAAGTTAGAGCCACACTTGACTCCTTTTGAGAATGCCCAGGTGTGGTATAAAAAAGCTCGAAAAGTTCGTGAAGCGGCCGAGCTAGCGCATCAAGAGCTCCCTCAGGTTGTGGCTGGTATCAAAGCCTGCCAACTTCGTCTTGAGCAGATTGCACAAGCCGACGATCAAGCCCTCCCCGAGCTTGAAAAACAATCCAAAGAGGCTTTGAAGAACAACACCCCTCCGGCCGTAACGGGACGACCAGGAGTGGAGTTTACTTCAGGAGACTTTCGTATTTTGGTAGGAAGAAACGCCCGCGAAAGCGATGAACTATTTCGGCATTGGAGCAAAGGATCCGATTGGTGGATGCACACTCGCGATGTCCCGGGGGGGTTTGTCTTTCTTCGCGGTCCGAGGGGAAAATCTATTCCTTTAGAGGTCCTTTTAGACGCGGGAACGCTGGCGATTTGGTATAGCAAAGCAAAAGCTGAACTCGAAGCAGATTTGTACTATACCCAGGCGAAGTATTTGCGTCGCCTGAAAAAGGGGCCGCCGGGCAAGGTCATCCCTTCACAGGAAAAAAACTTGCATGTCAAGGTTGATCCGCTGAGGCTGAAAAGACTGCTCAAATTGGATTAAGGATGTTGTATGAAAACGGTTTTAACTTGGGATGAAGAAACCCAGCTTTTGGCGGCGATAATTGAAATGCCGCCTACTTCTCCCGAAGCTGTTCAACTCATACGCCAAAGCCGTGGCGCGGGCTATCTTATTTGGGGTAACCAGTTCGCCCGCTGGGAGGCTAGAGGACAAGCGCTCCGCCAAGGAATTGCCTTACAAGCAACCTGGCCTTGGGAAAAGCCCCAGGACTTTCAAAGCCTTAGCTGGGATCAGCTTGGCAACTCCGCCAGAGAATTGTGGCTTGCCTTAACGGTGTTGGCTGAGCAAATAGAACTCTCTGAAGCGGGGAGGCTACCGGATTTATTGCCCGGAGCCTTGATTCCGTTTAAGGCCTCAGGAGAGGTGGGGTGGCTGTTTCTTCCCCCCGTGCGTGAAAAGCTAGCAGCCCTGGCTACCGAGGCTGAACGCGCCCCTTGGCGGTCGTTTCTTCACCCCGATCGTAAAGGCCAAGCCTCGTGGCAGTTCTTTCTTTCGGCTATGGTGTTGAGACACCTTTGGGGGCGCCTCCCCTGGGTCGAAGGTGATGAAACCAATGATCGACAGGCACTACGAGATTGGTCCTCGCAAAAGGCAAGGCGCTGGTTAGAAGGAGCCGAACCTGGTTTTGTTTCGCTGGTAGAGGCGGCATGGCGGGGGACGGTTGTTTCTTGGTCGCTGTGGAGGGATTGGCTGGCTTCGCCTCCCCTTGGTTCTGCCGGACTTGCCACGGGGCAAGTAAACCCGGGGGCAGTCATCCCAGCACCCTTAGAAGAGGCCTGGCGCCGTCAGCGACGCAGGCGGCAGTTCTGGCGGCACAAAGGTGCCCTCGTGGGGGGACTTTCAGCGGGTGTCGTCATCGTTGTGGGGTTTCTCATTGCTTTTCTAGGGCCTATTCTTGCGCCTCACCCCGAAGATTCTTGGTCGAGGGAGCAAGTGGTGCAGGGGTACTACCACGCGTGGAATGCGATGGACTCGCAAACGCTTTCACACTTAGTGCGAGATGATGGAGGAACTGCCGTCTTAAAGTCCGACCATGATCGGCTTGCCTCGGAGTTTGTCTTGCGGCAGGTTCGTATGGCCTATGAGCATCATAGTCCTTTTGAATCCCCCAAAACGTGGCTCGCGGCCGGAAGACCGGTTCTTCCTGTTGGTCAATTTGTTCGGGGTGATATTGATTTACATCTTAAAGAACTAACACCCTTCGTTTGGCAAGCTGAGTATCAGCAATGGATTTCGGTACCGCACCAAAAAGAAACCGCTGTACCTCGCCCTTCACTGATTTTGGGTAGCCAAGTCACTGATCGTCTAACCTTGGCCAAGACAGCGCGAGGTTGGAAAATCGTCCGCATCGAACGTGTCCGTGAACCGTTACCCTAAAGTTGTCCTCTTTTTTCTTCGGCTTCTTTCTGATAGCATATCCCCGCTCTACGAGCAGAAAAGTTTGGTAAAAAAGGGTTGAACGGTTAATGAAAAGGGATTACAAGGGCCTACGCGTTACCGTAATGGGGTTAGGTCTCAACGGCGGCGGTGTGGCTAGCGCTCGGTTTTTTGCCGGTCGCGGTGCCACGGTAACGGTAACAGACCTGAGAAATGAAAAAGACCTGGCGGCCTCGCTCGAGGCCCTTAAGGGCTTGCCGCTTCGCTATGTGTTAGGTCGACATGACGAAGAGGATTTCCGCTCTGCCGACATCGTCGTAAAAAATCCTGCCGTTCGGCCTCAAAATCCCTACTTAGCGTTGGCGCGTCGTATCGAAACTGATCTGTCGGTTTTTTTGGCCGAAGTGGACAACCCTGTCTACGCGGTGACCGGAAGTAAAGGAAAATCGACCACGGCAACAGCACTTCACGCCATCTTTCAACTCTATGATCCTCGGTCCCTTTTGGGGGGAAACATCGCCGTATCTCCGCTGAGCTTTTTGGACCAGCTCATCCCGGGCGCTCCAGTTATCCTTGAGCTCTCGAGCTGGCAATTAGCCGACCTACGCTCAAGTGGTGTTCTTCGTCCTGCGATTGCAGCAGTCACAAACTTACTTTGGGATCACATGAATGTTTATGCACGGCAAGAAGATTATGCGGCGGATAAAGCCGTTATTTTTGAGGGGCAAGACCCCACGGCTTGGTCAATTGTTGGCCTTGAGGGTTGGGGGCCTTGGTTTGCACAACGGACAGGGGCGCGAAAAGCATTTTTTTCGTTGAACGGTCGTCCTCAAAACTTTCCTGAACAAGCAGAGTTTGTTTTTTGGTTGGATGAGGCCGGTGGGTGGGGACAATTTTCAGAGGAGAAACCAGTGCTTCTTTTGCCCCCGAAATTACGAGTTCCTGGGGCAATCTTTAGGGGAAACTGTTTAATCGCAGCGGCAATGGCGTTTCTGGCGGACGTTCCCCAACAAGTGATTCATGACGCCTTGTCGGCTTTTCGCGGTGTAAGTCACCGCTTAGAGCTGTTTTGGGAATCTCGGGGTGTTCGCTTTTATGATGATACGGCAGCCACGATACCTGAAGCGGCAGTTTCTTCGTTTTTAGCCTTCGATGGACCTGTTCATTGGCTGGCCGGAGGGACCGATAAAAACCTTGACCTCAAGGCCTGGGAAGACTTAATTCACCAACCGGCGACTTTAGTACTTTTGGCCGGATCGGCAACCGAGAGATTAGTGCCTGTTTTACAAAAGAAAGGTTGGACGTGGAAAGGCCCGTTTCGGTCGATGAAAGAGGCCGTCGAAGCTTTAGTCATCGCTACTCAGCCAGGGGACGTCGTTTTACTATCACCCGGGGCTGCCTCGTTTGAACTTTTCTTAAATGAATTTGACCGAGGCCGCCAATTTCAACAAAATGTTCTTGCAGTCCGTCCCGAAGGACGGCGGCCATGAAAAATTCCGCCGTTTGGAAGATCCTCTCTGTCGATGATATTCCCGAAGTTCATTCCTTGCTCAAAATTGCCTTCAAAGACTTTTACTTTGAAGGGCGACCGTTGCAGATTCTCACAGCGTCAAGCGCAGGTGAGGCCCAACAGATCTTGTCTAGCGATCCGGATATCGCTGTGGCGATTATCGATGTGGTGATGGAAACCGCCCGCGCCGGCCTGGATTTGGTACGATGGATTCGGCAAGACTTGGGTAACTTTCGTGCTAGGCTGATTATTCGGACTGGACAGGCTGAGGATTATCCTGAACCCGAGCTGATGACGGCGTATGAGATTCATGATTATTGGGAGAAAGTCGAAACCTCGATGAAGCGGATGCGTACCTCGTTGGTAACTTGCCTACGAGGATGGCGTGACTACCTGTTAATAGAAAGCCGGAGCCTTCAGGTGACTCAATGGGCCGATCGCTTTCCTGACCTTTTGGGTGTCAGAGACTGGATGTCGTTGGTCAGGCTCCTGTTACTCAGATTGAGGGAGCTTTTTCCTGGCGAGGTTCTGGCAACCTTTCTGTGCCGCAACGATGGGAATGTTTGGCCTCTTGTCACGGGTAGCGGTCGCTTCCCCTCCGAAGGTGCCCCAGATCTTTTACCCTTTATCCGCGAAGACGAAGTGGGGCTTATTCTACAAGCGTGGGATCATCAGGGTCTTCATGAAACTGACCGCGCTCTGGCCCTGTATTTTGAAACCCATGGCGGTCAAGGTTTTCTCTTTTTTTGGGAGACACCCTCTGACTGGGGAAAGTATGAACGAGGTGTCGCTCGTTTGATTTTGCAAAACTTTCGGGCAGCCCTTGATAACTTAACCCTTATCCAGGATTTAGCAGAAAAAAATGATGCGCTTTCGTCGGTCGAGAACCAAACTGAGTTAGCTCCAGTTTCAGCAGTAGCTAATGGGCTTGAGGTTCTTAAGTTCTTAACCGCTCAGCCTCGTCTCGGTGAAGCCAGCCTTCGCTTCAGCCGTTTGGCAGAGGCCTTATCGCATGTCGTGAGGCTAATAGGCCATCAGACTGTGGCCGATACCTGGGATTTCGCCATGATCGTGCGTTCCTGTGTGGATGAAGAGTGGGAGTTTTGGTCAGTGCCCGTCAGATTGCGACTCAAAGAAGTGTTTTCCTGGATCATTCTCGTCCTGGATGTCATTGATGTTGCTGAGAAGGATACTCCACGTCGGTCTGGACGGAGCCCTGGCATTCTTAGGCTTACCGATGAACCTCGTGAACTTAGGATAGAATCTCCCTTCCCGTTGAAACCACTCTATCAAACCGAATGGAAAGCGTTGGCTGAACAGTTGGGGGGCTCTTTTGTCATAGAAACGCAAGAAAGTACCCGAACAGTTTGGAAGTTGACCCTAGTCGCAAGGTCTTAGAAAGCCTTGCAGAAAAAAATCTCAAGCTTCGCGAACGGGTATATGCTTTTGGCGTAAATACTCTTTGATTTGGCCCACTGTGTAGGTGCCATAATGCACCATAGAGGCGACCAAGGCGGCATCCGCTTGGCCTTCCTGCAATACCTCCCGCAGGTGCTCGGGGGTCCCAGCCCCTCCCGAGGCTACAACAGGGATGCTGACCTTTGACGAGATCAAGCGGGTAAGTTTTAGTTCGTAGCCGGATTTTGTTCCATCGGCATCAATAGAATTGAGAACAATTTCGCCTGCGCCTAAACTTTGCGCTCGTAAGGCCCATTCCAGCGCGTCCCATTCGGTCGGAGTTCTCCCCCCATTGATCACTACTCGGTAGCCGGAGGGAAGACTAGGGTCAGCCAGCGCGTCCATTCCGAGTACAACACTTTGACTGCCATACAGCCGAGCTGCTTCACGAATGAGCTCGGGGTTTTTTACGGCAGGGGAATTGAGACTTACCTTTTCGGCGCCGGCATTGATCACCTTGCGAATATCTTCGGCGGTGGATAAGCCCCCGCCCACACAGAATGGAATAAAGATCTTTTCGGCGACCCGAGCCACGACATCGAGCATGATGCCGCGCTTTTCGGCGCTGGCGGTAATATCGTAAAACACCAGTTCATCAACCCCTTGCCGGTAATAGGTCTCGGCCATAGCAACAGGATCACCCAAGTCCACGTTGTCTTGAAACTTGATACCCTTGGTCGTTTTCCCTTCTTTAACATCAAGGCAGACAATCACTCGTTTTTTTAGCATCAGGGTCTCCATTGAAAGAAATTGGCGACGAGTTTGAGTCCCCATTCACCAGATTTTTCTGGATGAAATTGCCAGGCGGCAAGAGCCTCTTTCACAAAGCCTGTTGTAAATTCTTGCCCATATTCTGTACGACCCAGAATGAGGGAAGGGTCTGAGACTTCTGTGTAAAAGGAATGGACAAAATAAAAATCCGTTCCGGAAGGTATGCCTTGAACAAGGGGATGCTGAGTATCCGAAAACTGGACAGCATTCCACCCCATGTGGGGCACTTTGAGCGGCCCCGAGGGGCTAGAACCCTCAAGACGGTGGCAAGAGCCTTGAACCAAACCCAAACAGCGGGTAGGCTTGGCTTCCCCTTGCGCTTTTTCATCGCTACTGTCTAAAACGATTTGACTGCCGACACAAATGCCCAAGATAGGGCGTCCACGACGAAAAAAGTTAAAAAGAAGTTCATCTAAACCCCGCTCACGGAGGTTGTGCATACTCGTTGCGGCATGCCCATCACCTGGAAAAACCAGGCGATCAGCCTTTTCTAGATCTCGAGGATCTCCCGAAACAAAAGCATCAATCTCGAGGTGTCGTAGGGCCAACTCAACACTTCTGAGGTTGCCGGCATTGTAATCGATGATTCCTACCTTCATGGTGTTCCTTTTTTTGCGGTTAAGCGGTTTACCAGTTGTTCCATCACCGAATAGGGTATTGTGAGGCCTTCCCCAAGGACAACGTTGCCTTGAACTTTCCAGGTTAAGTTACTGAAAGCGCTCAAAAGAGGATTCTGTGAGGTTTTCGTCAGTCGTTGGGACGCTGCCCAAAGCTTGAGCAAAAATAGTGTACCCTCGGCGGCTCGAGCATCTTTGAGTTGCAAATCAACAGGCCCTGTCCAAGCATTTGCACCGGCTTTCAAGCGAAGGATAAGCTTTTCAATGGGAAACAGCCGGGCTCCTTTGGCACCAAATAGCAATTCGGCAGGTTGGTCAGCCTCCAAATACAGACCGGTACCTTGGATACTTGGCCACGGGACCTGGCGAAAAACCACTGGCGACCATCGGGAGAGTTCGGGGGTAAAGGGCTTTGAGGCAGCCGCTACCAAGCCGTCTTCCGGTAAAATTACCCAAAGTCCCGCTTTTTGGTCGTACCATTGCGGCGCCGGAGATTTCTCTTGAACCCAATGAGGTTTTGTATCTAAAACTAGCCCCACAAGACCTTTGGGATAATCTCCTTGGGCGATCAAGCGCCAGCTTTGAGGATGAAGGCCCGTGAGCTCGAGGCTGAACCAGAGGGTATGCGCACGATTGACAACATCTTTTAAACTCTCGTTTTGGGCCAAGGCAGACCTCAATCGAGGAGAAGGGTCAAAATTGAGTCGCCCCCAAACCGGTGCTGGCCTCAGGTAACCAGCAGGATAAGCGGGGCTTTGTCCTGTCGGGGGAACGGTTGCACAGGAGGCAAGAACTGCCAGGAGAATCCCCAACGTTCCCGAAATGAGTCTGGAACGGACTTTGGGTCGTTTTAGGCCTTTTTCAGGACGAACCACAGCTTCTCCTCATCGCTTGATGCTTCGATCGCGCCTTCAGGAGCTTTTTCAGCCCAAACCCAAGACTTTGCGAGGGTTTCTTGGGCTAGATAATCAGAAAATGCGTTAATGGCACTCTGAATGACAGGGCTTCCCCCCATCGTCAAGGTAATTCGGTCCGAGACTTCAAGACCAGCTTCCTTGCGCGCATTTTGAATCGCCCGGACGGCATCACGGACGTGTCCTTCCCACTTCAGTTCGGTAGTGACCTCTGCGTCGAGAGCTAAAGTAAGACTGCCCTCGTTGATTACTTTCAACTGGGCCTTTTCTTTTCGATTGACCAGAATTGACTCTTGCGTAATGGTCCAAGTTTTGCCTTCGGCTTCTACCGAGAGAGTTGCCCCCTCTAAGAGAGAGCGAATTTCTTCAGGAGTTAGGGTTTCAAGCTTCGCAGAAACGCTTTTCATTGCTGAGCCCAAAGTTTTTCCCAAAACTTTGAAATTGGCCTTAGCGGAATACTCGACCAAGCTTTCTTCGTTGTCATGGAACAAAACTTGTTTGACGTTGAGCTCCTCACGGATCAGGTCTTCCATTTCGCGAAGAATGGCTTTTTCTTGTTGATCGCGAGTTACCAAGTAAACTGCCTTGAGAGGCTGGCGGTTTTTGAGGTTGTGGGTATTGCGCAACGCTCGTCCCAACGAGACTGCCTGCCGAGAGATGGCCATTTTAGCTTCAAGATCGGGCCTTCGACGGGCCGATTCCGCAACCGGCCAATCTGCTAAGTGGACGGATTCGGGATCGTTTGGCAGTCTGAGGTTTTGCCAAATTTCGTCAGAGGTAAAGGGAATCAAGGGGGCAAAGAGCAACGCAAAACGTTTAAGAACGCGGTAAAGCGTTTCGTAAGCTTCGGCTTTGTCGGTATCACTTTGACTTTTCCAGAAGCGGCGTCGGGACCGGCGAATATACCAGTTATTCAGCAGATCCAGGAAGCCCACTAGGGCCTCAGCCGCCCGAGTCACTTCGTACCGTTCCAGCTCCTTGGTGACCGTCTCGGTAAGTTTTTCGAGCTCAGACAAGATCCAACCGTCTAAGGGGTTGGCTGGATTGTCTAGCTGACCTGCTGGCTGTGCCTGATCAAGATTAGCGTAGGTGACAAAAAAGCTATAAGCGTTCCAAAGAGGAAGAAGAATTTCTCGAAGAACGTCACGCACACCGTCATCAGAATAGCGCAGGTCATCGGCTTTTGTCGCCCCAGAAAGCATGAGGAATAATCTGAGGGCATCGGCACCGAATTGTTCCATGACCAAGGCTGGGTCGGAGTAGTTGCGCAACGACTTGGACATTTTTTTGCCATCCGAGGCCAATACAAGACCCGAAACAACACAGTTTTGAAAAGCCGGGCGGTCAAAAAGACCGGCGGCTAAGATCGTCAAGGTATAAAACCACCCTCGAGTTTGGTCGAGGCCTTCATTGATGAAATCAGCGGGAAAATGCTGTTCAAATTTTTCTTTGTTTTCAAAGGGGTAGTGGACCTGGCCGTAGGGCATGGCTCCTGACTCAAACCAACAGTCAAGAACTTCGGGAATGCGACGCATGGTTCCTTTGCCACACTGACAGGGCCAGGTAATGCCGTCCACAAAATGTTTATGCAAGTCGTCGGGGCGTTGGCCGGATAATTGTTCTAACTCATCGCGGCTTCCCACACACAACTGATTATCGCAGGAATCACAACGCCAAATAGGCAAGGGGTTGCCCCAATAACGGTTGCGGCTCACAGCCCAGTCGCGGGCGTTCTCTAGCCACTTTCCAAACCGCCCATTTTGAATGTGCGAAGGAACCCAATTGATTTGAGCGTTAGCAGCTAGCATTTTATCTTTGATGGAGGTGACTTTGACAAACCAGCTCGAAATGGCGCGGTAAATAAGGGGACTGGAACAGCGCCAACAGTGGGGGTAGGCGTGGAGAATCTGCTCACGTTTGACCAGTTTGCCTTCTGCTTTTAAGCGCTCAATGATCGGCTTATCCGCGTCTTTGACAAACAACCCTTGAAAATCGGGGACTTCGGAGGTAAAGCGGCCTTCGGCATCGACAGGCACAACGGTGGTAATACCTGTACCTTGCAAAATGCGGTAGTCATCCTCGCCAAAACCGGGAGCCGTATGGACGATACCCGTTCCATCTGAGTCTGTGACATGGTCGCCGACAAAGGTTTGAAACGCGCCGGGATTGTCTTTGAAGTAGGGGAAAAGCGGTTCGTAAAAAATGCCACCGAGTTCGGCACCAGTTTTTCGCCAAACAATCTCTAGCGTCTCGGGATTTTTGTAGTAGGCGCTCAAGCGGCTTTCGGCCAAGATAAAATCTTCACTACCATCGCGCACACGGACGTAAACGATTTTGGGACCCAACGAGAGAGCAAGGTTGGAAGGGAGAGTCCAAGGGGTGGTAGTCCAAGCCAAGAACGAAGCTTGAGGGTCATCTTTCAGGCGAAACTTGACGGTAATGGCGGGGTCGTGAACATCTTTATAGCCCCCGAGGTTTAGTTCATGATTCGATAGGACAGTGGAACACCGTGGGCAATAGGGCAGGATGTAAAATCCTTCGTACAATAATCCCTTTTCCCACAGGCTTTTCATGACCCACCAGATGGTTTCCATATAGTCGGGATCCATGGTTTTGTAGTCATGGTCAAAGTCTACCCAGCGCCCCGCCCGAGACATAATGGTACGCCATTCTTTGACATACCGAAGTACCGAGGCTCGGCAGGCTTCAATAAATTGGACTTCGCCATAATGTTCTATATCTGTCTTGGAATTGAGCCCTAACTCTTTTTCGATGAGATTTTCAACAGGTAAACCATGACAATCCCAGCCGAACCGACGTTCAACGAGTTTTCCTTTCATAGTCTGGAAGCGGGGAATCACATCTTTAATGGTTCCAGGAACAAAATGACCAAAATGTGGTAGACCCGTAGCAAAGGGGGGCCCATCATAAAAGACAAACTCTTCGGCTCCCTGCCGCTGAGCGATCGAACGCTCAAAGATCTTTTTTTCGTTCCAGAACTGAAGAACTTTTTCTTCCATTTGGGGAAAATCGACTTTCGGATCGACGCTTTTGTACACCAGAATCTCCCTGCTGATTTGTTTGGGTAATTGACGAAATTAAACGTTGAAAAGGCCTCACCTGTCAACGTTACCGTCTTGCCCAACCTTCTCAGAGTATGTTATTCCCCAGAACGTGAAAGTACTCTTTGTTTGCTTAGGGAATATCTGCCGTTCGCCACTTGCCGAGGCGTTGTTTCGCGAACAAGTCCAGCGAGAAGGGCTTAACGTCGAGATCGATTCTGCGGGAACCGGTTCGTGGCACCTTGGGGCTCCCGCTGATGAGCGTTCACGGGCAGTGGCTACCCGTCGGGGGATTTCGCTGACTCACCGTGCCCGTCAGGTCCGTGCCATCGATTTTGAAGAGTTTGACTACCTTATAGCGATGGATCAGGAAAACCTACAGCAGCTGAAGAAGTTGGCGGCTAACGAACAGCAACGCAAAAAAGTACATTTGTTTCGTGAATGGGATCCTGCAGGCCTTGGGGATGTTCCTGACCCTTATTATGGTTCCGACGAGGATTTTGAAATGGTCGCCCACCTCTGCGAACGTTCGGCACAAGGCTTTTTGGCGGAATTGAAGAGGCGTCTATGAACTTGGAAGTCTATCTACTTAACGTTCTTTCAGCGCATCATGTCGACTTAGGTGTCGCCCGATGGCTCAGTTCTGCTATCGCCTTGGCTGTGCTTTTGGTTTTTGGTGCGGTCGCAGGCTTTCTCATCCGCTTTGTGCTAGGAACGGTGTTGCGCCGATGGGCGTCGAAGACTGAAACACCCTGGGATGACTATCTTTTTGATCGAAAGTTTTTTCATCATCTATCGTGGGTTATGCCAGCGGTTGCGGCCTATTTTTTTCTCAAGTGGTTTGTTCCGCCTTCGTGGTCCTGGTATGCTCTCGCAAGTCGCTTTCTTCTGTTACTTATTGTTGTTTTCTCTACAGGATTCTTGAATCAATTGTTAAGTAACTTTGAGACGGGGTATCGGGCGATTCATGCCGATCGTCGACTACCGCTCCGCAGTTATGTTCAAATATCTCGGATCTTTTTATTTGTGGTAGCCGGAGTGCTGGCGGTGTCAGTTTTGTTGGATCAGCAACCCTGGGGAGTCCTTTCAGGAATTGGCGCCCTGACCGCTATCTTGGTTTTAGTCTTTAAAGATGCCTTGCTTGGGTTTGTGGCTTCGCTTCAGATCAATTCTAGCAATATGTTTAAACTGGGTGATTGGATTGAAATTCCTGGGCAAAACGTCGAAGGCGAGATCACTGACATTTCGTTGAACATAGTTACGATCAAAAACGCCGAAAATACCGTGTTCTCTTTGCCAACCTACAACTTGGTATCTGCTACCGTGAAAAACTGGCGTACAGTAACCGATCATGGCGCCAGGCGGTTACGAATAAGCTTGTCTTTTGATGCTCGCTCGGTGCGTGCCATCGACTCTGCTTTTAGGCAAACTTTAGAACAGGACAACTTATGGTTATTTCCCGAAGTGGAACTTTTAGACCCCTGGGGGTTCACCAACCTTGAGGCCTTTCGGTACTTTGCCCAAACCAAACTCGAAAACCACTCTCAGGTGCTTAAACCCAACCCGATCGTGGTGCGTATCCTTGACCCCGCTGGCCGAGGCGTTTCTGTAGAAATGTTGTTTTATACCCCCGTTACCACTTACCCCGAATGGGTCAACTTGCAAAGCCGGTTGATGGCCTATTTTATTGGCTCGATCAGCCTGTTTCGCCTTGAGTTATTTCAGGATGGCTTCACCTCAAGGTAAGGGGTGCCGGTCCTTACCGCAAAACCCTATGGAAAGCTTTTCGCTTACAACAGTCCTTGGCGAGTGAGTATGGCTATAGCCGCCGCCGTACAGGCGGTTTCCGTGCGAAGAATACGCTTTCCCATTGTTAGAATTTGCCACCCAGAGTCCAAAAAGAGCTGACGCTCCTGGTCAGTCCAACCACGCTCTGGGCCAAGTGCCAGAAAGGTTGGTTGGTTGGGGTAGTTAACCGACGGGGAATCCCCATTTCCATCAAACGCCAATTTTAGACCTGATTCTGCACCGAGGTTTTCTAGGGCTTGTCTAAGGCTCATATAACGTTCGATCTGTGGTAAATACGTGGCCTTTGCCTGCATAGCACCTTCAAAAAGCGCTTTTCGCCAGTCTTCACGCCAAAGCTTGCTGGTTAGGTAAGATTTTTCGCCCAACTGCGTAGCCGTAAAGACTAAACGTTGGGCTCCTAACGTGGTCAGGTCTCGAAGTAATCGTTGTGCTGTAGGGGGGCGGGGAGTACCAATTAAAAAGGTCAAATTCAGGGGCGGTGGCGGGACTTCGGTAAAACAAGGGTCAGAAAATTTCAAGCCGTTTTGATCTTTGCCTTGCAGTAGAATCGTTCCTTTGAGTCCCCCCACAACTCCAGCGGCCAGGCGCTCACCGGGGCAAGTTTTCAAAATATTAACAATATGAAGGGAGCGTGGATCCTCAAGCGGTAGTGGAGTCTCCCATTCGCTGGGGTCAAAGAGCAGTAAATTCATAGACTTTCTTTCATAGGGCCTTTACGCTTTTTTGTCAAAATACGTCGGTGGACAACAGAGGCGGACGCGGTGTATTCTGAAGAAAATTGCCGGGGAGGGTAGCCGATGGAACTAACAAGCACCCAACGAAGTTTTCTTACCAAATTGGCTCATGACGTACAGCCGGTGGTAATGTTGGGAAAGGCTGGGCTAACCGATCAAGTCATAGCGGCCCTATCGCAAGCCTTAGAGGATCATGAATTGGTCAAGATGCGATTTCAGGGCTTTAAAGATGAAAAACGAACATTGGCCGTAACAGCGGGTGAGAGGTCTTCTGCCATACTCGTTAGGCTTTTAGGTAATAATGCGGTGTATTTTCGGGTTTCATCTGACCCCGATAAACGAAAAATTCGACTCCCCCGGGGTTAAGAGGGTTCACCATGCGGCGGCTAACGGGATTTTTGGCCCTGTTATGGGGAATGACCTTGGGGGCTGTGACGGTGCAAGCCCAAACGGTTGCTGAAGATGTTCTCAAGAAAGCGGCTTTACAGAATATTCATTTTATTGACTACGTCGGTCCGGTTTCTGTCTACAATACGCGGGAGCAAATTATTGGAATTGGGCGACGATTAGGGGAACAACGCTTAACTTCTCAAGGACCCGTCGGTGGCCCCTACTATAAAGCTTGGCGGTTTCACGATGCGAAATCCCCCCTTCTGAGTGCCGATGTGCTGGTTCTTGAACCGCAGGCTTCTGTTGATACTATCCGTAACCTCAACTGGATTGTCGCTGGTTATCTCGAAAAGGCCTTTGGGTATTCTTTTGATGATGCCCTCCTCTTGGCTGATTTTGTTACACGCTATAACGCCGTCTATCGAGGAAATGTTGCCTACTTTTCCAAGATGTATGTTCCCGCGTTGGCGGCACACCTAACCCCCGAAAACGCTGGAATAGCTTTGAATTACCGAGCATGGCCCGGCAAAACTCGCTTGGTCATTCCCCTGAGAGATACCTTAAGTCAAGGACCGGCGGGGCAGGTCAATGCCGAAGAGGTTTCTAACCCGGCAGTAACTAAGGATATGACTAAAGCGCCTGCGCTGGAAGAGCGAAAAAAGCTTGCTGACCTTAAAGAAACCGAAATTGTCAAAGAGCAAAAAGTGATCAATCAAAAAGCAGAAGCCTTGGCTGGGGCCCAAGCCCAAGCCCAAGCCCAAGCCCAAGCCCAAGCCAAGGCCGCTACTCCACAACCCTCCGTTGCACCGCTTCCTGCGCCAAGCCCAAGTCCAAGTCCAAGTCTCACTCCAGGGCCCAGTGCCAAGACACAGGCGATTGCCCCAGCCCCTACGCCAAGTTCGTCGCCAGCTCCTGAGGGGATGACGCCAGCGCAAGTGGCAAAAGAAAAGCAGATTTTGCAAAAAGCCCAAGCCGCAAACCATAAGCGAGATGTTCTTCTTCAGAAAGAGCGACAGTCGATACAAAAGGCAGATCAAGCTTTACAGGCTCAACCTCCTGCCCCACAGGCGGCGCCCCCTCCCTCAACCGTACCCTTTTTACAAACCGTCTCGGCCGGGAGGTCGCGACTCGATCTTGTTGATATTGGAGGATCTCGCCTTTGGAAAGTTTCATCGCTCAATTCCATTCGGCGGGGTGAATTCCAAAAGTTCGGCAACTCTTGGTTAGTAACAGCGGGCGAACAACGTGGCGATGCTACCGTACGCCTTGTCTTATTGTCGCCAGGTGACCTTGCTAATACCGCACAATCACCGCAAGAGGTTTCTCCTGCAGCGCCAGTTGTTGTTGTCGGGACGTTAGCCTACGCGATTGTGAAAAGCGACGGTCAATGGGTGGTCGCGTCGTACGATACACAACTTCAAACCCATCAGCTATCGCGGGTTTCTGTCCGGGAAGATTCTGGCCTCGAAGTAACCCCACAAGCTGTTCTGGTTCAAGACCCATCGGGAGAAGTTCTTTTACTCGACCCCGAGAAATTAACAAAAATTGCCCTTAGCAAGGACACCCCATGAAGCATACCGGCCCATTTTTGAGTAGAACCATTGGTGTGGTTCAAGACTTGAGTTTGGACGAGCAGTGGTATTTGTACACCAAAACTGCGGCCATAAAAAAAGCGATCCTCGAAAATCAGGATCTTGCTTCGTTTCAGATCGCCGATCATGGGCTTTCGGTTTACCTCATTTTTTTAGAAGATAGCACACGAACCAAAGAGTCTTTTCGTAATGCAGCTTTGTTTCACGACGTCACTGTTAATGTGTTTGATGTGGCCAGCAGTTCTGTTAATAAGCAAGAAAGCCTCTCTGATACGTTGAAAATGTTGGTCGGGTACGGAAGGCGGTCATTGTTCATTATTCGGAGCACGGTCGAAGGGGTCTGTCGTCATTTAGAAAATTATATTGGTGAGTATTGCCAAAAGGCGGGAATTCCTCGACCAGGATTTATCAATGCGGGGGATGGTAGGCATGAACATCCCACCCAAGAATTTCTCGATGAGTTTTCTTTCTTAGAAAAGAAAGCTTGGAAGCGCGACGAAATTCACATTGCCTTGACGGGAGACCTTTATTTTGGCCGTACCATCCATTCAAAAGCCGATGGCTTGAAGATTTTTCAACGGGTCAGGGTTGACCTGATTGCCCCCCAAGAATTGGCACTTCCGGAATTCTATGCGCAAAAGATGAGAGAGAATGGCTTCACCGTGCGAAGCTTTGATTCCCTTGACGAATACCTCAAGCAAAAAAATGTTGCCGACATTTGGTACTTTACTCGACTCCAGCTAGAGCGTATGGGCGATGATGTTTTAGACAAGGTTGAGCGCCTCAAAGCTGCCGTAACGGTTCGACCTGATCATCTTCCCCTCCTTCCTGCCGGAACAAAGTTTTATCACCCGCTGCCACAAAATCGAAAGGCTCCAACCATTCCTCATTTTGCCGAAAGTCTGCCACTGAACGGATGGGACGAGCAATCTCGAAATGGGTATTTTACACGAATTACGCTCATTGGCATGATTGGTGGGGTTCTTGGCCAGGAATTTTCAGGGCAAACCCTGGTCGATGAAGCCTTGACTGATGATTTTGTAGAAGAAGTTCCCGTTTCGGGGCAAACAAAACTCGGAGACCACAAAACAGGCATTAAACCGGTTGATAACGGCATCGTGATTGATCACATAGGGGTGGGTCGCAGTATTGAACAGATTTGGAAGCTCCTTGATAAAATTCGGCGAAACTTGCAGTTGAATTACTTATCGAGCCAAGGCGTGTTTGCCTCAAGCAAATCGCAAACCTTAAAAGGACTCATTTCGATTCCTCAGTTAACAGAGCTGGGCTTTAAAAAGATGAAGAAGCTTGCAGCACTGAGTCCTGAATGCACTTTGAATATCGTTCAAAATAGTCAAGTTGTTCATAAATACCGGGTACACATGCCGCCGAGAATCTATAACTTTGAAGAAATCTCGTGCCGTAACGAAAACTGCATCAGTCATGCTCGTCAGCACGAACCGGTTCAACCGGAGTTTTTGAGGGCTGGCGAGGGGTTTGTTTGTCGCTTTTGCGAACGTCCGCATACCTTTGACGAAATCTGGACGAGCTAGATAATCCGAAAGCCTTATCGCTGAGGCCCGCTGAGCGTTGCGCCAAATGGGGGCAAAGGGCGGCGCACGGCCCCCGAAGGGTGCCCCGTGCGTTAGACTAATTGCCCGGAGTTGTCGAAGGCGGCAGATTTGTTTGGTTCGGTTCTTCCGCTTGCGAGTTGTCCCCACTGGGGGAGGTGGACGGTGTTGAATTAGGCGAACCAGTATTTAAATCAAGGTTGAAGTTTAGGTCGGGATTCAAAACACTGTTATCGATTTTACTCGTAACTTTGTGTAGCACCTTGTTCATATTCGCTGAAAGTACGGCATCTCGCATTTTTCTAAACTCGGCCAAGTTAGACACCTTTGTGGGTACTGTACCTGTTAAGAAAACCTCACGAATGACATGTTCGCCGGGTTCTCCCGACGGAAGAAGGCCTGTTTCCGCGTCGACATCAGCAAACTGAATACCGGTAGCGGGAATAGGGAACTTGATAGGAGGCAGGTGTTCATGAACTTTTTTCATGTACTCAGCCCAGTAAATCCCCGCTGCAGTGGCCCCAGTGTTTTCCAACCCCAAAGAGTTGCCAGGGTGGTCAAAGCCTAACCAAACGGCTGTGGTCATGTAGGGAGAGTAGCCAATAGCCCAAGCATCAGCCCAGTTCTGCGTCGTTCCTGTCTTTCCGGCCATCTCCATAGGAAGTCCATTAACATACCACCGAGCATAGGCTAGGGTACCGGTCTGAACGGTAGTTTCCAGCAAGTTAGTCATGATATAGGCGGTTTGAGGGCTGATGATCTGTGCCGCGCTCCCTTTTAGCCGTTGCTCGTTGAGCATTTCGGCGGCTGGGTTAGCAATGATGTTCCCTTTTCTATCCTGGATATACAGAACACCAATCGGATCAACTTCCCGACCTTGGTTGGCAAAAATCGCGTAAGCCCGGGCCATCTGGATTGGTGAAACTGAAATAATTCCTAAAGCTAAGGGGTAGCGTCTCGGGAAGGTGGCGGCTATCTGAGCTGGGTCAGTAATGCCTAACAACTTGGCGGCGCGGTCAATGGCGGCATCAAAGCCAATTCCTGCCAAAATTTGAATGGAAGGAACATTCATAGAGTGCGCCAGGGCTTGGCGCAACAAAACTGGTCCCTTCCATTCTCCCAAGAAATTGGAAGGTGTGTAATAGGTACCGTCTTCATTCTTAAAAACCGTGGGTTGATCCATAATCATGGTTGCGGGAGTATATTTGCGGGAATCAATCGCCGCAGAATAGTATAGAGGTTTAAAAGCTGACCCCGGTTGAATACGGGCCTGGACGGCACGGTTGAACTGGTTTAAACGGTCAAAGTGTGAGCCCCCGACCATGGCCTTGATGTAGCCGGTGGAATTGTCGAGGGTAATGAGGGCGCCTTCGACTTGATCTCGTCCCATGATAGCGACTACTGGTTTGTAAGCTTTTGTTGCCACCGTATCGAGTGAATCGGCACCAAATATTTTGGCGGCAATGTCAATTGTCGGCAAAAGTTTTTGCTCCAGGTAACTCCGGGCGTCTCGGAGCCTTTGCGTCCCTTTCGCTTTAAGATCGCTGATGTTGAAGGTATAGCTCAGCATATCCAAGATGGGGGCTATCTCTGAATCGACGATGTTGAGACGTCGCCCGTTGGAGGCTTGAAATTTCTCGTTGGTGATTTCGATTCCTCGAGTCATAACCTCGTCAGCAACTTTTTGATCATTTAAATCTAAGGTCGTATGGATGACTAAGCCGTCTCGGTAGATATCATGAGGACCAACGAGGTTATCATCAAGCCAGTTTCGAACGTACTCGGTAAAGTAAGGTGCCCTATCAACTTGATCAAAGTACGCTGTACTCATGTCGCCACGGCTGTAGTCATAATTGGCCCAATACTGATCAAAGCTGTCTTTTGCCTGCTTTGCCGTGATGTAGCCTAACTGCACCATTTGGTCCAAGATTTCTTTTTGTACTTTGGCGGCTCCGTTGGGGTTCCTAATGGGAGAATACAAGCCTGGTCGAACCAGCTGTATGACCAGGAGGGCAGCTTCAGCCGGTGTCAGCTCTTTGACCGGTTTATTAAAGAAATATTTGCTGGCGGCTTCAACACCGTAGGTGGCGTGACCAAACGGCATATTGTTCATGTATTGTTCGAGAATTTCTTCTTTTGAGAATTTTGTCTCAAGCTGTAACGCCCACCACAGCTCTTGCAATTTTCGGGTTAGTGTCAATTGGGTGCGGTCAGAGTAGAGTTTCCCCGCCAACTGTTGAGTAAGAGTTGATCCGCCTTGAAGATGATGAGTAATCACGTCCATGACCATGGCGCGCAAAATGCCCTTGAGTGAAAAACCGTTATGATAAAAGAAGTCCTGATCTTCACGCGTTACTAAGGCGTCGGTCAGGAAGCGAGGTATGTCATTGTACGAAACGAGATCTCGTTTTTCGGTTGAAAAAAACTCGGTGATGACGTTTCCGTGGATATCGAGAACTTTGGAGGGGAGCGCTGGGTCAAAGTTTCCGAAATTGGAGCGATTTTGGATATTCCAGGTAGCACTGAGGGCAAGCCCCAGTAAGAGGCCCATACCAGTGGCCGAAACCAAAGCTAAAATCGCAAGGATTTTTAGCCGACGATTGCGTCTTTCGGAAAAGATCATGGCCTATGGTAGGCAAACAGGGATTTTCTGTCAACTTACTTCAGAATGTTCAAACAAAAAAAGAAGCCGGCTGGGGAAGCCGGCTCCAACCCCGAAGGGTATCGTATGATATAGAAACTGGGAGGGGAACTATATCTCTACGACAATTAAACTATCGACGGGTAGTTAGCGTTACTTTACAAGAAAAATCCGGGGGAAAAGCTCCCTGCTATTCTTCCTCAAAGGCAATTTGCATCTGTAAGGACACTTTATGCCTACCACCTCGCGTGATTTCAAAATTATCGGCCACTTGATAACCCCCAATGGTGAACTGAACAGTATGGATTCCTTTTGAGACGGCTAAAGAGTTCCAGGCAGAAGGGGGAACAGGTTTGCCATCAAGCAGAATCTGAGTTCCTGCGGGAGCCTCAAACGTCACATAGGGGGTATCTTCTGCCAGCACTGCCGAAAGTTCTGTAACTTTGGCTGGACGAACGGCCATATTGAGGTTTTGTGACTTGTAACCGGGAAGCGAAAGATGCACGGTGTAAACCCCGGGGTCGAGGTAGATCACGCCTTCGGAGGTTTCTTGCTGACCATTGATTAAAATCTTGAGTTGCTGGCGCATTTCGGGCGAAAGGTTCGGCGTTCGTAAAAGAAATCCCCCCAAATTCGTACTGAGCCAGTGACAGCTAACATGAAAAACTGCCGGGTCTTGGGTCTCGCTGGAACTATCAAGGGCTTGAATGGACAAAAAAAGGGGAAAAGTCGCCCGTTTAACCACAGCAGTATCCACCGAGGCCAAAAGATGTGCGTTAGCAATGAGGGGAACATCTAAATAAAAATGCGAGGCTATGGGCAAAACCTCCCAAGCAATCCTCGCTTCGGTTGTGGGGGGGCCTTCCGACTTTTGGTATAGCGATACCGCTAAATTGGCATGCCGATCAAAAATCTCGCGCGGTACCTGAATTTCGATTTCTACAGCCTTTGTAAAGCGGGTTTGCTGGGGAACCTGAAGCTTTACCAGCTCACCAAGGTGGAACCCTACGGGTTCTCCATCAAGCACAGCGGTTTTCTCACTCTGATGAGCCTGAGCAAAAAGCGCGGGGGTGAGAAAAATGAGAAGCAAAAGTCCAGAAAGGAACTTCATCAGAATTTTACCGGTAAAAGGGGAAGGGGATTCACAGGAACGCCATTTTTTTTAATTTCAAAATGGAGGTGAGGACCTGTAGATTCTCCGGTACTTCCCACTTTTCCTATGATTGTACCTGATCGGACGGTTTCATTCAAGAAAACTAAGATGCGTGAGAGGTGAGCATAAACAGTTTCCCAGCCCCTGGCGTGCTTGAGAATGACGTGATTGCCCAGAATGGGATTGTATCCCACATCGGCCACTGTACCATCCTGGGCCGCAAAGACGTCTGTGCCAATGGGAGCCGCAAGATCAACTCCGGCATGAAAATCGGGCTTTCCGGTAAACGGGTTCGGCCGCATGCCAAAGGGAGAAGTAAGTATCGCATGAGGGAGGGGAAACCTAAACAAGGTACCTAAGAACCGCGAGCGCTCCTGAGGACCAAATCGCTCGCCAGGAAAAAAAGTAAACGGTACAATGCCCTCGGGTGTGGGGAGCCGCAGAGCCACCGCATGTTTTTTTGACATGTTCCAGGCTTTAAGTAGCCGGTCGATTTCTCCGGGATGCTGACGATTCAAAAATAGGCCGGGTTGACTGGGTACAAGAATTGTTTGGCCGGGTTTAACAGCCTGGGGGTTGGACCAGCCGTTGAGTGTCGAAAGGGTATCGTAGGGAAGATTAAAACTCCCCGCGAGCGAAAAAACGTTATCTTCTGGTTTAAGCGTGTAGCGAAAGAGGCTTAAATCCGGCAGGGGGTCTCCTCGAGCGATGGCCTCATAGTAATCTTCAACAAGATCTTGTTGCTGTTGAAACAAAGGGTCGGAAAGAACCGAAAGGTGATGGATGAGGGGGATCCCCTGCCAGGCCAGCAGTGAGCCATTTTCTCCTTGAGCATGGGCAGAGAATAGAAGCGTAAAGAAAATAGAGGCCAGTAGGACCGCAAAGCGTCGCAAGTTGGTCACGAAGCCTCACTAGGCACGGGCTTTTTGAGCTTCTGGGCTAAAGGGCCAAGAATGTTTAGGGTTTTGAGTCGCTCAGCCGGAAGGTTGACGGCTTGAAAGAGGCGTTCTGACCTGAGCAGAAAGTCGTAAGCTGTTTCAAGGCTTCCTAGCTTTTCGGCCAAGAGTCCTAACACACGTAAGTCCTGACCGATGGCGACGCTGTTTTCTTCATCTTTGTCGAAGCGCAGAGCTTTTTGCAGGTCCTCAAACGCGGTTTGCGTTTGACCTGCTTGCGAGTCGAGCGATCCTATCATAAACCAGTTTGAGGCTTGTGCTTTTTTGTCACCTGTAGCCGTGTTGAGGGTCAACGCCTGTTGCAAGGCTAGTCGAGCCGCCTCGGGGTGCTGAAGGTTTTGTTCAACCAGTGCCCACGCTTGCCAAAGGCGAGCGCCCTCCGAAGTCAAAGGAAAAGGTTGTGCCGCTTTTAATAAGCTTTGGGCCCCGGAAGTCTGGTTCTGGGCTAAAAACCATTGAGCGCGCAGAACTAAGTTCTGCGCCACTAGATCGGGGTTTTTGGCATCTTGGGCAGCCTGTTCCCCTGCCTCGAGAGCCTGCCTCGCTTCTGGATACCTGCCAAGTGCCATGAGCGCCGTGGCCACCGAGTTATAGGATACGGCAATCCCTTTGGTATAATCCACCGAAGTGTTGACGCTAAGCGCCAGCTGAAACAACTTAAGGGCTTGATCATACCGTCCTTGGTCGAAATCATTCTGCCCATACGTCAGATAGCCAGCTGCCGAGTTTTTTTGAGTATCCACCCTGTCGGGAAGCGGGGGGGCCGAAGAACAGCTGAAAAACAGCCATAGGCCCGCAACCGCAAGGACATACTGCTTAGAACTTTTCATCCCTTAACCCCGGAGCTTGGAAATGTTGTGGTTTCTGTTCGGGTATGCCACCTTTCAGGAGTGGATTGTTGGCTAAACCCGTCATCACATTGTCGGCGTTGTGTAAGGCAGTTCGTGTATCTTCCAAAACCCCTGTAATTTGCGGTGTGGACTGATTCACATAACTGGCTACACCTTGTACCTGGCTCATAGTCTGACTAATTTGCGACAAGATTGTAGTTACTTGGTTATAGAGCTGGTTATTGTCATTCAGCATGGTCGCGATACTTCCCTTGGGGTCAAGAAGTTTGGGGATAAGACCCTTGGGGTCGCGTAGTTGTGACGAAAGCTTGGCAAGGTCACCGGTAATAGCCGTGAGATTGGGAACCAACCCCTGGGAACTTTCTGCCAAAAGACGGTTGAGATCTCGCACCGTCAGATTGATCCCCTCTAACAAAGTGGCCAATTGGTTGCTCGAGGTACCCTCGACAGCGGAATTGACATCTCCTAAAAGCTGGTTAATGTTGCCAAGAGTGGTCTGAACCTGCGCGAGGATGGCACCAAGCTGATCATTGCTGGTAGGTTGATCGACGAGGCCTTGCGCCAGGAGATTTTTTCCTAAAATGGTATCTGTCGAAGGGATAAACGAGCCGTTTTCCATGGGCGGTAAAAGATTACGACCGGGAAGGAGGTTTAACCCGCCACCTATTCCAAAGGTGCCTTTATCTAACTCAAGTACAGAATTGGGTTTAATTTTGTCATAATAGTCTGAGTAAATTTGGATCACGACATTAACCCGGTTGTTGCTGTTCAAATCAACAGCACTAACTTTCCCGATTTCAAAGCCACGGAGATGGATCGGCATACCAGGGGTAAGGCCATCCGCGGTTTCAAAGCGACTGGTAAAATGGTAGCCCCGATCAAACCAGCGCTGATTGAGCCCCATAAGGATTATTACCCCCACCAGAATCGCCACGGCGAGTAATAAGAAAAAGCCCACAACCTGCTGGGCAAAGCGGATTCGGAACCTCATGCTGACACTTTCGGCAACTTCTTGCCCCTGGTCAAGTCGCTCATGCTTATGGTTGCCCCTCTGACAATAAACCGAGGATATCCTGCGAAAAGGTGGCGGCTTGGCTAAGAACTGACGTTAAAATTTCGATGACACGGGAGTCTTGCGACTGAACAACTTCATGTATAGGGCCAAACGCCAAGATTTGACCATCCCGCATGATGGCCAGGTCATCAGCGACTCTGGCCGTAACACTCGGGTCTTGAGTTACAAGAATGACAGTTTTTCCCTGGCGCCGAAAATCTTCGATAAAAGCTAAAAGTCTTTCTTTGAGCTGATTATCTAATCCCGCAGTGGGGTCATCCAAAAACAGGGTTTCAGGGTCATTAACAATGGCTCGAGCGAACGATACTAACTTTTGTTCCCCAAGGGAGAGGTGTGAAGGCCGATCATCCCAGACTTCCCTAAGCCCAACCTGCCTGGCGGCTTCTCGTACGCGGTCTTCTATTTGAGCGCGTGAGAATTGTGGGTTATGAAATTGTAAGGGCAGTTCGATGTTCTGCCTAATGGTTTTGTTTGCCCAAAGGGCCGCATTTTGAAAGACAAACCCTGTTTTTGCCCGCACCGCAATGGTTTGCTCTTCATTTCTTGCTTCCCACGACTTTTGATCAAAGATGACGCTCCCTGACTGGGGTAAAATTAGTCCCGCGGCAATTTTGAGAATCGTGGATTTGCCACAACCGGCAGGGCCCATCAAAACGGTACAGCGATCTTTGGCCAAACTCAGGTTCAAGTTTTCGAACAAGAGAACTTGCCCCGTGTGGAACGTGACTTCGCGCAATTCAGCGCAGGCAGAAGAGGAGTTCATCCTGCGAACGCCAAGGTCAAAAGAATATTCACCACGATCAATAGTCCAAAACCTTGTCCAACAGCCCGAATCACAATAACAGGTATTTCTGTTGTGGATTGTTGGGCACGAAACCCGTTCAAGCTCGACACTAACGAGATGACGATACCAAAAATCAGACTTTTGACTACACTGAGAGACACAGCATTTGGCGTCAGCTGAGCCATCAGCTGAGAAAAATATTCGCTAGCGGGTATCGGGTGAATAAATTGAGCGACTAAATAGCTGGCGGCTAGACCGCTAACGTTAAAGTAGAGGTTAAGCGCGATCATGGATAAGGTGACGCCTAAAAAGCGGGGAACGACTAAATACGAAATGGGATTGATCCCGACGGCGAGGTAGGCTTCAATCTCGTGCGTTACGACCATCGACGAAAGTTCAGTCGCTATGGCTACACCCGAGCGTGCCATCACAATGAAAGCTGTCAAAAGGGGGCCGAGTTCTCGTGTGATCACGGTAATGAGAATCGTATAGACTAAGTTGGTCGAGACTGCTGTAGGAATTTGATTGCCATAAAAGATGATGACTGTGCCCAGAGAAACCGCAATCAACGTTATAATGAAGAGCGCATTGACCCCCGTAAAGAGAATCTGCATAACCAAAACCTGAGTGCCAACTTTGGATCGTGAGCGAAAGTGAAACGTCTCTAAGAGAACATTCCAAAAAAATCCAAAAGCGTAAAACAGGTTAGCGGTGAGCTCAAAAGCGGCGCTTCCCCAGCGAGCTAAAAAATTGGGATGCTCTTCACCAGAGGTGAGGCTCATCGACAAACACCCTCCGAAACAGAAAAAAGCTCTTCATAAAAACGGCACGAAATGGGCTGACGCCCTGCAGTTTGTCCTAAAATTCGATCCGGCCGATTTTCGCCATGAAAATCCGACCCAGCGGAAACTTTGAGGTCTAACGATCTTGCTAGCGCTTCAAGCCGCAAGCAAGCAGCTGTTGTGGCCGAAGGATGCCATGCTTCAAGCCCATCCAACCCTAGGGCTTTCCAACCCGCCAATTGATCTTTCAAGGCTTCCCACGATAACCCCAGCGAAAAAGGGTGGGCTACAATCGCCACCCCGCCGGCCTGATGAATGAGATTTACCGCTTGGCTAAGTTCCAGGCCTGCCTTGGGTTCCCAAAAGAGTTTGCCCCGCCCCAAAAAGTGCGTAAAGGCCTCTTGTATGGTTTTGACTTTGCCTCGGGCTACTAACCAGCGGGCAAAGTGAGGCCTGCCGACAACACCGCCGTCGGCAAGTTCGACAATGTCCTCAAAATGCCCCCGCATACCGGCTTGTTGCATTTTTAAAAAGATTTTTCGGTTTCTGTCTTCTCGAAGCCCTTGGAGCACCGTCACCGCTTCTTGAAATTTTCCGCCCCAGTCTTGCAACCCTAAGCCCAGGAGGTGAAATTCTCCAGTGTGCTGAACTTCCCACTCGATGCCTGGAACGAAAGTTATTCCTGCCGTTCGACAAGCGTTTTGGGCTTCTTCCAAGCCAGCCGTGGTGTCATGATCTGTAAGAGCCAAAACCGACAGCCCACGACGGAGGGCTAGCTCCACCAGTTTAGCGGGAGTTAACCGGCCGTCTGACGCTGTGGAGTGGGAATGAAGATCAATCATCAAAATTAGTCTAAAGAATTTTCTGCTGTGTTGACAGGGGGGTTACACCGAATTATTCTAAATTGTGTCATCCTTTGTCCTGTAGGAGGTTGTGTGCCTAAGGCAACGCAGTTTAAAGCCAATTCGGTCATCTACTTTCAGGGCGATTTGGGCGACAAAATCTTTATCCTCAAAGCTGGTAAGGTTCTCTTGCGGAGCCAGGATATTGAGACCGGTGAAGAAATTAAAGAACTCATCGCTACCGGAGAATTTTTTGGTGTCAAGTCAGCCTTGGGTAAGTACCCGAGGGATGAAACAGCCCTAGTGCTTGCCGATGCCGAAGTGCTGTTGTTTAACGTTCCCGAATTTGAACAACTTGTTCTATCGAACACCCGCATCATTATGAAAATGCTTAAGGTTTTTTCAAACCAATTGAGGCATATTCACGGAAAGGTTCAAAATCTTATTTCGAATTCCGAGCAAGCCGATCCCGAAACAGGGTTGTACTCAATCGGTGAGTACTACTTTAACAACCGGCAATATAAACAAGCAGTCTACGCATTTTCACGGTATTTGACGTATTATCCCTCTGGGCGTTTTGCCTCCAATGCGGCAAGTCATCTTGAGCAAGCAGAAGGTGGAGTGGCAAAAACTGATTCTACTGCCCTTTTTGCCGCAGCCGGTTCCTCCACTGCTGGGGTGAGAACGGCCCCCACTGGGGCTGGTGACTTACAGGCCGCTAAAGGCTTTTTTGAAGCGGTAAGCTTGGCAAATCAAGAAAAATACGCTGACGCCTTGAAAATTTTTCAGCGTTTGGTCGCGTCCAACGCTGACCCTGAGCATAGTGCTAAGGCCGAATTCGAAGTAGGGCGTTGCTTGGTGATGACCTCTCGTTATGATGAGGCAATTCGCCATTTAACAGCGGTGATTCAAAAATACCCCAAGCATCCGGATTTAAAAGATGCTTTATACTTCATTGGGCGGTCCTACCAAGGAAAAAATGATCTTACTTGGGCCAGAAATTTCTACCAAAAGATTCTCGGTTTGGCAGGCGAAGACGAGCCGGTAGCTGTAAAGACCCGCCGAGCTCTGCGAGAATTGGAAGGGACTCCATCGTGACTTTGGACCTATCACTCTTTAACCGTTTTGCTGTGACCAAAAGGGCTGGCGAAATAATTTTTTGCGAGTTTGAACCGGGCGATGCCTTTTATCTCATTCAAAGTGGAAAAGTCAAAATTGTGAAAATTCTGGGGGACATTGAGAAAACCATCGATATCCTTCAACCAGGTGAGTTTTTTGGAGAAATGGCGCTCTTGGAAGAGGCTCCTCGAAGTGCTTCGGTCATCGCTATGACGGACGTCAAGCTCCTTGAGTTTAATAAAGCCAACTTTGAAATTCTCATGCAAGGTAATCCTCAGATAGTGTTGAACTTACTAAAGCTTTTTTCTAAAAGAATTTATGATCAGAAACGACGCTTTTTAATTTTAAAGCTTGATGACCTTCAGGCTCGGGTAGCTGACGTCTTTCTCATGCTCGATGAGACCAGCGGCAAAACGGCAGACCCTATGGACAATCAAAGGGTATTTCCCAACTCGGTTGAAGACATAGCCCATTGGGCTGGCTTAAGCGTTCAAAAGGTCAGTGAAGTTCTTAAACAATTTGCCAATCAACGCCGCGTTGAAGTCCAGCAAGGCAAAATTATTGTCCGCAACATTATGGATTTTACACGCTTTGTGAATTCAAAGCGCCAAAAATCCTAAGAGAGCTCTGTCTTAGCGTTAAGGAGGGGACGTATGCAATATCGAAAATTAGGACGAACAGGCCTGGTCGTGAGTGAAATCGCTTACGGCAGTTGGCTGACCTTCGGGAACCAAGTGGAACTCGATTCTGCCAAGAAGATTATTCAAAAGGCCTTTGACCTGGGCATCAATTACATTGACACTGCTGACGTTTACAACCGGGGCGAGGCTGAGAATCTGCTAGGACAAATTCTTCCTGGCAAGAGGCGTTCGGAATATATCGTGGCGACCAAGGGCTTCTGGCCGATGTCCGATAGTGTTAATGATCGTGGACTGTCTCGAAAACACATCTTTGATACCGTCAACGCTAGCCTAGAGCGCTTGAAGCTCAACTATGTCGATTTGTGGTACTGCCATCGTTACGATAACGAAACACCTTTGAGCGAGACCTTAGAGGCTATTGAAGACTTAATTCGACAGGGAAAGATTTTGTATTGGGGTACTAGTGAGTGGGAGGCCGATCAAATTGCTGAGGCCTGGGCGTTATGCGAGGCTAAAGGCTGGCATAAACCTGTTGTTAACCAACCGTATTATTCTCTTTTGGGAAGAAAAATCGAGCAAAGAATTCTACCCACCTGTCAGCGTTTGGGGATGGGAACAGCATCGTTTTCGCCGTTGGCGCAGGGAATTCTTACGGGAAAGTACTCTGGTGGCGTGATTCCCGCCGGAAGCCGGGGAGCGGATTCGCGGTTGAATGGGTTTATGAAGGATAACTTGACCAATCATCGGGTCTTAGAACGGGTGGACCATCTTGCCGTTCTCGCTCAAAAGAATGGGGTCACTGTGGCTCAGCTAGCGATTGCCGCCCTTTTGCATACCCCTGGATTGTCAAGCGTCATTGCGGGGGCCAGTTCCGTTGCGCAACTCGAAGAAAATGCTAAGGCCAGCGGCATGAAATTGTCGGCTCAGGATCTCAAAAAGATCGATAAACTTTTTCCCATCAGCTAGCCTCTGATTTCGACCTTAGCTAGGACGATTGTTGAAAGTCTGCGCCCCTCAAGGCAAATTCGCTAAGAGGGGTGTGGTAAGTTTGGTGTAGGCCTCTGAGGCCTTACCAGCCGCCTCAAAATGCTGTTTTGCTAAAGACCATTTTTGTTGTTGGTACAGTACCAGGCCTATAGCGTAGTCTAAAAGGCCCGGGGGGGCGTCCTTCCAGGCCTTTTGTGCTTGAAGGTAAAAACTCTCTGCTTCGGGGTATACCTTTCTCTCGTAAGCCGCTAAACCTGCCAAGTACAGGGTGTTGCCGTCTTTTTCTAGTTGTAGGGCCTGAGCCAGGAAAGGCTCTGCTGTTTTTCCATCGCCTGCTTTAAGTGCCTTTTCAGCTTCTTGCAAAAGGGTTGTTCGTCCGGGGTGGGCCTTCCACCACGTCCAACAATCTTGAGACAGCTGAGTGAGCATCTGGGGGGGGAGAACGGCAGTTAAGGGGGTAGGGTGCGGCGAAGTTAAGTTAGCCAGATACGCTCCAAAAGCACGGGCGTAAGTAGGGTTTGGTGTATTCATCAAAAAGGTTACCAACCCCCAAGCGGATAATTTTTCGGCATCAGTCAGCGTTGGTTTTGAAAGAAAAGCCAACGTCGGTTGGGTTTCCCATTGTTTTAACAACTCATCGGCAAAAATACGGTTTTGGCCAAATTGCCAAGCGGGGCTCTTCCCGGAGATATCCCAAAAGTAACGGGCTAAACCTTCTTCTAACCAAGCAGGAGCTTTAGGAACGGCCAACCAAAACCATGACAAAAAGGTTTGAAAGGCCCAAGCAGATTCGTCTCCCGGTTGGGCCACCCCTAAGAGCATGGTTTTTTTATCTGAGAACTTCAAAGCTAACGGTGGCGAGGGTGTTTTTCCGATCAACGGCAAGACCGAAGCCTCGTACGCCTTTACAGTGGGAAAAAGCTCGACTGAGACTTTGACCGCAGACGAAGAAATCTGTAGAACTTGGGAATATTGGGATACCAAACCCTCGAGAAATTGGGCTTCTTGCTCTGTTCCAGCTTTTCCGGCAAAGGAAGTGATTTGAAAATGAGCAGACTGTTCGGTTACGGCCTTAGGCTCTGCCGAGAGGGTTGAAATTATGCCACTTGAAAACAGCAGGAAGGTCCATAACCGCATGAGGTTTCTCCTAATCGGGCTTATCGTATGCCGTGAATAGCCACATCCACAGCATCAATTTGCAAACCAGTATAGCGTTCTAACCGGGATCTGACAAATTCTTGCAACGAAGCTAAAAACCGGGGGAGGTCACGACCGTAAGGGGCGTCGACGGTCAAAGTGATCCGCCAGGCTTGATGCCTTTGACTAAGCTTTAACCTAAGAATTTTTAAAGAACTATCAAACTCATCCACACAGTGAAGGATCATTTCGCGTAAGGCCGGTTCAGAAAGGGCGATTTGGCCTGGGTTTTTGCTGTGGAAGGGGGGGCTGACGTCAGTCTTTTCAAAGGATTTTTTCCCGCGTACAAAAAACGAACCTAAAATAATGCTGGCATGATGACGCCCCACCTCTAACCGAGAGGCTGGAATGACGTGGCGGCCCTTATTTCGCTGGGCTTGAGCCGTTTGAATTTCTTCTTCGGTGGCAACTTCTTCGATTCGAATCCACTTGTCGACCGTTGAAAGGCCCAGACGTTCCACAACAAGTCGCACCATTTTGACAGAGGTTCCGAGAATTAAGACTTTGCTCGTCGGTAAGCGGCGAAGGGCATCCACCACTTCTTGGCGATGAAGAGGGTCTTCAAAAACTGCAGTTTTAACAGCGGCAAGATAGTTGGCGTCTTTTTTTGCCGAACGGCCAGCTACCAAGGCGCCTTCTTGAATTAAAAGTCCATCATCAATGATCAACGGAATTCGGTACCTCTCGGCGATCAGTTGCGCCCGAAAGCTCTTTCCCGTTCCGCTTTTGCCGATGAGAGCGTAGACACGAAGTCCTGTAATGCGTCGTAAAAAGGATTCAAGCAGTCTGGTCATCCT
>DAIDHT010000010.1:0-104327 GCA_027451945.1 Spirochaetales bacterium
CGCGCATATCCTGAGCCTAAAAGGAGATTCTTACAGAATGAAAGACCGATTGAAAATAGGGGTCGTTGACCCGGAATAATCAAATAAAAGCGGAACCTGGCCGCCGGTGAAAAGCGGAACTTCTAAACCGTTGTTGACAAATGATCACTAGCTGAACGATGGCTAGAGTTAAAATTCTCATCCTTGACTTACTCCTATACAGTCTATGCAGTAAAATTAAAACAATTAAAGAGGAGAGTGCAATATGCGTGCCCTGCGCCGGTTTGAACAAGAAGTACTTAAGCGTCGCAACGAGATAACGCAGGCCCTGGCCCAAGATTTTGGCAAAAGCTCGCTCGAAACACTCACCACCGAAATCGCGATTGTGCTCGAAGAGTTGCGCCTCCTTCAACGGCATTTGCCTCAAGTAACCAAACCGCGCAAGGTTAAAACCCCCCTAGCGCACTGGCCGGGGAGCAGTTTGGTGCTGAGTGAACCGTGGGGCCGGGTGTTAGTCATTGCCCCCTGGAACTTCCCTTTTCAGCTTGCTTTGGTTCCCGCGTTGTCGGCGGTAGCGGCGGGCAACAGTGTTGTTTTAAAACCCTCTGAGAAAACACCCGCGACGGCCCGCATCATTGAGGATCTGGTGACCGCAGTGTTTACTCCTGAACAGCTTCAGGTGGTGCAAGGGGGGGCCGAAGAATCGGCGCGCTTACTACAGCAGTCCTGGGACCTGATTTTCTTTACGGGGAGTCAAAAGGTAGGTCGTATCATAGCGCAGTCGGCGGCACAAAGGTTTATCCCGACCGTTCTTGAGTTGGGCGGAAAATCCCCCGTGGTGGTGTTAGAGGGGGCAGATCTGGTTTTGGCGGCTCGGCGTGTTCTTTGGGGCAAAACCGTGAATGCGGGACAAACCTGTGTGGCCCCGGATTATGTTTTACTGCCAACAGCGCTTAAAGAACCCTTTTTGCAAGCCTGCCGAAAAGTTTTGAAGGAGTTCTTTCCGCAAGGACCTTTGGCTTCGCCCGATTTAGCCCGTATCATCGATGAACAAGCTTGGTCGAGGTTGCAAAACCTAGTCGATGAGGGAACGGTGGCCGCCGGAGGCGAGAATGATCGTGAGCGCCTTGTGTGGGCACCCACGGTTGTGACCGACCTCTCCTGGCAAGCCCCTATCATGACTCAAGAAATCTTTGGACCCCTCCTACCAGTGCTGACTTACGAAAGTTGGGAGGATGCCCGCCGTCAAATCGCTAACGCTCCAGACCCTTTGGCCTTGTATGTTTTTGGACCGTCGAGGTTAGCTCGTCAGTTTTTTTCTTTGGTACCGGCGGGTGGCGGTTGTGTGAATGATGTTCTGTTGCACTTTGCCAACTCGCACTTGCCGTTTGGCGGCCGGGGAGCCAGCGGTTGGGGGCAATATCATGGCAAGGCGGGGTTACGAACTTTTCTGCGTGAAAAATCCTTGGTGAAGCGTCCTAGCTGGGGCGACTGGCCGTTCCGCTATCCGCCCTATTCCCGTGGTAAGGAGACCTTGTTACGAAAAATCTTGCGGGTCAGATAAGGTGAAACGTATACTCTTTTTGCTCTTGGGGGGGCTGGGACTTGGCCTGGCAATTGGGTCTTGCTCTCAGGCGGTCACTCAGAGTGTTCCCAACACGTCGGGGGTGATTCGAGGGGCTGACGTCAGTTGGCTGAGTCAGTTGGAGTCGCGAGGAGTAAGCTGGGTGGACGCATCGGGGAGACCTACGGATCCGTTGGTCCTGTTAAAGGCACTTGGTGTTCAAGCCATACGCTTGCGGGTTATGGTCAACCCAGCGGCAACCAACTATGAAACGACGAATTCTCAGGGCCAAGTTACCAGTTTGTTAGGGTTTTGTGACCAAAAGGGAGTAACGGCTATGGCCCAGCGTTGCCAGGCGGCTGGTTTTAAGATCTTTCTCGATTTTCACTTTAGTGATACCTGGGCGAGCGACAGCAGTCAGATACCTCCAGCGGCGTGGGCCAAGGACACCTTAGCACAATTTGAGGCTGATCTTGCTTTAGAAGTTACCTCAGTTTTGTCGGCACTCAACGCTGTCGGGGTGACTCCTACCTGGGTTCAATTGGGCAATGAAATTGATGAGGGGATTTTGTTTGGTTCTAGGGCCAGCGGCTATGTTCAGGGCAACTCGGGGTGGTCAAACCTCGTTGGGCTGTTAAATGCGGGTTACCGCGCAGTAAAAGCGGTGAACAAAAACATTTTGGTTGTCCTTCACCTTGATCAAGGCGGCAATACTGCCCTTTACCGCTGGTGGTTTGACCATTATCAAGCGGCCGGGGGGGATTGGGATGTGACCGGAATGTCTTTTTATCCCTATTGGCAACCTTTGCAGAGCGTGGCCGATCTTCAGGCTAACATGAACGATATGGTAACTCGCTATGGTAAACCGGTGATGATTTGTGAAACTGGGGCTTTGGCCTCGAACCCGTCGCAGACCCAAAAATTGCTAGCAACTCTTTTGACTGCCCTTGCTGCCTTGCCCCAGGGGCAAGGCCTGGGAGTTTTTTATTGGGAACCAGAATCAGCACCGTCTGTTCTTCCAGGCGGCTATCTGCTGGGTGCCTGCCGCGAAGTGGGGCCAGAAAGTTTGGCTTTCACCTCTGCCTTGGCGGCCTTTTAGCGTTTAACTCAATCTTTTAACTGAGACAGCACCTTGCGAACGTAGTCTTGGGTCTCGGGATAATCGGGGATGCCTTGTGCTTTGTCGACAGCTCCGGGGCCGGCATTGTAAGCGGCAAGAGCTAAAGGAACATTATTCGAATAGCGATGGAGCATATCTTTCAAGTAACGAACGCCGCCATCAACGTTCTGGGCGGGGTCAAAGGGGTCGGTAACACCCAAATCCTTGGCCGTATCGGGCATGAGTTGCATGAGGCCTTCGGCACCTGCTTTCGAGACGGCTTTGGGGTTAAACCCCGACTCCGCGTTGATTACCGAGTTCACTAGCGATGCGTTGACGCCGTAACGATCGGCACTTTTTTGTGCCAACAGTTTGAGGTCAGCCTCGGTTGCCGGGGTCTGCGTTGCAGAAGTATTCGGGGTTGGGGCCAGGGGTTTTGCTACGGGCGTGGCCGTAGTTTCGTGAGGGCGAAAGGCCCGTGTTAATTGTGAAACCACCGCATCCGGCGAGTCAAAAAACTGTTCAAACCGCTTAATTCTGTCAGACATCCTTCGTTCCATTGACGAGAAATCGGGGAGGTTGAAGGAAGACGGTTGGGCGGAAAAGCCTGATAATTTATCAAACATACTCTTAGTTTCGGCCTCTTTTTTCAAAAGAATAGGGGACAGTGGCAGAATTTTGCCTCATCGTGGATTTTACCCAGGGGGAAGGGGAAACAGCAAGAGGGGTAACCTTGTCTGTTGGCCTACAAGGTTAGCAACACTGCCTTCCCAAAACGCCTTTAGGCCGGTGCGACCATGGGTAGCTATTAACGGCAGGCTTCCTGCGGTTTTTTGCACCGTAGCGGTGATCACACTGGAGGGGTCACCGCGTTGAACCGAAAACTCACAGTCTAAACACAGGCCAGGTTCTGCCAGCTCGAGATCTTGGCAAACCCCGAGTTTTTTTTCTTTAAGGTAATCGTGAGCCGCTTGTTCTTCTAGGTCGAGCATTGAACGCGTTAGGCCTGGCAACGTGCGTTGGGCATACGAAAGCTTGGCGGGTACCGTTCCCGGAGTGGGGATTACGAGCAAAAGATTTACCGAAAGACGTAACTGCGCCGCCAACTTGGTCCCCGCGTTGAGAACTTTTTCGTGTTCAGGGTTTCCATCCAGAGGGATCAAAAGAGAGTGGGGTTCAAAGTCTTGATGATCAGGATGAATCATTAAGAGGGGGACTTTGCCCAGGTCGACAGTTTTCTGTGCGATAGAACCAGACCAAAACTGACTGAGTCCGCTATGCCCGTGAGTACAAAGAATGACCAGACCGGCTTGAACTTCTTTGTGCACGTGAGCGATCTCGCGCGCGATGCGGTTCGACGTTGCCGGGCGTACAAGGCTTTCGAGGCGTCCGGGCCAGGCCTCTTCTAGCGATTGTTTTAAAGACTCCAGATAAAACTGAGCTTCTTCACGAGACCCGAGGTGCCGTTGGCCGTGAATTTTCTTGGGGGGTCGTTTTTCGACGATGTGCAACAGGATCAGTTGAGCTGAGGTGTGTTCCAGAAAATACCGGCAGGCGGGGAGCACCGCCTCGGCTAGCACCGAGCCGTCGAGGGGAACCAGAATGCGATCCAGAGTTAGGGGAGTCATGTGGCACCTCCGAAAGTCTGTATTGTGAGGAAGATATTCAGCACAACGATGAGGATGGTAATCACCCAGGCCGCGGCGCTGGTCAGGCGCCGGTTGACCAAGGGCCCCATCAAGGGGCGATTGGCCGTAAAAAAGATTAACGGAAATAGGGCAAAGGGTAGGGCAAAGCTAAGAAATACTTGGCTAGCCACCAAGGTCTGAGTCGCGTCTAACCCTAAGCTGATGACCGTAAGGGAGGGAATCATCGTGACCAGTCGGCGCACCCAAATAGGAATGCGGTGCTTTAAAAAACCCTGCATGATGATTTGGCCTGCACTGGTACCGACGCTGGATGAGGCTAAACCCGAGGCCAACAACGAAACCCCAAAAAAAATCACTGCAGCCGGCCCCAAAAGGGGTTCGAGGGTTTTATAGGCGACTTGAATTGAGTCGATATCGGTATGCCCTGTGGCCCCAAACGCACTAGCGGCCATGACGAGCATCGCGGTGTTGATAAGCATGGCCACCGTCATGGCAATGACAACATCGGCCAGCTCGAAGTGAAACAGTTTTTTTTGTTTTGCAGGATCGCGAACGACAATTCGGTTTTGTGTTAAAGCGCTGTGCAGGTAAATGACGTGGGGCATGATGGTGGCACCGACAATACCAGTCGCTAACAAAACACTTTCTGACCCTTGAAAGTGTGGGTGAAGAATACTGCCGGCGATGCCGCTCCAGCTGGGGTGGCCAATGATCAGCTCGGCAAGGTAACTCAAGCCCACCACAGCTACCAGCGCACTGATGACAGCTTCGAGGGGGCGAAAGCCGAACCTCTCTAAGCCCAGAATTAAGAAGGTCACCACAGCGGTGAGAAGCCCCCCCACCAGCATCGGCATCCCGAACAAAAGGTTAAAACCGAGGGCTGCCCCCAAAAACTCCGCGAGGTCGGTAGCCATGGCGGCTAACTCCATAACACCCCACATGACCCAAACGAGCCAGCGCGGCAAACGGTCACGACACAGCTCGGCGAGATTTTTGCCTGTAGCGATACCTAGTTTGGCGCTGAGAGTCTGAATGAGCATCGCCATCAGGCTCGAAACAATGACCACCCAAACCAAGAGGTATCCGTACTTGGAGCCGGCGGAGATGTTGGTGGCAAAGTTACCAGGGTCAATATAGGCCACAGAGGCGATAAACGCTGGTCCCAGAAACGGGAGGAGTTTTTTGAAAAGTCCGGCCTTGCGCGGGTTGCTTTCCAGCTGTTCTTGCGCGAAGTTTTGACCCGTGCTCATAGCCAGGAGCATACTCGCCCGGTAAAGGGAAAGCAAGTCGAAGCGGCTGGGTGTTGAATATTCTCACGTTGGTAGCGATATTCTTGCTTATGTGGACTCGAACAGTGCGGCCACGAAAAACTGATTTACGAGGTAGCTGGGGCAGGTGTCAACTCCTGTCGGGGGTGGCAATCCTCTATTATATTGTCCTCGCGGGTCACGTTTGGGCAGATTCTGGTGTCATCAACCAAACTTTTCCGTGGTTGGGTCAGCATGGGGTGAGTTTAACTGTCCAAGAGACAAGCGAGATTTTTGGCAATGTTTCGGGCGGGGTCAAACAAGGCGTAGCCTTCGATGGGTTGACTCAAGCTGACTTGCAAATAGACTCAAAGACATTCGGACTACCCGGGGGACTGTTGAATGTCAGTGGTCTTGAAAATCACGGTAAAAACTTAAGTACTCAAAACCTTTTTGTTTTACAAACGGTGAGCAACATTGAAGCTACCGACGGCCTTGGGTTATGGGAACTGTGGTATGACCAAACGTGGGGCGATGTCGCTTCGGGACCCAGGTTCGATATTAAGCTAGGTTTTCAGAGCCTCGATCAAGAGTTCGCCATCAATTCAACCGCAGCCGTTTTTGTCAACGCAGGCTTTGGCTGGCCAGCTCTCTTTAGCTCTGATCTCCCAGGGGGCGGGCCTGCGTATCCTTTGTCAGCTTTAGGAATTCGCTTTAGGATTAGGCCCTCAGACCAAATCTCCATCCTAGCCGGAGTCTTTAACGGGCATCCTTCTTTCGCTCTGGCTCCGTTCAATGATGGGGCGTTGGCCATCACGGAAATCCAGGTGCACTTTTTACGAGATCAACCCTGGGGAGGAAGCTTTAAGCTGGGTACCTGGTATCAAAGTAGTAACTTTCCTGATGTTCGCTTTGATACCCAGGGGCTGTCACTGGCCAACCCCGCGTCCAACGGTCAGCCACGGCAGGACGCAGGTAATTTTGCTGTCTATGGTTTGCTTGATGACGTCCTGTGGACCAATCCCCAAGATTCCCATCAAACGTTGGGGTTGTTTCTACGGGGAATGGGGGCTCCGTCCGACCGAAACACCGTTGACTTTGATGGGGAGGCGGGCTTGGTGCTCAAAGATCCCTTCTTTACGGAAAGTTCCGACTCTTTGGGCTTGGGCTGGAGCTATGCTAACATGAGTACAGCCGCTTCGGGTTTAGCTTCGGACCTAGCCCTGTACCAGGGCGCCTATAACCCTCAGCCCTCCGGAGAAAGCATTCTTGAAGCCACTTATCTGGGCCAGGTGCTTCCGTGGTTACAAGTTCAACCCGACGCACAGTACGTTTTCAACCCAGGGGGAGGTGTTGTAAACCCACTGTCGCCTCAGGAACGAATAGGAAACGAATGGGTTTTCGGCTTGCGGGTGACGGCGCAACTTTAGGCTTTGCGGTTAGTTTGGTCGGCGCTTGACGGCAGCGTTACTCGACCTCAAACTCTTCAGTATGACCCTGTTCGACGCGTACTCGCCAAGCGAGGCCGAGTTGTTACATAGCTTAGGATCGTCTCATGGTGGATTATCCACGGCCCAGGCCGATGAGGTACGCCGAAGTTCAGGTTTCAACGAACTTAGGGCGCGACGCCGTGTCACACTATTGTCTAAGGTCCTCGCAAGTCTCGCTGAGCCCATGGTACTCATCCTCTTTGCCGCGACGGCTTTCTCATTTGTTATCGGCGACTGGCTTGAAGGGTTTGCCATCCTCGGCGTCGTAGCGATCAACACCGTCGTTGGACTGTTGCAAGACGCGAAGGCCGAAAAAGCGTTGGAAGCATTGAAAAAGATGCTGACGCCGACAGTTCGTGTTTGGCGCGACGGACGACCCGAGGTGGTGGCGACGCGGTTCCTGGTTCCCGGCGATGTCGTCGTCTTTGAAGCCGGGGATGTCGTGCCCGCCGATGTTCGCTTGCTCGAAGCGGTTAACCTCTTGGTAGATGAAGCCCACCTGACCGGCGAAAGCGAACCAGTTCGAAAACTGCCGGAACTTTTGACTGCCCCAGGGCTGAAACCCTATGAGATTCGGAATCTTCTTTTTACTGGTTCACGAATTCTCGACGGTACTGGCAAGGCTGTGGTTGTCACTATCGGTGCCACGACCGAGATGGGGCAGATCGCTACTTCGTTACAGACCGAAGACAACGAAAAAACGCCCCTCCAAGTCAGGCTGGCGCGAGAAACTAAGTTTTTAGTGTTGCTGGCCTTCGGTTCGGCTGTGCTCGTTTTGACCTTATTCGCCGTCAAGGACTTTTCTCACTGGGATACGGCCCGCCTCGAAGGTGCTGTACTGTTGGCAATTACCATCTTGGTGGCAGTCTTTCCCGAAGGTCTGCCAGCCAGCATCACCATCGCCCTTTCTTTGGCAGTAGAACGTCTAGCCCGCCAGTCAACCATTGTCAAAAAGCTGAATTCGGTCGAGACCCTCGGCAATGTCGACTTTATCTGCACCGACAAGACAGGGACGATTACCACCCATGCGATGACAGCCAAAGAGTTCTACCTCGACCAAAAGTTCCATACCGCGGCCGACCTCTATACTCGGATTGCCGAGGGGCAAGGCCAGGCGGTAGCCGATCTGTTCCTCATTGCGGCGAAGTGTTCGACGGCCACTCTGGAGTCGGGCGACCCTACCGAAATCGCTCTCCTCAAAGCCGCTTTGTTAACCGGCTACAAACCCGGCGAGTTCGATGCTCCGTACGCGACGCTGGCGACCTTGCCGTTCAATAGCGACAGGATGTACAGTGTCGCGCTGGTCACGACCCCGGGTGGCCGTCGCGTTTTGGTCCAGGGCGCTCCCGAGAAGGTTGTCGCCCTGTGCCCCGGCTTGGGTGCGGAGCGTACGGCTGTGTTGCGGGACCTGGGTACCCGCCAGGACAAAGGGTTCCGGCTGATCGGGTTCGCTCAGGCCGATATCGGACCCGAGTATGAACTCACAAGCGACAAACTCGAAACCGGCAGTTTGCCCGCCCTGAATTGGCTGGGGGCCGTCGTCATCTACGACCCTCCCAAAGATGAGGTCAAGCAAGCGGTGGACGAGGCTCACGCGGCCGGTATCGCTGTGGTCATGATAACCGGCGACGCCAAGAAAACGGGCTTTGCTATCGCTGAAAGCGTCGGAATCGCCCAACTCCCCACTCAGGCCGTCGAGGGCAAAGAGCTGGAGGCGATGAGCCCTGAAGAGTTCGCAAGCACGGTGTCTGACTACCGGGTCTACAGCCGAGTCTCTCCTTTAGATAAACTGAAAATCGTCGAAGCCCTCCGTGAGGGCGATCACGTCGTGGCCATGACGGGTGACGGTGTCAACGATGCCCCGGCCTTGAAGAAAAGCCACGTCGGCATAGCGATGGGTCGGGCAGGGACTCAGGTCAGTCAAGAAGCTGCCGACCTCATTCTCACCGATGATAACTTTGCTACCATTGTGGCGGCGGTTAAAGAGGGCCGGACGGTGTTCGGCAACCTTCGTCGACTTGTTCGTTACCTCATCACCAACAACCTGGGTAAGGTCATTACGACTGTCCTTACCCCGCTATTTGCCCCAGGAGCCTCCTTGAACGCCCTGATGCTCTTGTGGTCGAACGTTGTTATGGAAACAGCACCGGGGGTAGGGCTGTCCACCGACTCGGCAGGTCCCGAGGTCATGAGACGGCCCCCGCCTCGACGAGACGACCCCATCCTGACGGTGAAAGACCGTTGGACCATGCTCTTTGATGGTCTCGTGTTCGGTTTGGCTATCACGGCGGCGTATGCTTTCGCCTGGCAGGGCGGGCGGGGCAGTGCCCAGGCCGGCCAAACCGCCGCGTTTGTTGTTACTCTCTTATCGCCCCAGCTTTCGGCGTTCGTGTTACGAGAGGGTCGAATGTGGAAAAAGTTCACGGCGCCGAACCCGCTCCTCAAAGGGTTCAGCGTAGCCATGATCGCCATGATCCCGCTCCTCGTGTTCGTCCCCTTCTGTCAGCGGGTGTTCGGTACCGTCGCGCTGACCGACCCCCTGCTGTGGCTTGTGATTATTGGCTTGTCGGTAGTGAGCCCCGTCGTACGGCTCCTCCTGGGGCGATCCACCTCGGCGAAGGGAAAAAAATTGCTTAAGAAGTCATCCTTTTAACTACCGGCTTGAATGATGACGGCCGTTCCGTAGGCCAGAATTTCTGTCATGTTTTGACCGATTTCACTCGAATCAAAGCGCATCATAACAATGGCGTTGGCGCCCAGGGCCGTGGCGTTGGCTACTAACCTATCGATGGCTTGCTTTCGCGAGTCTTCAAGCAAAGCCGTATACTGCCGAATTTCCCCACCAATCAAACTTTTAAGTCCTGCAAGAATAGTGCTTCCAATGCCTCGACTTCTCACCACGAGGCCAAATACCTGCCCTTTCACTTCGGCTATTTGATAACCCGAGATATTTTCGGTAGTAACAACCAGCATGTTTTCTTTCTCCCCTTGTTTAAAAATCATTGATTGCCAAGATAAATCTACCACGTTGAAATCGGCGGTTTTAACATTCTTTCTAGTATGTGGCCTACAGGTCAATTTCACAATGGATTCTTTCAGGAACGAGCAGGTCCAGTAACTTTTGTTCACCTTGACAGCTTGTTAACTTAACTTTACATTTATGAAATGCCCGATACGGCAATTTTGAATAAGTTAAGAATCTTTCGTTCTCAAGCTGGTCTGACGCAAGAAGAAATGGCTCAGAAGACAGGAGTAACGAGGCAAACAATCATTTCCATCGAAAAAGGCAATTACACCCCATCTGTACAACTAGCTCTACGCTTGGCCAAAGTTTTAAAAATTACCGTGGAGGAACTTTTTTATGAAGAAGGCGAGTGAAATTCTCGTAGCCCTTGCCGTCTTAATAACCTTAGGACTTAAGGTCGATCCTTTTCACTGGCTGATGCCCACGGCACTTCAAATGCTCGTCCTAGGGCTTTTCGCGGCAGCGATGGCCGTCTATGCCGGGATTGTCTTTCGTGAACGCCCTCAGGACGAGCGTGATGTCCACCATTTGGCGGTGGCTAGTCGAGTAGCCTACCTGGCGGGGGTCACGGCTCTATCGGTACTCCTTGTAATCCAAGACCTCACCCACACCCTTGATCCTTGGTTGTGTGGGGTGCTGGCCTTAATGATTATTGTGAAGCTTATTGTCCTCAAAATTCTGCAGATTCGAGGCTAAGTTACCAAAAACTTACAGCTGATATTTCAAGGATTGGCGACACACATTGCCAAGATTGAACCTTTGGCGTTGATTTTTAAGAAAAAATGTAAACCAAACTTGTCTTTTTGTAAAACGCGCTATACATTACTCCTTAACTCGCCTTTTGTAAAAGGCGCAACCTTAGGAGGTTAAAATGAAAAAATTGGTGATGGCTACGATGGTAGCGTTGACCATGACAGGTCTGGTTTGGGCCAACGGCCAGCAGGAATCTTCGGGCGGCTCCATGTCGAACAACTCGATGTCAAACAATTCGATGGACAAGGGCTCGATGACAGGGGCTTCACAAGGTTCCATGTCTTCGTCAGACACTATGAAATCCGACACTATGAAATCTGGCGGCTCAATGTCGAACTCGATGTCGAACGGCTCGTCCACCTTTTATGGCCTTTCGGGGATGGCTCCCGAGGTTGTTCCGTTTACAACCCAGGCGGCGGCCGAAGCCATGGCTAAGGACCATACGGTGATTTACTTTTTTGCCGCCAGCTGGTGCCCCACCTGTCAAGCAACGTACAAAAACCTCAAGGCCCATTATCAGGATATTCCTGACAACGTTCGTTTGGTCGTTGTAAATTACGACACAGCTTCCGCGCTTAAAACGAAGTACGGGATCACACAGCAACATACCTTTGTCGAGATCGACTCCCAGGGGAACCAAAAGAAGATTTGGTCGGGGACGACGACCGTACAAAGTATTTTGGCAAGGGCGTAAATCATGGGAGTGTTGATTGGCTTCGCGTTCTTGGCCGGTATCGTTACGATCCTTTCGCCGTGTATTCTTCCCGTTCTTCCCGTCGTCTTGGGGAGTTCGGCAGGAGGAGGCAAAGCCCGACCTTGGGGTGTCGTCACGGGCTTTATTGCCAGCTTTACAGTGTTTACTTTAACGCTTTCAGCCTTGGTCCAAGCGTTGCATTTTGACCCTGATCTGCTTCGCTGGATAGCCGCGGGGCTGATCACACTCTTTGGTCTGGTCTTAGTTATACCGTTTCTTAAAGATGGGTTCATGAGGGCCGCGACTGCAATCAGTGGACGCTTCGCTTTGCAAGCTTCCCCGCAGTTTGGAAAGAAAACCCCCAGCGGGTTCTTTAGCGGACTTCTTTTAGGTGCCAGTTTGGGTTTGGTTTGGACACCTTGTGTCGGGCCCATCATGGCTTCTGTCGTTTCTTTGGCACTCAGTCAGACCGTTGATGCGGGGAGCATCTTCATCACTTTGGCGTACTCGGCGGGAACAGCGGTACCTCTCTTTTTAATCTTGCAAGGGGGAAGGAGCTTGCTGAACCGCTTTCCTTTTTTTACCCGCCATTCGGGCGCCATACAGCGGATATTTGGCGTACTCATGCTTGTTACGGGGATCGCGATTTTGGCGGGGTGGGATAGGGGTGTCGAAACGTGGCTTTTGAAAACCTTCCCCAATTATGGTGCCGGTCTTACGGCTATCGAAAATCAAAAGGTGGTTAGGGAGCAGTTGGAGCGTCGGATGGGCTTGTCCACTGCCGATACTGCTTCTTCGCAGGTTCCTGTGGCTCCTTTCAGCCATGCCTCGGGTGTTTGGATCAATTCACCGCCCTTAACGATGGCTTCTCTACGGGGAAAGGTTGTTTTGGTCGACTTTTGGACGTATTCGTGCATCAACTGCCTGCGGACCTTACCGTATTTGAAAGCTTGGTACCAAAAGTATAACGACAAAGGTCTGGTGATTGTTGGTGTTCACTCGCCTGAGTTCGCATTTGAACACAAAGAGTCGAATGTCCGTCAGGCTGTGAAAGACCTTGGCGTGACTTGGCCTGTCGTCCAAGATAACAAGTTTGGCATTTGGAACGCTTTCCATAACCATTACTGGCCTGCAGAATACTTGTTTGATAAAGAAGGAAACCTTGTCGAAAGCCATTTTGGCGAAGGGGGGTACGCGGCTACTGAACGAAATATTCAGAAACTTTTGGGGACTCACGAAACTTTGGCAGCAACAACTATTCCCTCAACCTTGCCACAAAGTGACGACAGAACTCCCGAAACCTATCTCGGCTGGGCAAGAGCCTCGGGCTTCGTAGGTACGGGACCGCTTGCACCCGATCAGTTTGCCCACTATGCGATTCCCCAGGGCATGACGACCTCCCAGTGGGCACTTTCGGGCGAATGGCGTGTCGGAAAGCAGATTGTTGAAAGTCGTGGTCCGGCATCGCTCACCCTCAAGTTTCGTGCCCAAAAGGTTTACCTCGTGATCAATCCTATCAAAAACGCGCCCAAGACTGCCTTCGTTAGTGTTGATGGCCAGGCCGTGACGACGGCAGACGTTCATCAAGGTCTTTTGGAGCTTGACCACGACCGGCTCTACGAACTCTATGCGGGTTCAAAAGAGATTTCGGGAACCTTGCAGGTGAAGTTCCCCGGTCCTGTCAAGATTTTTTCGTTCACCTTTGGCTAAGGGCGGGGATCGGTATCCTCTTTCGTTTCCAGTAGTTTAGAGTTAAAGTAGTATTTAGGTGCGCTTCGCTTGCGGCGCGCCTTTAGGAGGCCAACATGGCAGATTCTCCCGCTCTTTCGCTCGATGCCCTTTCGAAGCATCTGGGGGCCAAAGCTCAAGATCTTCTTCAGTACAAGGCTAAGGTTCCCGCTTCGGGGCTTCATATCCCTGGACCCAACTTTATCAACGACGTGTGGTCGATTTCGGACAGGTCACCCCAGGTTTTGCGAAGCCTGAGCCAGATCTTTAACACAGGTCGGCTTGCCGGAACCGGTTATGTTTCGATCCTCCCTGTCGACCAAGGGATTGAGCATTCTGCGGGGGCCTCCTTTGCGAAGAACCCAGCGTATTTTGACCCCGAGAATATCGTCAAATTAGCAATTGAAGGCGGCTGCAATGCCGTGGCTTCGACCTTTGGGGTGCTTGGCGCCGTTGCCCGTAAGTACGCTCATAAGATTCCTTTCCTTGTCAAAATTAACCACAACGAGCTGTTGACTTACCCTAACAAGCATGACCAGATCCTTTTTGGTACGGTCAAGGAAGCCTGGAACATGGGAGCGGTCGCCGTTGGTGCCACCGTCTACTTTGGCTCGGAAGAAAGTGCACGTCAGCTTGTCGAAATCGCCGAAGCTTTTGCCCATGCGCATGAGTTGGGCATGGCCACCGTGTTGTGGTGCTATACAAGAAACTCGGCGTTCAAAGTGGCGGGTGTGAACCACGAGACTTCGGCCGACCTGACGGGGCAGGCCAACCATTTAGGGGTGACCATCCAAGCCGACATCGTCAAACAAAAGCTCCCTGTCACGAACGGCGGGTTTAAAGCTCTCAACTCTGGCAGCTCCAGCTATGGAAAGCTCGACGAGCGTATGTACACGGACTTAGCGACCGATCATCCCATCGACCTGACACGCTACCAGGTTCTTAATGGCTATATGGGTCGTTCAGGTTTGATCAACTCGGGGGGAGCGAGTTCCGGCGCTTCGGACTTTGACGAAGCGGTCTTTACGGCGGTTGTCAACAAACGGGCTGGTGGTATGGGCCTGATCAGTGGCCGTAAAGCGTTCCAGCGTCCCATGGACGAAGGGGCGACCCTTCTGCGCACGATTCAGGATGTTTATTTAAATCCGGGTGTGACGATAGCGTAGAACCTTCTAGCCGTCAGTAACCACAGAGGACTGGAGGCTAAAATTTTGCCATGCCCAAGGGCTTACCTTGGGTTTTCTCTTTCAAAATCAACCTCGACGTAAGGATAAAGCCCAATCGGCCAACAAGCCCAGCACAGCTGCTGTTAACGCTCCCTGCAACAGGTAACTGAATTGAAATTCACTGATTCCCGCAAGGATAGGACGTCCTAGACCTCCCGCACCCATCGTTGCCGCTACAGCCGCCGTTCCAATGTTGATGACGACTGAAGTTCTCAACCCCGCACGAATCCCGGGAAAGGCTAACGGCAAATCAACCTTGATTAACTTTTTCCAGCGTGAAAACCCCAAACCCCTGGCGGCATCTTGAACGTCTTTAGTGACCGAGTCAAAGCCCGCTAAAGCACCGTGAAAAATCGGAAGAACTCCAAAAGCAACCAAGGCCCAAAAGACAGGCACCGACCCAAACCCTAAAAACGGAACCATAAGGGCTAAAAAGGCCACGGGGGGAACACTTTGCAACAGCGTTCCTGTGGCACTGAGCAGGGTTCGCGTATGGCCTGGACGCCAATGAGCCCCTATTGCCGCCAGTAAACCTAAAACAAGGGCAAAGGAACTCGTGGAGGCTACCAAGAGCACGTGTTCTAAGGTTAGAGCCCACGGGCTTTCAAGAGGATACATCACGGCGTGGGGATCTCCCAAAAGTAGCCTTAGGGTAAAGTTCAAGGTGACTGGTACCAATAAAACACCTAACAAGGCCACCAAGATGATCCCTCGAATCATCGAGCCGAGTCCTGAGCCGCCAGGTTCTCTATCGTCGTTTTATGAACCTTTCCCACAACGCGTTGATCTTGGACAACCAAGAGCGTTTCCTTTCCCAGGGCGACCATGAGGGAAAAGACTTCGCGTAGGTTTGAATCGTAGGAAACCTGTTCTTGAGTGGAGATCTCGCCAGAGACTTGATAGGGCTCCATGACCTCTAACGCCCGGAAACGCATCAGATATTTTAATGCACGATCGGCACCTAAGAATTCTTGAACAAAAGGTGTCGCCGGATTTCGTAAAACCTCCGCAGGTGAGGCGTGTTGTACAAGCCGACCCTGTTGTAAAACGAGTAACCGGTCAGCCAGCAAAACTGCTTCGTCGAGGTCATGGGTCACCAAAAGAATGGTCTTTTTGACGTGCTGTTGGAGTGATAGCAGGACTTTTTGCAGGCGAGCTCTTTGAAGAGCATCAACGGCGCCAAAAGGTTCGTCCATTAACAATAGGGGAGGGTCTGCCGCTAGGGCTCTAGCAATTCCGACACGTTGGGCTTCTCCGCCCGAAAGCTCGGCTGGCAACTTTCGGCGAAAACGCGAAGCCTCTAAACCGACTAACTCTAATACCTCATCGACCCGAGGCTGAAGACGCGACGATGGCCATTTGAGGAGCTGAGGAACCGCCGCTATGTTTTGAGCTACCGTCCAATGAGGAAAAAGTCCTACCCCTTGAATACTGTAGCCCATTGAACGCCTCAAAGTTTCGGGAACAAACTGGCTGAGGGGCTGGTTTTGATAAAAAATTTTGCCTGTTGTCGGTGTCAATAATCGGTTAACTAGACGGATCGTCGTCGATTTGCCGCAACCCGAAGGCCCTACGAGAACCGAAAGCTCACCTTCTTGCAATGTAAAGCTGAGGTTTTGTACGGCGGGAATCCCTTGGTAGAAGACAGAAACATCGTCAAACTTCAAAAGCGACATTTCTCAACCTCCTTTGTTGAGCGTTGATCAAAAGCTTGAGAAGCTGGTCAGCAACTCCCGTGACGATGAGAACCAGCAACACACCCAAGACAACCATATCGGGGGAAGTCTGACCGATGCCTTGGAAAAGAAACCAGCCCAAACCGCCACCGCCAATCAATGGAGCCAACGTCGCATTCCCCATCGTTTGAACAACTGCGACACGAAAACCGGCGAGAGCCGAGGGCATGGCTAAAGGAAGTTCAACCTTCCAAAAGACCTCGGAAGGCGTGAACCCTAACCCCTGAGCGGCGCGGATAACGTCGGAAGGAACCATACGCAAACCCGCTTGAACCGCCGAAGCCAACGGTAAAATAGCCCATAAAGTCAGAGCCACTTCAACAGGCGTTGCGCCAATTCCCCTCACGCCCCAGGATTGAAGGCTAGGAAAGCTTCGTGTCAAACCCGCTAACAGGACCATTAAAAGTCCAAATAGGGCGATCGAAGGGATCGTTTGAAGCAGTGAGACGCTTTGGAAAAGAAGCTTTCCCCAACGTGAACGTGCGGCCGCTGCACCCAAGGGAACTCCCACGATCAAAGCACCAACCATAGCTCCTACCGTGAGACTCAGGTGCTGTCCAAGCCTCTCAAACACCTGGGCCGAATTGGCCTCTTTGATCACCGAAAGGGCGGCGCAGCCTCCCCCTAACAAAGTTGCAAGACTGACCCCAAGAACGACTATTCGTAGCGTTACAACAAGCCGGCGAGAAGCTTTTTTTCTGACCAGAACTCTAGAGATGGCAAGGACTTGAACCAGCCAAAAAGCCACATCGGGTGAGACTCTCAGCTCTTGCGAAAGTTGCCCGGCTTGAGGCCAGGTGAGGGTGGGAAAGCACCACAACGATAAGGCGACAAGTAAAAGGAAAAATTCCTGAAAGGCACCCCGTAGAAAAAAGGTCACGATAACCCCAAGAAGCACCACCAACCAAAGCATAGGGGAGACACTTAAAACCTGGGCAAAATAGACTGGCGGCCCCAGCACGACACGATTGGGGTCAAGCCGATAAAGCGGTAAAAAAACAAGAACCAAGGTAACGATGACAGCCCAGCTCAGCGCACGCCCGGAAAAAAATCGGTCCTTCAAGGAAGAAAGCCTTTTTCGCTTAACCATTGGCGAGCCACAGTCGAAGAATCCTGACCTTCGACCACAATTTTGGCGTTGAGGGTTTGCAGAGTCTTTTCATCCAAAAGAGCAAAAACCGGTTCAAGGTCCCCTGCCAGGTCGGGGTGCGCAAGAAGGACAGCTTGTCTTACCAAAGGGGCTGGTTGATAGACGGGCTGAACATTTTTATCATCGGCCAAAACGACAAGATGAAAGGCTGCTAGTTGCCCGTCTGTACCATAGGCCATGGCGGCGTTGACACCATTTGTTCCCTGTGCGCAAGCTTTTTCGGTCGTTGCGGTGTTCCCCCCCGAAAGCGTCAAAACCTGTTGGGGGCTAAGGTGAAAACCATAGGCGGCTTCAAACGAGGGGAGCGCGGCTGGACTGTTAACAAACTCGTCCGAGCCGGCGAGCTTGATTGAGCCACCCTTATTGATATAGTCAGCCAAATCCGAAAGAGTTTTTAGGTGAGCCGTCTGGGCTAATTGGTCGGTAATCGCGATAGCCCAGGTATTATCGGCTGGAGCAGGTGGTAACCAAACGAGATGGTTTTGGGCAAGATCCAAGTCGTGGACGCGTTGCCACGCCTGATGAGCGTTTTTCCAAACCGGTTGATTGGCCTGATGAAAGAAATAAGCGCCATTCCCTGTGTACTCGGGGTAGATGTCAATTTGACCTTCGAGGATCGCTTTGCGAACAAGGGCGGTTCCACCTAGCTGTATCCGGTCAACGACCTGGTAACCGTGATGGATCAACACCAGACGGATCATTTGACCAAGCAGCCCACCTTCGGTGTCCATTTTGGATCCCACGATAATGGATTTATTGGGGCCAGAGGCCTGACAGGAGGTAAGGGTTGCGCACGGGAGCGCTAGGGTTAAACCCAAAGCAAGGAACAATGGAACGTTGTGAACAACTTTTCTCATGAGTTGAACTCCCAAACGCTTAAAAAGTTTTGCGCTACGAAACATCAAGGTTGAATTTCTACACCTTTCCAAAAGGCGAAGAACCCTCGGATTTCTTGGGCCGCCTCTTTCGGTTCGGGGTAAAACCAACAGGCATCGGGGTTTTGGCCCTCGGCGATCTTGATCGATTTATACCTGGCAAGCCCTTTCCAGGGACAAACCGACGTTGTTGAGCTATCAACAAAATGGGTAGCCACCAGCGATTCCGGGGGAAAGTAATGATTGCCTTCCACCACGATGGTCTGGTCACTCTCGGCTAGCAAAACACCCTTCCACAAAGCTTTCATGCGCTACTCCTTTGCCGTTCCACTTTGCACCAGTTCGTTTGATCCGTCCAGTCATTCTGTCTGAAGACAGTTTATTCTGTCTAAAGACATCAACGCTTTTTAACCCTTAAAGAAGGAACGGTCTACAGCTTTAGAGGCGGGATGACCGTGTTTTCTTACCTGTCAGGTAAGGTGTGAAGCTAATAGGGCGTCTAGGAGCTGTTAAATCTTTTTTTGAAAGAAACGAAAGGAAAGCAAGAACGGGAGGCGCTATGAAATATTCTACCATTGTTGTGGGTTCGGGAACCTCGGGACAAACCGTAGCCATCAAGCTGGCTCAAGCGGGGCACTCTGTTGCCCTCCTTGATGACCGACCTTTAGGCGGTACCTGTGCTCTTCGTGGGTGCACTGCCAAAAAATACTTTGTGGTCAATCGAGAGCTTGTTGACGGGGTTCATGACTTGCAAAACCAAGGTTTTACGGGACGGCCAACACCCCGCTGGGAACAGACCCTAGCTTTGAAAAACAGCTTTACCGACACAGTTCCCGAGAGCACTCTGGCTTACCTAGAAAGGTTGGGCATTACCGTGTTCCACGGCACAGCTGTTTTCACGTCCCCTCATTCGGTAAGGGTTGTACCCTCGGTCCACCGGCATGCTAGTGAGTTGGCCCGGGTCTCTTCCGACAGCGATTTAGATTTTGATTTTCTGGTCCTTGCCTGTGGTTCGGACCCCAGAATGCCCTCTATTCCCGGAATTGAATACGCCATCGACAGCGAAGGGTTTTTGGCCCTTCCACAAGTTCCTTCCCGCATGATTACGCTGGGTGCCGGCTACATCGCTTTTGAGTTCTCACATATTGTTTCCTCCTATGGGGGTACAGTGACGATGATTGATCGTAATAAGGTGCCCCTGTCTGCCTTTGATCCCGAGCTTGTTAACAACCTCTTGGCTGCGTCAACGGCTAAAGGTCTGCGTTTTGTTCCCGAACGGTCAGCCGTCAGCCTTCAGAAAACCGCTGGTGGTTTCCAGGTTACAGATTCTCAAGGGAGCGTCTGGGAAGCAGAGGTTGTTTTGAGTGCGGCTGGTCGGATAGCTCGGACTGCAGAGTTAAATTGTCCTTTGGGGGGAGTGGAACTCTCGGGGGCCGGGGTCAAGGTCGATGCTTGGGGCAGGAGTGTAAGTAATCCTCAAGTTTTTGCTGTGGGAGACTGCGTGGCAGGGTTACCGATGCTAGCTCCTGTAGCGGACGCTTTGGCTGAAGTGGTTGTCGAGGTTCTCGTACAGCGTGGGTCGGTTGAAAACCTCGAGCCTTTCTCAAATCGTGTGATACCCTCGACGGTTTTCAGCAACCCCCCGTTGTCCAGCGTAGGCTTGTCAGAAAACGCAGCTCGTGAACTTTACGGAGATGATCTTATCATCAACCAAGGTGACACCTCAAAATGGATCAGTAGTCAACGCCTTGGCCAGAAACATAGCGGCTACAAAGTACTTATTCAAAAATCGACCAAGAAAATCGTCGGCGCGCATCTTTTGGGCCACAACAGCAGTGAAGTTATTAATGTCTTTGCTTTAGCGATGAAAGCTGACCTGAGTGCCAAGGTTCTTGAGCATCTGCCTTGGGCCTATCCCACCGCCGTTTCTGACCTGAAATACATGGTGGGGACGGACTAAGAAAGCAAAACGATTCTAAGAAAGCGAACAGGACGCACCTTGTCCCGAGGCTGTCTTTTGAGTAACGTTAATTCAACGACTTAGGAGGCGGCCCCTTATGCAAAAACGACGTTTAGGAAAAACCGGGTTCGAGGTAAATGAAATTGGCCTGGGTACCTGGCAGGTAGGCGGTGTGTGGGGTCAGCCCTTTGATCACAAGCTTGCCGACCGTATTCTCGATGAGGCTATTGAACGCGGAGTGAATTTTCTCGATACCGCTGATGTCTATTCGGACGGTGAATCGGAAAAGGCGGTGGGGCGAGCCGTGCGAAAAGCCCAAGGAAAGGTATTTGTCGCAACCAAATGTGGCCGGCGGATTCAACCGCATGTTTCAGCAGGCTACACACCCGAAGCGCTGGAGCAGTATGTCGATGACAGCCTAAGGCGTCTTGGTGTCGAAACTATCGATCTTATCCAGCTCCATTGTCCCCCCACCGAGGTGTTCTACCGTCCTGAGATTTTTGCGCTGTTCGACCGTCTTAAAGCCAAAGGCAAAATTCGAAACTTGGGCGTCAGTGTTGAAAAGGTCGAAGAGGCGATGAAAGCTGTCGAGTACGACAATGTCACGACGGTTCAAATCATTTTCAACATGCTCCGCCAACGTCCCGCCGACCGCTTCTTTGCTTTGGCCCGCGAAAAAGACGTAGGAATCCTGGTGCGCGTGCCTTTGGCCAGCGGGCTGTTAACGGGTAAGTTCAGTGCCCAAACCACCTTTGGTGCCGAGGACCACCGCACCTTTAACCGTCAGGGAGCCGCCTTCGACAAGGGTGAAACCTTCGCTGGGGTTGATTACGAAACAGGGCTTAGGGTTGTCGAAAAGCTTAAGGCGGTCTTTCCGGCTCAACCGGGTCTTGCGGCTTGGGCGTTGCGCTGGATCCTGAGGCATCCTGAGGTTTCTCTGGTCATCCCTGGAGCCTCTCGGCCCGAGCAGGTGGTGAGCAACCTAGCCGCTTCGGAGCTACGTCCCCTGACGGACGCCGAAATGACAGCGGTACGGGAAATCTACAACAGTGATGTTCGCCCCTTAGTTCATCAGCTGTGGTAGTCAAGGCAGAAGCCAGCTTACCGAAAATCATGCCCGTGTTTGGGTGCCCCGTTTGGTGCTAGGACACCTTCGGGAGCCCACAGACGTCGGGCCATAATGTGCACGACACCCTGCTCGTTCTGCACAGGGCCCTCAACGCCGATAAGAAACGAGGTCAGAATAACCTTGCGGTATTGGGCCCAGGTTTTTTCCCAAACGACCACGTTAACCGTTCCGGTTTCATCTTCGAGTGTCATAAACAGGACCCCTTTAGCGTTCCCAGGGCGCTGACGGCAGATGACCACACCGACATAGCGTGCGCTTCCTTTTTCCATGGCGGTAACGTCTTTGGCGGACTGACAACCCCAGGACTCCAGCTGTGAACGACGGCAAGCCAAAAGGTGTGCCGTGGGGCTAAAGCCGGTTGATTCATGGTCCCAGTACACAGACTCTTCCACACCAAACTTAGCAAACTCGTGGGTAGGGGGCTCAGGAAGCTGTAAGGGGTCCTCTTGGCCTTCTTTGAGCATAGCCCACAAAACATTCCTGCGATTTTGATCAAAGGCACGAAGCGCGCCTGCTACCGCAATTCGTTCCCACGTGGCCACCGAGACTTGTGCCCTGGCTTTCCACTGTGCGAGGGTTGTCGCTCCGCCCTGCCTACGAACAGCGAGGATTTGTTCGAGCTCGCTCTTGATGAGACCTTGGATGTAACGGAAGCCAATTCTGAGGGCAAAGGGGCCTTCTTTGGTGTCTTCGAGGGTGCAGTCCCAGTCGCTGAACCGCAGGTCCACCGGCCTGACGGGAACGCCGTGACGTTTGGCATCGGCCATGATGGTGCCTGGGGCGTAGAAGCCCATCGGCCAGGCATTCAGAAGGGCACAAGCGAACACCTCAGGAAAATGGCATTTGACCCAGGCCGTTGCCCAGGCAATCAGAGCAAAGCTGGCGGCATGGCTTTCGGGGAAGCCGTACTCTCCAAAACCCTTAATCTGCTGAAAGACCCGCTCGGCAAACTCGGGCTGGATACCTTTGGCGAGCATCCCCCGGACCAAGCGTTCGTGATGTTCTTCGATACGGCCCGTGGATTTCCAAGCGGCCATATCGCGGCGGAGTTGATCGGCTTCGCCAGGAGTATAGTCGGCCGCCACAACGGCCAGCTTCATGACTTGTTCTTGAAACAAAGGAACACCTAGGGTCTTGGCCAGCACGGGTTTAAGACTAGGGTGGGGGTAGGTGACTTCTTCTTCGCCGTTGCGTCGCCGTAGGTAGGGGTGAACCATCCCGCCGGTAATGGGGCCTGGTCTAACAAGACTGATTTCGACAACTAAGTCATAGTAGGTTTGGGGTTTTAACCGGGGGAGCATGGACATCTGAGCCCGGCTTTCGATCTGAAACACCCCCACCGTATCAGCCTTTTGGATCATCTGGAAAACCTTTTCGTCCTTGGCCGGAATCTTGGCCATATCGAGGTCGATCCTATAGGTCTTTTTTAGCAGACGGAAGGCGTAATCGAGGTGCGTTAACGCCCCTAAGCCCAAAAGGTCAACCTTGAACAGGTTCATAGCTTCGACGTCGACTTTGTCCCATTGAATGATGGTTCGGCCCTCCATTGTTGCGGCTTCGACAGGAACGATGCGATCAAGAGGCTCACTCCCCAAAAGAAAGCCACCTGGATGAATTGAAAGGTGCCGGGGAAAACCTCGAAGCTGATTAGCTAAGCGGAACAGCCGTTGGTTCGTAGGGTTGTCGGGGTTCATCCCCGCATCCCTGGTGGCCCCCTCGATGCCTTCGTCGTGGTGCGAAAGAAGCTTCGAGCTACGATCAAGGTCCACCTCGGAAAACCCCAGAACTTTCCCCACCTCACGGAGTGCCGAGCGGCTTCGATAGCGGACTACGTTGGCCACCATGGCGGCGCGGTGTCGACCGTACTTGGCGTACATGTGCTGAATCACCTCTTCGCGGCGGTTGTGTTCGATGTCGAGGTCAATATCGGGGGGCTCGTTCCGCTCCAGCGAAAGAAACCTTTCAAACAGCAGATCCATAGCTACCGGGTCGATGGCCGTAATGCCCAGGCAAAAACAGACAGCCGAGTTGGCCGCCGACCCACGGCCTTGGCAGAGAATACCATTCTGCCGGCAGAACTCGACGATCTCCCACATGGTCAAAAAGTAGCCGGCATACTGGAGCTGTTCGATGATGTGCAGTTCTTTCTCGAGTTGAGCTTTGACCTGGTGGGGGAGTCCGTTCGGGTAACGGTGCCGGGCTCCTTGAAAGGTGAGGTGGCGAACCCAACCCGCCGTGGTGTACCCGGCAGGGACACCTTCTTCAGGGTAGAGGTACTGGATTTCTGAAAGGCTGAACTGACAGCGTTCGGTGATTTCGAGAGTTGTGCGCACCCACTGCGGACGGTCGCTGTACAGCGCGGCAAAAGCATCGGGGTGTTTGAGCGCATGCTCGGCGTTAGGCCGGAGTTTGGTACCAGCTTCTGCCAACCGAACACCGTGCCGAATCGAAGTCAGAATATCCTGAAGTTCCTGCCGTGCCGGGGTATGGTACAACACCTCAGGGGCGGCCACGAGGGGAAGGTTGAAAATCTCGGCGTAGCGTACGACCTCCCTTTCTCTTCTATAGTCCTCGACCCAGCGGTGACGAGTAGCGACCACATAGAGACTTTTGTGAAACACTTCAGCGAAGAGGGAAAGCTCGGCCGAAAGGTCAGTTCCCAGAGCACGCGGGTGCCAAAGCGCCACCAGCTCAGGCACTTTGCCGGCAAGCTGAGTGGCAAGCTGAGTGGCGGTTAAAGCAAAGCTGCCCTTGGGCTGGTCTTTACGGCCCAGCGTGATCAAGGAACACAGGTTCGCATACCCTTGGCGGCTTGTTGCCAAGAGCATCAGGTTGTAGTGGGGCGATACATCGAGCTCTGCTCCGATGAGGAGGGGGAAAGGAATCTGCTTGGCCGCTTCGTGGGCACGCACCACACCATAAACGCCGTTGCGATCGGTGAGAGCTAAGGCTTTCAAGCCTAAGTCGGCGGCGGTTTTGACGAGCTCTTCGGGATGACTAGCCCCTTCGAGAAAGGAATAGTTAGATTTACACCAAAGTGCCGAATACGCCGGGACTGGCATCAGTCGAGGACCCCCAAAATTAAGGTTTCGCTGGTAGCGAGGTCTTTAGCGATCCACACGATTTGGCGGCCATGACGCAGAAAACCGTATTCGCGATCGATGGTCGTGTTGGCTAAGGTCTGCGTGAGTCGAAGGGGGCTGCCGATGAAACGACCCACGGGATCGCCTGGTTGCGGTGACCTAAACAGGCGTCGTACAGAAGCCTCGGCTTGAGGCTCTTGCGGCTTCGGAGGGCTGAGCCTTTCAACAGGTTCCCAGCGGAACGAAAGTTCAGGAATGTGACTGTCGGCAGGTACGGCATGAAGGACGCAAGTGTTGCCCCACTTGGCTCGAAGCAAAGCTAAGGCTTGTTCTCCTTTTTTAAGATCACGTTCGGGAACCGAAAAGAGCTCGCCCGATGCCTTGGGAAGCGGAGCTTCGGACCACGAAACTCGGACTTCTGTGATGGCCGAACGAAATTCTTTTTCAGCCAGACGCAGGTTTAAAAGGCGTTTCCAAAGCTTGAGGTCGGAGCTGGGAGTCGCTGGGCGAAGCACTTCGGGCTCCAGGGCCGCTTCCGCTACGAAGAGAAGCTTCAGTTCAGACATTAGCTGTCCACGAAGCCGAAGCTGAGTAAGCTCAGGTTCTAACCGTGTTATGATGGCTTGGAGCAGGCGTTCGACCTGAGACTCGGCGGGCTCGAAGCGACAGCGAACTAGCTTAGGCCGTTCTACAGTGAGCGGTTGGAGAGGAAGGTTATCTGTGGTGCTCATCTCGTTCAGGACCGAGACGAGTGAAGGGTTAAACCGTCTAAGAAGCTCGGCGGGATTGAGTTTGGCAAGGTCCCCGAGGGTGTGGATACCAAGACGTCGCAGTCGGCGCCGATCGGTAAGGTTCAAGGGGAGCAAGGCTAACGACGCTTGGTTCCAGGCCTTACGCTCTTCGAGGACAGACTTCGTAACAGACTTCTGCTGGGTTCTGGCTAAAACGAAGGTTCCCCCCCGCGAGCTGCCAAGAGCAAAATGGGCGAGGTACCGATAGGTTCCCAGGGCTGCTACCACCGAGCGAGCCCAGTGGGCTTCTGTTCCGAAAAGACCGGATAGTCCAGCAGGATCCAACCAGAAGGTTCCCCGTTCGAAAGGGCAAGGCTCGATGCTGGGGCTCCAGCGTGACAAAAGGCGAAAGATTTCTTTTTCGGCTTCTTCGAGCTCGGCCTGTGAAACGACCTCAGCCTTGAGTTCGGGAACAAGAGCCAGAGCCTCGCCGTACCGCATGGTGGGCCGAAGGCCTAGGCGTCGGGCCTCACGGTTAAGCTGGAGCAGAGGCGTCGAAGGCCTGTCATCTTTGACGAGAGCCACGGGTAAAGAAGGGTTGTCTGGTGGATACCGGCGCAGAGCGATCTGCAGGGGAAGTGATGGGAGGTTAAAACAAGAGATGCGGGCCATAGAAATCCCACCTCTGTCGATTCTGGGAATGAAACCGTCGATCACGAAGAATGGTCGCCACCACCTGGTCATCGGGCTGTCGATCGATAGCTATTCGCAAAGAAACTAAAGACCCCAGCGACGGAGTCTCAGCAGCTTTTCGGGTGAGAAAGAGCAAGGCAACATCGTGGATTTCAGCCAATTTTGCCAACCGGCCCAAAGCCGCTTCGCTGACCAAAGCTGGTGGGTTGTCTACAATGACCAAGCCGAAGGCCCCCGAGCGGCACAGCCAGTCGGTGGCAAGAAGGGCGTCTTCAGGGCGAAGCATGGCAACAACGATAGCCGAGGTATCTACACCCAAAAAGGACAGATCGGGCGGATAAAAGATGGTAGGACCAGCTTCGACCCAGCCTGCCAAGTGACCTTTTTTTTGAGCCTCGAGTAAGACGGGCGCCAGGGCACTAAGACTTCCTCCTGACTTTCCCGTTGAAATTTCGGTGAGTCTGCCACGCATGCGGTTGAGCGTGAGAACTTCAGGTAAGTCGTCAACCGGAGCGAGGAGGCGGGAGGCTTTTTGGAGGCAAGCCAGGTCATACATGAAAATATACTAAACATTTGACTAGGTAATCGTCAAGAGTAGGAGGGTGACAAGACTTTGCCGAAAAAGCAAATCCTCTGTAGCTTGACTGAGGAGACAATGATGATCGAGTTTCAATTTTTTGAAGGTTGCCCCAATTCTCAAGCCACGCTAGAGAATTTGCGGTCACTTATTGCCGAGGGTGTTGTTGATGAAAGGAACTTTTCCATTCTTGAAATTAAGAACCCCGAGGAAGCCAGCTTGCTCAATTTCCAAGGTTCGCCCTCAATTCTTGTAGAAGGGATTGACCTCTATACAGGAGAAAAACCTGCTACGGCAAGTTATTCTTGTCGAAGCTATGTCATAGACGGTAAGAGGACGGGGGTACTGTCAAAAGATTACCTTAAAAAACGATTGCTTGAATTGGCAAGGCTCAGCTAGCCTTCTTTTTTTATTTCATCGCACCAAACCAAATAATCACTTTGGCTTTTTTGAATCGTGACGGCATAGGACTTTCCATTGGCGGGGCAGGTGACAAAAAGAGGTTTCACCTGAAAGGCCAAGGGGTGGGGCTCGTCAAAGGTAAAAAGCTCTTCAAACGTTTTGGCCTGGGTCTTTTTGAGAAAACTTAGGGTGTTTCCGGCAGAGGCTAAGATTTTTCCTTGCGCATCCATCACGAACGTGGGGTCAAGGCGTTCCGCAGGGAGTCTAAGCAGGGTTTCTCGATGGCGCTGGGAATATCGTAGCAATGCCCGCGAGAAGGCTTGAACAAGTACAGGCACAAGGTATGCAATCCACGACGAGAAGGCCTTTCCACTTTGAACAATGTTGATTGTGAATCCTACAAAACCGGCAATGAGAAAACCCAAGGGGTTGAAAAGCTCACTGACAAAAAGAAATAGCCAGGCTTTTAAAGCGAGCCAAGTTTGTCTCATGCTGAATTTTCCTTGATAGACCTCACGAGAAGCACTTACTTAGCCTTTAAGGCTCTTAACAAGGCCTCGTATTCCTCACGGCAATCGGGGCAAGTCTCTAAATGACGATGAACCTCTGGCAAGATTTGTGAGGCGTCTTCACCACGACTGACAAGGTCTGCGTATTGGTGCAAGACTTGAAAAGCCTCATCGCAAGTTAGTTCTTGTGGCGCGGTGTTAAGAATCATTTGCGAGAGCTTTTGACTGGAATTTTCTTTCATGGCGACATCCCTATGCTAAAGCCATCTCGTTCGAAGCATTTCTTGAGCTTTAGTCGAGCATCATGTAACAATTTATACAAGGAATTTCGGTTAGAATCCATGCGCCGAGCTACCTCTTCAAGCGGCATGCCTTGTAACGCAACAGCTTGCAAAGCGATCCGTTGTTTCTCGGACAATTCATCCTTCATGACTTTGTGCAACCAGGCCATCATGGTATTGGTATGCGCCGTGTGACTGGAATCTTCCTGGGAAGCTTCGGGCTCCTGCCCCATAGCCACCATGCTTTGCAACGAAACATCCTTCCATCGTCGCCGTCTGAGTTCAGAAAAAGCCTTACGGATACAAATTTTATGGGCCCAGGTGGTAAACTTGGAATTCCCTTTAAAATCGGCAAGATGCTCAAGAATGGTGATAATAGCCTCTTGAACAAAATCCTCAAACAGGGCGTGGAACTCGCGGTCCTTTTGGGGCGGTTGCCCTCGAAAACCCAAGTTGAGGCCTTTGAGGAGAAGGTACCTAAGATCCCGCAGGGCTCGGTCACGGCCTTGACTTGGTTGGCTTAAGGCCGCAAGCCATTCCTCATTCGTTCTAGTGATTTTTCTCACGGATCTAAGTCTAGGACAAGCGTGAGTCCTTTTTCAAGAATTTCTTTTTGGAAGAGGGCGATAAAATTTTTACGTAAGAATTTTAGGCTTAAGAGCGTCTGAAGAACATGAACTGTGATCCGTTTCTTGAAATCACTGAAAATCTGCTTTTAGAGCAAGCCGCCATAGCGCCAAAATTCTTCTACGATAGTGCTGGTTGTGTGCTTTTTGAAAAAATTACCACGACCGCTGAGTATTACCCCACCCGAACGGAAGCGGAAATTCTTAGCAGCAACGCCGTGAAGCTCAAAGAAAAAACCACCCCTGTTTCAGTTGTCATTGAACCCGGAGCGGGCAATTGCCAAAAGGCCGAAAAGCTCTGCCAAATTTTACAACCAAAAAGTTTTGTTGCCGTTGATATTGCCGAAGATTTTCTCAAAGAGTCACTAAAAAGATTCCAGTCTCGGCTCCCTGAGATTCAAACCTGGGGGCAAAAAGGCGATCTTGTGAGTGAGGTGGTTTTACCGGCCTGGCTCCCCCAAGAAGAACGCCTTGTTTTTTACCCAGGCTCTTCGATCGGTAACTTTGCGCCGGTTGAGGCTACGCGCCTTTTGAAAAACTTTCGCGACCTTGTGCAACACGGAGGGCAGTTGCTGATAGGGGTTGATTTAGAAAAAGATGTCGCCGTTCTAGAATCGGCGTACAATGATAGCCAGGGACTCACGGCGGAATTTAACGGGAATATTCTTAGGCACGTGAACAGGCTGATTGGTTCGAATTTCGACCTGGCCAATTGGGAACATGTTGCTTGGTTTAACTCGCAAGAGTCTCGGATCGAAATGCACTTAAGGGCCAAAAAGGCCCATACGGTGTCGTGGCAAGGTTATGAACGCCGCTTCTGTTCCGGAGAAACGATTCATACAGAAAATAGCTACAAGTATTCGATACCAAAATTTCAGCAAGTTCTGAGACAAGCGGGTTTTGAAACGCAGCAGGTGTTTACCGATTCTCAGAGCTGGTATGGCCTTTTTTTGGCGGAACCTTGCGCTTCTTAGGAGTGATGCCGTGAATAGTTTTATCTTTGAGGCCGCTAGGCTGAAAAATGCTTATAGAACGGTGCGTGAGCAATCTCGTCACCTCAGTGCCCCGTTGTCGGCAGAAGACGCCTGTGTGCAACCTGCCCTAGAAGCTAGCCCGGCAAAATGGAACTTGGCACACACGACCTGGTTTTTTGAAACCTTTCTTTTAGAACGATGGGAAAAGCCTTTCAAGCCCTTTCACCCGTCTTACCGAATTCTTTTTAATTCGTACTACAACGGAGTGGGCGAAAAACATCCTCGGGCGCGGCGCGGAATGTTAACTCGCCCCTCGTTAGAAGAAGTTTGGGCGTACCGCAACGCTGTTGATGAGCGTCTGTTGGCACTGAGCGACCAGATTTGGGAAGAACCTGAATTTATTAAATTGTGTACCCTGGGAATGAACCATGAGGAGCAACACCAAGAGTTGCTTTTAACAGACATCAAGTTTTTGTTGTTTCAAAATCCTTTGTTGCCGGCTTACCACAATATTCCCCTTCCTGTCTCACCTGCGGCACCCCAGCGATGGATAGCCAGCGAGGGCGGTCTTCAACCTATCGGGTTTAAGGGGGAGGGTTTCTGTTTTGATAACGAAGGTCCTCGGCATCGCGTGTTTCTTGAGCCGTTCGAGGTAGCCTCACGCTTAGTCACCAACGGTGAGTTTGCGGAATTTGTCCATGAGGGCGGTTATCAAAACCCCTCACTTTGGTTGGCCGAAGGCTGGGATTGGGTCACGAGTCAAGAACGAAAGAACCCTCTCTATTGGCAAAAAAAAGAAGGGGCTTGGTTCGAATTTACCTTAGCGGGTCTTGTTCCGTTAGACTCCGAGAGGCCGGCTGTCCATGTAAGCTATTTTGAAGCCGAGGCTTTTGCGCGTTGGGCCGGGGCACGGCTCCCTAGTGAATTTGAGTGGGAGTCGGTAGGTGCCCAACAGGCTCCGGAAGGCCACTTTGCTGACCGTGGGGTGTATCATCCTACGGCTGAAGGTGCCGACCGCAACAAACCGCTTGGCAATTTTTTGGGAAACACCTGGGTTTGGACCTCATCTTCGTACGCCCCGTATCCAGGCTTTCAGACTGCTGAAGGTGCCGTGGGGGAATACAACGGAAAATTTATGGTGAATCAATACGTGTTACGCGGGGGTTCATGCGTCAGCCCGGTGGACCATTTGAGGGTAACCTACCGTAACTTTTTTCCGTCGTGGGCCGCTTGGCAGTTTACCGGACTTCGGCTTGCCAGGGACGTTCGTTAAACAGGTGTCACTGGGTTGCTGAAATTCGGACAGCTCACCCACAAAACGGCGGCAGAGGTGGTGGGTGGTAAACGCGGTAGAAGTTCACTTAACTGAATGGTGTGAAGGGGATCCAACCACACGCCAGATTTTTGCCAGAACTGATGAGCAGCTTGTTGATATTCTTCCCAGGTGAGGTGCCTGGGCAAAAAAAGCTGGACGCGCCGATGGGCTTTAAAGCGCCGTGTCAACCAGCCTCGCAGGCGGGGGTGGCCTGTTAGAACTCCGGCAACATGGGGGGCGTTACCCGCCTGCTGGTGATAGGTTAAGAAGGATTCAAGGGTGTCGGCCGAGGCTACAGCCAAGAGATGGGTGGCGTTTGGTAAGCCCAAGGCCTGAAGGTGTTCCTCGGCCTTGTGCCAAAAGTTGTCATAGACGTGTCCATAGCCCTTAACATGGCCCCCTGGCCCGAACCAAACTGTATGTTTCTCAAAAAGCGTAGACAACACGGCCAAGCCCGCTGAGGGCTTTTTTAGGGAGCGGACTTGAATGGCCGGATTGTCTAGGTAAAAAGCGCGATTAGCTTGGGTATAGGGATTCAAAGGAACGTCGCGTTCAAAAAAGGTCGCCGAAAGGTTGCGACCCTTAAGAAGTCTAGCTAAAGAAACAAAGCTATGCGAACCCGGATCCGAAAGAAGCGCAAACCTTGTGGCTTGAGGGTGCTGGTCAAGCCAAGCGGTAAAGCGCGGTATTTTGCTGCCTCCTCCGAAGGGCAGAAGGTCCATACGGGCAAGAATTACCGGGAAGGGTGACAGGCCCGTGATGGTTTCAAGACAAAAGTCGGTACTCATCGGACCTCTCGTTTGGTTTGTAAAACTTTACCCAAGCGACGGGCGGCATGGACTGACCCCATCATGAACCGTTGAGCAGGTCCAAAGGAGGGTTCGGCAATTCCCCCAACGAAATACAGGCCAGGGATGCTGGATTCAAAACGGCTATTGAGCACGGGTACCCCATTTCGTTGCCTCATTTCGCTCCGCATTTGAGCATCAAGGTAATCTAAATTCGCTAGGTTAAATCTGTACCCTGTGCAGGCAACAATATGATCAAAGCTTTCGCCGGCTTGGGTAACAAGGTTGGTGCCTTTTCGCTTTAAACCCAACGTATGGGTTTTACCAAAGTATTTGGGTACATCGGGGTTGCTCCAAAGGGTGCGGTGGTCGGGAGTAATCGTAGGAAGCACATACTGACGGCCCCAAAGGGTTTTAGCCCACAAGGGCAAATGGTAAAAGGCTGGTGACAATTTCAAAATCATTTTGAAAACAGGAACAGGAAGGTTGAGGGGTTCAGAATAAAAGACCGGCTCGTGAGGAACCAGCCACGAGACACTGTTAGCTTGTTTGAGATTTGCCACACTTTCGGCGGCGGCTTGTCCGGCTCCCACAACAAGAATTCTTTTACCCCGTAAGGCCTCGAGCTCTTTGGTGTTCCAACTATGAATCACACAGCCGGGGCCTAAAGCTTGCAAATCGTCAGGGAGCCACGCGTGAGCCTGAATCCCCGTTGCCAAGACAACTCGTTTCGCGGCTACGGTGGACCCATCTTCAAAAGTGGCGGCAAAGCCTTGAGGAAGCCGGGTGAGATTTTTTAAAAACAAGGCGTGAAGGGGATAGGTGAGGTTATCTCGAACAAACTCCAGATAACGTTGAAAGACTGGGGTGGGTATTCGCCCTTTTAGAATGCTGGCGGCTTGTTCCGGGCTCGTGCGGTTAACATAGCGTTTAAAGGCAAAGCGCTGTTGGGGGTCATAAATCTCACTGGTATGAGCATCCGATCGCAGGTCTTGTCCTGAAAAAGTGTGCTCTTTCCACAGTTCAAAAGGACGGCCGTAGAGGGCAAAGTCAACACCCTGGGCTTGTAGGACGTTGGCCAGGCTCACACCATAAGGGCCAGCGCCCACGATCAAGACATCTTTCATGAAAAGTCCTTGGCACCCGGAAAATAGCCTAGCTTTTGTCCGTGGATGCCATAGCCACAAAAGGCCAAAAGCCCTGCCAAGCCCACGGCCCAAAACTCTTGTCCCCAGGAAAGGCTTTGACCAGCCGAAATTTGCCAGAAACCTGAAGCAAAGACAGGGCCCACAAGGGCCAGACCACCGGCAAGGAGAATGCTGGCAAAAGCCGCACGCCAGGTTAGGCGATTGCGTTTGCCTTGAAAGTAAATATCCTCGCGAAAGTTTTCTAAAACGATGCGTAGAACCCCGTGCACAGCCAGCAGAATCAAGGCCAATACGCCAGCAGGTAACCGCCAGGGTTGAAAAAGGCTGGCTAAAAGAAAGGCGAGCAAATTGGCGTACGCGGTGTACAGTTGAACGGGATGTAAAGACCGACCCGACAACTCAGGCCGTAGACGAAGAACCTTGGCGTCAGAATGAGAATAGGGTACCCCCTGGTTGGGTTGAGTACACCTCCCGAAACAGCAGCCATAGTTAAAACAACCCAGCCGTCCCCAGAACTGACCCAGAGCTGAGCCCCAGAGGAGGCCGTCAAGTAAACGGGGCCAGCTGATACCTAAAAAGGGTGCCGCCCAAAGGCTCCACAAGAGCGCGCCTAAAAGCCCCCCTTGAACGTAAAAGCCGGTCTGAAAAAGGTATTTTAGGGGGTTTTGCCAGAATTTCTTTCCTAAAGCCAAAAGATGAAAGATTCTCGCCCCTAGCCATATAGCCCCAAAAAGAAAGGTCACCGCCAGCGGAAAGCGAGACAAGTTGGCTGCCCCGGTCAACGACAAAAACAGCCAGAGCACAGTTGTGATGGCTATGGCTTCGAGGGCGGCAAAAAAGCCAAAAAAAACAAGAGTGATTTGGCGGCCTCGGTACCATACCGGGTTGTTATTGAGAAAGTGCAACGGAGCTGTTGCTCGATAAGCAAGGCTTCCCAGAAGTCTTAACATACGTCGATGGTCCTTTGGCCTTAAGCGCCGCCACGGGCGCCGATCAGCTCATCCACGGCCGGCCGTGTGAAGGGCATGGTTTGAATGGACGCGGCAAAAAGTTTTCCATCGGGTTCATTTTCGTGGACGGCACGTGAAATGAAAATTCCTAAACTACGGGCCTCCGCGATGGATAAACCGTAAGCTAAATCGAGATTTTTCAGGCCCCACTCTTGAGTGGTTTTTAAAGCGCGCTCGTGAGAGTCCGTGCTCAGTACTAAAAGGTCAAAGCCTAGTGTATGAAAGTCAGCGACTTTGGCGTCGCTTTGTTGAAGATAACGCCGGCAGACCGGGCAGTGATAGCCTCGGTAAACAACGATGACACGCCCCTGGGCTGGTAAACTCGAAAGATGAAACGGCCCCCTTGTTAGGTGGGGGGCCGAAAAGTCTGGAAAATCTTGTAATGGTTTAAGCATGATAACCCCGCTTTCAAGATTTAGAGGCCTCAGGTCAGAAAAATCTTACGGGGGGTGTTCACAATGATCTAGGTCAGTTTTTGCAGTGCACTGTAAATATCCAGAGGATCCATTCTCTCCCTATAGTCAGCGTTGACTTTGGACACTACCACACCTTCGTGATCGGTAACGTAGGTTGCCGGCATGGGGAGTCGCCAGGATCCGTCACCATTGTAAGCAGTCAGGTCTGCCCCAACTTTTTGCAAAAAGGCCCTCACTTCTAAAGGAATCGTATAGACCAGCCCGAACTCTTTGGCGACTTTGAGCCCTTCATCAGAGAGAACCGGAAAGTCAAGGTTTTCTTTTTCGGCAAAACTCAGACTGTTGTCTGGAGTCATCGGGGAAATGGCAACAAGCTCGGCGCCCAACGAGCGAAAATCGGGAAGGGCTTCTTGGAGAGCTCGAAGTTCAAGGTTGCAATAAGGGCACCAGGCGCCTCGATAGAAACTGATGACTAGTGGACCGCGAACCAAAAGCTCCCCGGATGAAATTAACTTGCCGGTACCATCAGGCAGAGAAAACGCCGGAATCTGGTCACCTACTTTGAGTGCCTTTTCGGCGAGTTTTTGATCCTTTAAGTCCTTGATCAAATTTTCGAATAGGCTACGTCCGATAGGGGGCAACTTCTCGTCCATTTCACGTTTTAAATTGATAAGGTCCTGTGTTAAACTCATGAATTTTCCTCCGTTTAGTTTAAGATTCGCATCTTAAGGCAAAGAATAAACAACGCAACGCCAATAGGCAAATTATTGCGCAGAAGGGCAATGTTACGCGGATAAACAGTTGAACTCACGGAGGCAACCCTCTAAACTCAAGCTCTGAGGTGTCGTATGGCTGGCTTCACAGGGTTCCGACCGGAAACCTTCACATTTTTGGCGGGGTTGGCCTTTAACAACGATCGCGCTTGGTTCGAGTCCCATCGAAAAGACTACGAGGATTTTGTTGTGGCCCCCGCGCTGGCGTTGATTAACGAAATGGACCCCCTTCTGAGGTCGCTTAGTCCCCATTACCGGGGCGTCCCCAAGAAGGTCGGCGGATCGTTAATGCGAATCTACCGTGATACCAGGTTTTCTCGCGACAAGACGCCCTACAAAACGAACATCGGTATTCAGTTTCGCCATGAAAGCGCGGGCGATGTCCATGCCCCGGGCTGGTACGTCCACCTTGACCTCGAAAGTGCTTTTGTGGGGGCAGGAGCCTGGCACCCCGACCCCGAAGCCCTCAAACGGATTCGTGAACAGATCACCGAGCGCCCTGCAACCTATACCAAGGCGGTTAAAGCTTCACAAGCTAGCGGTATGCTCCTGGTGGGCGAAGCGTTGAAAAAGTCACCTCGCGGGTTTGACCCCGGACACGAGCTCGCAGCCGAAGTACGGCGCAAGGATTTTTTACTGTCGGCCGATCTAGACCCGACCTTATATATGAGTCACCAACTCGTTGGCCTGCTGGAAGAGCATTTCCGGGCTACGGCGCCCTTTATGGCGTGGCTTTGCGGTAGCCTGGGTGTGGCGTTTTAGGGTGCGGTTTAGGCCGTAGAAATGTCGAATCATTGATGATGGAGGAACGTCAAAGCTCTTTCAGGTAACGGCGCCACCCTCCCGAAGCGGTGATATCGCGGCATTTTTCGATATGGGAACTTTCCATCAAGAACCCCGTAACCCACTGACCGGAACTCAGCTCGACCTTGCCTAAACAAAGTGGATGCGGGATGAGGGCGAGAAAACTCCCCCAGGCGGATTCCGGCAAGTCCCAGAGTTCCAAAGGAAGACAGCTCCCGCCTGTGGTCACCCGAACCAGACCAGGCTTGGCGATGCGTCCTTCTGTAAAGGTATAAAGTCGGTACGATGAAGAGGTAAAAGCCTCAGCGATAAAACGTGCATCCCGTTCAAGAAGTTGGCTGTTGAGGGGGAGCCCACGCATGTGAGCACCCGCAACCGCTAGAATAGTTTTTCCGTAGGCTGTCGGCACGGGGGCTTGAGACTGACGTTGTTCCCAAAAGCTTCCCCACTGAAATAAGGCTTCATCAGCTCCGGCTGGACCGACAAGAGTGAACCCAAAGGGACGTCCATCGGAACAAGTCGCTCCCGGCAATGCCAAAGCCGACAGGTCTAGCAAGTTAAGAAAATTGGTGTAGTAACCCATTTGAGTGTTTAGTCCAATCGGGTCGGCTTCTACCTGACTTAGGGTGGGGAGGGTTGGGGCTGTCGGCAACAGAAGAACATCAAGATTCTGCCAGATTTGGTTGGTGACCCGGCGTAATGTTTCGAGCCTGTAACTCGCTTCAAAGGTCTGCAAAGCGGTACGACCTTCGGCCCCAGCCAGGATTTTGGCCGTGATGGGGTGAAGGGCTTCGGGGCGTGAGGAAAAAATCTCACCCGCAGCAACGAGGCGCTCGGCAACCCAGGGCCCCTGGTACAACAGATCAGCGGCCTCGTGAAAGGGCTCATAGTCAAATTCGACAAGTTGAGCCCCTAACCTTCGCCATTTCTCAAGGACCGCATTCCATGCTTCTTGATACAGAGTGTCGCCCCAGAACTGACACTGCTCGGGACGAGGCACGCCAACGGTGGGGGTGGTTGGAAAGGTCGTTCGCTGTGAACGGACGTGCCGAGCAAAGGGGTCGGCCTCATCAAACTGGGCCAAAACCTTTTGAATGGTGAACGCTTCGTCATTCGATTTTGTCATTAGACTAACGCAATCTAAGGATCGGCAGGCCGGCACAACGCCCCTGGTAGAAAAAAGTCCCCGAGTGGGTTTGTAGCCTACCAGCCCCTGGAATGCTGGGGGAACACGACCTGAGCCGGCGGTATCAGTTCCTAAAGCAAAGGTGACAAGTCCTGCCGCGACTGCCGAAGCTGAACCCGAGCTGGAGCCCCCGGGAATCCAAGAGGCATTCAGGGCGTTGCGGGGCGTTCCATAGGGGGAACGCATTCCTACGAGTCCTGTGGCAAACTGATCCATGTTGGTCTTACCCACCGGAACGGCCCCCGAGTCGATCAAAAGTTCTACCACTTTTGCTGATGTTTCTGGTTGGTAGGCAAACCCAGGGCACGCTGCCGTGGTGGGCAAAACGTCCCAGTCCAAGTTGTCCTTAATGGCAAAGGGGATCCCGTAGAGAGGCAGTTCGTCGGCCCTGTAGGTTGCTAGGCGTAAAAAGATCGGCTCAAGCTGACTTTCTTCGGCCAACGAAATAAATAACGCCGGGTCATTCCACACAGCTAAGCGGCGGCGAAACTCCCGATAGATTTCACGAGGTTCGGTTCCCTGAGCATAAGCGCGATACAAGTTGGTCAGTGAGAAATTAAGGGTCTCGAGGTTCATTTTCGTTCCTTCATCGAGGCGAGGATTTGGCCAGTTTTAAGGGCTTCGCCAACCTTTTTATGCAAAGTGAGAATCTGGCCCGAGCAAGGGGCTTCAACATGAATTTCCATTTTCATACTGTCAATAAGCACGAGAGTTTGCCCTTGGAGGACCTCGTCACCCGGCTTGACCATCCATTGCCATAAGCTTCCGGCAAGCGGTGCTTCGATGGCAAGTTCCCCTTCGGGTAACGGCTGTTCCTGTTCGGCCGCTGGTGCGTTTTCAGGGCGGTAGGCGTCCTGTCCAGTTTCTTTCCAGCGTTGGCGTTCGGCAAAAAAGGCCTGTTGCTGGCGTGAACGGAACTCTTGGACAGAAGGTTCAATTCTTTCTAAGAACTTTCGGTAGTCCTTCCACCGGAAGACGCCGTCTTCAATTTTAAGGCTTGACCTTCCTAGAGGAAACTCGCGGCGCAAAGCAACGAGTTCTTCGGCCGTGACCGGGTAAAAACGGATCTGGTCAAAAAAACGTAAAAGCCACGGTCGAGCAAATTCTGTGGTCGAAAAGAAGCGGTTCCACATTTGTACGGTTCGACCAATGAACTGGTAGCCACCGGGGCCCTCCATGCCATAGACACAAAGGTAGGCCCCCCCGATCCCCACAGCGTTTTCAGGGGTCCATGTTCGCGCTGGGTTATATTTTGTAGTCACGAGGCGATGCCGAGGGTCGAGCGGGGTAGCGACGGGAGCACCCAAATAAACATCCCCCAGCCCTAACACCAAGTACGCGGCCTCAAAGGCAATTTTCCAAACGGATTCCCAGGAATCCAGGCCATTAATTCGACGAATAAACTCGATGTTCCAGGGACACCAGGGAGCATCGGATCGTACACTAGAGCTATATTTTTCGATGGCCAGGCGCGTTGAGGGATCATCCCAGGATAGGGGTAGCCATACAGTTCTACTGGGAACTTCGACCTCGTCCAAGTCACCAAGCTGTGAACGTTTTTCACGAAGCCATGACAAAAGAAATTCCCACGAGGTTTTGTTGTCGTCCAAGTGTATCTGGAGCGAGCGAATACCTGGAGTCAGGTCAAGCACACCCGGCAGCACTGCTTTTTCTAGCTCGTTATACCACCACTGAACAATCAGCCTAAGTTCCAGATCAAGAACTGGGGCCCCCACCTCGAGAAGGAGGTTTCGATCACCGCTTCGTAGAAGAGCGACACGACGCCCACCGGAGTCTTGCCATTCGTCTAAAAGAGGGGACTCTAGCAGGTGCCTTTCTGGTTCTGCCACACGGGGAGCGGTGCCGGTTCTGATCAACTGTTCTAACTCCCGAGCCGCCGTTCTGGCTTGCTCGAGCCCAACGGCTTGAAAACGAACCTTGTCGCCAGGCCGTAATTGTCCCAGCTTCCACAAGTCAGCGGCGATAACGGTAAACGGGCAGACAAAGCCCCCGAGGCTAGGGCCATCAGGACCTAACAAAACGGGCATGTCGCCGGTGAAGTCCATGGCACCGACGGCGTAGGGATTGTCGTGGAGGTTGGAGGGGTGTAAACCCGCGTCTCCTCCATCGGTTCGCGGCCAGTCGGGTGTTGGCCCGATGAGTCGGACCCCCGTTCGCGAAGAGTGAAAGTGAACTTCCCAATCAACGTTCAAAAACCTGAAAAGGTCATCTTCATGAAAATACTCGGGAGCACCTTGGGGACCATAAGTCACACGAATCCAAGTGGGCTGCCACCCAGGTTGAAAAATCGGGCAAGCCATGGCATCAAGCTCGGGTTCTGTAGCCTTGGTTGCACAATTGGTTGCACAAAAGGGAACGACATCGCCGGCTCGTAACGCTCTCCCCCCGTGACCGCCAAACCCCCCTAGAGTAAACGTCGAGGCACTGCCTAAATACTCGGGAACGTCAACACCGCCACCCAAGGCTAGGTAGGCTCGTTGTCCCGGGCCCGTCATCGTCCCCAACGCTAAAAGCTGTCCCGCCTGAATCGAAAAGGGTTTCCAAAACTGAAGAGCTTTTCCATCCAGCGAAGCTGGACAAACGGCACCTGTCAGAACCGCGGTAACCGGAGCACGAAACCGCAACAGCGGTCCTTTCAGGGTAAGTTCTAGCGCGGGTGTGCTCTCAGGGTTCCCTACCAGACGGTTGGCCAAGCGGAAACTCAATTCATCCATCGGCCCTGACGGCGGTATACCCACCTGCCAATAGCCCCGACGTCCCGGCCAGTCCTGAACGGTGGTTTGGGCTCCAGGCTGAAGAACCTCAAACGAGGGTTCGGTAAACGAGAACGTTGACAAAGAACTGGTTATTGTCAGTCCGTTTTGAAACACAGGGGATTCGATAATTGCCTTCAGGTAGGCTCTGTTGGTTTGCAGTCCTGCGATTCTTACTTGGGCAAGGGCCTTGTTCAGGGACTCGACAGCGGCACGACGATCGGTACCAGAAACGATGAGTTTGGCCAACAGGGGGTCATAAAAAGTGCTCATATTGACACCTGGTCTCACCCAGGTTTCGACACGAGTGTTTTCGGGCCACGTCGTTTGGGTTACCAGCCCCTCACTGGGCAAAAATCCCTTCCAGGGGTCTTCGGCATAGAGTCTGACTTGAATGGCGCAACCCGAAGCCTTGAGCTTAGCGGCCTCGTCGACTGACCACTCTCCTGCGCTTTGACGGAACATCCATTCGACAAGATCAATACCAAAGATTTCTTCGGTGACCGTGTGTTCTACTTGCAGGCGAGTGTTTACCTCTAAAAAGAAAAACTCTTGCGAATCAGCATCAAGCACAAACTCGACGGTCCCGGCGTTGGCATAGTTTTGTGACGACGTTAACCGATGTGCCGCCGCATGCAGGCTGGCCCGAACAGAATCCGATAGGCCCGGTGCCGGTGCTTCTTCGATCACCTTTTGGTTGCGGCGTTGAGCCGAACAGTCACGGTCGCCAAGAATAGCCACGCCACCTTTGCCATCACCAAAAACCTGGACTTCGACGTGGCGGGCCCTTTCGACATAGCGCTCAAGGTACACGCCCGAATCTTTAAAGTTGCGTTCGGCAAGGGCCTTAGTGGCCAGAAACGCTTCACTGAGTTCTTTTGAGCTCCGGCACACCTTCATCCCTATGCCACCACCGCCCCCCGTACTTTTAAGAATGACCGGCCATCCGAGCTGGGCTGCCGCTTCCAGAGCGGCCTGTTCGCTTTCTAAAAGACCGGTGCCTGGTAAAAGTGGAACCCCAGCCTGCCTGGCCGCGGCCCTGGCTAGGTGCTTAAGGCCAAAGGTGGTAAGGTTTTCGGGTGTTGGCCCCACAAAGCAAAGGCCCTGGTCTGCCAATAACCGGGCAAACTCGGCGTTTTCACTCAAAAAGCCATAGCCGGGATGAACGGCGTCGGCTCCTGTTTGGGCACAAGCTTGCAAGAGCGCGGGGATGTTCAGGTAGCTTTCACCGGCAGGGGGTGGACCTAAACGAACAACCTCGTCGGCGTATTCAACGTGCAAGGACTCAAGGTCAGCATCGGAATAAACCGCCACCGAGGGGATACCCAGGTGTTTTAGCGTTCTAAAAATTCTGACAGCAATCTCACCACGGTTGGCGACGAGAACTTTGCGAAAAAGGCTCATGGGTGGCTCCTTAAATCTGTGCAGCGAATTCCAAATAAGTTCGGCTAAATCCAAATCAAAACTTCGAGAGGCGTGGGGTTATAAGCGTTGCACGGGTTATTCAGCTGGGGACAGTTGGAAATAAGAACCACAACATCCGTTTCGGCCAGCATCTCGACATACTTGCCGGGTCCTGAGACACCGTCGGCAAAGCTCAGATGGCCGTCGGGGGTGACAGGAACATTCATAAAAAAGTTGATGTTCGGAGGCAGATCTCGCTTTGTTAACTCGGGATGATTCTCACGTAAACCCCGCAAGAACGTGTCTCGACAACTGTGCATGTGCTGAGTCGAGCGAGGGTAGCGGACCGAGTTTGATTCGCACGAGCAAGCCCCGCCAATGGTATCATGGCGACCGCAGGTGTCGGCTATTATCGTCAAAAGCACACGCCCTTGGTTTGAGTACAGGCGGCTTCCTGTTGTCAGGTACAGACTACGCTGGGCAACAAGGGTATCCGTGGCGCTGTAGCGTTCCTGCGGGTTTATTTTGCCCTGAGGGTCGGCCGCGTAAAAGACGGTATCAGCCGACTGGTTGCCTTGTTGGTCGACGATGCGAAGGGTCTGTCCCCGGCGCAGGTGACCTGTCCACGGTTCTCCGGCGGGAATGATGGCATGCACAAGGGCAAGGTTGGGGTTTTTCATGGGCTTCCTCACTGCTTTAAAGGTGGTACAACGCGGTATTAAAAAAGCCGCGTTGATTTTGCTCGTTGTAGGCAAAGGCAGGGTTCTGCTGTGGGTCGACCTGAGATTGCCACACAACAAGCTGAACAGGCCGTGGTTCCCAGGTGGGGCGGGGGTCAAGCGGGTGTTGCGTTGCTGTGAGGACGACCAAGACATCCATTTCGGCTTGAAGGTCGACGTAGCTTCCGGGGGCCGAGGGGGCAGAATGAAAAGTAAACTCCCCTGAATCGAGAACCTTCACGCGTGCGAAAAAGTTAACAGGTGGTACCAGATCACGCTCGTTCAGGCCATATTTTGCTAACTCGGTAAGAAGGGCCAGTCGACCCGAGCGGTGGTAGGCATTGCGGGCTTCTTGGTAGCGCCTGGTCCCGAAGCGTTCTTCGAGAGCTTTTTGATCAAGCGTACCGCCCAGAGGGTCATGACCACCAAAGGTGTCTGCCAAAAGGGACACCATAACCCTGCCCATGTCGGAATAAAGTGCATGCCCGGTAGTGAGTCTTGCCGTAAATTGTGCTTTGAGTGTGTCGGGCATATTGTAACGTTCGGAGGTTTCTTTGGGGTTGTACAACAACAGGGAGGCACAGGCGCCCCCGTCAGAATCGACGATCCTAAGGCTAGTACCGCGTTTAAGGTGGTGAGACCAGTTCCATCCGCCAGGGAGCGTTTCTTCATAGAGGATGTTTTCAGGCGTGAATAGGTTCATTGTTATTCTCCATTTGGTAAGCAGGTCTACCGTGCAAGGGTGGTAGAACCGTCCGACTCAAGGTGAGTCGACCGGTTCTGACCCCCTTGAGGGACAATAATTGTGAAACGAGCCGTTCAAGTGTCCCTACAGGCCCTTGAACGACGAGGATTTCCATCCGCATCGACGCTTCGAGCAGGACCGAGAGGCTGGTGACGACTTCTTTAACGTAGCAACGGTAAAGGTTCACGACCCGTGACTGAAGCCCAGGGCTGGTCTCGTCATAAAACAGCGTGATCGAGCCAGCCACAACCTCGTCGAGCGAGCCACTTAAACTGGTGAGTTCTTCGCGGAGAATGCTGGTGACCGCCATACTGCGGTTGTGAGCTTGTCTCTGGCTCATCCAGCGTTCCAAGCCGGCAACAACGTCGGCGGGAAGCGAAAGGCTGATCCTTTGGGTTAAGTCTTTTTCCATCACAGAACCTCGTTGTTCGCGGGGGCAAGACGGAGCATTTCAAACTTTTCTGTGTCGTCATTCCCTTGTGGATGGATAAGTTCTTCGAGCCGTTGTCGAACGGCCAAGAACTCGGGTGTCAGGGTATGTGCTTTTATTCGTGGCTGTGGCAAAGGAACTTCGATAAGTTCTTGCACCTCGCCCGGGTGGGCTTTTAAAACAAGAATTCGGTCAGAAAGAAAAACCGCCTCGTCAAGATCGTGAGTTATGAACAACACGGTAACATCGACCTTGCGCCAAATTTCAAGAAGGTACGATTGCATCTTGGCGCGGGTTTGAGCGTCCAAGGCCCCAAAAGGTTCGTCCATCAAAAGAACTTTAGGCTTGGCGGCTAGGGCCCGAGCGATGGCGACACGCTGGCGCATACCCCCTGAAAGTTGGTTCGGGTAGTAGTCCTCGTAATCAGCTAAACCAACAATGTCGATCCAGGTACGGGCTTCGGCTTCGGCGATCGAAACGCCGTGTCCTTGTAAAACGAGCGGAAACCGCACATTGCCTAAAACCGTCTGCCAGGGAAAAAGCGAGTAGTTTTGAAAAACCATTCCTCGTTCGGGGCCTGGCGCCTCTACCAGGGTGTTTTCTAAGGTTACAGTGCCCTCACTGGACTGCTCCAAACCGGCAACAATCCTAATCAGGGTAGATTTACCGCACCCCGAAGGTCCGATGATGGACAGAAACTCTCGTCGGTGAACTTGAAACGAGACGTTCTGCAAAACGGTTTCGGACTTTTTGGGGGAAGCGAAAACCTTTCCTAAACCTTGTACATCAAGCATCACCGGGCGCGCCTTTAAAGCGTCGAAACGGGCGCGTACCTCGCTGGTCTGACTTTTATAGTCGGGAAGCGTCCATTCCATGTCAGGCCTCCTTGCCTGTGAGTTGCCGCCACGGGAAGAACCATCTGCCCAACCAACCCAAAACCATATCAGTGCCGATGCCAATCAACCCAATCATGGAAATGGCGGCGAAGACGTTGGCGTACTCTCGGTACTTGGCCTGTTGATCGATAAAAAAGGTGATTCCTGAACTTGTACCGATGACTTCGGCGACGATGAGGTAGGTCCAGGCCCAGCCCAAAAGAATCCGTTGGTCGCGGTAAACGTCAGGAAGCACGCTGGGAATCACGACACTCGACAGAAGGCGTAAGCCTTTTGCCCCCATCGTCTGGGCGGCCTCGAGCAAGGTCGTGTCGCATTTTGCGGTGGTATTGGCAATGACGAGCACCTGCTGAAAAAAGGTGCCAATGAAGATGATGGCGATTTTGGGACCGTCGTTGATGCCCCAGATGGCCACCGTCAGAGCCCCGAAGGCGGGCGCTGGCAGGTAGCGGAAAAACTCGATAAAAGGCTCAAACAGCCCCTTAAAGAAGCCATACGTTCCGGCCAAAAGGCCCAAAGGAACGCCTATCAAGCTCGACAGCAAAAAGCCCCAGAAGATGATTTGAATGCTGTGCCAAAGGCTCTCGGCAAGCCACGGGTCTCCGACCCGACGGGGAGGTGTGGTGAAAGCTTTAAAGAAAGCTTCAAAAACCTCTCCCGGAGTAGGGAGAAAAATCGGGTTGGCGGGCGACCCTACCGCCAAAGGCTTCCCCTCGGCGGCCAGATGCTTATTCTCGGCTTGAAAAAAGCTGGGGTCGACCCTTTCACCCTTTTCAAGGGCAGAGCTGCCCCCTGCCGAACTGACAAGAATGACCGGGTGCCAGACGAAGGGGACGTAGCTTACCACAGACCACAGCCCCACCGGCAAAATAAACGAAAGTAAGGTAAGAATCCATTTTTGCCGCCTCGTTAAAGGCTTGCGGGGCTGAAATCCGGGGATTTTCATACGATGTTCCTATTTGAGGCTTTCGATCAATTTGGGGTCGATATTGGCCTGAATATCTTGGGGAGTGTTGTAGACTTTGTTGTCGACGTTAAACTGGTTTACGATCGCACTAGAACCGTAGAGCGAGTCCAACCCTTCCCCTGGCGTAAACGCTTTGAGAGCTTCAGGAAGTGTCAAAAGGTGGGTTCCCTTCATAAAGGCCGCGTACTGAGCCGGTGGCAGGTTATCGCGCGCCGACATGATATTGATCACCTCGGTTTTATGGGCAGGGTCTTCAATGTAGTTGACAGTCTCGTACCAAGCTTTGACTACTTTTTTCCAAGCGTCAGGGTACTTCGCTAGGCTTTCGGGGTTGACAGCAAGGGTGTCGTAGATGAGGCCAGGGGCGTCCGCGCTGGTAAAAATCGCTTTTGAGCCGGGTACAGTTTGCAAGGCTTGACCGGCGTTGGGTTGCCAGGCGGCAACGGCATCAACGCCCGAGCTGGCAAAAACCTGCGCGGCCTGGTCGGTGTGCATATTCACCAAGGTCACGTCTTTGGCAGAAAGTCCGTTCATCTGAAGCGCTTTAAGCAACAGCAGATGGTCAACCAAACCGATTTCAACACCGATCTTTTTGCCCTTGAGGTCTTTAACTGAGTTGATTCCGGGCTTGGCGATGATCATATCATTGCCGTTGGAGTAATCGTTTAACAGGATTTCAACGTTTTTGGCTCCTGAGGCGCTCGTCACCAAGGCGTCCCCGTTGGTGACACACACGGCATCAACTTTGCCCGCCGAAAAAGCATCCATCGAGGGACCGTAGTCGAACCAAATTAACTTAACGTTCACTCCTTCCTTTTTAAAAAATCCTTTCGCTTGGGTGACATCCCAGGCAACCCAACCCGGCCAATCGGAATAGGCGATCTTGAGCGTCGGCCCCTGTGGAACAGGGGGCTTGCTACACGACGCCAAGCTCATTCCCGCAAGCGCCACCATCGCGGCTAGTGAAAGTGATAGAACCCGTTTCATGCTCAACTCCTTGAAAAGCGGATATCTTGTATGAGCACAAAACGTGCCGGTTTTGAAAAGTTGAAAGATTTATGAGTTAAATATCTGTATAAACGTGAGATGATTAAATTTTTCTTTCCTACGGCGTTACATTTTTTCTTGATAAAACTACAAAACTGTAATATTAAGTATTACAGTCCGACTGAATGGTATTATTGTACAATACTATTTCAATAGTGAAGATCTTTGGTTTTTGATCACCCGCTGACCAAGATCAAGACCCAAGCTTCGTCCGGTCGAGTTCTAGTCACGATCTTCTCGTGTTCTAATCACGATCACGACGTGTTGTAGTCACAATCCTGAAGAGTTGCAGTCACAATCGCGGACATTTCGTGACATGAATTTTTTGGTTTCAAGTCACAATTCCCAAAAAAAGCGCCGCGAGTTGCCCCGCGGCGCCAAGTTAGCATCTCTCCCTAACCGGGATAAGTTAGGTAAAGCGTTAGCTCAAAACCGTGAAACTCTCGCCCAGGCGACCAGCGCGAATGTCGCCGGCAACTGTCGTTGTTCGGACTTCCAGGTGGTACTCACCAGGTGAGAGGGTGGGTACTTTGACATCGACGCGCTTGCTTCCTACGCGGCTATACACCGTGGCCCGTGTCTGGTTGTCCGTGCTGTCGATAAAAAAGACACCGGAGGTGGTATCTTCGGGGGCAAACTTCAGGCGTGAGCCGACAAGGTGTAGCACTTCGCCAGGCAAGCCCCGGTTAAAACCGCCGCTCTCGGTGGTTTCGGCGCGCAGAAGGGCTGGCAAGGCAACAGAAGGCGTGTCGACGACCTGCAAGGTTGTCTGTGTCTTGACCCGGTTAAGGAGTGTTTGATCACACCGCAGGCGAACTTGCACTTTTTCGGAACTGATGTTTTGACTATCAACAAAGGCTCCTGGCACCGGAACGGGCTGACGTACCGATAGCGAAAAGATTCCCAGCGGAGTTTGAATCGAATGGCCTTGAGGTAAAAACAGGGCAAGGTGTTCGCAAAAATGGTCAAACACCGACCTCATATCAGCCTCAGACAAGCCTGTCTGCTTGCCCATCAGAGCCAAGACATCCTCAAAGGCCATCTTGTTCCTGTTGATTTGGCGGGCAAAAGAGGTTTCCCCTTTTCCAAAATCCCGTTTAAAATAAGCTACTTGTACCATGGTGGTACCTCCTACAATTTGGTTTCGCACGGCACGTCTGCCGGTTGTGGTAAGCGCAACGCACTTTCCCAATCGCGATCAAACGTAAGAACTGGAGGGTTGGGGGTTCTGCTTCAAAAAAGTTTTCAAATTTTGACGATTTTTTTGTGGTGGGCACGAGAGTCTGGTGGGGGAGGAAAAAATGGAATACCGAAGTACGGGCCGAACAGGAATTGAACTCTCGGTTTTAGGTTTTGGCGCCGGTCACATCGGAGCGTCCGAAAATTCCGAAAATGAAGTCAACGCTCTTTTGGGGCATTTACTCGATCAGGGCGTAACCTTTTGGGATACCGCCCGAGGTTATGGGCTGTCCGAAGAACGAATCGGCAAGTTTTTGCAGGGTCAGCGTCAAAAAGCGGTGTTGTGCACCAAGGTGGGCTACGGGGTTGAGGGGGTTCCTGATTGGACCTATGACTGCGTAGTTCGCGGTGTAGAACGAGCCCTGGGGGTCTTAAAAACCGACTACCTGGACATTGTTCTTTTGCATTCTTGTCCGGCATCGACACTTGAGCGCTACGAGGTGGTGCACGCGCTTTTGAACGTCAAACAGAGGGGCTTGGTGCGCGCCATAGGCTACTCGGGGGACAATGAGGACTTAGCGTTTGCCCTGACCCTCGCTGACCTAGACGTGTTTGAAGGGTCGGTGAACCTGTTTGATCAAGCCAAAATACCGCTTTTGCCCCCTCTAATGGCCGAGGGTAGGGGGTTTATCGCCAAACGGCCCTTGGGCAACGCTCCTTGGCGGTTTGCCCAGCGGCCGGTGGGCAACTATGCCGAGACGTATTGGGAACGAATGACTACGCTGGGCCTTTTAAACGAGGAATGCTTTCACCGGGGCAATTCGGCGCTGAGGTTTGCGGCCTTTACCCCGGGGGTCACGTCAGCGATCGCAGGAACGGGCAACCAGGCCCACCTCGACGAGCTTTTGGCGTGGGTCAACGCTGGCCCGCTGGCGTTAGCCGAGTATGAACATTATCGGGATTTGTTTCATCGGCATGGCCGTGACTGGCGAAGTGAGGTTTAACGATGACAAGTTTAAAGCCGCTGTGGTTTGTAACCGGTGCTACCGGAGGGGTCGGCTTGGCGCTGGCCCGCCACTTGGCTGGGCAAGGTGCCGAGTTGCTATTGACCGCCCGTAACCCCCTTACCTTAGAACAAACCGCACGCGATCTTGAGGCTCTAGGGGGCAAGGTTTCGTGGATGCCGACTGACGCCGCCGTTCTGGCCCAGGCCGAACCCTTGGCTGACTGGGTGAGGCAAAAGTTGTCTACGCGGGGGCCACAGGCTCAGCTTTCGGGGGTGGTTCATGCCTCGGGCTTGGTTTCGTGGAAACCCCAGCTGACCGCTGATGGGTTCGACCTAGCTCTTCAGGTGAATGCGCTTTTTCCGATTCTTCTTAACTTAAAATTGCGCAACCAGCTGAAAGCTTCGCGCCTTTTGTTAGTAGCAGGGGCGGCCGGAACGTTGCGGGGCGAAAAGGCTCCGCTGACGAGCCTAACCGAGGCACTCGAAAACCATTCTCGCTTGCCCGCCTTACGGGGTGCCGTCTTGGCCGCCTGGAGCAAGGTTCTGCATGCCGGAGCGTGGGCTCGGCAAGGAAATGCCATTTGGACTTTTCACCCGGGCTTTTTGCGTACCGGCATGACAAAAACGGCACCTTGGCCGCTTCGCCTCGCGGGTGCCTTGGCCAACCCCTTGTTGGGAACGCGTTCCCGCGAAGGCGAGTTTCTGATCGATTCGCCCGAAGCTCTGGCTTTGTCGGGGAGCTTGGTTGAGGGCCGCAGGTCAGCCTTAACTCCAGGCGACGAAGCCACCGTTTTTCAAACCAGATTGGAAAAAACGGTGCTGGCTCGCTGGCTTTAGCTTGGCCTTACGCCATCACTCGGGCTCGGGCGGCAAAAAATTCGGACTTCCACTGCGCAAAGAGTTCTGGAACTGTCGTCAGGTGATTCATGAGCCTGGTGTAAGCACTGCCTAAAAAGATTCCCAGCTCGGCTTTGCCTCGGGCGGCATTAACAAGAGCTTTCGCGATGCAGAAACTCACCTTGGTAAAGTCACAGGGAAGCAGACAGTGCATCGGACAGCCTTGGGGCTTTTGCTCACCCCTCAAAATGGATTCGACAAACGGCGTTCTAATCAGTCGAAGGGGCATTCCTACCGGACTATCGATTACCACCACATCCTGGGTGCCTTTGTCTTCAAAATAGATTTGCTTCATCGCCTCGGGTAAATCGCACTCTTTCGTTCCAATAAATGCCGTACCAATTTGTACCCCATCGGCACCTAGGGAGAACAACTTTTGGATGTCGGCACCGCTTTCGATTCCCCCTGCCGCAATAATAGGAAGCTTCGACCCTGATTTTGCCTCAAGGTCATCGACAAGCCTTCGAACTTGCGCTAATTGAACTTCCAGTTGAAATTGCGGCTCGTCAATTTCGTTCATTTTGACGCCTTGGTGCCCTCCGGATTGAGGCCCTTCAACAATCACAGCGTCGGGGGCATGGTGGTATTTTTCAACCCAACGTTTATAGATTAATGCCAGAGCCCTAGCGGACGACACAATGGGGATGAGTTTTGTTTTTTGACCGGGTTTCAGGTAGGACGGTAGGTTGAGGGGTAAGCCCCCGCCGCTGATGATGAGATCAACACCCTCATCGAGGGCGGTGACTACCATGTCTTCAAAATTGGTGAGTGCCGCCATGACGTTGACCCCGAGGATTCCCTTGGGGCTGAGTTGGCGTGCGGTACGAATTTCACGTTTTAGGGCTTCGATATTGGTCGTTTTGTAGTGGGTAAACACGTGTTTGTCGGCAAAGGCAGGAATGACCGCTGAAATTATGCCAATTCCGCCGGAATTGGCAACCGCCGAGGCTAGGCGCGAGAGAGAAATTCCCACACCCATTCCACCCTGTACAACAGGAACTTCTGCGCGTAAATCCCCTATAATCAATGGCTTATTCATGGTATCCTCCAGAGCGATCAGTCACAAGGTAATTGACCGCCAGGAGTGCCCAAATGCTGGGGGGCGACGCAATAGCCGAACAATGACACAAACCTCGGTTTGTGTCGACAGCCAAGCCTCCCTTAGTCTTTAAACAGGTACTCAAGCGCCTGTTTTTCGGAATCGAAGGGAATGGCTATTCCACCGGTCAGGGTATTGAACGTTTTTAGCAGGATTTTCTTTACACCCGTGACACCGGTGACAGCCCAACGCTTGGTATAGGGCTTGAGGGTCTTCCCCAAATTATTGACGGCCTCGAGGACTTTTGAAGTGCCGTAGCTTTTTTCGGTATCGGCCAGGATGAGCAAGTCTTTTTTGCCGGACTTCGTGATCAAATCAATCACCTTTGTGATATTTTGAAGAGTTTCTTCCTCGGTTCCTCCGTGATCGATAAAGAGGTACTGTTTACCATTAAAGCTTCTCCACTCGTACATGGCCATATTTTGCCTCCGATGAGTTTAGATTAATTCAAAGTCTACGGGAGTCAATAACAGATTGATGAAATTATTTAATCACGAATTTGGCGCAGAATTTCAGGGAGGTACTTCAGCACATAGGCAAGGTTTTCGGCCCGCGTTCGCAGTCCTAGACTAAAACGGATGGTTCCAAAGTTGTCGGTGTCGGCGCCGATCGCCTCAAGTACGTGACTATTTTGAATCTTGCCGGTGGAGCAGGCACTTCCTGCTGACACATAGACGCCAATATTGTTCAAAGACAACAGCAGTGACCCGGTATCAACCCGGGGGAAGGCGATGCTAAGGTTCCCCGCAAGGCGGTGCTCAAGGCTACCATTGACACGAAGCCCGGGCTCAATGCGGCGTAGACCTTCAAGAAACTCGTCGCGGAGGCTACGCAGACGTTCTTGTTCTCGTTCCTGTTCTTGGCAGGCCAGTCGCACCGAGTGCGCAAAAGCCAAAATATAACCAACGTTTTCGGTTCCACTTCGCCAGCCTGCCTCTTGACCTCCCCCCGAAAGCAACGGGAAAAGCGGGGCTCCCGGGGCATGGTACAAGGCGCCGATTCCTTTGGGGCCGTAAATTTTGTGGGCCGAGAAACTCATGTAGGTGACTCCCCAGCGCTCGGGGTAAAGGGGAACTTTGCCCAGAGCTTGCACGGCATCGACCAGCAAGGGCACCTTTCGGGGGGCAAGGATGGCCGCGGCGTCAAGCACCGGCTCCAGCGTGCCAATTTCGTTATTCGCCGCCATGAGGGACACTAAAACGGTACGCTCAGTAAGGGCATCGAAAAGGGCGTGGGGTGAGACTCGACCTTGTGAGTCCGGTTTGACCCAGGTGACCTCAGCACCAAGCTCTTCAAGCCAGTGATGAGGCTCTAAAACTGAAGCGTGCTCGAGGGTACTACAGACAAAATGTGGCCTTTGCCCCCTCAGTAAGGCGTTCAGTCCTAGACCTTTAATGACCATGTTGTTGGCCTCGGTGCCGCAGGAGGTAAACAAAACCTGCTCGGCCGAGGTCTCAAGGCATTCTGCCAGGGTTTCGCGCGCTTGCTGAACGAGGTTAAAGGCGGCCTGGCCCGGCTGGGTACCCGACGACGGATTGGCAAAGCCTAGGCGACCTTCGTGGTAATCATGAAGAACCTCGACGACCTCGTGACGCAGGTAGGTGGTGGCGTTGTGGTCTAAGTACACCTCTTGAAAATCCGGGACGTTCAGTTGAGCCGGGGGCTTGCAAGTTTCTTCGGTGGTTTGAATGGGGATACCTGTCCACGTGTACAAGCTGTTCAGCCCATGAGGAAACAACCGGTCGAGTTCCTCCCGGGCCAGACCAAGGTGCTTTTTGAGTGTGAGGTACAGGGGCCCGACCTTGTTTTTTTCGTAGTAGGTAAAGGAGAAATCTAGAATTTCGCGGTGGCGGTCGGTCAGCTCAGTATGGGTGAGGCGGGCCATGCGCGCAATCTGGGTGAGCCGATAATTACTGAGTGCCATGCCTCAGCCTCGCGCCCCCGGGTACCGTTCAAACGGGTAACCACCCTTAGATTCTTTCATGCCTTGCACGGTTTGCTGAAAGATCGCCCAAGGCATACCCAGACCTAGCCGATCGGCCTCGTACTGGGCGATGAGCCTGGCGCCCACGCAGTACGAGGAGTAATTCATCTTGCCGGTCAGGTACGGTCGTACCACGAGGTCAGAGTTCACCACGCGAACCGGCCCCATACTGCCTTCGACCCGTTCACCTGTTAAAAACATCCACGCTTGAGCCAGGCGTGTCATCTCAACCGGCCGCACATTCATGGTGACCACATCAGGAACCAAATCCAACTCATCAAACTCTTGACTGAAAAAAAACACTGCCGCCATCGAAGCTGGCTGAAGGGCAGACATTTGCGCAATAGCCCGACGGGCGATTTCGGGAGTCTTGAAGCGGCCTGTGTCGTTTTCGCCAAACAAGCAGAACTCTCGTCGACCGGCGGCTGGGGCGGCATACACTGTGCCGTTGGTAAAATCCTCGGGCGAGGGCGGGGTAAACTGGGCGGGGGCTTGCTCACGCATGATTTCGGTGTAAACGCGCTTACCTTCAAGAGGGGTCTTGCGATGCTGGTCAACTAAACCGAGGGTAATAGCCGCCGCAATACAGCCAACGTTGTTCAAGGTCAGCAAAACTGCGTCGCCCAAGCTGGCCTGCCGATTGGCCTGACAGCTCGAAAGCGAAACGTTGTCGGTTTCAAAGCTTTGTACTTCGGGGGGAATGTTCTCGCCGTGGCGAAAAAACTTTACCCCTGCTGTGGGAATCGCCAGTGGCCAATCGGCCATATTCCGCATTAGCTCTTGGTAGAGGCTTTGAAACTGTGTCACGCGGCATCCCCTTTGTCGGGCTTGATAAAAGATGTATACCCGCGATCTGTTCCTTGAATGTGTTCAATAAGCCAGTTTTTCAAGAACAACAAAATCTCACTGCCCACTGAACCGGTGCCTGCTTGAAAATCTTGGCGAAACTGTGAAACCTGCCTAACAAAGTTTTGGTGCTGGGCCTGATGTTTTGCCGCCTCGGGGTAGGTGGTTTTGGTAAACAGGCGTTCTTCGTCTTGAAAATGTGTGACCGTGTAATTTGTCAGCTCATCAATAATTCCCGCTAGCTCTTGTCGTGAGCCGCCGCGTTGAAAGCTCCAGTTCAGGTTGTTCAAAATTTCGACCAGCTTTTTATGTTGGCTGTCGAAGAGGGGAACGCCTAATTCCAAATCTTTCGACCAGGTGACCAAGTCTGTTACTCCCAGCTGTTTGGCGTTGGCATGGATCAAGGCAACGATTTTAACGGAGGTGTCATAGAGCTTTTCAAAAAGAGCCTCGCCTTCGGCCTTACGGGCCTGCTGAACCAGACGGGTAATATCCCGAGCAAGCGCATGGAGGCGTTCGTGTTCGGTATTTAACTCTTGAAAAGCCGTTCTGTCTAAGTGATTTTGCCCTTCGCTATCCATCCAATGCCCCAGGTCGCATTGGTGATGATCGGCCACTTGCTCAGGAAGCAAACGGACACTGCCATCTAACACGCCCCGAATGCGAGTCAGCCAGGCCAGGTGCTGTAGCACCAAGACCGTGACACGGCTGTTGGCAGAGGTACCGCCAGAACTGCTGAGTTGTTGGTCTTGGGCGGCTGAAAGCTGACGGATGGTAGACTGCGTCAGAGTTGTAGCGGCGGCGTTGACTTCGGTTGCGGCTTCGCGTACCTGGTTAATTTCGCTCTTGAGTTGAGCCTCTTCGTCTTGAAGTTGGCTCAAATGCTGATTCATAGCCCGCGAGCCTTCGCTTAGGCGTTCACTGTCAGAGGCCGTAGCTTGGGCTACTTCCCGAAGGTCTGAGATACTTTGTAAAATTTCACGACTTCCTATCGCCAGTTCACGGGCTCCCTGTTCAATTTCATGAAAACTGCCCGCCGCGATGGTGGTCTTATTTTCAACCTCGGTCAAAAGGTGGGCTGTTTCGCGGCTCGAGGCTTCGGCTTTGCGGATCGAACCTATCCAGGTCTTTAAACGTTTGTTGATTTGACCGGCATTCGCGGACGAGGTTTCCGCTAAAAGTCGTACTTCGTCGGCCACCACGGCGAAACTGCGGCCGTACTCGCCGGCATGCGCGGCCTGAATCGCGGCGTTCATGGCCAAGATTCGGGTTTGCCCTGCAATGGTATTGATGACGGATAAAAAGCTCATCAGGTCATCAATCCCTTTGGTCACTTCGTCCATCACTTGAAGGGTGGATGCCATTTCTTTTTGACCGTTCTTGGCCAAGAGCTCAAGCTCGTGAATGTCAGTCAGGCGTGACGTGCTGACCTCGCTGATGCGGACGATGGAAGCGGTAATCTCTTCGATCGCGGCCGAAGTTTGACTGATGGCTGAATGGGTAGCAGTCACGCCGCCCGTCAAACTGGTAATGGCCCCTTCCATTTCGCTCACAACTTGCGTACTGTCTTCAAAATGTGCCTCAAACGAGGCCATGCGAGCTGTCATCGCATACGAACGATGACTAATTTCTGAAGCCTTACGTACAGAGGTCTGCACTTCACCCGAAAGCTCCAAATTTTGCACCTGGACCTTGTCGAGCACCGCTTCGGCTCGGGCTTTCCATGCCCGAAGCTCCGCCAATTCTTTTTCACGCTGTTCAACAGTTGATGAGCCTTTTTTTGCTGATTTTTCTGAGGATTTTTTTTGTCCCCACATGAACGTCCTCCCGCCTTACCACCAGGATAAGACTTAAACCTAAGTATGGAGGATGAACCGTCAGATTTCTAGAGGTTTTAGCCCTTTCAGTAGGGGCGGTCAGCCAAAGTTTGACACAGCTCGCGTAACTTTTGACGGTGGGGGTCGCTGGGGAGCTCGTCAAGGTTGCGCAAAGCCCGTTGGGTGTACAATGTTACCAGCTGTTCCGCTGCCGTTAACGCCCCGGCGGCAGAAAGCAGAGCCACCGCGCGGTGTGCCACCGCAGGCCGGTTAACCGAGGGTGAAGAAAGCAGTCGCTTTAATGAGCTACGGCCGGCTTGGTGCTCGAGGCGCAAACCTAAAACGACGGGAACAGAGTAAATCCCGTGCCTCAAGTCGTTAAAGACGGGTTTGCCCAAAAGTCTTTCCTGGGAAGAAAAATCTAAAAGATCATCACGAATTTGAAAGGCCATGCCTAAAGCGTAGCCGACGCGCCGGTAGCTTTGGCAGACTTGAGGCTCTTGGCCGCTTTCGACGGCACCACTGTACAGGCACAAGCTCATCAACGCCGCCGTTTTGCCCATGGTTTTGCGCAACACATGGCGCAGACTTAAGTGGGGATGGTACAAGTCTTGTTGTTGCAAAAGCTCTGACCCGGCCATCAACGTTACAATGGCGGCTAACGCCGAAGCACTGGGACGGCTGACTTCAGCACTGACCAGCCTAAAGCAAGCGGCAAACATCAAATCGCCGTACAAAAGGGCACTGGGAACACCAACCTGACGATGAAAGGCCTTCTGTCCACGGCGAAGGCCAGCGTTGTCAACAATATCGTCGTGGATCAGGCTCGCCAGGTGCAAAAGCTCGGCGGCGGCGGCCAGATCGTCAACGCTGGAGCGAGGCTGGCCCGAAGCGGCGGCCAAAAAGACCAAACCGGGGCGCAACCCCTTGCCGGGGTTATCAATTAACCGCCGCAAGGGGGCACGTAAAGCTGACGGAAGGCGGTCCAGCTCGGATCGTAGCCGCTTCTGAACTCTTGTTAAGCCTTCGGTCACTTCTGGAGACGCTTTCCAGAAGTTGTTCATCAGCGTCGTTTTTGTACGGGCTCGTCCAGGTAAAGGTAGGTCTTTTTCGCTAACTTGGTTTTATTCCATTGACGTTGAAGCCACGGCATCACCCAGTAGTCCAGCCCCAAACTCTTGCCGGCTCCGCCTTTGACAGCCAGGGCGGCAATTAAAAGCCATAGCTGATCCCAGCTTAACAGTCCAGCGGCAATAAAAACTAAACTCAGAAAAAAGCTAGCATCAGCGGCGAGCATGGTGAATAGTCCGCCCAACAAAGCTAGCCCTATGGCCATTTCGGCGCCGACAATGCCAATTTGCATCCAGTAATGGGGTACCCACGAGGCAAAGGTATGAATCGCCCAGGTAAACAGGCCCAGGGGATGGGCTAAAACCGGTTGATGCAGATCAAAACCGTCTGCAGGGAGTGCCTTTTTGACGGCGTGTACGGCTGCCGTGGCCCCGGCTTTTGTGGCAGGGGCAAACATCCAGCCCACCATATCTTTGTGCGGGTTGAGCCAGCCTTGCAGAATTTTATTGACCGATTCAAAGATCCACGTGGCGCCGAGGAACATCCGTAGTGGTACCAGCCAGTACATGGGTGATTTTACCGAAGCATGTGAACCGATGAGGGATCGGTCGGTCTTAAGGCCAAAGATATGGTGTTGAAGGTAGTCCCAACAGGTGTTGAACCCCGCCACTCCCCAAAGGTAATGGAGGTTGACCAAGTGCTTTAAGACCATGCCGATGCGGCCACTGAGTTTAAGACCCATGACATCAGCAACGACGTACTTGCTACCGACAGAAACCAAAAAGCCATGGTAATTGGAACGAAAGGCTTTGAGCGGTTTACCGGCAACGGCGGCCGCTATGTTGTGGGCGGCGGTTTCGGCTGTTTGTAAGGAGGTTTCGACAACCTGGGGCAACAACTTGCCATTTTCGCGGTGCCAGGTGATATCGCCAATTACGTAAACTCTTTCGTCGTTGACGGACTGAAGATACTCGTTGGTCGCCAGTCGAGATTTTTTACGAATACTGGCAAGCTCGGCTTCGGGTAATGTGGCCGAGGCACCTTCAGGCAAGTTTAAGGAACCCGCAAAGGAACAACCCCTAACCCCACAGGTCCAGATCAGAGTTTCGCAGGCCGTAAAAGTTCCATCTTTGACCGTGAAGCCCTCGGGTGAAACCTCTGAAATGGCGGCATTGAGCCGAATTTCACCGCCCAGCTTCTTGACGTGCTTCATGGCCTTGGCTCTTTGGGGCGGTGAAAGGTGAGGAAGAATATCGCCCATCGCTTCGATATTGAGAATCTTTACCTCTTGGGGGTCCACACCATATTCGCGGCAAAGTTCGGGTTTCCACTCTAACAACTCGCCAATCATTTCTATGCCCGTAAAACCCGCCCCCGCTACAGCAAAAGTGAGCTGAGTTTGACGGCGTACTGGGTCGGTTTCACGGGACGCTTTCAAGAATTGTGCTTCTATGTGCTCGCGCAGGCGAAGAGCATCATCGTAAGACCAGAGGGTAAAAGCATGCTCTGAGACGCCGGTGGTGCCAAAAAACTCAGGTTCAGAACCTACCGCCATCACAAGGTAGTCCCATTCATAGACAGCTTTTTCAGAAACCAGCTGACGTTCGGTAAACTTGATATCTTTAATGCGGTCCACGACAAACTGGGCTCGCTTTCCCGAAAAGATTTTTGCTAACGAGATTCTGACGCTGTCGGGTTCGCAACGGCCGCCGGCAACCTCATGAAGTTCTGTCATTAACGTATGAAAGGGATTTTTGTCGTAGATCGTAACTTCGACGTCAGAAGACGACTTAAAAAGCTTATTAAGGGTTTTGGCGGCATGAACACCCGCATACCCGGCACCCAAGACAGCGATACGGACTTTCGGCATGGCTTCCTCTTAAACAAGACTAAAAATATCAGGGACTATGGTCAAGGTACAAAATTACCGATAAAAAAGCTATGGAACAGCATAAAGTGACAAAAATCTTTGTGAAACCGTTGGTGCTAGGGGTTACGTTAGCGTTGGTCGGCCTTTTCGCGCTTAGGCCTCTTACCGCGCAGGATTTAACCCTGACCAAGGCTGACGTCCGCCTTCAGGCTTTTCCCGAAGGCTACCATGTCATTATTCGCGCCAAACCGGGGGTAAAGTCTGTCCTGATGGCTGAAGCGTTCGAGTTGCCTTCGCACAAGCTAGCGACCTACAACTTTCGCGCCCTAGAACCGAACGAGCTGAACCGTAACGATAAACGCCTTTTGAATGGAAAGTTTCTTAAAGAACCCAATACCTTTTTGACAACCTCGACCCTGCGAGATGACCCGTATTTTGGCAAAGCCTTCGAGATCTTGCTCCCTCCCGTCGTTGAGTACGGTTACGAGGGTGTTCCTGGAGCCCGCTTTGACAAAATCGATGTGCGCCAGGAACTGGCCAAGCCGGGTGCCACCTTTTGGCTTTCGTTACGCACCTTTGCGCTACCGTACAACGACTACCGGGGCGCTTACCAAGACAACGCGTTTGAGCTGAAGAGCATTATGGTAAATCAGGTTCTTCCGGTCGATACCGGTCGTTACGTCAAAGGTTTTGAAGCACTTTTTGATCGCTTAGGCCCCACGTACAAGGCTACCAGTCCTGCTGACGCCGTGAGGTACGTTCAAAGCCTTTGGCATGATAATCAGGATGTGGTGCTGTGTATCGACACTACGCAATCGATGAAAAAAGATATGCAAGTTTTTCGTGCACAACTGCTTAAAACGCTTTTGCCTCGGGTTCCCTATAAAAACTTTCGTCTCGGTGTGGTGTTCTACAAAGACTATATGGACCCTTACTTGACCGAAACTTTGCCCTTTCAGACCAACATGCAACCTGTACAGGACGCCCTTGACTCACATTCTACCGGCGGGGGTGGGGATATCCCCGAGGCCGCCGTTGAAGCGTTGTACCAGGGGGTTACAGCGTTCCCTTGGGATCAGCGCGATCGACTCGTCGTCGATTTGGCTGATGCACCTCAGCACGATTCCCCACGCGGCAAGATTACCGAAGAAATGTTGCACCACGAGGTTGCCGCTCGTAAGATCGACCTACACCTCGTGATGCTTCCTCTGCAAGGGGACTAGCTCCCCCTGGTGGGGTTAGTTCGGAGCGTTTCGGGCCAGCCGAAAGCCCATTTCTGCTTCTTTGGTTCCTGGGCCATCGTCTGCACGATAGTAGGGCCGCAGGGCGTCATCGAAGTCATCGTTCCAGCTACCGCCTCGGTTGACCCGGTCGGTTCCCTGAGCAGGACCAATAGGGTTTACTGAGGGAAGGCTCGACAAGTCAGGGGTAAACCAATCCCAGCACCACTCCCACACATTACCGCACATGCCATACAGCCCCAGCTCATTGGGGGCCAAACCTTTAACCGGATGGGTGCGTCCGCCAGAATCGTAAAAATGGATGGCAACCTCGTTGGCGACGTTTGAGCCTGCAAACGCATAGCCTTTCGATTTTAACCCGCCACGAGCGGCGAACTCAAACTCGGCTTCGGTAGGTAAGCGCCAACCGTTGGCTTTTTGGTTCCAGGTTACTTGGGTGCCATGAATGGTGTAGGCGGGTTGATAGCCGTCTAAAGCTGATAATTGGTTGCAAAACTGCACGGCATCGTACCAGCTTACCCGCTCTACCGGCAAAAGTTCCCCCAAAAAACGACTAGGGTTTTTGCCCGTAACGGCCTGGTACTGCCCCTGGGTGACAACGGTCTGTCCCAAATAGAAACTCGATACCGTGACTTGGCGCCCCGGGGAAGCTGGGTCAAGGGTACGAGCCCCCATGGCAAAGGTGCCCCCTTGAACCAGAATTATCGGAATATCTGGGGCTCGGGGTTGTGCTATCAAAGGGACGGACACTAAGCTGAGGCCCGCTAAAAGAAAGAGGGTTTTTGGGAACTTCGAAGGTTTCATACTGAAATTTTCGGCGTAAAGAGCTAAAGCTCAAAGGGTTCAGACGTACAATCGAGGAACTTTCGCAAAATTTGGTCGACCATTGCCTTCGTGCGCGTGGCTTCTTCCCAATCGAGGTGGGTTTCTTCGACCAAGCTTTTAGGAATCTCGACGGCTACTTGCCTCAGCGCTTTGCCTTTTTCGGTTAAACGGACTTCTACCTTGCGTTCATCGGCAACCCCGCGTTGGCGCGCCAAAAAGCCTGTAAGTTCCATCCGTTTCAAGAGAGGGGTCAGGGTCCCCGAATCGAGGTAAAGACGTCGGCCGATTTCACCAACAGGCAGACAGTCTCGTTCCCAAAGGGTGAGCAGAACCAGGTATTGAGGGTAGGTCAGGCCGTAGTGTTCAAGAATGGGGCGGTAAGCTCTCGTAATGGCCCGCGAAGCCGCGTAAATCGAAAAGCACAGCTGATTGTCTAGCTTGAGAGTGTCTGGAAGTTCTTCGGTAGTTTCGGGCGCACGTTCCATACCTGCAAGATACTAAGCATCTCAGTCTGCGTCCACTTTTTGTTAGGGCTGTTTCGTTAAACAGGCAGTTTCGTTAAAGCGGCGAGCAGGCCTTCTCTAACCACTGACGGGCTTCTGGGCTCAGTTTAGGCGAAAGGACGCTCTGGACGGTTTGGTGGTAGCTGTCCACCCAGGCCTTTTCGTCTGGCGCCAACAGGAAAACATCGATCAGTTTACGCTCGTAGGGGCACAGGGTTAGCGTTTCCCACGTAAGAAATTCAGCGAACTCGGTTTTAGGACCAGCAACCACAGTGATTAAGTTTTCAATGCGAATACCCCATTGACCTGGTCGGTAGACTCCGGGTTCATTCGAAAGCACCATTCCAGGTTCTAAGGCTGTGGGGAGGGGCTCCGAGTTAAGGCGGGCAGGGCCTTCATGAACATTTAAAAACTGCCCTACGCCGTGACCGGTTCCGTGGTAGAACTGGCGTCCGGTTTTCCAAAGCGGAAGTCGTGCGGCCGCATCCAGCATATACCCTCGAGTGCCTCGGGGAAACTTCGCCATGCTGACCTGGACATGGGCTTTAAGAACCAAGGTATAGTCTTCTCGTTGCGCTGGGAGTGGGGTGCCGAGGCAGAGAGTACGGGTGACATCGGTGGTCCCTTCGAGGTACTGAGCCCCAGTATCCAGTAAAAACAATCCATCGCCAGTCAAAGAGCTGCCGCTGCCTTGGCTGACCTTATAATGTATCACCGCACCATGCTCGCGAAAGCCGGGTATTGGTTCAAAGCTGGGTCCTAGCCAACCCCCTTGAGCGGCGCGGAAGTCGTCCAGCTTCGAGGCGGCCTCACGTTCGGTGAAAGCGCCAGATTCCGTTTGAGCGTTTTGCGCCAAACCTGACGCGTAGCTTTCCCACCAGGCTAAAAACTCCACCAGAGCCGCCCCGTCTTTGCGGTGCGCTTCACGAATTAAGTTGAGTTCTTTGGCGGTCTTAACCGCTTTTAAAGCACTGACGGGGGAGGAAAGGCGTAACAGAACTGGCGCTGAGCCAGCGGGCAGGTTTCGTCCAGCGGCAGCCGTTAAAGCTAAGTTGGCCTGGGGTGGGAGCCAAAGTGGGCCTGTCTGTTCGGCTAAAACCTGCTCAATAGCTTCGTAGGCGCGTACGCTGATACCGTCCTGTTCCAGCGTGGGAATAAGTTCCTTAAGCCGCCCGAGATCAGCGAATAAAAGGGCCTGGTCGGCATTGACCAGGGCGTAGGCCAGCAGGACGGGGACGTAGTCGATATCGCTGGCTCTGAGGTTAAAAAGCCAGGCAATATCGTCGAGGGCGCTAAGGACTACGGTGGCTTGGCGCTTGGACAGCACTTGCCTTAGACGCGCCAGCTTTTCGCGGCGGCTGTCAAGGGCGGCTTTTGCTTGGTAATCCCAAACTGAACTGTGCGGGGTTTCAGGGCGGTCAATCCAGATTTCGGTTAAGGGGTCAGGCCCGGCCTCTAACTTGAAACCAGCTTCGGCAAGCTCACTGGCGAGCTTTTGATACCGTTCACTACTGGTAGTCTCGGCGCACACGCCAACAACACTTCCTGCCGGGAGCTGTCTTAGCCAGTCGGTGAGCGTGGGTACGTCGGAGAGACCTTCTTTGAAAAGAGTCACGCAGGGGGGGAGTTCAGCTTCAGCTTGGACATGATAGCGACCGTCTGTCCATAAACCTGCCCCCTGGAGGGTTATGGCAACCATACCCGCCGAGCCGGTAAAGCCTGTCAGCCAACTTCGTGTTTGCCAGCGGGGGGCTACATACTCACTTTCGTGAGGGTCAGTTCCCCAGACAAGGTAAGCGGACCAGCCAAGTTTGGTCAGCTCTTGCCGAACAAGGTCTAGGCGATGAGCAATTGTTTGATCGTTCGGCATGGCGTGAATTCTCCTTCCTGTTAACTTTTTTGGGTAGCTTTTCGTGATTCACTTTGTTCAAAAAAGTCTTCGATGAGCTGACGGGCCACGCTAAAGCGTGGGGGCAGTGCGGGCAAGGTTTCTTTTGTGAACCACTGGGCTTCTAAGATCTCGTCTTGGTCGGGAACCGGCTCGCCGTGACGGCACTCGGCGCGAAAGGCCAACATAAGGTTCGAGGGAAAGGGCCAGCTCTGACTGGAGCGGTAGCGGGGCGGCTCGACCGCAAGTCCAACTTCTTCACGAATTTCACGGACCACCGTTTGTTCGAGGGTTTCGCCTGCCTCGACAAAGCCGGCAATACACGAAAAAAATCCCGAAATACTGCGGCGGTGGCGTGCTAAAAGAATTTGGTCGCCACGGTGGATAAGAACGATGATAGCGGGCGTTAACCGGGGCCATATTTCAAGGCCACAGTTGGGGCACACCGCCACATATTGATTTTGCGAAGGCGCTGTTTGATTGTGCGAAGGCGCGGTGGCTTCGCCGCAACGGCCACAAAACCGACTGGTTGTTTGCCAGTGGGCCAACGGCACGGCCTTAAAAAGCACCTCGGCGGTGGAGGGGTCGGCGTTTTGAAGAACTTGCCGAAGGGGTACACGCTGGGCGTTTTGTTCGTGAAACTGCTTGGTTCGTATGTGCCAAGTCTGCGAGCCGTGGCTCATAGCCAGGTCGCCGTAGTGGGAGGGTTCATCCCAGGCCCAACCGTTGGGTGGGCACAAGAGATCACTACCATCAATCTGTATCAGCATGAGTTCAAGTTAGCCGGATTCGGCAGTTAAGACAATGCCGCTAAGACAATATTGAAGGTAGACGATCCGTCGACTATAATGAAAGGATGAAGCGAAGCATATCGGTTGCGTTAAGTTTCCTGGGGACGTTTTTCGTTCTGGCCTCGTGTTCTTCGGCGCCGCCCGATTCTGTTGACTCCTCGGGCGTTTCGCTTCAGGTGGCTCTGAGCGATTTGTCGCAGTCGGTAAAACCTGGGCCCATTGCCAATGATCCGGTTTCGGTAGTTGCTTTTCAAAATATTGACCCCACTGCCCAACAGCGAACCAAAGTCTTTGCCAATTACTTTGCCGACAGTTTGCTATCAACTTTGAAAAGCGATCACCCCCAGTTGAAAATTGTCGAGCGGAGCGAGCTCAATAAGGTCCTGCAAGAACGACAGTTTTCTAGCGAGGGGATTTTAACCGACGAAAAGCTCGAAAACCTTGCGCCATTCCTTCCCGCACGCTATGTGATGACGGGACAATTCACAGTCTTTCCTCGTACAGTACAGGTGAATGCACGGCTTCTTGATGTGCGAACCGGCGAGGTTGTTTTTTCAAAAATCGAAGTTATCAAAGACGATGACAATGTGGTTAGTCTTTTACGCGGAGCAGGGCCAACCTCGCCTCGGGTTGAACAGCCCCTTGCTCCAGCGGAACCAAGACCAACGGTTCGTCCCGCACCCCAAAAAGAACAACCACGCAGGGAGCTTAGAACAGTTTACCCGCACGAGGACAACCCCGGTTTAAACTACTCGTTGGCGTTTGGTGGGGGCTTTTCTTTGTTGGGCGGCTCGCAGACGCAGAATGTTTCAAACTATTTTTGGACCGGCAGTCTCAACACGCAAGAGGCGACCACCGGTTGGGACTTTTTTGTCGATATTTCACCTTACTTGACCTTACGCTATGGCGAACGACAAGCCCGTGATGTGGTCACGGTAAAAGCCGATCATTCCGCAACAGGCCTGACGGTGGGTTCGTATACTATACCGTGGGATGTCATGACGCAAGAGTTTGCTGCCGAGTTAAAAATGCCGGTTGCGGTTTCGTCGTCTTCGACCTTGTCGCCACTAATAGGAATTGATTACTTAAGCTACCAAAAAGGTAATGTGTCAGGTGTGTCAACAACCAGTTATTGGCAAGATTATTGGAGCCCCCTGTACCTTACGGCGGGACTGGATATGAACTTCTTTTGGGGAAAGAACTTTTTTATACGGGCCTCTGGGGTGGTGGGGGTGAGTTTATCCTCGGACTTTCCCAGCTCAGAATATGCGATGTATGGGCTGTCGTCGAATTGGTCGACTGATTTAATGGCTCGTGGCGGAATCTATGCTGGTTTGGCCTTTTAGGTTTTATCCTAGGGCTTGCCTTGTGCTTCATTTGCCTTTAAGATATGACTACAATCGAAAACGGTCATTGGATAAACTATGAGTCGCGACGCCATTAAGCATGCCGCGCTGGAGCTATTTCAGCGCTATTCCTACCTCAAAACTTCTGTCGAAGACATCGCGCGAACAGCCGGAATTGGTAAAGGTTCGGTCTATCTGGCGTTTAAGACAAAAGAGGATATTCTTCTTTCGTTGCTCGAGGATGATCTTCAAACGCTCTATGACCGTTGTGAGGTGTTCTTTTTTGATCCGGAACAGCCCGTTGAGGCGAAAATGGAACGCTTTGCTCAAGATTTGTTTGACTTTCTTTTTCAAATTCGAGATCTAATGTTTGGTTCGCTCGAAAATGTCTATGGTCGTGAACTTCAAGATGTTTATGTCAAGTTTTCCGTACATCTGGATAAGGCTGCCGAGCGCTGGGTAAAAGTTTTGGCCCTTCACGGTTGGAAGCCGAGTTCTGAACTGCATCAACAGGTTCGGGAGCTTATCCTCTTTCTTTCGGGCCGGTTTCTGGTGTACATTGTGACTCATGACTGGTCACAACGTGAACAGATCAAGGCGCAGATTCCCCTTTGGTCGACCAGGCTCTTTCGGGCCTTTACCACTGATGTGTAGACCTCTGATGTGCAGGCGGTGGTGATGCTGACACAGGTTGGGCTGGTCAAAACAACACTTCTAGATTTTCCCGGCCGGGTAGCGGCTATTCTTTTTACTCCAGGTTGCGATCTGCGGTGCCCCTGGTGTCATAATCCGGGGTTTGTCCTCCCCCCTTTTGAAGCCGATTTAAGTTTGACCGAAGCCCTTGAGCTTTTACGCCAACGTAGAAAAGTTTTGGGTGGCGTAGTGGTAACAGGGGGCGAGCCTCTGTTTCATGAAGATTTACCGGACCTTTTGCATAAGCTAAAAGGGCTGGGGTTGGCCGTTAAACTCGATACCAACGGTACCTACCCCCAGCGTTTGGAGCGCTTAGCGGGGAGTGCTAGCGAACCCGATTATCTGGCCGTTGACGTCAAAGCCGACCTTGCCCATTATGCCGAAGTCACAGGGGTTTCTGTTCGCACGGATTTGCTTGGGCAGACAATAGCGTTAACTAAGCAATTTTGGCCCGGACGAGCCGAGTTTCGACTAACGTGGGTTCCAGGCTTGCATACGCTAGACCAACTGCCAGGAATCGCCCAGCTCATTCAAGGGGGCCCACCAATTTACGTAACGGGTTTTCGTTCAGGAAAAACACTCGACCCACGCTGGTCGCATCGTCGTTCGGCAACGCGCGAAGAAGTCACAACAGTGGTCGAAGAGCTGGTACGGCTCGGGGCTGATGCCCGCCTCCGGGAGGTGTGATTATGAAAGTTCTGGGGCTTTTGGTGGTCTTGGCGTTGGTTCTTTCTTCGTGTATGACCGCGCCCGAAACTTCCACAGTCGATCGGTTAGCCTTTGTGCGGGCCGCGGAGTCCCTAAAAGGGCACCCTTATGAGTCGCGGGTCGAAGTTCGCGGTCATCGTTTTACACTAGATTGTGTCGGCTTACTTGACGCGGCGTTTTGGAAACTCGGCTACAACCTTGAGGCGGCAACCGTCCCCTACCGAGGAGACGCTGTAAACCGACTGAAAGCGTACCTCAAACATGAGGGGGCTTTTTTCGAAAAACCCCGCCCGGAACCGGGCGACATCATCTTTTGGAATAACACCTGGGATGCCAACGGTGACGGTATCTGGGGGGATGACGGTACCACCCATGCGGGACTGGTCGTGTCGTTAGCCTCTGACGGCACGGTGACCTACCTCCATGCCAGCGTAACACGTGGGATTGCCTTGGCAAAACTCAACTTGGTGCACCCCACGCGCGAGTTTTCGCCGGACGGAAGATTGTGGAATTCACCCATGGCCCTACCCGAGCGGGGGCACAAAAATCCGGTCCACTGGTTGTCCGGGGACCTTTGTTCCGGGATTGCCGATTTACGGGTGGGGTGGCGCGGTGTTCCTCTGATCGGGTCTTAAACTCGGCGCATCGTGTCTTAAACCCTACCGGCTAAACCCTCACGGTTCAGCAAGTGAATCTCGGCGCGAGCCGTTGTGACCAAACGATCTTCTTCAAGATCGCGCAAAAGCCTGGTGATCACTTCACGGGTGGTTCCCAAACTCGCAGCCAGCTCTTGGTGGGTGACGTTGAGTAGACCGGTTTGACCAGAGGCTCGGTCCAGGTCAAGGAGCGCTTGCGCGAGCCTCTGGTCCATGCGATGAAAGGCGACCTCTTCGACCAGCGTGACCATTTGTGTTAGTCGTCGTTCATAGAGTTGAAAGACGTACGAACGCCACGACGGGGAGTGCTCGACCAAATCTCGAAAGATTCCCGCAGGAACAAAAACAGCTTCTGTGTCGTGTTCGGCCCGGGCAAAGGCGGGGAAGGCTCCGCTGGATAAGATGCAGGTAGTCGAAAGGATGCAGGATTCTCCGGCCTCAACACGGTAGAGGGTAATTTCCCGGCCAGTCTCGGAGGTTTTAAACAGGCGCAGTGACCCTGCTAAAACAAAAGGAACACCTGCACAGGTCGCACCCTCACTCAAAAGTAGCCGGCCGGCGCTGAGTTTAAGCGGCCTGATTGGCGACAGAGCCTGCCAAAGCGTACGGTCAGACCGGTCCAGGTCGGGAAAGCTCGTAAACAAATCCATTTAGCGAGCTTCCTCAACAATGGCGCCCATACCAGGACAGCACTCGTATTCAACCTGAAACGTGGTATGAGTGATGTGAAATTGCTCTTTTACCAGACGACCAACTTCGGCTACCACCGCTTGGGTCTGAGAAACGGGGAGGTCGGTGTTTAAGTTGAGGTGGGCTTCAAGAAATTGTTGATGCTCATCCAGTGACCAGACGTGGACGTGATGAATATTAAAGACCTCAGGGATTTTTCGGACGGCGGCTTCTAGCTCTGCAATATTGAAACCTTGAGGTGCTCCCTGCATCAAAATATTGAGGGTGGTTTTTAACAGCCGGTAAACCTCGATAAAGATGTACAAGCTAATCGCCAACGACAATCCAGCATCAAGCCAGTACCAATGCGTATAAAAGATCACCACGCCGCCTACCAAGACCGCCCCCGAAGCCAGAGTGTCCGCTAAAAGGTGCAGGAATGAAGAGCGTACATTTAAACTTTCGTGGGCGTGGTGGTGTAAAAAGAGTGCTGAAACAAGATTGCCTACTAAGCCTATTGCCGCAGTGACAAGAACGATGAAGCCTTGAACGGGGTGAGGATTAAAAAAGCGCACGACGGCTTCTTGCAATAAAAAGACCGAGACGGCAATAAGGAGAACACTGTTGATGAGGGCTGCGACAATGCCGGCTCGTTGGTAACCGAAGGTTTTTCGGCGATTTCGAGAACGACTCGAAACCTTTTGTGCGACGGCACTGAGGATTAACGACAGAGAATCGCTAAGGTTGTGGAGTGCATCCGAAAGAAGGGCCAAACTGCCCGAGAGCAGTCCTCCTATCACTTCGGCAGTCGTGATACCAACATTGAGTACGGTTGCCGCGCTCAGACGAAGAACGGCAGATGGGCCTTCGTGATGTGTATGTTCATGAGGACCGTGTGAATGAGAATGTGAATGATGATGCGCCATGGTTATTCCCTAAAGTTCAAAGTATGAAGCTGGTTCAGTGAATGTCAATGCCAAGTTAAAGCCCTTGGTACGGCCTGCGCGGGCCAACCTTTGATAAGTTCGCCGGGACCTCCCTTGCCTTGCCATAGACGCAGTTCAGAACCGTGGTCGGTAGCGAACACCCCGCAAATCGCGGCCGAGGAGCCAAAGCCCGCAGGTCCGTACGCCGTGAGGTGATGAGGTGTGTCCCAAAAGGTCAGTTTGCCTTTTTGCCAAAGCCAGGGTTTTAAAGAAAAGGCCTGCTTGCCAGGGGTACCCACAGCAAGCGTGCCAAAAATGACGGGATTTTTTGTGGGCGTATTTGTGGGCGGCGCTTTGGTAAGCGCAGTCTTTTTTTCGCTTACTTCACCCAAAAAATCGGCAAAATTGCCATCGGAGGGCACGTTAAGGGTTAGCCACTGGCCCTGGTGATACCAAAGTGTTTGCACTGGCTCTTGGGTAAGCGGGGCACCCCGGCCCACAGCTTGAAAACCTTCAGGACCCGCGCTCAAACCAGTCAACAGGCCCCGCCAGCCAGTCGGTGCAGGTTGCTGGTGGCCGTTGATCCAAAGAAAGGGTCGGGCGTTGATCCATCCTGGTCCGTGTTTTTGGGACCCCGCCACCGCAACCTGCCCGCTAGGCAAAACCGCGACCGTTGTGATTGTCACATTCTGTTCCCAAGCCCATTCGTTCGTCCCGTGTGGCGAAAGCAGAAATAGTTGCGGGCCCTGACCTTCATCGGTCACCAGCGCGGTATAGGTTCCCGCGTAATCCATAGCTTTTAGGTCACGAAAGATTCTTGGCAGAACCTGCGGTGAAATTTGCGTCTGTTGGGGGGTAATCTGACCGTGCCAGAGCTTCCAGCCCTGCGAGACCTTGACTGCACCCCACAGCTCCACGGGGGCTGATTCCTTGGACGGCGAGTCCTTGGGGGTTGGCAACACGCGCGCTCCCCAAAGTTGCCAGGTTTCTCTGGCTGGGGTAAGGTCGGTCACCTTACCGTCTTGCCAGTGAAAGATTTGCATGCCTCCCCGCGAGGGGCGATCGCCCCAAAGTTCGGGCTTTTGTGCAAAAAGGCTGGCAGTAACAGTCAACAACAAAAGCAGAAAGGCTGTTTTCATGGAGAATTCCGCTGTGTTCATGGAGAATTCCGCACGATATCCCAGTCTTCTTTTAGGGTACGCCACACCTCGGGTGTTCCTGCAAGAATCGTGGTTTTTTCATGGGGGAGGGAGCGGCCTTCGCCGTCGGTCACCAGAACCCCCGCCTGCCGCGCGATAAATTCCCCTGCGGCAAAATCCCAGGCATTCAGCCCAATTTCAAAATACCCGTCGGCGCGACCGGCTGCGAGTTGGCACAAATCAAGGGCCGCTGACCCCAACCGGCGAAGACCCATGAAGCCGCGCTCGTACCAACGCCCAATCATGCTTAAGGTTTGGGCGATGTTTTTGCCACGATCATAGTAAAACCCGGTAATCATCAACGCCTCGTCAAAGGAAGCCGCTCGCGGGCCGTGAAGCTTTTCGCCATTTAAAAAGGCCCCGCGCCCTTCGACAGCGGTAAAGGTTTCTCCTAGAACGGGATTGGCCACCAGCCCCACGACAGTGCGCCCTTGGTAGACGGCTGCAATCGAAACGCTGAAATAGGCCAGCCCGCGCGCAAAATTGGTAGTACCGTCAATAGGGTCAACGATCCACACCCAGTCGCTTTTTCGGCCGGCGTCTCCGGCCTCTTCGCCCCTAAAGTTATGCTCGGGAAAGCGTTCGTGGATAACAGACGCAATTCGGCGCTCGGCTTCAACATCGGCGGCGGTAACCAGGTCGTGAGGGTCGCCTTTGGCGCGTACCAGCGTCCCATTTTTCCATCCGTCGAGCTGAACCTCTTGCGCCTCGCGGGCGGCTTGGTTGGCAACGGCAAGAATTTCGTCTAGAATGTCGTTTTGCATAACAACGTTATAGCATGCCTCTGTCTGTCTCGGCAGGGGGGTAAGGAGTTGCCCTTTTTCATGTCAAAGAATGCTGCGTCGCTGTTTCAGTTACCTTTTATCCGCCTCACAGGGCAACCATATAAAAAGCACCCCGAGGACAAGCTCTATTGGGTAGATTTTGAGTTTGAAGGTCCCGAATTTCGGCTGGCTGACCTCGCCATTCTTGAAAGTGGCCGGTGGCTAGAGGTTCGCGCCGTTCACCGTGAAGCCTCCCAACAGGCTTTGCAGTTCAAAGGTGTTCCCGAGAAAGTCATGCAAAGCGGTCGCCGCCTCTACGATGCCACTTGGCCCGTTAGCTACGAACGAAAAGCGTATTTGGTTCCTCTCGGGGCCCAAAATCGTCGTTTAAAAGAATCCCAAGTGCGCCTCAAGGGGGGGGTGCTTGATCCCGAAGGGGTCAGTGTTCAGCTGAAATGGGTCGACGCTCCCTCGGGAAAATTCTTGGCGACGGTGAGCAGTGAACGCCGGTTCCCCTGCCTGATCGGCGCAACCTACCAGTTAGAAAATGACAAGGGAGAGACTCTGGATACGGTTCTTTTGACCGCCGGAGCTGTAACAGCCCGCGACCTTGCCGATTATTTGACGAAAACCTTTCGTTTTCCTGGACAACCCTCGACCAAAGCCCTGTTCTCGGTGAACCTTCGCGTCAACGGGTGGACAATTCTCCCACCTCCGTTATGGGCGGAAGAATTTGAAGAAGCTGAGGGGGAACAGGGGGTGCGCGTGATGCGCAAGGCCTTTGACCATTTTTCCAAAAAGATGCGCAATGCCTGTGCTCAGCCCGGGGGGCTCGACGAAGCGTCTTTAAAAGAGCGTATGGCCCTACCGCCAGCGGTTTTTCGCTACCTAGCGTTCCGTCTGGTACAAAGCGCTCAGCTAAGAAAAAAAGATGACTGGTATTTACCTGTAGGCTCCCCCGAGGCCTTTTTGTCGCCTTTGGCAAAGGGAATTCTTCGGCGGCTGGAGTCGCAGGGAGTGGCGGGAATGGACCTGTCGACAATGACCGATGAGTTGCTTCGCATCACCCTGCTTCAGCTTGCGCGGATGGACTTGGCCGTACTCACCGAATCCCCTTGGGTCTACAGCCTCGAAGCATGGAACGAAATCCGTCAACGCCTTTGCGGGGCAGGTCGTTTGGGAACGGCCTGGAAAATTGTCGAAGTAAAGGACGTGCTGGGGTGTTCCCGCAAGCCCCTTTTAGGGGTTCTCAACAAGCTTGAAGAAGAAGGCTACTTGAATTGGCGCGATGACGCCCGGGTCGTGATCCGGGAATCGACTATTGCTTTAAAAAGTACCGGCGCTGAAGCTCCATAAGGTGAGCAAAGTCGAGGGGCTGGCAAAATTGTGGGCCCCGGGGGGAGCCGTCCTCACCGGGGAGGTTTAAACTACCGTTCCCTAAAAGGGACTCCCACGCACTTAAGAGCTTTTCACGATCGTCTACCGGTGCCTGCCAAAGGTTTTCTAAACCGCGTAGTGCGTCTTGCCCCTGTCTGGTGGCGATTTGCCACAAATCTTCGGCACTCTCGGACCGTTCCTTTCCTGTAACCGGGTGCTTCCAGGGGGCGTGATTCCGGTTGAGGTAGTCGGCGGGTGGAAGAATAACGGGGTGAAAAAACGCAATCCGTGGGAGCCGCTGGCTTTGACCAGCGTCGGCCCGGTCGCTCAAGGCGGCTTCACGCGCCGCCTCTTCATCGCGGGGGTCGGTGTGCCGTAGAAAACCCACCGTATCGCTGATGGCGTTTCGAACTCGCTGAGGAATTTCATCCAAGCCATAAGGCCCCGGATACGTTCGCCACAAGCTTTGGGCCATCGCGACCCAAAAATCCTCGGGAAAACTTTCAACCTCGGCAATCTCTGCCATCCAGGTGCAATGAAAAAGGTTCTCGTGGGTTAAGGTTTCGTAGAACAAAACGTCCAAAATTCGTTCAAAGAAGGCATGCGCCCTCGCTAACGCCTGGGTGGCAGGGTCGGCGCTCTCTCTCCAACCGGCGTGCCACACGACAAACGGGTGCAATTCGCGATCTAAAAACGCATGTAAGGACCAACCGGCCAAAAAGCTGTACCCGGGATGCGCTTGAGACCACCCCAACCGAAGGCCTTGTCGGGCGAGTTCTGCACAAAATTTACCCCAGCCGCTCCGATGAAGCCGCGTACCGTACACCAGGCCCGAGGGGCGAGTTCGTTGGTTGTGATAAAAGATATCTGGTCCTTGACAGCCAAGCATAAAAGCACTGCGCGATAGCCTTTCTTGGCGTACATCGGGCAGGGCTTTCAAGCACGATAGCCCATGAAGGATGTGAGAAATCTGAGACGGCATACAGACAATGTAGCGGGAAACAGTGTCCTTGGGCACCTCCAAAGAAAAAAATCCCAAAACCTCTGGACATTTTTTTAGGGCTATGTTAAAAACACCCCTGCTATCGCCGCTGTAGCTCAGTTGGTAGAGCAGTGGACTGAAAATCCACGTGTCACCAGTTCGATTCTGGTCGGTGGCAGGTTATCCGGCAGTCGTTATCGATTGCCGGTTTTTTTTTTGTCTTTCCATTTCTGGCGAAGCACTTCATAATACAAGAATGCGAGCCTTAATTTTCATGTTGGTCTTAGGATTCGTCAGCGCAGGCTTAGCCGGTGCTGAAACGGTCAATCTCTTTTCTATCTTTGAACAGACTCCTGTCAAAGACAGGCTGGCGTGGCTAGAGTCCAAACCATTAAATAAACTGCCGGATGACTTTTTATACCAGGCTCTTGTGCTGACCGATGCGGCGAATATCGAATTGGGTAGCGATGACGCTGTTCACGCCAAAACAGAAACCGCTCTTTGGCTCTGTCAACAGCTGGGGGCCCGCCACTATGCGCCCGCCATCCCCTTGTTGCGGCGCTTACCCACCGAATATCACAATACCAATTTAAAATCCGCTGTTTGGGCGGCCTTGGCGGCAGATCACGCCATAGACGCCATCCCCGACATGATTTTAGAGCTCAAAGCGCTCAATGCCGGTTTTACACCCAATGCCGCCGGCGAAGCGGAGGCCTACACCCTGCTCCAGGCACTGACGACCCTCAAAGCAAAGGCGGCCTTCGCTGATTTCGTCCGAGCAACGGCGGCGTGGTATTCTCCGGGTAGTCAAGTGCGTACTTTGGCCCTTAAGTCGCTGCCGCTTTTGGTTCCTGATTATTCTCAGGCCTTATTAGCCGTGATTCGTACCGATGCTGATCCCGCCACTAGGCTTACGGCTTTCCAACTGGCACAAAAAAGTACAGATGGGCAATTTCGTGACACAACGGCCGCCGCCGCATTGAAAGCCTCTTTAGATTTACAAACTAACGACGACCGACAACAGGATGTCGTGACTCGACTCAGAAAAGCCGCCTTAACGGAGTTGTCACACGCGGCATCGGTTCCCGCCGAGGCCTTGCCCTCCTTAAAAGCTGTTTTGATGAGCTGGATTGACCCACAGGCAGATTTTGATGACTTAGGCAATACCGCTTTTGCGATGGCAAAGATTTCGGCACCCGAGGCCGTGAAAGCGCTTGCTCAAGTGCTTTCACAACTCAATAGCCGTCAAAAGGTCGGGGCGAATACGTCGGCTCAGGTTGAGTTTGCGCGCGTGTTGATTGCTGCCCTTGGCGTTAGTGCCTCGCCCCTCGCCGCCCCCGCCTTGTCCGATGTCGAGTACAGTTCTTATACCCCCGCTATCGCCCGCGAAGCCCGCGCTGCGCTTAAGCGAATTCCGCAGTCTTAAGGCTGAACGTGAAAACCAGCGTGAAATTGGTGCAAAAACCAGCGTGAAATCACGGCAGGAGGGGCAAGAGGCCCTGGGGTTGGCTCGAATGGCCATACTCTTGGGGCTTTTGTGCGCGCTACAACTTGCTGTTGGCTCTGTGACGGCCATGTTGGGCGGCCTAAAGGGTTCCGATAGCGCTTGGTGGGCGGCCATGGCGGCGATCGTAGCGTTTGCCCCCGTGTTGCTTTTAGCCCGTTGGATGGCTCGATCAGGGCCCCGTTGGGCGTGGAAAGGCACGATTGACCACCGGTTTTGGTGGGTGGTGAGTTTACTTTTTTCGGCGGCCGGTGGTAGCGTCGTGCTGGGTGCGCTGTCTTCGGCGTTGGGGCTGTTGTGGCCGATGACGGGGCTTGAGCGTCTTTTAGCGCGTTTAGCACCTCCAACGTTTTCGGTGTCAGCTTTAGTGCTGTTCGGTGGGGTGGCCCCACTGACCGAAGAAACCCTCTTTCGGGGCTACTTTTTGACGGGGGCGACTCGGCGTTATGGGCGTCTACCCGCTATTTTTTTGACGGCCACGCTGTTTGGTGCGGCACACGGCAATCCCTGGCAGGGAATACCGGCCCTCGTGGCGGGAGTCTACCTGGCAGGAGTGGTTCCCCGAGGTGGCCTGGTAAGTGCCGTCCTGGTCCACGCTATGTTTAATATTTTTCCGCTGTTGTTGCGCTGGGGGGGAGTTTTGATTCCTGGAGTCAACGACTTTGCCACCGTGATTCCCCCGTTACCTTGGCTTTGTGGTGGGTTTCTTGTCCTAGCTGTGGGAGTTACCATGACGGTGGTCCTCGTGCGTGTTCCTCAAGGTGAGCAGTCAGCAAAATTTTCTAGTGATTCTTGTCAATCCGGGTAGAGTTCTTGGCGTTGCTTTGTTACAATGCGCTCATGTCTCGATCCAAAATGCTGTACAAACTTCCGCAGGGGACTGAACGCCTGCTTCTTGAAGACGCTTTACGGCGTCAGCGTGTGGTGCGGCTGGTGCAGGACACCTTCCAGTTGTGGGGGTATGGCCCTGTTCAGACGCCGGTTATCGACTTTTATGACCTTTATGCACCCTTTATGCCAGGGGACGACGTGTATCGCCTGGTGGATCGAGAGGGCGAGCTTTTAATGCTTCGTTCGGATATCACATTATTTTTAGCGCGGTCGGCGGGAACAACGCTCCGCGAAGGGCACACCCCGCTGAGGCTGTGTTATGCCGATACCATCCTGCGCCATCAAGATGCCCAAGATATCAGCGAAAACGAGTTTTTTCAGGTCGGTGCCGAGTTTATTGGCTCCTTAGCACCCGACGGCGACTTGGAAATGCTTCTTTTGTTGGATGATATTTTGGAACGCTTGGGTCTTGAGGCGCAAATTCATTTGGGAAGTCGGGCAGTTTTTGATCAGGTGGTGAACCTTGAGGGCCTACAAAACGAGTCTGATAAGTTGGCCTTGCAAAAAGAAGTTTTGTTTCGTCGCCCTGGGGTACTCAAAGGTGATCTAAAAGAGTTGTTTGCGTTTGTTGGCACTGCTCGCGAGGCCAGGGCCCTGCTGAGTCGCCTCAAGCTTAGTTCAAGTGTGCAAAAGGCCGCCGAAGATCTTGTCACGCTGGCCGAAACTCTGGTGCCTTTGGCTCTTAAAGATCGTTTTCGCGTGGATTTTTCTGAAATCGGTCAAAGGGAATACTACACTGGTCTGGTATTTCAAGCCTACTTAGCCGGCGTAGGGGATGCCTTTGCGGCCGGCGGTCGGTATGATTCGCTTTTGGGCCGGTTTGGCTTAGCCTCTCCGTCGGTGGGCTTTAGCCTGTCTGTACGCAAAATTGAACCTTACACAACCGTCCAGGTAAGCGGAGCCGAAGCAGTTGTCGCCCCCGGAGCGACCTGGCAGGAACGCCTGACCTGGGCACGGCGGGAACGAGCCGCCGGGCGGGTTGTCACCCTGGGAGGTTCTGTATGAAGGAGCCGTTGACCCTGGCCCTTCCGAAAGGGCGTCTCTTTGAGCAAGTTCGCGAGCATTTTGGACAACGAGGCTTCGTTTTTTCGTTGGAAGATCGCAAATTAACTGCCGTCGATCAAACCGGAACCCTCAAGATTATTGCCGTCAAAAACGCCGATTTACCCACGTATGTTCGACATGGCATAGCGGGTCTGGGAGTCTGCGGCGACGACGTTTTGTACGAGGCTGGGGTAGAGTTTACCCACCTTTTGCCCTTTGACTTCGGTGGTACCCGGATGGCCTTAGCGGGCTTGAAAGATCAGCCGGTACGTGAAACGGCAGGTTCCTTGACCATCGCTACGAAATTTACGCGTTTTACGCGCGATTGGTTTCATGCCCTGGGGACCAGTGTCAAAATCATTCGGCTGGATGGCTCGGTGGAGTTGGCGCCCGTGCTGGGCTTAGCCCCCTACATTGTTGATTTGGTTGAAACGGGTTCGACACTTAAAGCCAACGGCCTTGAAGTTCGTGAATGGCTAAAATCGATTGGCGTGAGTCTTTTTGCGAATCCCGCGTATTTTAAATTGCGCTATCAAGAGATTACGCGGTTCGTCGATAGATTGAAAGAACCGGCAGGGAGCTCAAACCGATGAAAGTGACACTGGAACGCCAGACAAAAGAAACTCAGATTGCCCTTGTGCTGGACATGAGTTCTTCACAAGCGCCGACGATTGCGACGGGTGTTCCTTTTTTTGACCATATGTTGACGGCCTTGAGCTTTCACGGGGGCTTTTTTTTAGAAGTTCGGGGAAAGGGCGACTTAGAGGTAGACCCTCATCATCTGGTCGAAGATGTCGGTTTGGTGTTGGGCGATGCCTTAAAAAAGCATGCGGAAGCAGCTGGCGCCTTGGTAAGGTATGGCTTTTCTGTGATTCCCATGGATGAGGCCCTTTCAGAGGTCGTCATTGATGTTTGTAACCGCCCGACCTGTGTTTACCGAGCCGACCTACCTCAGCCAAGGGCAGGCAACTTTGACCTATCGCTGGTAAGAGAGTTTCTCATTGCTCTTGCCAATCGGGCTTCGCTAGCCTTGCATGCTCACTGCCGCTACGGGGAAAACGCTCATCACATGGTTGAAGCGTTGTTTAAAGCCCTAGGAAAAGCCTTGCGGCAAGCCTATCAGCCCTCCTCAGGGTTGGTGCCGTCGACCAAGGGGACTTTGTAGATCACTCTTTGACCCCTTTTCAAACAGGCAAGGTCAGATTATTCTGGAGGCGACTCGATGGAAGATTCCGAGCGTCCTGGCGCCGCCGCGCTTTCAAAGATGCCCGTGGAGGGCTTTCTTAAAGTTACTCGGCCGGAAGGGCCAGCTTTAACATCGGAACAGCGTGTTCATTTGATCCGAAAAGGCAATGAGCTGTTTACGGCGGGAGAGGTGGAACAGGCCAAACGGATTTTTGTCGCCACCGGTTACACCGACGGCTTGATCCGCGTGGGCGATCATTTTGCTGGGCAGAGGGATTTTCTTTCGGCTTACCAAATGTACCGCATGGCAAAAGCCCGTGATAAGGCCGACGCCATGGTTGAAAAGTTAAGTCAAATTTTACGGAACTGGATGAAGGAGTAGGGGCATGGCGGGATTCGAGCACGAGCCATTAAATGATGATTATTTGTCGGATCACCCGCATCAGGGCCTCGAGTTGCCTGACGGAACGGATCTTGTCAGCGAGTTATCGAAAAAAGGCTACAACTATTTAAAAGAGGGTATCCTTGAGGAGGCTCAACAGTCGTTTCTTCAGCTCCTCGAGTTAGATGCCAAAAACAACTACGCTTTGGTGGGCCTCGGTGACGTGGCTCGAAAGAAAGGTGATTTTGAGGCCGCGACGGGCTTTTACCAAGAATGCTTGAGGCACTTTCCTACGAATAATTACGCCCTTTTTGGTTTAGCGGATTCATACAAGGCTATGGGCCTGTTTAATCGAGCTTTAGCAATCTGGGAAGAGTACCTCAAACAAGATTCGGCAAATATTACCGTTCTGACGCGTGTCGCAGACGCTTACCGCAAGGTACGCAACTTTAACCAGTCAAAGGCCACCTACCTCAAAGTGCTTGAGATGGAGCCCAATAACGCCTATGCCCTTATTGGTTTAGGGCATTTGCACTATGACTTTAAAGATTATCGCGAGGCCCTGAGGTATTGGGAACAAATGTATCACCTGAACGAAGCTCATGCCGATATTCGGGTTTTGACCTCGCTGGGGAACTGTCATCGCAAGATGAAAACCTACGCGGATGGGATTCCTTACTTTCAAAAGGTTCTCGATAAGCATCCGGACAATTTCTATGCCCTCTTTGGTTTAGCTGACTGCTACCGGGGGCTCAATTTGAGCGAACAATCGCTTGAACACTGGCAGAAAATTCTGAGTTTTGACCCCAACAACAAAGTCATCTTAACCCGGGCTGGCGACTCCCTGCGTAGCCTAGGTCGGCTCGATGAAGCCGAAAGCTTCTACCGAAAGGCCCTCAATATTGAGTTTGATCTGTATGCCGTGCTGGGCTTGGCCTTGGTTCACAAGTTAAAAGGCGAATACCAAGAAGCTCTCAATTCGCTTCAGGGAATTTTGAAGAATGACGCCAACAACGCCCGGATTTATCAAGAAATGGCGGAGTGCTACGTCGCGCTGAAAAAAAAGGATGAAGCTCTTGCCATTTTAAGCGCGTTTCAAAAGCGCGGTATGAAAAATCAGGGCGTCAATGACATGTTGGCCAAACTGAAGGCATTGCCCTAAAAGGCGCGGGTTCGATTGGCATGGAACTGAACGATCTGTGTGAGGTTAAGGAGTGCTTGGCCGTGGTAACGCGGCTGGAAGCCAAAATCCAAGCACAAATAGGGTTAACCCTCAATCATGCCTGTGCAGTGTTTGCCCTGGCCCGAGGTAAGAATACGGCTGGTGGCTTGGCACAAGAACTGCGGGTGTCTGGACCGAGCCTGTCGCGTCTGTTGCGTCCCCTGCTGGATCGAGGTTTGGTCGAGGTCTCGGAGTCTCAAGAGTCGTCGGCGGATGGCCGTTTTAAATTGCTGGGTTTAACGGCGGCAGGTTGGGCAGTATATCAAAGTCTACGCCAGCACGAAGGCGAATGGTTTCCTCTTAAAATTCTTCCTCAATCTTCAAAACAAGCTTTTCACTGTTAAACCGTTCTAAAAAGCTCGATTTACTCTTGCCAAGTCTGACAGCAAAGACTACGATGTAGTGGTTAACGTTGTTAAGTAGGAGAGTGTCCCATGTCTAAATATTTGATTGTAGGCGGAGTTGCCGGTGGAGCTACGACAGCCGCTCGTTTGCGTCGAGATGACGAGTCAGCGGAAATTATCTTGTTTGAGCGCGGAAGCCACATTTCGTACGCTAACTGCGGACTCCCCTATTACCTAGGCGGGGTAATCAAAGACCGAGAACGGTTGTTTGTGATGACCCCCGAAAACTTTCAAGCCATGCTGAACGTCGAAGTTCGCGTTGAATCTGAGGTTGTCGAGATCGACCGCGAAAAAAAGCGGATTCAAATTAAAAAGCTACCCGGCGGCCAAACTTATTGGGAAACCTACGATAAGCTTGTGCTATCACCCGGAGCTGACCCCGTGAAGCCGCCGATTGTGGGTGACAACACCCCCGGCGTGTTTACCCTGCGCTCGGTTGCAGACACCGACAAGATTAAAAGCTATGTTGAAGCAAACCGCCCCCGTCGGGCCGTTATCGTCGGTGCGGGGTTCATTGGCTTGGAAATGGCCGAGAATCTTCACCACTTGGGTGTTTTCGTCACGATTGTCGAAATGGCGTCACAGGTCATGGTCATGTTAGATCATGAGATGGCAGCCGAGGTTCACCAGCACTTTAAGGTTAAGGGCGTTGAAGCCTACCTCGGCGACGGGGTACAGAGCTTAAATCCCACGGGTAACCGTCTCAGCCTGAAGCTCAACTCAGGTCGTGTGCTCGATACCGACATGGTTATCCTCTCTATCGGGGTTCGTCCCGATACAACGTTGGCGAAAAACGCAGGCCTGGAGATTGGCGTCACCAAGGGGATCAAGGTTGACGAGTACCTGAGAACCAGCGACCCGAACATCTATGCGGTTGGTGACGCGATCGAGTTCCCCAGCCCCATTACCGGAAAACCAACGATTACCTATTTGGCAGGCCCCGCCAATAAACAGGGCCGGATCTGTGCCGATAACATCGTGTTTGGCAACAAGTCTGTCTATAAAGGTGCCATTGCCACCGCCGTCGCCAAGGTGTTTGATTTGACCGTAGCGGCAACTGGCGCGGGCGAGAAACTTCTCAAGCGCGAAGGAATCCCTTTTCAATCGTGCATTATCCACGTGTCGCACCACGCTGGTTACTATCCTGGGGCCACCGCAATGACCCTGAAGTTACTGTTTTCGCCCGAAGGAAAGATTCTCGGTGCGCAGGGGGTAGGTTACGAAGGGGTCGACAAGCGTATTGACGTGATTGCCGCCTTTTTAAAGATGGGGGGCTCGGTGTACGACTTGGCCGAGTTCGAACAGGGCTATGCTCCTCCGTATTCTAGCGCCAAAGACCCCGTCAATGTTCTTGGGTTTGTCGGGCGAAATATTTTAGAAGGCCTCAGCCGTCATCTTCACTGGGACGACCTGGCCGGTCTAAAAGATCACGTTCTGGTGGACGTGCGCTTGCCCGAAGAATTCGGTATTGGTTCGATCCCCGGAGCGATCAATATTCCGCTTCAGTCGCTGCGCCATCGGTTAGAAGAACTTCCTAAGAACAAACCGATTGTCGTGATGTGTGGGGTAGGTTTGCGGGCGTTCATGGGCGAGCGCATTTTGAAGCAAAACGGCTTTCAAGAAGTTTACAACCTCTCGGGCGGGTTTAAAACGTGGGAACACGCCACGATGAAGCAATCCAACGAAGACCTGTTCTCGAAAGATATCATCGGAAAAGACGGGGCAATTTACCAGTCTGACCCCGAAAAAGCAGCCGTTTCACGGGCCGTTCATGGGTTGCCGGCGTTTGTGAAACCTCTGGAATTAGACGCTGTTGGTCTGCAGTGTCCTGGTCCCATCTTTCAGTTGAAAAAGGCCATGGACAGCATTCAACCCGGGGAACGAATCCGCGAAGTTGCCTCGGACCCTGGGTTCGCCAAGGATGTCGAAGGCTGGTGCCGCATGACTGGCAACACCCTGGTTGAACTCAACAATGAAGGCAGTCGGATTGTCGCCGTCATTGAAAAGGGACGAATGGCACCGTCGGCGGCGCCTCAAGCGGTTCAGGGGTTGACCAGCGGGAATGATACCACCCTGGTTCTCTTCTCGGATGATTTTGACCGAGCTTTGGCCTCGCTGGTTATCGCTAATGGCGCGGCAAGTTCGGGCAAAAAGGTCACCATTTTCTTTACCTTCTGGGGCTTGAACCTCATCAAGAAGGTGAAGAAACCCCGGGTTGCCAAGGACCTCATGGGACGCCTGTTCTCGTTCATGCTCCCCTCCAGCTATAAAAAACTAAAACTTTCGAAGTTGAATATGGGCGGGTTGGGCACTTCGATGATGAAAGGCCGCATGAAGGCACTAAAGATTGATAGCCTGCAGACCATGCTGAAAAATGCTCAGGAAGTCGGTGTGCGCATGGTCGCGTGCAATATGAGTATGGAAGTCATGGGCATCCGCTTAGAAGAATTGCTCGACGGTGTCGAACAAGGGGGCGTGGCATCGATGCTCGAAGCCGCCGATAGCTCACGGGGAACGTTCTTTATTTAAGGTCATAGGCCCCCTACGGGGGGCTTTTTTCATGAAAATCGCAGTTTCTTTGGTTGCGGATTTGGTAAAAGCGGGGTAGGCTAGGGGCAACAGACTGTTTAAAAACGGTTTTTGATTTTTTTTCAAAGGAATAAGGAATGAAATTACTTTCCGCCTTGTCCGCTGGAGCGCTCCTGCTGGTAGCGGTCGGCGCCTATGCCCAGGACCAGTCCGCCCCCGCACCCGCTCAGGCCCCCGTTTCGACCGAACGTGCCAGCTATGACTTTGGGGTTTTGATCGCCACCAATCTGAAGCAGGCTTCGGTTTCGATTGACTACAACGCCTTTGTGCAAGGAATGAAAGATGTCTTTGAAAAGGCGCAAGCCAAGGTGACACCCGAAGAGGCCAACCAAGAAGTGCAAGCGGTCTTGGCCTATGCCCAGCAAAAGGTTGCCGATGACAACGCCGCAAAAGAGGCCCAGTTTTTAGCGGCTAACGCCAAAAAGCCAGGCGTCAAAACTACCGCCAGCGGACTCCAATACGAGGTCATCAAGCAAGGTACGGGCCCTAAGCCTGTAGCCTCGGATACTGTAAAAGTGGACTACGTCGGGACCTTGATTGATGGTACGAAGTTTGACAGCTCGATTGACCGCAAGGAACCGGCTGTCTTCCCCTTGTCCCAAGTCATCCCCGGCTGGACCGAAGCCATTCAACTGATGCCGGTTGGCAGTGAGTATCGGTTCTATATTCCTTCGAAGCTGGCCTATGGCGTTCGTGGTGCAGGTGGCAAGATTCCCCCGAACAGCACCCTCATTTTCGATGTCAAACTTCTCGACATTGAAAAGCCGGATGCAAAGGCACCTGATGCAAAGGCACCTGATGCGGCCCCTAAAACTGACAAGTAAAGCCTGCCAGAGTGCGCCTTTCGTGTCAGCTGTGGCATCTTGAGATTTTTCTCAAAAGGCGATAACTTGACAAAAGCTTTTGTTGTTTCGGCAAAGGATGAAATCTCCTCAAAAAGGAAAGATGTATGAAGATTTTTGCATTATTGGCGGCGGCGGCCCTCGTGTTGGTTTCCTGCCAAGCCAAACCGGCTACCCCGGCAAAACCCGGCGAGCCCAGCAAATCTGACGCCAGCTATGACTTTGGCGTCTTAATTGGGACCAACCTGAAGCAGACCTCTGTTTCGGTGGACTACGATTCTTTTGTCCAGGGGATGAAAGATGTGATGGATAAAAATCATGCTAAGGTGACTCCTGAGCAAGCCAACGAAGCCGTTCAGGCTTACTTGGCCGCCGCTCAAAAGCGTGTCGCCGATGCCAATGAGGTCAAAGAAGCCAAGTTCCTGGCAGAAAACGCCAAGAAACCTGGGGTTATTACCACCCCCAGCGGCCTTCAGTATGAGGTTCTTCAACAAGGTACCGGTCCCAAGCCCAAGGCTACGGACACCGTTAAGGTGGACTACGTCGGAAAGTTGATTGACGGCACCAAGTTTGACAGTTCGATTGACCGCAAAGAACCAGCCGTGTTCCCCCTGTCTGGAGTGATTCCTGGCTGGACAGAGGGCATTCAGCTCATGCCCGTGGGTAGCAAGTACCGCTTCTTTATTCCTTCGAAGTTGGCTTACGGTGCCCGTGGCGCGGGAAGCCGTATTCCTCCCAACAGCACACTGATTTTTGATGTTAGCTTGCTGGATATCGAGCCTCCTGCTAAGGCTCCGGCCCACAAGTAAGGTACGCTTAGACCACCTGTTGGGACGAAAGTAGCCCCTTCAGGTGGTCACGGTTGTCACGCATGACAACCTCCCATTCCCGCCTATCCCGGTCGGGGTAGACCCTGACGTGGGTCAAAGAAGCTTGGTGGACAACGGGGTGCTGGTAAAGTGCCTGAGTCCCTTCACCACTCAAACTCCATAAAAAAACTTGAATCGTCATTCCATGAGAAACTGCCAGGGCAGAGTCCCCTGTCTGACTGAGTAGCGCAACCGCCTCCAGTACACGCTCTTGAACCTCCCGCCAGCTTTCAGCACCCCAGGCCCGCCAACGTTCCGGCTGGTGCCAAAACGAACGGGCTTCATCACCCCAACGTTCCCAGACCACGTCTTTGGTTAGCCCCTCCCACTCCCCCAGGTGAATTTCTTGAAGTTGGTCTAAACTTTGGACCGGAAGGGGCACGTCTCGCTGGGCCGAGACAAGGTGGGCAGTCTGCAGGGCTCGTGGTGCGGATGAGGACCAGAGGGCGTCTAAGGGCAAGTCTCTCAACCGGCGGCCTAGGGCCTGAGCTTGAAGCTGGCCCAAAGCCGTCAGGGGGGAGTTTTTGCGACCCTGGAGCCGCTTTTCAAGGTTCCAGAAGGTTTGTCCATGACGGGCGAGGTACAAATCAAAGCTTTTCATGGGAGGCCTCGGGTAAAGGGTCGCGAGGAGATGCCGTAACCAACTGGGGCGGCGCGGCCCAAAATTGGGGGGAAAAGGCCTCTTGTAGGGCCGTGCAGGCAGCGAGCGCACTGTCGTGATTGGGAAAAACCATAACAAAGGCGCCCCCGCCACCGGCTCCTGAGAGCTTTTCTCCGAGACTGCCCCTGTGCCTTGCGGCCTCAAAGACACTGTGTAAGGCGGGGTGTGACACCCCCAGCTCCGCCAGCAGGGCTTGGGCGGTTTGCATGAGTGCCCCCAGGGCCGCAGGGGCAAAGTGGGCCGAACGTACCAGCACGTGCGCCTGTTTTGCCAGCTCACCGAGGGTGGCCAGACGCTGAGCCGTACCCGAAGGGTCGCGTTGTCTTTGTTCGGCGATGCCGTTTACCAGATCTTTCGTCGTGGTTAACCGAGGTAAAGCCCCGGCGACCAGCGGCGGGTTTCGGTCGGGAAGTGCTTTAGCGTTCAAACGGTCGCCATCGCGTTCGAGGTACCACCAGCCCTGCCGTAAAGCCAAAGCGGTATCGATCCCCGAGGGGCGCCCATGAAACAGCTTTTCGCCTTCACGAGCTGCCTCATCGAGGGATTCAGGGCCTTCTAGGGGGGCGTTGGGAAGAAAAAGGCGAGCAAACGCCGAGGCAAGGGCCGCCGAAGACCCCCAGCCCCCGCCCGAGGGAATGTCCGAGGCCAGGCTCAGGCGACCCGGAGGGAGCGGCGCTAACCCCCGGTTGGTGCGAAGCTTTTGAAAAATCTCGATCAGGTCTGGCAAAGGGTCCGATTGCTCTTGGGGCCAAAACTCCCACGCTCGACTGGTCGGTGACACCTCGTTGTCGGGGATAAACTCTTCGTATTCTAGGGTAAGGGTGGCGGTTAGACTCAACCCTAGGGCCGGGTAGCCCCACACGGCGGCATGCTCGCCAAAGAGCAACAGCTTGGCATGGGCTGAAGTCCTGACCGTGTTAGTCAACGCACAGCCCCTTTTCGGCGACCTGCCAAGGAAAAGCTGGCTTTCCCAGGGTTTGAGTCAGCCAAACCTGCGCTTCGTCAGGGCTTTCGCTCAGAACGAGACCGGTTTCGTTGCCCGCCCCTAGGGCTTTAACGAAGAACTGGGGGGGGAAGTCCATCGCGAGCTCTGCGCTGACGCCGAGTTCGCGACCCAGCTCAAGCGAAAGGGTTTTGTAATCTTCCCACCGTTGTCGCCTTTGGGGCCAAGTCTCTGCTCGAAAAAAGCGCTGAACAGCCTGGTTGGACTGCTCAAGAAACTCGTGAGCTTTTTGGGGATTCTGAGCTTTCCAGGCTTGGTACTGCCCGATGGCCGAAACGGTCTTGACCGCTTCGGGACCCGAAAAAAGCCAGGCGGGGGGCAGACGCCAGGTTGCCGGCGTCCATTCGGGGGCTTTTCCCCCGGTGAATAACCCAAGGCCACCCCTACAGCTGGCGGCGACATCGTAGCCTGAGCCCTTGCCTCCTTGCGCGGTACGGTGGGTCTGAATGGCTTCACGCATCACCGTGGGCAGACTCACCTCTTGACCCTTAACGAGCCTCGCCGCCGCCGTAACGACCACCGCCAGGGCCGCCGAGGAGCCTAAACCCAGCTTGCGGCCTTCGCGGCTAAAAAAGGCCGACGAATCGAGAGTCAGGTGAAACGGAGGGAGGTGAGCTTGCATTCCTTGCTCATCGGTCAACCCTAACGCCCGGAACAAAGCCCCGACAAAGCCCCCGTCCGACGAGGTAAGGTCCGAGCCCGAGCCCGGCCGCCAAGTCTGGTGAACTCCTGGCCAAAAGCTATCGACCTGGGTTTGTGGAGCACTTTTTAGGACTGCCGTTAGCCGGGCTTCGACAGCCACCCCCACACCCAGGCCGCCTGGCTCAAGAATGGCGTATTCCCCCGCCAACAACAGGTTTGCCGGGGCCGAAAGACGAACCCCCTCCGAGAGACGAACTTGACTCACGGGGTGTCCTTGGCGCCCAGGGTGTCCTCGACGCCGCGCAAGAGGCCCCCACCGGGCCCCGAGGCAAGGGTGCGGAGGCCGGGGACGGCTCGTGTTAGACGTTCTTGCAGGGCGTCGAGTTGGTCAGCGGGACAAAAGATCTTGACCTGCGGCCCGGCGTCCATGGTTTCCCAGGCGTCAAACCCCTCGGCTCGGGCTTTTTCGAGCTCAAGAATCAGGGCCAGACTTTGAGGTTTCCAATACAAAAGAGGGGGCTCACTGGTAAACATTGTCGAAAACATTCTTAGGTAACTCTGTCGAACAAGGGGACCCAGGGTGGCCCAATGGCGTTGGGCCAAGGCTGTCTCGGCCTGCGCCAATAGCTCATCGCTGGTAGATACCCAAGCGGAGTAAAAGGGGCTGGTGCGGCGGCTGGCTTCCATCCCCACCCGGCTAGAAACCGCCTTTGCCTCCTCGGCGACTACGACGACCAAGACGCGAAACTCGGGCCAATGGGTTTCAGAAAACAAACTTTCGGCGGCCAGGGCCCCTGCAGAAAAGCGCGTAAAGCCACCCCAGACCGAACGTGTGGCGCTCCCTGAACCCAGGCGGGCTAATTCCGATAGACGTGACAAGCCTAACCCGGCTTCGCCGTGGCGTACTGCCAGGTTGTCGACGGCCCCCACCAGGGCGGCCATTCCCGACGAGGACGAAGCTAACCCCGCGGCGGTCGGAAAATTATTTACCGATTCAATGTGCAGACCGTGGTCCCAACCCCAGGTTTTCTTTATGACCGTAAGGATTTTGGTAAAGGCCGTCAGGGGTTGCAACTGGCCGTTAAGGGTGACACTGTCAGCGGTAGCCCAACAGGCTCGAGTACGGGTCGTCAGTTGGGCTAGGGTGACGGCCAGACTGCCGGTAGCGGGAGTATTGGCTTCGTCGTCCCGTTTGCCCCAGTATTTGATCAGTGCCAGGCTGGGGTGCGCCTCGGCGGTACCCCAAATCATACGTTCATCCTCATGGCTAGCGGTGTCCTTTTTCGAAGTCGAGTCGCCGCTGGTGAAGGGCCATGTGCCCACGTTGAATGCCCTCTCCGGTCAGGGCAAACAGGGCGGCAAAGTTTTGTGCCAGCCCCAAGACTGCCGCGATTCGGGCTAAGTCGTGGGCCGAAGGGTTTCCCAGAAGGGTCAGAGCGTCGCGGGCTCGCGGGTGCATCAATGCCCCGCCCACGGTTCCCAGGGGAACCGGAAGCTCAATAACCCCGGTCAGGGTATCGCCATTCATCGACCATGTGGTGAGGGGGCGGTAGACTCCCGCGCGTGACGCCCAGCAGTGAACGCTCGCTTCAAGTGCCCGAGTGTCGTTGCCGGTAGCAAGGGCCAGCGAGGTGACCCCATTCATTACACCTTTGTTGTTGGTTACGGCGCGGCCCGGGTCACGCTGGGCCGCTGCCGAGGCTAGGGCGATCCGGCGGCCTGCTTCAGCACCCGGTAACGAGGTTTTGTTGAGTGCCGTTACCTTTAACTCAACAGTTGCCCCAGCCCGCCGGTGCGAAGCGTCGTTAGAAAGAATTGCCATGAGGCGCCTAAGGCCTAAGTGCTGTTCAAGCGCGGGGGCAAGAGCCTCGGCTAAGGTGTTAAGCAGGTTTGCTCCCATGGCGTCACACACCTCGACGTCAGCCTCGACCACCCAGAGCGGGGGCATGCCTTCGACAGCGCGAAAACGCAGGTCGCGCAGGCCGCCCCCCCGTTTTTCCATCGAGGCCAAACCCTGGCGGGCAACCTGGGTAAGGGCTTCGCGACCAGCGTCGAACTTTTTGGCCAGGGTTTGCGTCACAAGCTCTGCGTCAGCAGTCTCAAACTCGACGTCGGCGGGGGCTTCGAGCCACACCTGGGCGGTCATCACGGCCTGCGTGGCCCAGGAGGTTACCTTTCCCCCGCTAAACAGCCGCGCCGCATAGGTGGCCGCCGCAATCACCGAGGGTTCTTCGACGGCAAGGGGAACGTCCACACTACCTTCGTCGAGGGGCAGGCCCACCACGATACCCAACGGGACTTCAAACCAACCTACACTGGTCTCGACCAACGCTTCGGTAAGCTCGGGGGGCGGGGCCTCCCAGTGACCAACCAGGTTTTTTAACGTGGCGATTCGCTCGGCGAGGGGGAGTTTGCGAAAATCACGGGGCAGGCGAGAAGCGAAGCTCTTCACCGGCTCACCCCCCGGGCTCGTACCCCGTGACGCCGCAGGGCGTCGGCAAAGCGGGGTGACACCTCAAGGGGCACCTTTCGTAGGTCGTCAAGCGACCTGGCTCCGCTCAACAGCATGGTAGTTAAAAGAGCTTTTTCGATGCCTTCAATGACGGCAAGAACACCTTCGTGGCCTTTCTCTTGGGCGGCACGAATAAAAGGAAGAGCCATTCCCCCTGCCGCAGCCCCCCAGGCCAGCGCCTTGGCGAGGTCTAGCCCGGTGCGCAGTCCGCCCGAGGCCAAAAGTGGCGTGGGGCGGCGGCGGCCCAAGACAGCGGTTAACAAAGCGGTGGGCCAACCCCAGCTGTCAAACGCCTCGGCCGCCAACCGAGTCTCGGGCGAGCTTCGCCAGGCCTCGACGGCCAGCCAGTTCGTTCCGCCCGTGCCGGCTGTGTCAATGTAGGCTGCCCCAGCTTTCCACAGCTGGCGAGCCTCGTCGGGGGCGATTCCGAAGCCGGTTTCTTTCACAATGACAGGCAACCCCGCTTGACCGATGTAGCGTTTGAGGGTCTCTTTGAGCCCGCGAAAATCACGGTCACCTTCGTCTTGAAAAAGCTCTTGGCCGGGGTTGAGGTGAACGGCTACGGCGTCAACCTCTAGGCGCTTGGTGAGCTCTTTTAACGATTGAAAACGATCTTTTTCGGCCTCGGCTACCAGCTGTTGCGCGCCAATATTTGCCCACAGGGGTACGTCGGGGGCTAGGTCGCGGAGCCGAAAATGTTCAAAGACTTCAGGCTTGCGAAAAAGAATACGAATGGAGCCCATACCGACGGGAATTCGAGCCTGTTGAGCCGCGCGAGCTAGCTCTTTATTCAGCCGATAGCCCTCGTCAGAACCCCCGGTCATACTCGAAATAAACAACGGCAAACGAACTGACCGCCCCAAAAATTGAGTATGGGTGTCAAGGTCGCTCCAGTTTAACTCAGGGAGCGAGCGGTGCTCGAAGCTAAGGTGATCAAACCAACTTTCCCCGGTTTCTAAGTTAATCGCGGGGTCGGTACAAATCTCTAAATGGGCGGCTTTTCGGCCTGCAAGCCCTTCGTCACGAGACATGGTAGTCCCGATAGCCGTCAGCGCGAAGAGCCCGCAGGTAGAACCGTCCGGGTGGCACCTGGGCTGGGTCAAACGACGCGTTGTAGGTTTCAAAAGATTTTTCACTGGCCAGCCAGGCCAGGTAGCTTTCCCACGAGGCTTCGGGGGCTGGGTCCATCAGAGCCCGCCAATCCCAGGCATCGATAACCGCCTTGGCTCCCGAAGCGACTTTGGCAGTCCAGACGGCCATGGTGTTTCCCGAACCGTAGCTGGCCAAAAGGTACTTTTTGCCAACAAGTTGAGAGCCCCAGACTTGGGAGCGTTCGTGCAGGGACCACGCCAACGACAGCCATAAGCTACCGGTATAAAGGTTACCGAGTAGCCCAGCGGGAACCAAGGATTCAAAAAAGCCGCGTTGGGTCAGATGTTCACGGATTTGGTCGGGGGAATACGAGGTATGAAGGGTAAAGAGCTTTTCAAGGGCTCCCACCGGCATTTGTGCATAGGGAACATGCAAACAAAAGGCGTCTATGCTCGCCAGCTCTTCTTGGGGCGACACCCCCGCTCGGCGGCAGTGGTCGGCAAAAGCTTCTAAAAACGCCTCGTGGTAGCAGGCCAGCGAGAACCCGCCGCGCACCTTGGCGGTGGTACTCCCCAGGGGACGAAAAAAGTCGTCCACATCTTTGCTGAACAGCCCGATCGAATCCAGGTCAAACTCTAAGAGCTGGGGGGAGGTTTCGAGCCAAAGGGCCGTCGCGCCCGCTCCTTGCGTCACTTCGGCGGTTGAGGGGGCGGCGTAGCGGGCGATATCCGAGGTGACAACCACCGCAGAGTCGCCCGGGCGGCCAAAAGCTTTGAGTGATCCCGATAGCGTCAGGGCCGCCAACGAGCCCCCGGCGCAGGCCTGCTGAACTTGAAAGCTGGCAAGGTTGGCCGGCAGGGGAAAGGCTGTTTTGGCCATCAGCCCCTGGAGGTAGCTGGACCCGGCTTTACTCATATCCACCGAGGTTTCGGTACCCATAGTTAAGTAGCGAAGGCCCATACGTTGAGCTTCGGATTTTCGCGAAAGCAGAGTTCGCAGGGCTTCGGCCCCCAGGGTGATGGTATCTTCCCAAAGCTGAGGAAAGCGCATGGCCTGTTGGCCAGTGGTGGCTAGCGCTCGGTCCAGGTGTTTTTGCAAGTCGGGGTTCTCTTGAATCCGCTTCGCGGCCAGAGTGGCAATCGAGAGGCGAGCCTGAGGGGCAAAGACGGCAAGGTCAGATAAACCAACGGGTTCAGAATTCATAAAGTCAGTATACTGGAAGCTTGCCGGCCAAGGCAAATTGCCCGAAAGAATCTTGTCAAACCAGGGGGGCTTTCTTGTCGAAAAGGGCAGTTTCCGGTATACCAGGACCAGGAAATCTCATGAAAACGGCAGTGCTCCTTTCAGGAGGCGTAGACAGTTCAGTGGCGTTGTTCCGCCTCAAAGAACAAGGCGGTCACCAGCTGTCCGCCTACTACCTTAAAATTTGGCTCGAGGACGAACTTTCGTATTTAGGTGACTGCCCCTGGGAAGAAGACCTCGAATACGCGCGGGCAGTGTGCGACCAGGCGGGGGTTCCCCTTAAAGTGATCCCCCTTCAAACCGAATACTACGAGAAAGTTGTCTCGTATGCGATCGAGGAACTCAAGGCCGGTCATACCCCGTCGCCTGATATTTTCTGTAACCTTCGGGTCAAATTTGGCGCGTTTTTTGACAAGGTCGAAGACTCGTTTGATAAGGTGGCCAGCGGACACTACGCCCTGTCGGGGTTCGAGGAGGGCGTGGCGAAACTGTGGAGGTCTCCTGATCCGGTCAAAGACCAATCGTACTTTTTGTCACACCTCACGCAGGCACAGGTCGCCAAGGTTCTGTTCCCCATAGGGAATATGCACAAGGCTGAGGTGCGTCAGTGGGCCGCGACGTGGAACTTGGCCAATAAAGACCGCAAGGACAGTCAAGGTATCTGCTTTTTAGGCAAGATCAAATACAACGATTTTGTAAAGTTCTATCTGGGCGAAAAGCCTGGTCTCATCGTTGAACGCGAGACCGGAAAAAAGCTGGGCGAGCACAAAGGGTTTTGGTTCCACACCATTGGTCAGCGCCAGGGCCTGGGCCTGGGGAACGGCCCCTGGTTTGTCGTGGCCAAAGATATCGACGCCAACGTTTTGTATGTGTCGCACCAAGAACACCGGGACGAACTGGGCAAGTCCACGTTTGTCTGTGGACAGCTCACCTGGATTTCGCGCCCGCCTCGGCAAGACGAAGCCTTGGTGTGTAAACTGCGTCACGGTCCCGACCTCATCCCCTGTTCGATTCAGTGGGGAACCAGTCCCTCTGGCGAACCTAGGCTACAGGTCCAACTCGCCCGCCCCGATCGGGGTCTAGCACCGGGGCAGTTTTGCGTGCTTTATGCGGACACCGAGTGTTTGGGCGGGGGGATGATTTTGGAGGCCTTCTGGAACTCGTAAACACGTTCTTTTTATGCTTGGTTCCCATCTTTGTTGCCTTGGACCCGGTGGGAACCCTGCCGAATTTTCTTGCCTTGACCTCGGGCTTGGAAGCCCGTCAAACCTCTAGGGCCCTGAGGCTTTCGCTGATGACGGCGTGGGGGGTGTCGGTGGGGTTTATGTTGGGGGGGCAGTTACTGCTCAACTATCTGGGAATCACGGTATCAGACTTCATGATTGCCGGTGGCGCTTTGTTGTTTGTTCTTTCGCTAAAAGATTTAACCTCAGAACCGGTTACGCCAAAAAGCGACGGTGCTGAAGTGGGTGCCGTTCCCCTGGGGGTTCCGCTCCTCGCCGGCCCGGGCTTGTTAACGACGCTGTTGGTTTTGTCGGGTGAGTACGGCGTTCTTTTGACTGGTGCGGCGCTCACGGTCAATATTGGCCTAGCCGGGGGGCTGTTTGTCGGACGAACCCCCCTCTTGAAACTTTTGGGCCCCGCCGGGTCGCGCATCGTCGGCAAAATGGCCAACCTGTTGCTGGCGGCCATTGCCGTGATGTTCCTTCGTAAGGGCCTGCTCGGAGTCAAGCTTTAACGAGCGTCACGCTTTAACCTGCTTTTGCGGAGGCAGAACCTCGTTGGTGAGCTTTTCGCCCGAAAAGAATTCTCGAACGTTGTTCAAGGTCGTTTGCGCGATGTTGGCAATGGCTTCTTCGGTAAAGAAGGCTTGATGGCTGGTCAAAAGCACGTTCGGAAAGGTCAACAGACGGGCTAAAACATCATCTTTGACGATGAGGTTAGAATAATCCTCAAAAAAGTAATCGGTTTCTTCTTCGTAGACATCCAAGCCAGCACTACCGATCTGCCCAGAGCGCAGACCTTCAAGCAGGTCTTCGGTACGGATCAATTTGCCTCGACCCGTGTTGATGATCATGACCCCACGCTTCATCATCGCGATGGTTTCGCGGTTGACCATGTGAATATTCTGGGGGGTGAGGGGGCAGTGCAGGGTCAGGATGTCGGCGCGCTCGTAGGCGACTTCGAGGTCGACCAGCTCAATGCCCCGCTCCTGTGCCCAAGCCTTGGCCGGAAACGGGTCATACGCGATTACCGTCATGCCAAAACCTTGAAGAATTTCGCAGACAATGCGGCCGATTTGTCCGGTGCCAATGATCGCGGCCGTTTTGCCGTACAGGTCAAACCCCATAAAGCCATTGATTGAAAAGTTAGAATCCCGGGTACGGTAAAAGGCTCGGTGAGTATTCCGATTGAGGGTAAGCATCATCGCCACGGCGTATTCGGCAACTCCATGAGGGGAATAGGCAGGAACGCGAACAATTTTTAGCTTGTCCGCACAGGCTTTGAGGTCAACGTTGTTATAGCCCGCGCTTCGCATGGCAATCAGCTGAACGCCGTACCCGGCAAGCTTTTCGACGACCTCGGCATTGATCGTATCGTTCACGAAGGCGCACACGGCGTCAAAGTCCTGGCACAGAGAAACCGTTTGAGGGGTTAGGTGGTTGGGGAAGAACGTCAACGAAAACCCAAACTGACGGTTTTGCCGTTCAAAAGAATCTTTGTCGTACGGCTTGGTATCAAAAAACGCGATGCGGACATCGGCAGGGTTCATGACGGTCTCCTTGGTCCCGAGGGTAAATTTTGCTTTTCCGGGGGATCTGATGTTTTGATGATAATACTTATCAGAAATCAGAGGGAGAGCAAACCCCCAAGACTGCCCCGAAAGTTGTGAAAGTTTGATCAGCTTTTTTAGGCACCAGCTAACACGTTGCCGCCAGGATGATTCTGAATTACACTAATATTATGGACCCGATGACGTTGTACTTGGTTCTTCTTTTAGAAACCTTTTCGTTGGCTTTGGTGCTGGTTCTGTTTCGTACTCAGTTTTGGCAGTGGCAAGAAATTCGTTGGTTGTTGTTGGGGAACCTGCTGGGGTTTTTGGGTTTGGGAACCATTCTTTTGCGTCAGGTCTTTGATCCGGCCTTTTTGGTGGTGGCGACGAATTGGCTGATTTTTGCCGGTTTTTGCGCCTATACCCTGGCCTCGTATGCCTTTTGGAAAACAAAACCGCCGCTGAGGTTTCTGGCAATTTTGTTTGGTGCGCTAATTCTGTTAACTTCGTGGTTTACCTTGGCTCAGCCCCTACCCTGGGCGCGTGTGTCCAGTTTCGCCGTGCTGACCGCTTTGGCGGTGGTGGTTTCGGGGTTCCCGGCGATGGCAAAAGCTGCTGACCAGGGTTTGGCGCGGTATTTTCGTCGTCTGAGCGTCGTCATCACGGCCGTAGCTGTATTGTTTCTCTTGCGGGGGCTGTGGGCGGCTTATGAACAGCCCGAGGTGCTTTTGTCGCACAGCTGGGCCTCGACGGGCTTTTTATATGCCATTATTTTCTTGGTGTTTTTTTACAACCTGGGTTTTGTCTATATGATTTTAACCCGGCGTAATTTGTCGCTCGAGGCGGTCAATCGGCGCAACGACCAGCTGTTTCGCCTCTTGGGTCATGACCTGCGTGGGCCTTTGGGGAGCTACGAAGAATGTTTTGAAGAGTTAGCCCAACAGGCCTGCTATGACCCTGGCGAATTTGAACACACCGTAACCCTGTTCCAGGCCAGCGCGCGCCAGGCCCGAGAACTGCTCGAAAGCCTTTTGGATTGGCGGACCTTGAGTACGGGGGAACTGAGCCTTCACGCCTCACCTTTAAAGCTTCAGGACGTGGTGCGCTCGGTTTTTGAGCTTTTGGCCCCTTTGGCGCAAAAAAAAGACGTCGGGTTAGAAAATCTTGCCGAGAACGAGGCTTGTGTCGTCGCCGATAGGCGGGCGCTCGAAACGATTGTTCGCAATTTGGTCTCAAATGCCTTGAAGTTTTCACCACCGAAGGCCAACGTCACCGTTAAAACCCTCACGGAACGGGGACGTACCAGCCTCATAATCGAAGACAAGGGCCAGGGAATCCCCCTCGAGATTCTAGCCAAGCTTAACGACAACGACCGCCTGCCCTCGAAACGGGGTACGGCCGGCGAAAAAGGCTCGGGTTTTGGCCTGGTTTTGTGCCGTCAGTGGGCCGAACTGTCGGGGCTAGAACTTACCCTTACGCGCGGTGAGACGAGCGGGACTCGTGCCATCCTCCAGGGAAGAAGCTGTCGGTGACAGTTTCGCTGGCGTTTCTGATTCACTGGCCTAATGGACCTATACTTGACTAATACCATAGGAAAGCTTTACATTTGAAACAGGAGAAGATAAATACTATGTCGGCTTCAGAAAAACAAGGTTTTGCCACCTCGGCCATTCATACCGGTCAAACCCCTGATGCGGTAACCCTCTCACGGGCGGTTCCCATTTACCGAACCAGCTCTTACGTGTTCAAAAATACAGAACATGCCGCCAATTTGTTTGCCCTCAAAGAATTTGGCAATATCTATACGCGCTTGGGTAACCCCACACATGATGTTTTGGAACAGCGCATCACAGCCCTCGAAGGCGGAGCCGCCTCGGTGGCGGTGGCCTCGGGAACCAGCGCGATTTTCTACACGGTGATCACGATTGCCAAGGCGGGAGACCACCTGGTTTCGGCTTCGAACCTCTATGGTGGCACCTACACCATGTTTGAAGCCATTCTGCCCGATTTGGGAATCAACACCACCTTTGCCGATATTCGCGACCCCTCGAGCTTCGAAAAGGCAATCAAGCCCAATACCAAACTCGTGTATCTTGAAACTATCGGCAACCCGGCCTTGGATGTTGCCGATATTGAAGCGATTGCGAAAATCGCCCACGCTCATGGTCTGCCCCTGGTTGTCGACGCAACGTTTACCACGCCTTACCTGTTAAAATCGATAGAGCATGGTGCCGATATCGTTGTGCAGTCTCTTACCAAGTGGATTGGTGGTCATGGAACGGCGATTGGCGGCATTGTGACCGATTCGGGCAAGTTTGACTGGTCTGACAAGAAATTTGAACTCTTTAACCGACCTGACCCCAACTATCATGGTCTGCGGTGGGCAATAGATTTGCCACCCGAGCTACGGGCAATCGCCTTTGCCCTGCGCTTTAGAACGGTGCCGTTACGAAATCTAGGGGCCGCCCTGACGCCCGATAACGCATGGATCTTCTTACAAGGCCTCGAAACCCTTGACCTCCGCATGCCCCGGCACTGCGAAAACTCGCAAAAAGTCGCTGAATTTTTGCAAAAGCATCCTAAGGTGGCCTGGGTTCGCTACCCGGGCTTGCCCTCGGACCCCTCGCACGCCACCGCAAAAAAATACCTCAAGAAGGGTTTTGGTAGTGTGGTCGTCTTTGGGGTCAAATCAGGTCGAGACGGCGGGGCCAAGTTTATCGATAACTTGAAGCTGTTTTCGCACCTGGCCAATGTCGGGGACGCCAAATCGTTGGCGCTTCACCCGGCGTCGACTTCGCACTCGCAAATGACCGAAGAACAACAAAGGGCCAGTGGCCTGACTCCCGATCTGGTACGGTTGTCGGTGGGCCTCGAAAGCATCGACGATATTTTGGCCGATCTGGACCAGGCACTCTCTAAGAGCTAACGGCTCGCCGAGTTCACGACCTGAGAGACGTTACCCCGGGGCCTATCCCGGGGTTTTTTTTGGCCCCCAAGAACAAAAATTCCCAGCGTGGAAATTTTTCGTTTCCCGTCGAGGAATTTTTGATTTCCCGAGTGGAAATTTTTTGTTTCCCGAGCGGGAGAAATTTTCGAGGTGAGGCGGCTGATTCAACTGACTGGCTTAGGTGATTGGCTTAGGAGTCTTCGGGGGGGGGCTGTTTCAGCGACCGGTAGAAAAACCGAGCTTTGTCAAACAGCGAGATCACCATGATGAAGCCTGCCGCGATTTCGGTACCCTGAAGAAAAGCTGAGCCTGAGAGCCCATGCCAACGAAGAAAGACCATGATTTCGAGGGCATAGAGGACCATCAGGGCAAACAGACTGGCTTTGCCTAGCCAGGTTGTCTCCAGAAGGGGTTTTTTTGCTCGCCAGAACAACAGCAAACTCCCCACAATTTGAAAGATGAGGCGAATCAGCACCAGGATTAACAGCCAGGTTGGCAAAACGCCCGAGACCCCCAAAATCAGGGTAAGCGTCATTAAGATCGTGTAATCGCTCGAGGAATCAATTAACTGACCGAGTCTCGAACCCAGGTTAAAGGCTCGCGCCAGGTAGCCGTCGGCCAGGTCGGTCAAAAAGACTATCGAGATAAAAATTACTAAGGGCCAGGCCAGCTCATGGCGGTCACGAGCCAGCAAAAACAGAACGGTGAGGGCCGGCAACGACGATAGACGAAAGAGCGTGAGGATGTTGGGCCACCCAAGGGAAGTTAAAGGTGTGCCGTCTAGCCTGGTGAACAACGCACGAAAGCGCAGCAAAATCACCCAGATCAAGGCGTGCCAGACCCAAACGAGAGGAAGGAAAATTTCGTTACCGGGAACCCCAAAGTGGTAGCACGTCGAAAGCAAGAGGAAAATCAGCGTTTGCAAGAGCCCAAGGCCTAGCCAGGCCAGGCCTAGCTTACGCTCAAACTTCGACAGAGACATACCAGTGAACATACCGTTGAGGGCCTTGAGTTGACAAGGGGCCCCGGCGACATTAGTCTGGGCCCATGAACTTGGCCAACCGTATTACCATGTTCCGAATCCTCTTGGCACCTGTTTTTCTTGTTCTGTTTGAAACCCTGTTAGCTTTTCCTGCGCAACAGCTTCTGCTTTTGCTTCTGCTGGCTGTTATTTTTGCCGTTTCAGAGTTTTCAGATGTTCTGGATGGTCTGGTGGCCCGCCGCCTGGGCCTGACCAGCAGTTTAGGCAAGTTACTTGACCCCTTTTCGGATGTCGTTTCACGTTTAACGGTTTTCTTTTGCCTGTTTTCTGTGGGAATTGCCCCTTGGTGGGCGTTTACCGTGATCCTCTACCGCGAGTTAGGCATGACCTTTCTTAGGATGGTCATGGTTATGCAGGGGCGGGTCCAAGCGGCCTCCCTCTGGGGCAAGATCAAAGCGTGGATCTACTTTTTTGCTTCGTTAAGCGGCTTAGGCTTGTTTTATGCCGAAAAACTCGTCCCGAACGAAACTTTTGAAGCGTGGAAGGTCCTGACCTTGGGGTTGTTTGCCTTGGCCGCCGCCGCCGCTGTGTTGAGTTTTATCCCCTATTGGCGCGCGTTTCGCCGGAGGCCGTCATGAGCATGCACGTCACAGGGAACGAGACCCTGTCGCTTGAAAACATTGCGGCACGCTTAGCCTCGTTAGAAGAGACCCTCATCTACAAGTTGCTTGATCGTTCGCAGTTTAGACGCAATCGTGGGGTCTATGAACCTGGTAAGAGTCAGTTTTTACCCCCCGAGCCTGTCAGCCTGTTTGAACTTAGGCTTTTACACCAAGAAAAGCTTGACGCGGTCTTTGGCCGCTATTTGATTCCCGAAGAGAGGCCCTTTTATACGGGGCTCCCCCAGCCTCGACGACACCTGGGCTCGACGCAAGGTCAACTCAGAATCTCAGACTACGATGTCATCAACGTCTCGGGGAGTATTCTCTCGGCCTACAGTAGGTTTCTTGATTCGCTTTGTGTGGCCGGCGACGACGCTCAGTGGGGCTCGTCCGTCGAACACGATGTGATTTGTTTGCAAGCTTTGGGGCGTCGTATTCATTTTGGCGGTTTATATGTCGCTGAATCAAAATTTCTCGAAAACCCCGAAAAGTATTCTGTTTTGATCCGCGAGCGTGACGAAGCCGGTTTAGAAGAGGCCTTAACGCGTCCCGAGGTAGAAAAAAAGGTCCTGGACCGTGTCAGACTCAAAGTGCAAGCGATACAGTCGATCAGTGACCCCAGCCTTAGGGTCTTGGTTGACCCGGAACTGGTGGTGGGCTTTTTTGCCCAAGCCATCATTCCCCTGACCAAAGATTCCGAGGTCAGGTACCTTCTTCAGCGTTCTCTCCGCTAAGGTCTTGCTCTTTGGCTCTTTGACGTTGAGTTTGTGCCAAGGCCTCTAAAAGTGCTTTTTTTCGTTCTTCATTCACGGTCGTTGAATCGGGTCGAGGGGGGGCGCTCTCACTCTTCTTTTTGAGCGGACGAGTGAGAGTACGGTTTAAGACCTCAAGCTCGGTGAGAGCCTTTCGCTGCAGATCGACAAGAACTTTCAGCCGGTCATTGACTTCAGAAGTTCCACTGAGCCAGGTCCAAAAAGGTTTTAAAAGCACCAGTAACAACAGAAAAAGAAAAACCGCCACAGCCAGAAAAAGGCCGTAGCGCATCAGCCATTGTGCGATTTCGGTGGGCAAAAACAGGGTGGGGTCCACGACTACTCCTTACATAGGGGGACTTTGAGGCTTGAGGCCCGCTAAATACGTTTGCCACTCTTCGAGGCTCAAGGGGATTGACGCTGTTTCGGTTTGTTCAGGAAAAAGCCAGGGGCTCAATTCTAAAAAGCACGGGAGTGGCCGTGGCGCATGGGTTTGTAACTCCACACCCGCCAAACGACCGTCTTGGGCCCATTCAAAGCGAAAGTGATCCTGACCTTGCGAGCCCTGAAAATCTAACATGGTAATGTTCATCGTAACGAGATTTTCGGGTCCTGTCGAGAAATCAAGAAAGTACAGACCACGGTCGGCATCCCACTCGGCAAAACCCACCTGTGCCGTTTCGAGAGAAGAGTAGATTTCTTGATACGAAAGGGGCGTTGACGACCGCCAAATGCCTTCCAACCTCTGAAAGGTATCTAAAACGGCGTGCAAGGTCTGAGCTGTCACGGTCATTACCCTAGTGTAATACATTTCTGAAATAGCGAAAGGGCCTTTTCGTCTTCCGATCTTTTTGATAAGGTACGCCTCATGAAAGTTTTACGAGTTCTTTCCCTAGGGGCGGTTCTAGGAACCTTCCTGTTGATCTTAGCCTGCGCACAAAAGCCCCAGCCGGTTGCGGCGTATTCGGCCACTCTTCCTGAACTGGTGACTCCCGCGCCGGTGATGGATTCACAGGTCAAGTTGTCCCGAGAGGGAATTCTCGAAACCTTAGGCCCCAAGGGCTGGTCGGCGTTGTCAGGTGACGGCCTGCCTGTGCGCACCCTGGGGCCTGGTCAGCCGCTGGAACCACGACCCTTGAACTCGTTTCAAGAGGCGAGTGACAACCTTTGGACGATAACAACTCCCTTTACGGGGTTGTACAGCACCGACAAAGGCGCTCACTGGACTACCTTGTTGGTCCGGAAAAAGCTCGGAACGTATGCCTACCTGACAGCCCTGGCGGCCAGCCCGGCGATACCCGACTTTTGGTTGGTCGGTACGAGCTTTAGCGGAATGTTTGAATCACATGATGAGGGCAAAACCTGGAAACGCCTCCCCGACCTTTTTTCTACCTACGATTACGGCGACGGGTACCACGAAATGGTCAATGCCGTGGCCTTTTCGTATCAATCCCCTGATACGTTTTACGCCTCGGTGGGCAAGGAAGGCGACCGGTTATTTATTCATAACCTGAAAACCGGAAAGACCGAAACGCTAGCCTTTCCGGGCGGGTCCTACCTCCATCCGGCTGAAGCTCTGGCGGTGCATCAAGAAGGGGACCAAGAAATTCTTGAAGCCCGCACCGCTACGGCCTGGTGGCGTTACGCGACAAAAACTCACACCTGGCTCAAGCTCAAAGAGCGCACGCCCCCACCGCCTCCCAGTGCCGCCAAACTCCAGCGTTTGAAACTTTCGCAGGATCGTTGGGGCTTTTACCTCAACGCCCATCATGCTGCCAACCCCCGCGTGCTTGAGCAGTACTTGGCTGAGATGAAAAAGAATGGGTTGAACGCCGTCGTGATCGACATGAAAAACGACCTGGGCGAGCTCACCTACGATTCACATATTCCCTTAGCCAGAGCCTGCGATGCCGTCCAGCCCTACCTGAACTTGCCCGAGCTTGTCAAAACCGTCCACGCCCAGGGGTTCTACCTTATTGGGCGCGTGGTGGTATTTAAGGACAAAAAGCTCTTCTTTTATGATCATCATAAATATGCTGTGTGGGATAAAACAACTAACGAACCCTGGGTTAATCACGAAGTCATCAAAGAAGCTGATGGCAAAGAAAAGGTGGTTCCCAAGGAGTTCTGGGTCGATACCTACGCCCAAGACGTCTGGAACTACAATGCCGCCATCGCCAAAGAGCTTCAGGACGCTGGTGTGGATGAGGTGCAGTTCGACTATATTCGCTTTCCTTCGGACGGGGCGATCTGGAAGATCCGCGACCGGTTCGCCATTCCTCACATGACGCGTTTGGATGCCCTTGAGGCTTTTCTAAAAACGGCAAGGGCCGCCGTTTCGATCCCTCTCAGCGTCGATATTTATGGCTTTAACGGGTACTTTGAAGCTGACTACTTGGGACAAAATATGGCAATGATGTCCAAGTATGTCGATGTAATCAGCCCTATGTTTTACCCCTCCCACTTCTTTAAGCCCTTTTTGTGGAACATGAACTACTTTGACCGAGCCCGAATCATTTACCAAGACGGCAGTGACCGTGCGTGGATGGGCACCAAAGGCCGCGTCAACATCCGACCTTGGGTGCAAACCTTCTTGCTCGGAGGCGAACGAAAGTTTTCGACCGCACACTATGTCGAGTACTTTGAAAAACAACTTGACGGTGTTCAGCACTCGCATGCTAAGGGCTTTTTGTTGTGGAACAACATGAACGACTATTATATGGTGACCAAATCGGTGGCCCCCTACGAAACGCCGGTGGCTCAACGTTGAATAATCAGCACACTCTTAGTAAAATGAGGGACTATGACAGCCTCTGAACTCCGCAAGAAGTATCTCGAATTCTTTCAATCGAAAGGTCATGCCGTAATTTCTGGCAAGTCTTTGATTCCCGAAAATGATCCCACTGTTCTATTTAATACGGCAGGAATGCAACCTTTGGTGCCCTACCTTTTGGGCGAGGCGCATCCGCTGGGAACTCGGCTCACCGACGTTCAAAAGTGTGTACGCACTGGGGATATCGAATCGGTCGGAGACCCCAGTCACCTGACTTTTTTTGAAATGCTGGGTAACTGGTCCTTAGGCGACTACTTTAAAAAAGAAGCCCTCTCGTGGAGTTTTGAGTTCTTGACTAGCCCCCTATGGCTGGGCATTAGCACCGACAAGCTATGGGTGACCGTCTTTGCCGGCGAAGACGGTATTCCTCGGGACGAAGAATCGGCAAGCCTGTGGAAGAGTTTGGGCGTACCCGCCCACCGGATTTCGTATTTGGGACGCAAGGATAACTGGTGGGGGCCTGCCGGCCAAACTGGTCCGTGCGGACCCGATAGTGAAATGTTTTACGACACGGGGCGGCCCTGTCCGAAGGGCGAAGCTTGCGAAGGTCCTTCGTGCGGCTGTGGGCGTTGGCTAGAAATTTGGAACGACGTTTTTATGCAGTACAACAAAACGCCAGACGGTAGGTATGAACTCCTTCCCAAGCCTAACGTCGATACGGGCATGGGCGTCGAGCGGACTAGTACCATCCTGCAGGGCAAAAAAAGCGTCTACGAGACCGAACTGTTTACGCCCATCCTAGCGGCCGTGCAAAAGGCGACAGGCGTGACCTATGGTAACAGTGAAGCGGATGATACGAATATTCGGATCATCTGCGACCACATTAAAACCGCTTGTTTTATTCTGGGTGACGACCTGGGGGTTACCCCCTCTAACGTAGGGCAAGGTTATGTTCTGCGTCGGTTGATTCGCCGGGCTGTTCGTTGTGGGCGCAAGCTAGGCATCCGCGAGCCGTTCTTGGCCGGTCCTGCCGCCGCCGTTTTGGATATTTACCGAGGGGTCTATGACGAAGTGGCTTCACGGTCGACCTTGATTTTCGAGGAATTGACCCGCGAAGAAGAAAAATTCCTGAAGACGCTGGAGCATGGCGAGCATGAGTTTGAAAAGATGCTCCCCAACCTCGAACGAAACCCTAAAAAAGAGATTCCCGGTCGTTTAGCGTTTAAGCTGTACGACACCTATGGCTTTCCTATTGAAATTACCGAAGAGCTGGCAACCGAACATGGAATGACGGTGGATCGCCCGGGGTTTGACGAAGCCTTTGCTAAACACCAAGAGTTATCCAAAGCCGGAGCCGACAAGACGTTTAAGGGCGGCCTGGCCGACCATAGTGAAATGACCACCAAACTCCACACCGCGACACACTTGATGCATAGGGCCCTTCAAATGGTCTTAGGTGACCACGCCCGTCAAAAGGGGTCGAATATCACCCCCGAACGTCTGCGGTTTGACTTTTCGCACGGCGAAAAGATGACCGACGAGCAACTGCGGCGTGTCGAAGCGATTGTCAATGAACAAATCCAGCGCGCCTTGCCGGTGTCGATGACCACTATGCCGATTCAAGAGGCCAAAGGCCTAGGAGCGATGGCGTTGTTCGGTGAAAAGTACGAGGATGTGGTAAAGGTGTACCGCATTGGGGATTTTTCGCTGGAGGTGTGCGGTGGCCCTCATGTCGAAAACACGGCGTCGCTGGGGCACTTTCGGATTCTTAAAGAAGAGGCGAGCTCGGCTGGGGTGCGGCGCATTCGCGCGGTGCTCGAAGACCAGTAAAAACGGCGGGGCTGGCGCTCTCTGCCAGTCCCCTCAGAGTATTGGTTTAAAGGCGCAGACCTAGGGTGAGAAACAGAGGTGTTGTGATATCTTGGGAAAGCGAGGTTTTCGTTGCCAAGGGTTGATAGAGTTTTAAAACCATAAGGCCACAAACCCTTGAGGGGAACCGAACGAGAAAATAAGATCGCCGGGAGCGGAGGCTGAGGAAAGCATCTGAGCCATGCCAAAGGTGTCGTAGACCCCCAACGTTAAAAAATCCTGAACCGGTATCGAAAGCCCAAAGGGAACATAGAGGGTATAGGTCCAGTTTGTGGCTACCGGCGAATAAAATACGTTACTGTTGAAGCTGACGCCTAGGCCACAAAAGGGACGAACAGTGTGCTGGGTAAGATAAAAAACATCTTCAAACGAACCACCGAGCGCAAAACGACCCGACCCGTAAGTAGGGTTGCTATCGCTATAAAAGTTGAGGCCAAAACGAAGTTCCTGCTGAACGCTGAGCTTATGCGCGAAATCAATTTGCCCCAAGAGGGATCCAGGAAAATAAAAGTTGGGGAGGGCTGACTTAGAGGCGCTAGACAGAACAGAAATATAGACACCATTGTCAAGATTTTCGGCCGCGAGCGGAATTGTCGTCAAAAAAGCTAAACTGCCTAAAACGAGCAAGAGGATAACTTTTATTTTCATACTTTTTTATAATTCCTTTATTAACTATTGATGCCTGAGTTAAAACAAAAAACTCTTTTTTGTCAATCTGCGCCTTCGCGTTGTGCTAAGGGCCCGGGGATGGCATCGGTGGGGCCGGGGCCTGACGGGGAAGAATAACCCGAAACGTCGTTCGTCCGGGTCGGCTGTCAAAGCTGATGGAGCCGCCTTGACTATCAATAATCTGCCGGCAGATATCCAGTCCCAGGCCCATTCCTTCGCTGGGGCCTTTGGTCGTAAAAAAGGGTTCAAAGATACGCCCTTGGAGCTCTTCAGGAATTCCGGCGCCCGAGTCGGTCACTTCGACAGTAACAAAATCGTCCTTTTGAAAGAGGGCAAGTTCGAGGTGTCCTTGGCCATTCATGGCGGTAAGGGCGTTGCTGAGCAGGTTGATCCAAACTTGATTCAGTTTAGATCGCGAGGCTTGGACGCTTACCCCCGGTTCAAAATGCCGCTCAATACTCACCCTGTCTTTCATCTTACTGCGGAACAGGGTTAGAACTGTTTCGAGTTCTTTTTCGAGGCTGACTTCTTGTAGTTGACCTTGTTCTTCTTTACGCGCGTAATCGCGGAGCGACTGAACAACGGTCGACGCCTTTTCGGTCGCGGTTGAAATGATCTGGGTAGAGCGCGCCACCGAACAAATCAGCTGAAAGAGCGCCAGAACCACTTCCGGGTTGGGGTGCCTTAACAGGCTGGTCAACTCATCACGCAACGGCCACAGGTCAAAATCGGCGACCAGGGCGGCCAATTTGTCGGCGTTGGGTTGGCCCGACAATGATGTGGCTCAACGCACCTTGACGAATTCTAGCGCCTTCTCTACCTTGCCGCCACCATTTCCGCGGGAATCCCTATCTTCGGTTGGCTCGCCGTTCAGCCG